>DASRXG010000014.1:0-13290 GCA_035654275.1 Noviherbaspirillum sp.
AATGGCGCACGCCGCATCGACGATATTGGCCTGGTGCTGCGACTCGCCGAGCCAGCGCAGCAAGGCGTTGCCACCGAGAGAGACTCCGCAGACATAGAACTTTGCCGCAGGTGCTCGGCGCTCGCCATGGATGCGCCGTACGATCCAGTCCACTTCCTCGGCATCGCCGGAGTGATAAAAGCGTGGCGCGTGATTGAGCTCTCCCGAGCAGCCGCGAAAGTGGGGTACTGCGCCCGACCAGCCAAGTGCGCTGACCTTGGACATGAGTGCGCGAGCGTAATGGCTATCGGACGAACCCTCCAGGCCGTGAAAGAGAACAACAAAGGGTTGGCCCGGAGTCCCGTCGACAAAATCGATATCGATGAAATCCCCGTCCGGCGTCTGCCATCGCTCGCGCCGATAGGCGACCTTCGGCTTTACGATGCATGTCGCCGGGTAGATGGTCTGCAGATGCCCGCCGGGTAACCAGGATGGGGCCGAGTACTTCATCGTTGCTGCTTTAATGCAAGAGGGTCGACACGCTGGCATCTGCAGGCGCTTCGCCCGGCACTACAGAGGCATGATGCGTGACGATGCGCCAGCCGCGGGGCGTCTTCATGTAGACGTTCGTGGCAAGGATGTGGATGTCTTGTTGACGTGACACGGTGCGATGAACCTCTTCAATAATATTGTGCACAGAGGTCATCATGTTTTGCGTGACGTGCAACTGGACTGGTCGGATATGCACGCCGCCCTTTTCGAAGATCGATTCCCATGCCGCTCGAATCGACGAATGTCCTACTAGCCGCGGTGCGCCGGGATGAATGCAGACAATGTCGTCATCCTCTGCCCACAAGGACATGACGGCGTCCACGTCTGCGCGGCTGATTGCCTCATAGAATGCCGCTTCTGTTTCCTCCGGAGTTTCCGGGATTTTGCTTAGCGTGGGCATGGTGTGTCGGCTTTCCTTTCCAATTGGAATAAATCAGGCGATCCGCTACGGGACCCGCATTCAATGAAAGGGAACAGTATAGAGCAAGGCTGCTATTGACGATGTCAATGCGACAAACAGACTTTGATTGCAGGCGGGGTGAGGTAACGAGGGGGTGAACCAAAGCGGGCCGGAACATCGATGCACCGGCCGCTTTTCTTGGCAATGGATCGCCTTAGTGGCCTTTGACGACGGTGCCCGGCTTCAGCCGATATACCGTGCCGCAATACGGGCACTTGCCGTCCTCGTGATGATCGACAGGGATAAATACGCGTGGGTGGGACGACCAGATCGGCATTGCCGGATTGGGGCAATAGGCTGGCAGGTCTTTGCCGTCCAGTTCGACGTAGCTCATGCTTACTTTTGCTTGTGTCATGGATTTTCCAGGAGGTGTTAAACCAGGGTGAGCCAGTGCTGGTACTGCGGTGCCTTGCCGGCCACCACATCGAAGAACAGCGACTGCAACTTTTCAGTGATCGGGCCGCGCTTGCCTTCGCCGATCTGGCGATTGTCCAGTTCGCGGATCGGAGTGATCTCGGCAGCTGTGCCGGTGAAGAAGGCTTCATCGCAGCAATACATTTCATCGCGGGTAATGCGCTTCTCGATGACTTCGATACCAAGGTCGCGCGCCATCGTCAGGACTGCATCGCGCGTAATTCCATCCAGGCAGGAGGCGAGGTCCGGAGTGTAGAGCTTGCCATTCTTGATGATGAATACGTTTTCGCCGGAGCCTTCCGATACGTAGCCGTCGGTGTCCAGCAGCAGTGCTTCATCGTAGCCGTCAGCAAGCGCTTCCTGGTTCGCGAGGATGGAGTTGATGTAATAGCCGCATGCTTTTGCGCGCACCAGCGACACGTTGACGTGGTGGCGTGTGAACGAGGAGGTCTTGACGCGGATGCCTTTGGCCAGACCGTCTTCACCGAGGTAGGCGCCCCAAGGCCACGCGGCGATCGCGACGTGAATCGTGTTCCCTTTGGCGGAGATACCCAGCTTCTCGGAGCCGATCCAGACCAGCGGGCGCAGGTAGCAGGACTCGAGCTTGTTTTCGCGCACGACCTGGCGTTGCGCTTCCATCACCGTCTCCATGTCGAACGGGATCTTCAGCTGGAAAATCTTTGCGGAGTTGAACAGGCGCTGCGTATGTTCCTTCAGGCGGAAAATCGCAGTGCCATTCGGTGTCTTGTATGCGCGCACGCCCTCGAAAACGCCCATGCCGTAATGCAGAGTATGGGTCAGCACGTGTACGGTTGCGTCGCGCCAGTCAATCAGTTTGCCGTCTTTCCAGATTTTTCCGTCGCGGTCGGCCATGGACATGTTCGAGTCTCCAAAAGTTGTCGCAAAGGTTGGATTCTAGCGGATTCCAACGTGCTCGAAAATTCGTCTGTAGAATGAGGCTTTCGCATTTGCGGTGCCATTTCAATACGCTGTGCGCGACGCTGTATCTCCTTCTCTGCTTGCAGTTCTCCTATTGTTGTCAATCGAATATTGGGTCGCCGGAAGGCCCGCTTTTTTCGTCGCGAATTCATGAGCAATTCTCGTAGCAGCGCCGTTCAGTCCGACCCCATCGATCTGGAAAGACGGGCGTTCCTAGAAGGCGTCAAGGCGTGCGCGCCGACGATGCCGGGCATCTTCGCTTGGGGCATGGTGACCGGAATGGCGATGGTGAAAACCGGGCTCACCGTGTGGCAGGCGCTGGGGATGACGTTCCTGGTGTTTGCCGGGTCGGCACAACTTGCATCCCTGCCTTTGATTGCCGCCAATGTGCCGATCTGGGTTGTGTTTGTCACGGCGATGGTCGTGAATTTGCGATTCGTGATTTTCGCTGCAGCCATCGGGCCACATTTCGGGCATCTGCCTTGGTACAAACGGGTGTGGCATGGATACTTCAATGCCGACATCACGATGGCCCTTTTCCCGCGCCGCTTTCCGGCCGAGACAGTGCACCACACGAAAGGGAAGGTCTCCTATTTCAAAGGCATCGGTTATCCAAACTGGTGTGCATGGCAGGCCGGTTCCGTTGGCGGCATCCTGCTCGCGAGCCTGATACCGCAAAGCTGGGGTATCGGATTTGCCGGCACGCTTGCCTTATTGGCAATCACCATTCCTTTGATCATTAACTCTGCCGCCTTGGTCGGCGTGGTGGTTGCCAGTGTCGTGGCTGTCGCAGCTGCGGCTTTGCCGTATCGACTGGGGCTGCTACTTGCAGTCATTGCGGGGATGGTCGCGGCAATGATCGTGGATACCTATTTGGACAAGAAAAAGGATAACGCATGAGCGCGACAGATATCTGGCTGACGATTGTGTTGCTTACCGTAGCAACCATACTGACGCGCAGCTCCTTCTTTTTCCTGGGTCATGCGGTCAAATTGCCGCCCAAGGTGCAGCATGCATTGCGCTATGCACCTGCGGCGGCGTTGGCAGCGATTGTCGCCCCCGACCTGTTGTTGGCCGCAGATGGGGCCTTGTACCTGACATGGGGAAATCCAAAGTTGGTGGCTGGCATAGGAGCAGCATTATTTTTCATGACCACGAGGCATCTTTTGGGCACGATCGTGGCTGGAATGGCAATGTACAGCTTGCTTCGCGTCATCTTGTGAAAACGGTTCTTTGAAGGTGTGGGCTGCGGTAGAATAAGCGTTTTACCATTCTTTCAATTCTTGTCTGGCAGCCATGCAATTCAATCGATTGAGCGACCTCATCGCACGCAACCAACTCCAAGGCAAACGCGTTTTCATTCGCGCCGATCTCAACGTGCCGCAGGATGATGCCGGCAACATCACTGAAGACACTCGCATCCGAGCTTCTGTCCCCGCCATCGAGCAGGCACTGAAAGCCGGCGCCGCCGTGATGGTGACCTCCCATCTCGGCCGTCCTACCGAAGGGGAATTCAAGCCGGAAGATTCGCTCGCGCCGATTGCCAAGCGCCTGTCCGAGCTGCTCGGCAAGCCCGTTGAGCTGAAGCAGAACTGGGTGGACGGCGTCGACGTCGCGCCAGGCCAGGTCGTGCTGCTGGAAAACTGCCGCGTCAACAAAGGCGAAAAGAAGAACAGTGACGAACTTGCTCAGAAGATGGCCAAGCTGTGCGACGTTTACGTCAACGATGCATTCGGCACTGCGCACCGCGCAGAAGCAACCACGCATGGCATCGCGAAGTTCGCACCGCTCGCTTGTGCCGGTCCGCTGCTCGCAGCCGAACTCGACGCATTGGGCAAGGCATTGGGGCAGCCTGCACGTCCGCTCGCAGCGATCGTTGCTGGCTCCAAGGTCTCGACCAAACTCACCATCCTGAAAACCCTCGCCGAGAAGGTCGACAACCTGATCGTCGGTGGCGGTATCGCCAACACCTTCATGCTTGCTTCTGGTCTCAAGATCGGCAAATCCCTCGCAGAAGCCGATCTCGTCGGTGAAGCGAAGGCGATCATCGATATGATGGCCAAGCGCGGCGCATCGGTGCCGATTCCGGTCGATGTCGTCTGCGCGAAAGAGTTTTCCGCCACTGCCGCGGCTACTGTCAAGGACGTGAAGGACGTTGCAGACGACGACATGATCCTCGACATCGGCCCGAAGACGGCAGCGCAGCTCGCACAGCAGATCGCCGGCGCCGGCACCATCGTCTGGAACGGCCCTGTGGGCGTGTTCGAATTCGATCAGTTCGGCGAGGGCACGAAGACACTCGCGATGGCGATTGCGGATTCCAAGGGTTTTTCGATTGCTGGCGGCGGCGATACGCTGGCTGCCATCGCGAAGTACAACATTGCCGACAAGGTTGGCTACATCTCCACCGGCGGCGGCGCTTTCCTGGAATTCCTGGAAGGCAAGACACTGCCGGCTGTCGATATTCTTCTGCAGCGCGCGAAGTAAGTTGAGTCGCAGGGTGGCGCATATCGTTGCGCCACGGTTTGCCACTCCTTCAAGGTTCTCAAATGATCAGAGCTACAAAAATTGTTGCCACCATCGGCCCCGCTTCGAGCGATCCGGAGATCCTCACAAAGATGATCTGCGCCGGCGTCAACGTCGTGCGCCTGAATTTCTCGCATGGCAAGGCGCAGGACCATATCGATCGCGCTGCGATGGTGCGCAAGGCGGCTGCGGAGTGTGGGCGCGAAGTCGCCATCATGGCGGACCTGCAAGGGCCGAAAATCCGTATCGGGAAGTTTGAGAACGGAAAGATCTTCCTCGAGAACGGCAGCAAGTTTGTACTCGACGCCAATTGCGAACTCGGTAACCAGGCGCAGGTCGGCCTCGACTACAAGGAGTTGCCGCGCGACCTCAAGCCGAACGATGTACTCCTGCTCAACGATGGCCTGATCGTGCTGGTGGTCGACAGCGTTGTCGGAAGCGCGATTCATACGACGGTCAAGATCGGCGGCGAGCTGTCAAACAACAAGGGCATTAACCGCCTCGGAGGCGGTCTGTCCGCACCGGCACTGACCGCGAAGGACATGGAAGACATCAAGACTGCGATGAGCTTTCAGGCCGACTACATTGCGGTGTCGTTTCCCAAGAGTGCGACGGACATGGTCATGGCGCGTCAGCTGGCCAATATCGCCGGTGAATCGACCAAGCACAAGCCGCTGATGATCGCAAAGATCGAACGTGCGGAAGCCATTCCCGCTTTGCAGGAAATCCTCGATGTGTCCGACGGCATCATGGTCGCACGCGGCGACCTGGCCGTTGAAGTTGGTAATGCCGCTGTGCCGGCGCTGCAAAAGCGCATGATCAAGATGGCACGCGCCTCGAACAAGGTCACGATCACCGCGACGCAGATGATGGAATCCATGATCTTCAACGCGGTGCCAACGCGCGCCGAAGTGTCCGACGTCGCCAATGCCGTGCTGGATGGTACCGACGCCGTAATGACCTCGGCTGAAACGGCTTCCGGCAAGTATCCGATCGAAACCGTCGAGGCGATGGCGGCAATCTGCCTAGAGGCGGAGAAGTCGGATGTGGTCAAGCTGGATGCCGACTTCCTGAATGCAACATTTACGCGCATTGACCAGTCAATCGCCTATGGTGCGCTATTCACTGCGCACCACCTGCGGGTAAAGGCAATTGCTGCGCTGACTGAGTCCGGTTCGACTGCACTGTGGATGAGTCGCCACAGCATCGATATCCCGATCTACGCCATTACCCCGAGCTTGCAGACGCAACGCAGGGCTGCGTTGTACCGCAATGTGACGACCTTTGAACTGGCGCATTCCGTTGACCGCGAAGCGGTGCTGAAAGCGGCCCAGGATTTGCTTCTCGCCAAAGGCGTGGTGCACAAAGGTGACATGATTGTGGTCACCTGGGGTGAACCGATGGGCCAAGTCGGTGGGACGAACGCCCTGAAGATCATGAAGATCGGCGAATACTAATTTTATTGTTTTGGAGAATTGACATGCCTCTCGTATCCATGCGCCAACTGCTCGACCACGCTGCTGAAAACGGCTACGGTCTGCCCGCATTCAACGTCAACAACCTGGAGCAAGTCACTGCGATCATGCAGGCAGCCGATGAAGTCGGCGCGCCGGTGATCATGCAAGCCTCCGCAGGCGCCCGCAAGTATGCCGGCGAAGCTTTCCTGCGCCACCTGATCGAAGCAGCTGTAGAAGCCTATCCGCACATTCCGGTCGTGATGCACCAGGACCACGGTCAGTCGCCGGCAGTCTGCATGGCAGCGATTAAATCGGGTTTCACCTCGGTGATGATGGACGGCTCCCTGATGGAAGATGGCAAGTCCGTTGCCAGCTATGAATACAACGTTGCCGTTTCGCGCGAAGTGGTGAAATTCTCGCATTCGATCGGTGTCACGGTCGAGGCAGAGCTGGGCGTGCTCGGCTCGCTGGAGACCATGAAGGGCGACAAGGAAGACGGTCATGGAGCGGAAGGCACGATGACTCGTGAGCAACTACTGACTGACGTCAATCAGGCAGCCGACTTCGTCAAGCAAACCCAGTGCGACGCGCTTGCAATTGCCATCGGCACCTCGCACGGCGCGTACAAGTTCTCCCGCAAGCCAACCGGCGACATCCTCGCGATCCAGCGCATCAAGGAAATCCACGCGCGCATCCCGAACACCCATCTGGTGATGCATGGTTCTTCTTCCGTTCCGCAGGAACTGCTGGCCGAGATTCGTCAGTTTGGCGGTGACATGAAAGAAACCTATGGCGTGCCGGTGGAGGAAATCCAGGAAGGCATCAAGCACGGCGTACGCAAGATCAACATCGACACCGACATCCGGTTGGCAATGACGGCTGCTATCCGCCGCTACATGTTCGAAAATCCGTCCAAGTTCGACCCGCGTGATTACCTGAAGCCGGCACGCGAAGCTGCCAAGCAGATTTGCAAGTCACGCTATCTCGCTTTCGGTTGCGAAGGCCAGGCAGCCAAGATCAAGCCGATTACGCTGGAAAAAATGGCCGAGAAGTACAAGAAGGGTGAACTGGCTCAGATCGTGCAGTAAAATTTAGCATCGGAAACAAACCGACCGGCGGCGTGCAATACACCCGCCGGTTTAGCTTTTTTGGAAAGCCCCATGAACAGTCTTTACCAGTCCAACATCAAATCCCTCCCGCTGCTTGGCCGTGGCAAGGTTCGTGACAATTACGCCGTCGGCGACGACAAGATCCTGATCGTGACGACAGATCGCCTGTCCGCCTTCGACGTCGTGATGAATGAACCGATTCCCGCCAAGGGCAAGGTGCTGAACCAGATGTCCAATTTCTGGTTCGCGAAGCTGGGCGATATCGTCCCGAACCACTTGACTGGTATTGATCCCGAAACTGTGGTGCAGGCGGACGAGGCTGACCAGGTGCGCGGCCGTGCAGTCGTCGCCAAGCGTCTCAAGCCGATTCTGGTAGAGGCAGTTGTGCGTGGCTATATCATCGGCTCCGGATGGAAGGACTATCAGGCGACGGGCGCCATCTGCGGCATCGCTTTGCCGAAAGGCCTGCGCCAGGCAGACAAGCTGGAAACTCCGATTTTTACACCGGCCGCAAAAGCGGACATTGGCGAGCATGACGAGAACATCAGCTTTGCCGAAATGGAAAACCGCATTGGCAAGGAACTGGCTGCCAAAATGCGCGACGTCAGCATCAAGCTCTACCAGACCGCGGCCGATTATGCGGCGACGCGCGGCATCATCATTGCAGATACCAAATTTGAGTTCGGTCTGGACGAAAACGGCGTTCTGCACCTGATGGATGAAGTGCTGACGGCCGATTCCTCACGATTCTGGCCAGCAGATTCCTATGCGCCGGGCATGTCGCCGCCATCGTTCGACAAGCAGTTCGTGCGCGATTATCTGGAAACGCTGAAGGACTGGAACAAGACCGCGCCTGCACCGGCTTTGCCTGCAGACGTAATCGAGAAGACCGGTGCGAAATACCGTGAGGCGCTGCAGCGCCTGACCGGTGAAACGCTGAAGGACTGACATGAGCGCAGGCAACGCAGAAAAACCGCTGGTCGGCGTGATCATGGGGTCGTCCTCGGACTGGGACGTGATGCAGCATGCGGTCGCAATGCTGAAGGATTTCGGTGTGCCGCATGAGGTGCGCGTGATTTCCGCACACCGTATGCCCGACCAGATGTTCGAATACGCCGAGTCGGCCCGCGAGCGCGGCCTGCGCGCCATTATCGCCGGAGCCGGGGGCGCAGCCCACCTGCCGGGCATGGTCGCGGCGAAGACGATCGTGCCGGTGCTCGGCGTGCCTGTGCCTTCCAAATACCTGCGCGGCGAAGACTCCCTGTTGTCCATCGTGCAGATGCCCAAAGGAATTCCGGTTTCTACCTTCGCCATCGGCGAGGCCGGTGCTGCGAATGCTGCATTGACTGCAATCGCAATTCTCGCGACGACAGACGAACAGCTTGCCGCGCGTCTGCAGGAATTCCGTGTCAAGCAGAACCAGGCAGCCCTTGCAATGACATTGCCAGCATGAGCGACAAGAATAATCATCCTTTTCTTCCTTCGGCTTCTCCGGCCACCTGGCTGGGCGTGATGGGTGGCGGCCAACTTGGACGCATGTTCGTGCATGCTGCACAGAAGATGGGCTACAAGGTGGCGGTGCTCGAACCCGCACGCGATTGCCCCGCTGGTCACGCGGCAGACCACCTGATTGGTGCCGACTATAAGGATGAGGCAGCACTTAAGGAGCTGGCAGAGCAATGCGCCGCCGTGACGACAGAGTTTGAAAACGTGCCGGCACAGAGCCTCGCGTTCCTCGCTGAAAAGACCTTCGTTGCACCTGCAGCTTCATGCGTTTCCATCGCACAGGATCGCATCGAGGAAAAACGTTTCTTTACCGAATGCGCACCGAGCTCAGGTGTACTGCCTGCGCCGTATAAGGTTATCGCTTCGGCGAGTGACATCGATTCCATATCGGATGACCTCTTCCCGGGAATCCTGAAGACCGCCCGCCTCGGTTATGACGGTAAGGGGCAGGTGCGGGTAAAGAGTCGTGACGAGGTCCGTGCTGCATTTGCCGGCATGAAGAATGTCACCTGCGTACTCGAGAAAATGCTGCCGCTGGCATACGAAATTTCGGTGCTGACCGCGCGAGGTGCAGACGGGCAGTCCGTCGTGTATCCGATCGCCGAGAACGTGCATCGTGACGGCATCCTGTTTACGACGACGGTGCCGGGCCCCAACGTGTGTCCGGAGTGCGCGGCCAAAGCACAAACTGCGGCGCTGTCGATCATCGCACAGATGGGCTATGTCGGCGTATTGTGCATCGAATTCTTCGTGCTGCAGGATGGATCACTGGTGGTCAATGAGATGGCGCCGCGTCCGCACAACAGCGGCCACTATACGATCGATGCCTGCGTCACCAGCCAGTTCGCACAGCAGGCGCGTGCAATGGCGCGCATGCCCTTGGGCGATGTGCGCCAGCATTCGCCGGCAGTCATGCTCAACATCCTGGGCGACGTCTGGTTCGAAAACGGCAGCGACCAACCGCGTGAACCCGCATGGGATCAAGTCCTGGCGCTACCCGGTGCCAACCTGCACCTGTACGGCAAAGACGATGCACGCCCTGGCCGCAAGATGGGCCATGTGACATTTGTAGCGCCGACGCTGGAGCAGGCTCAGGCCAGCCTGCGTGCCGCTTGCGGCATTCTTGGCATCGCCCTTTAGCCACACTTCGCCGGATGCAGCGTCATGCCTGAATTGATATTGGATTTGCCCGCCATTCAGGCTGCCGCACGCAAACTGGAGCAGGGAGACTTGGTCGCCTTCCCCACTGAGACGGTATACGGACTTGGCGCCGATGCGGAGAACCCTCAGGCAGTGGCAAAGATCTATGCTGCGAAGGGGCGCCCGTCAAACCATCCTGTTATCGTGCATCTCGCGCCGGGCGCAGACGTTTCCTATTGGGCAGAAGACATTCCGCCACAGGCACGCAAACTGATCGATGCTTTCTGGCCGGGGCCGCTCACCCTCATCCTCAAGCGCGCTGCCCATATTCCTGATGCGGTGTCGGGCGGCCAGGATTCCATCGGCCTACGTTGTCCGTCCCATCCAGTGGCACAAGCGCTGTTGCAAACTTTCAAGGCTGGAAAAGGCGGCGTCGCCGCTCCGTCGGCTAACAAATTCGGCCATGTCAGTCCAACCACGGCGCAGCATGTTCGTGACGAGTTTGGTACAGGTCCCGGAAGCATGGTGGGTTGCATTCTTGATGGCGGCCAAAGCGAAGTCGGCATCGAATCGACGATTCTGGATTTGTCCCGGATGGCGACCCACGGCCCGGTGTTGTTGCGACCCGGGCATATCGGCGCTGCGCGTATCGCTGCAGTGATTGGTATTGAGCCGCACATGCCCGATGCCGCCGCACCGCGTGCTTCCGGCACGCTTGACGCCCACTATGCACCGAGCACACCGGTGGCTTTGGTCAGTACTGCGGAGTTGGGTAAAACACTTGCTCGACTCTCTTCCCGCGGCAGGCGATTTGCATTGATCAGCCGCGTAGGCGGAGGCTCACCTTCGGCCGTCGTCCAGCTTGGTTTGCCGGCTGAACCGGCCGGCTATGCGCATGACCTGTATGCGGCGCTGCGCACCATGGATGCGGCCAAGGCGGACATTATCGTCGTTGAGGCGCCACCTGCCGATGATGTTCAGTGGCAGGGCGTGAACGACCGTTTACGGCGTGCGGCGCATGATTCTCAGGGTGTTTTGGACCGGCTTCTAGCCTGACGCTGGCCGGCTATCATTTTCTTCCAAATTGCCTATTGCTCGCGAGCCCCTGTGAACGGCTTGCGGTCGCAATAGGCAATCCGTAAATCCCTGCTTCTGGTGCCTCATTGCGAGCGGATGTATCGCGTCTATGCTACAACGCACTGCAGTACGCATCAGAAAATCTTCTCCATTTGATCCGCATTCAAGCCGCAGTCGTCAGTGCAAGTATTTTGTGCAATGATGGCGACGAGTCGAACAGAGGCGTGCAGACCTTTGTTTGAGTCAAAAATAAATAACAACGAGAGGAGAGATATGCGTCCACTTCATCTGGCAGCGATCCTGGCCACCAGCGCTGCATTAGCCGCGTGTGGGGGAGGTAGCAGTGGCAATGTCCCGCAATTCAACAGCCCGCCGCAGTTCAGTTCGCTCGTATCCTTCGGTGATAGCTTGAGCGACGTCGGCACATACGCAGTCGGTACGGTAAAAGCGCTTGGCGGCGGCAAATATACGGTCAATGCCTCGGACGCTAAGATCTGGATTGAACACTTGGCCACCCGTTTGAACGTGAGTGCGCCTTGCGCGGCGCAAACCGGCTTGGAGGGCGACTCGACGCTAGGTTTCTCCGTCCAGGTAACAAATCATGCGAATTGCACGGCATATGCGCAGGGCGGTGCTCGGGTGACGAATCCAGTGGGGCCAGGTAACAAAGCGCTTGGTGGCGCCAATACGGTGCTCGGCCAATTGACGGTGCCTGTTGCGACTCAGATCCAGAACCACCTGACAGCAAAGGGCGGCCGATTCAGTGGCAATGAAATTGTGTTTGTCATGGCGGGCGGCAATGATGTGTTCATCCAGGCTGCAACGGTTAGTGCAACCGTTTCAGCAGGTGGCGACCAAGCAGTGGCTGCTGCCGCTGCGGTGACTGCGATGGCCACCGCAGGTGCCGAGCTGGCAGGCTATGTGAAGAATCAGATTGTCGGGAAGGGCGCGCGATACGTCACCGTGGTCAATCTGCCTGATATCAGCAAGACGCCCGCATTTGCGAGCGATACAGGATCGCAGGCTTTGATTACGAACATGGTGACGACTTTCAACACGCAGCTACAGCAGGGACTCACTGGCGCGGAGGTGCTGCTAATCGATGCGTATACGGTAAGCCGTGACCAGAACGCCAATCCTTCGCGCTACGGACTAAGCAATGTCACCGTCCCTGCATGCGACTTGTCGCTCGCGAAGAACCCGCTCGCCTCGTCGCTGGTGTGCACCAGGTCGAATTTGATTGCTGGAGCCAATGACAACTTCCAGTATGCTGATGGCGTGCATCCGACACCCTACGGCTATAAATTGCTGGCAGATCTGGTCGCCACTGAAATGGGCAAGCGAGGTTGGCTCTGACCGCTGATGGCTGCGCCGAAAAGTTACTGTTACCCGAAGCGCAACTTCATCGTAATAATGAACAGGGCAAGCGCCAACGTGAACACATTGGCAATAATGACCGGCCATGCGCCGATCAGTAGTCCGTACAGCAGCCACATGGCAACGCCGGTGGTAAAGAGGCTGTACATGCCAAGTGAGACACCTTCGGCACGTCGCGTTTTCCAGGTAAGCAAGGCTTGGGGGATGAACGCAATAGTGGTGAGGGTGGCAGCCACCGCTCCAATTAGGTTGGCCAGCTGGCTGAGGTCGATCAGAAGCATTCCGGTCAGTACATTGAAACGAGAAAGATTACCCTGCGGCTAAGCTCTGCCGCAGGGTTTGTGCAAATGCAACCGTACCTTATTGAAAGGACTGGATGCCGGTTTGCGCACGCCCGAGAATCAATGCATGGATGTCATGCGTGCCCTCATAAGTGTTCACAACTTCGAGGTTCACCATGTGGCGGATCACCCCAAACTCATCGGAGATGCCGTTCCCGCCCAACATGTCACGAGCCATGCGGGCGACTTCCAGTGCCTTGCCGCAGGAGTTGCGCTTTAGCATTGACGTGATTTCGACCGCGGCAGTTCCCTCATCCTTCATTCTTCCCAATCGCAGGCAGCCCTGCAGGCCGAGCGTGATTTCGGTTTGCATGTCGGCCAGCTTCTTCTGGATCAGCTGGTTCGCGGCCAAGGGCTTGCCGAACTGCTTACGATCGAGCACATACTGGCGGGCACGGAACCAGCAGTCTTCC
>DASRXG010000015.1:0-3489 GCA_035654275.1 Noviherbaspirillum sp.
TCCCGTCACGTCAAGGAAATGGCCGCACATGCCAAGAGCCTTGACCTGATCCTGAATACCGTCGCGGTCCCACATGACCTCAATGCCTTTCTTGCGCTGCTCAAGCGCGATGGCACGATGACCCTGGTAGGCGCTCCTGCGTCGCCTCATCCTTCGCCACAGGTGTTCGGCCTCATCATGAAACGCCGCAGCCTGGCTGGCTCGATGATCGGCGGCATTCCCGAGACACAGGAAATGCTGGATTTCTGCGCCGAGCACGGCATCGTGGCGGACATTGAGCTGATCCGGGCCGACGAGATCAATAACGCCTACGAGCGGATGTTGAAGGGCGATGTGAAATACCGCTTCGTGATCGATAACGCAACCCTTGCCGCTTGAACACGAATCACCAGGAGAAATCCATGAACAAGCAGAACGTTACTGGCAACGCCGTCGCAAATCAGAACTCCCCGGACACGGGACGTCGCAATTTACTGAAAATGACGGGCGTCGGCATCGCCACTTTGAGCGTCGGGGCGGTCGCCGCACAGCAAGCCGCAGCGCAATCGCAAATACCACTTGCCGGCAAGTGGGACAAGACCTTCGCCAGAAGCGACAAGGTTGACCACAAAAAGGTCAGTTTCAGGAACCGCTACGGCATTACGCTGGTTGCCGACCTTTACCAGCCGAAAAATACCAGCGGGAGACTGGCCGCCCTTGCCGTCAGCGGTCCGTTCGGCGCCGTGAAAGAGCAGTCGTCAGGGTTCTATGCACAAGCGATGGCGGAACGCGGGTTCGTCACGCTCGCGTTCGATCCGTCCTATACAGGGGAAAGCGGTGGCGAGCCGCGCAATGTGGCTTCGCCCGACATCAACACCGAGGATTTCAGTGCTGCCGTAGATTTTCTTGGCTTGCAGTCGAACGTTGACCGCAACCGCATCGGTGTCATCGGCATTTGTGGCTTTAGCGGTATGGCACTCACTGCCGCAACAAGCGATTCGCGCATCAAAGCGGTCGCCACGGCTTCCATGTATGACATGTCTCGCAGCATGAGCCGCAGCCATAAAGACAGTTATACGCGGGAGCAGCGCCGCAAGGTCATCGACTACCTGAGCCAGCAACGCTGGACAGATGCGGAAAGTGGCAAATATTCGCTTGGCTATCACGAAGTCCCGTTTGACGAAGAGGGCAACATTGTGAGAGGGCAGCGCGTGCTGCCTGAATCCTTGCCCAAGAACCCTGACCCTGTCTTGGCCGCCTTCTTCGATTACTACAGGACACCGCGCGGCTTCCATCCGAGGGGTATCAACTCCACAACGGCCTGGACGGCGACGACGCCGGTGTCGTTCTTCAGTTTTCCGATGTATGCAAACATCGACATGATCTCGCCGCGCCCGATTCTGCTGATGGCCGGAGAAAACGCTCACTCACGCTATTACTCTGAAGATGTCTTCAAGGCCGCTTCCAATCCCAAGGAATTGGTGATTGTGCCGAATGCGGATCACGTCGATCTTTATGACCGAATGGACAAGATTCCGTTTTCCAAGCTGACCGCGTTCTTCCGTACTCACCTGGCGTAGTCGAGGAAAAAACATGCTAGCAGTCGGTTCGCATAACTATATGCAAATGGGAGACCAAGCCTCAAGGCTAACGTTTGGGCGTCGGGCCGGCCATGGCATCTGCTTGCAGAAATCTCACAGTGAATAACATGAAACGACTTCTCATGTTGGTGATGGTCATGATGTGCACGCTCGTTGTCAGCGCCTGCGCTTACCTCTACCGTCCGCTGGGGCAGTTGCCGGATGGGGACCGGCTGGAGACAGTGCAAGCGTCGCCGAGGTACCGCGATGGCGCCTTCCGCAATGAGATTGCCTCTCCGCCGCGGCCCGGCGGCCTCGCTTTCATATGGGCTGTGATTCGCGGGCGCTTCGAGCCCAGAGACCGGCCGGCGCCGCCCGCACCGCTGCCCTCAGTCAAGACTGACCTGGCAGCGTTGCCTCGTGACCAGGACACGGTGATCTGGCTCGGCCATTCCTCGTATTTTGTACAGCTTGCCGGCAAGCGACTACTGGTTGACCCTGTCTTCAGCAACTATGCGGCACCACTGCCCTGGATGGTGCGTGCGTTCGATGGCACCAGCCTGTATGCGATTCAGGATATGCCGGAAATCGACGTCATCTTGATCACACACGATCACTACGACCATCTTGATTACGTGAGCATGAAGGGTCTGGAGGCAAAGACCCAGCTGGTCGTTACCGGGTTGGGAAACGGCGCTCATCTGGCGCACTGGGGCTATCCGCCCGAAAAAATCCGGGAAGCCGATTGGCATGCAAGCCTGGAAGTTGCGCCTGGTCTGAACGTACACATATTGCCGGCGCAGCACTACTCCGGCCGTTTCATGAAACGCAACCAAAGCCTGTGGGTAAGCTTTGCGCTCGAGACCCCGCAGCGACGGCTGTATTTTAGCGGTGATACAGGTTTTGGCCCGCACTTCGCTAATATCGCCGAGCGCTTCGGCAGCTTTGACCTGGCAGCGCTGGATGCCGGACAGTACAACGAGCGATGGGCCGACATCCACATGCCCCCTGAAGAAGCGTCCCTCGCGGCCGAGTTGCTGGGGGCACGCACGCTTCTGACAGCACATGCTGGGCGCTTTACCCTTGCGCGCCATGCCTGGGACGAGCCGTTCAAGCGGGCTGCGGCGGCTAGCCATGGAAAACGCTACCGGCTATTGACTCCGCGTATCGGTGAGCCAGTCCGACTCGGTGAGCCTGATCAGCAGTTCTCGCACTGGTGGGCGGGACTCGACTAGCAGCGTCGGGTTCACCGGAAGTAGCGTGTCCTTGATTCCAATATCAAAGGGCGCCAATTTGAAAGGACGACTGTCATGCATTTTTCGCTTCTAAGCATCGCTTTGTGTGTCGCCGCGCTTCAGCCGGTTGTTGTGGGGGCCGCCGAGGTACATGCGGCTTCCCCCTTCGAACAGCAAATCACGCGCGCCGGTAGCCAGCCTTCAGCCGCTGGCCCGGCCGCCAACTTTACTGGCCAGGTTCGCGTGGACATGATTTGGCCCGCAGATCGCGGCATCAGCGCTTCCGGCGCGCTGGTCACGTTCGAACCCGGAGCTCGCTCGGCTTGGCACACGCACCCGGCGGGGCAGCGCTTGGTAGTCGTCTCGGGCATGGGACTCACACAGGAATGGGGCAGGCCGGTGCAGGAAATCCGACCCGGAGACGTGGTTTGGTGCCCGCCGGGTGTCAAGCATTGGCATGGTGCCACGCCAAAGACTGCAATGACGCATCTGGCCGTCTCCGGTGCGAAGGATGGCAAAAATGTTGAATGGATGGAGAAAGTCAGTGATGATCAATACAACAACCGCTAAGCGCCGTTTGGCCGACGTACTGCCCATGGCTCTGCTTGGCCTGACGGCAGTGTATTGCCAAGCCGCTCCGGCCACCCCGGCATCCCCAGATATGACCGAGACACAAACCGTCTCCGACACGCTCT
>DASRXG010000016.1:0-39963 GCA_035654275.1 Noviherbaspirillum sp.
ACATTCAAGGATCGCGACATCATTCGCTACAACCCGCATGCGCTGATTGAAGGCATGACGATCGGCGCGTATGCGATGGGCATTACCCAAGGATATAACTACATCCACGGTGAAATCTGGGCGGAATACGAGCGCTTCGAACAGGCGCTCGAAGAGGCCCGTGCAGCCGGTTTCCTTGGCAATAACATCATGGGTACCGACTTCAGCTTCCAGCTGAACGCTTTCCATGGTTATGGCGCGTACATCTGCGGCGAAGAGACGGCGCTGCTTGAGTCGATCGAGGGCAAAAAAGGCCAGCCGCGCTTCAAGCCGCCGTTCCCCGCCAGCTTCGGTCTCTACGGCAAGCCGACAACGATTAATAACACCGAAACCTTTGCAGCCGTGCCGTTCATCATGCGCATGGGCGGCGAGGCATACGCGGCATTGGGCAAGCCCAATAACGGCGGCACCAAGATCTTCTCGATCTCCGGTGATGTGGCACGCCCGGGCAATTACGAAGTCCCGCTCGGAACGCCATTCGCGAAGCTGCTTGAGCTCGCTGGCGGCATGCGCGACGGCAAGAAGATCAAGGCGGTTATCCCGGGTGGTTCATCAATGCCGGTATTGACTGGCGAAGTGATGATGAATACCGATATGGACTACGACTCGATCGCGAAAGCTGGTTCGATGCTCGGTTCCGGTGCCGTCATCGTGATGGACGAAACGCGCTGCATGGTCAAATCGCTTTTGCGGCTGTCGTACTTCTATTATGAAGAGTCTTGCGGCCAATGTACGCCATGCCGCGAAGGCACCGGCTGGCTCTATCGCATGGTGCATCGCATTGAGCACGGCGAAGGACGCGCGGACGACCTCGACATGCTGAACACGATCGCGGACAACATCCAGGGGCGCACCATCTGTGCGCTCGGTGATGCAGCCGCAATGCCGGTACGGGCATTCGTAAAGAACTTCCGTGATGAGTTCGAATATCACATCACGCATAAGCGTTGCATCGTACCCGCTTACGTTTAATAAATCCGGTACGCCCCGCGTACCCAACGGCATAGAACAGAGCCATGGTTGAAATCGAAATTGACGGCAAAAAAGTTGAGGTGCAGGAAGGCAGCATGGTAATGGACGCTGCCAACAAGCTCGGCACCTACATCCCGCATTTTTGCTATCACAAGAAACTGTCCATCGCGGCGAACTGCCGCATGTGCCTGGTCGAGGTCGAAAAGGCACCGAAGCCGTTGCCCGCCTGCGCGACACCGGTGACCAACGGTATGGTCGTGCGTACCAGCAGCGACAAGGCCATCAAGGCGCAAAAAAGCGTCATGGAATTCCTGTTGATTAATCATCCGCTCGATTGCCCGATTTGCGATCAGGGTGGTGAATGCCAACTGCAGGATCTGGCTGTCGGTTACGGCCCGGCTGCGTCGCGCTACGAAGAAGAAAAGCGCGTCGTAGTACCCAAGGATGCGGGGCCGCTGATTTCCATGCGCGAGATGGCGCGCTGCATTCATTGCACACGTTGCGTGCGTTTCGGCCAAGAGATTGCCGGCGTCATGGAATTGGGCATGCTCAATCGCGGCGAGCATTCGGAAATCACCACGTTCGTCGGCAATACCGTCAATTCCGAACTTTCGGGCAACATGATTGACCTTTGCCCGGTCGGTGCCCTGACGTCGAAGCCGTTCCGCTATACAGCTCGTACTTGGGAGTTGTCGCGCCGCCGTTCCGTCAGCCCGCATGATGGCTTGGGATCCAACCTGATCGTCCAGGTCAAGGGTGGCAAGGTCATGCGCGTCCTTCCTCTGGAAAATGAGGCTGTGAATGAATGCTGGCTGTCTGACAAGGATCGATTCTCCTACGAAGGCTTGAACAGCAGCGATCGCTTGACCGTTCCGATGATCAAGCAAGACGGAAAGTGGATCGAAACCGATTGGCAAACTGCGCTCGAGTATGTCGCGCATGGCTTGAGCCACATTCGCCAGGATCATGGCGCAAATTCGATTGCTGCGCTGGCTGCACCGTATTCCACTTTGGAAGAGTTGTCGCTCCTGCAGAAACTGGTACGTGGTCTTGGTTCAGATAACATCGATTTCCGTCTGCGCCAGTCTGACTTTTCCTTGGACGGCAAGCTGGTTCCTTGGCTTGGCATGTCCATCGAGGAGTTTGGTGAACTCAATCGTGCTTTCGTGATTGGTTCCTTCTTGCGTAAGGACCATCCTTTGCTTGCAGCCCGTCTGCGTCATGCCGCCAAACGTGGCACGACCAAGGTTAGCATCCTGCATGGAACCGACGATGACCTGTTGATGCCGGTTGTCAACCGAATGATCAAGGCACCGTCAGAGTGGTTATCCGGTCTGGCTGAAGTGATCTGCGCCATCGCGCAGGCGAAAGGTGTTGCGGCCCCCGAAGGGTTCTCAAACGTGCAACCTGGCGAAGTTGCGAAAGGTATCGCAACAAGCCTGTTGTCCGGCGAGCAGAAGGCTGTGGTGCTCGGCAACGCTGTCGCACAACATCCGCAAGCATCGCAATTGCACGCAGCGGCGCAGTGGATCGCGCAGAATACCAGCGCAAAGTTCGGATACCTGACCGAGGCCGCAAACACCGTCGGCGGTTACGTCGCGAATGCACTTCCGGGCAAAGGTGCAAATGCAATCCAGGCATTCGCTCAGCCGCGTAAGGCTTACGTCTTGCTGCACGCCGAACCGCAATTGGACTGCCATGACCCGCAAGCGGCGCGCGCCGCGCTCGGTAAAGCGGATATGGTTGTTGCCATGTCTCCGTATAAGCATGCCGCCGAATATGCTGACGTGATGTTGCCGATCGCTCCGTTCTCCGAAACGTCCGGCACATTCATTAACTGCGAAGGCCGCGCGCAAGGTTTCAACGGTTCTGTAAAGCCGCTCGGTGAAACCCGTCCGGCATGGAAGGTATTGCGTGTCCTGGGCAATATGCTGGAACTGACTGGTTTTCACTACGAGACTTCGGAAGAAATCCGCCTTGAACTGCTCGGCACGAAAGTAGCGGAAGAAGCAGACGTCAAATCTCGGTTGAATAACATCGTGGATCTGGCGCCAAAAGCTGCAACAGCAGGCTCTGCGGCACAGATCGAGCGTATCGCAGACGTGCCGATTTACTTTACCGATGCCATCGTCCGACGCGCAGAATCGCTGCAGCAAACGCATGACGCTCAAGCGCCGAAGGCGTGGCTGTCCGTGGCTCTTGCACAGAAACTTGGTGTCGCTGACGGCGCACAAGTGAAAGTGACGCAAGGGCAGGGCACAGCCGTGCTTACTGCGGCTGTTGACGCGAAACTGCCCGAGAACGTGGTGCGCGTGGCTGCAGGCCACCCATCGACCGCTGATTTGGGTGCCATGTTCGGCGCAATCAATGTGGAGAAAGCGTAATGGATCAAATGTTCATGACCATCAACGCGACCGGGCAAGACTGGTTCGGCGTCTCATGGCCGCTGATCTGGACATTGGTCAAGATCGTCGTTGTCGTATTGCCGCTGATGGGCTGCGTTGCCTACCTCACGTTGTGGGAGCGCAAAATGATCGGCTGGATGCATATCCGCCTCGGCCCGAACCGTGTCGGGCCGGCGGGCCTGCTTCAGCCGATTGCTGACGCACTCAAGCTCTTGCTCAAAGAAATCGTCGTGCCGGCGCGTGCGAACAAAGCATTGTTCGTTATTGCTCCGATCATGACGATTATGCCGGCACTGGCTGCATGGGCTGTCATTCCCTTCGGTCCCGAAACCGTGCTGGCGAATGTCAACGCAGGCCTGCTGTTTGTGATGGCAATTGCGTCAATGGAGGTATACGGCGTGATTATCGCAGGATGGGCGTCCAACTCCAAATACGCATTCCTCGGAGCGATGCGCGCATCCGCACAGATGGTGTCCTACGAAATCGCAATGGGCTTCGCACTGGTCATCGTGTTGATGGTATCCGGCAGCCTGAATCTCACCGACATCGTAATGGGGCAAAGCAAGGGATATTTTGCTGAAAAGGGCGTTGGATTCCTGTCATGGAACTGGCTCCCGCTGCTGCCGATTTTTGTGATCTACGTGATCTCCGGAATTGCCGAGACCAATCGCCATCCTTTCGACGTGGTTGAAGGTGAATCCGAGATCGTGGCTGGCCATATGGTCGAATATTCCGGCATGTCATTCGCGATGTTCTTTCTGGCTGAATACGCGAACATGATCCTGATTTCGATCCTCGCGTCGCTGATGTTCCTCGGCGGCTGGGCGGCGCCGGTGGCATTCCTCGACTGGATTCCAGGCTGGATCTGGCTGGGTATCAAGACCTTCTTCGTAGTTTCTCTCTTCATCTGGGCACGTGCGTCGTTCCCGCGTTACCGCTACGACCAGATCATGCGCTTGGGCTGGAAGGTGTTCATCCCGCTGACCCTGGCCTATCTGGTGATCGTGGCTGCCTGGATGCAGACACCCTGGAATATTTGGAAGTAAGGAATAGGGCTGATCAAAATGGAAGCCATTAAAGATTTTTTCGGCAGCCTGATGCTTCGCGAGCTGCTCAAGGGCTTGGCCCTGACCGGGCGTTATATGTTTGCCCGGAAGATTACCGTGCAGTTTCCGGAAGAAAAAACACCGCTGTCCCCGCGTTTTCGCGGGCTGCACGCACTGCGCCGTTACCCGAACGGTGAAGAGCGCTGCATCGCATGCAAACTGTGCGAAGCAGTTTGCCCGGCCATGGCAATTACGATTGAATCCCGCGAGCGCGAAGACGGCACACGTCGGACCACTCGTTACGATATTGATCTGACCAAGTGCATTTTCTGCGGATTCTGCGAAGAATCCTGCCCGGTTGATTCGATCGTTGAAACGAACATCCTGGAGTATCACGGCGAAAAGCGCGGCGACCTCTACTTTACGAAGGAGATGCTGCTGGCAGTTGGCGATCGCTACGAGAAGGACATTGCCGCGGCTCGCGCAGCGGACGCCGCATATCGTTGATTCTGCTTGATCTGGCCTGTCTAGGCTGACTTACTTGGTCCATTATGGAATTTAAAACTGCCTTGTTCTACGCGTTCGCGGCGATCCTTGTACTCGCAGCGACCCGTGTTATCACCGACCGCAACCCGGTACATGCTGCGCTATTCCTGGTTCTGTCCTTCTTCTCGGCGGCAGCTCTCTGGCTGTTGCTGAAAGCTGAGTTCCTTGCAATCGTGCTTGTGCTCGTCTATGTTGGCGCGGTCATGGTACTTTTCCTGTTCGTCGTGATGATGCTCGACATTAATATGGATAAGTTACGCGAGGGCTTCTGGGGGTACCTCCCGCTCGCGGCCACGATTGGTGTGGTTATCGTCCTCGAGATGTCAGCGGTTCTTCTGCACGGCTTCTGGGCGCTCGACACGCAGGTTCCCGAGGCGTCTGCAACGATTGGCAACACCAAGGAACTCGGGAAGCTGATCTACACGCAGTACATCTACGCATTCGAGATCGCCGCCGTCATCCTGCTGCTTGCCATCGTGGCAGCAGTCGCACTGACGCTGCGCCGCCGCAAGGACAGCAAGTATTTCAATCCAGCCGATGCCGTTAAGGTCAAGCGCAACGATCGCGTGCGCATCGTCAGCATGAAAGCCGAATCCGAGCGCGCCAACGGAAATGCGCAGCCGGCTGCATCTACAGCAGAAAAACAATAAGGGGAAGCATTGTGGCTTTGTCGCTAGCTCATTATCTGATCATCGGTGCAATCTTGTTTGCGATTTCGGTTGTCGGGATTTTTCTTAATCGCAAGAACATCATTATCCTGCTGATGGCAATCGAGTTGATGCTCTTGGCCGTCAACATGAACTTCGTCGCCTTCTCTTACTACCTGGGCGACGCAGCAGGGCAGATTTTCGTTTTCTTCATCCTTACCGTGGCTGCCGCGGAGGCTGCGATTGGTCTCGCGATTCTGGTGGTTCTGTTCCGTAATCTGGACACCATCAATGTCGAAGATCTCGATAGTCTCAAAGGTTAACCGCAACAATAACGATAAGGTCCATCATGGCGGGGCAACTCAACCCTAACGTTCTATTGGCTGTGCCGTTGGCACCTCTGGCTGGCGCCGCAATCGCGGGGCTGTTCGGAACCAAGTTTTTTGGTAACAAGATTGGCCGCACGGCGTCGCATTCGGTGACGATCCTCGGCGTCCTGATCGCTTTCATCATTTCATTCCAGACGCTGCTGGCCGTACTCGATGGTGCGACCTTCAACGGCACAATTTATAACTGGATGACCGTGATGGGGCTCAAACTGGAAATCGGCTTCCAGGTCGACAGCCTGACCGCGATGATGATGTGCGTCGTTACCTTCGTCTCGTTGATGGTGCACATCTATACCATCGGCTACATGGCGGAGGACGAGGGCTATAACCGCTTCTTCGCCTATATTTCGCTGTTCACGTTCTCGATGCTGATGCTCGTCATGAGCAACAACTTCCTGCAGCTGTTCTTCGGCTGGGAGGCAGTTGGTCTTGTCTCGTATCTGCTGATCGGCTTCTGGTACACACGTCCCACCGCGATCTACGCCAACATGAAGGCGTTCCTGGTCAACCGTGTCGGCGACTTTGGCTTCATTCTCGGCATTGGCCTGTTGCTCGCGTACTCCGGTTCCATGAACTACGGTGAAGTATTCGCAAAGAAGGACGAACTCGCAAAGCTGATGCTGCCGGGTACGGACTGGATGTTGTTGACCGTTGCCTGCATCTGCCTGTTTATCGGTGCCATGGGTAAGTCCGCACAGTTCCCGCTGCATGTCTGGCTGCCCGATTCCATGGAAGGTCCTACCCCGATTTCGGCGCTGATCCATGCCGCGACGATGGTTACGGCTGGCATCTTCATGGTGGCTCGCATGTCGCCGCTGTTTGAACTGTCAAATACTGCGCTGTCTTTCGTGCTTGTCATTGGCGCGATTACGGCTCTGTTCATGGGCTTCCTCGGCATTATCCAGAACGATATCAAGCGCGTTGTCGCTTATTCCACGCTGTCTCAGCTCGGCTACATGACCGTGGCGCTTGGCGCTTCGGCTTATTCGGTCGCTGTCTTCCACCTGATGACGCATGCGTTCTTTAAGGCCTTGCTGTTTCTCGGCGCCGGTGCGGTCATTATTGGCATGCACCATGACCAGGACATCCGCAACATGGGCGGCCTGCGTAAGTACATGCCGATCACCTGGATTACTTCGCTGCTCGGCTCGCTCGCGCTGATCGGCACGCCGTTCTTCTCCGGTTTCTATTCGAAGGACAGCATTATCGAAGCGGTACATGAAGTGAACATTGCCGGCGCCGGTTTTGCGAACTTTGCCGTTCTGGCCGGCGTGTTCGTGACAGCGTTCTACTCGTTCCGCATGTACTTCCTGGTGTTCCATGGTGAGGAGCGCTTTGGCAAGGCTCACGATGATCATCATGGTCACGGCCATGATCATCACGGTGATGACCATCATCACGGCCTCGCACCGGGCGAAAAACCGCACGAGGCTCCGCTCGTCGTGACCCTTCCGCTGATACTGTTGGCAATTCCTTCGGTTCTTATCGGTTTTGTTACGATTGGCCCGATGCTGTTCGGAGATTTCTTCAAGGGAGTGATCTTTGTCAGCGACGCACACCCCGCGATGGCAGCCTTGACTGAGAAGTTCCATGGTGCGACCGCAATGGGCCTGCACGGGTTCATGACCATGCCGTTCTTCCTGGCGCTCGCAGGCGTCGCCTCGGCGTACTACTGCTACATGGTCAATCCAAAGGTGCCTGCATGGTTCTACAGCAAATTCCATGCGATCTACACCATCCTCGACAACAAGTACTACATGGATAAGTTCAATGAAGTGGTGTTCGGCAATGGCGCGCGTCTGTTGGGAGGCGGGCTCTGGAAAGTCGGCGACCGCGCGTTGATTGACGGCCTGATCGTCAATGGCAGTGCAAAAGTGGTGGGCTGGTTCTCGGCGTTGATCCGTCATTTCCAGACCGGTTATATCTACCACTATGCATTTGTAATGATCATCGGCGTGCTGTTCTTCCTGATTTATTTCATGCCATTCCCGTCTTTTGCCAAATAAGTTGGCGAAGTAGAGCAAATAACAATCATGATGCAGTCAACTTTCCCTCTCTTGAGCCTCGCGATCTGGTGCCCGATCGTGTTTGGCCTGCTTGTCCTGGCAATCGGCCGGGATGAAAACCGCGCCTTGGTACGCTGGCTGTCGCTGATCGGTTCGCTCGTCAGCTTTGTCGTTACCTTGCCACTCATCTCGCAGTTCGATAAGGCGGCTCATGGCATGCAGTTCGTCGAGAAGACGAGCTGGATCGAGCGCTTCAACGTCAATTACCTCCTCGGCGTAGACGGCATTTCCGTATGGTTCGTATTGCTGACCGCTTTCATTACGGTGATCGTTGTGATTGCCGGCTGGGAGGTGATCGAGAAGCGTGTCGCACAGTACATGGGAGCTTTCCTGATCCTGTCCGGCCTCATGATCGGCGTCTTCTGCGCGCTCGATGGCTTGCTGTTCTATGTGTTCTTTGAAGCGACGCTGATTCCGATGTTTATCATCATCGGCGTTTGGGGCGGGGCGAATCGTGTGTACGCTGCGGTGAAGTTCTTCCTCTATACGTTGCTTGGATCGCTTCTGACGCTGGTTGCCGTGCTTTACCTGTATTTCAAGTCTGGTGGCAGCTTCGAAATTCTTGTCTGGCACAAGCTCCCGTTGCCGCTGGATGTACAGATCCTGATCTTCTTCGCCTTCCTGATGGCGTTTGCGGTAAAAGTGCCGATGTGGCCGGTGCACACGTGGTTGCCTGACGCGCACGTTGAAGCTCCGACTGGTGGCTCCGTGGTGCTGGCCGCAATCATGCTGAAACTCGGTGCATACGGCTTCCTGCGGTTCTCGCTGCCAATTGCGCCCGATGCAAGCCATTCGCTTTCGGGATTCATCATTACCCTGTCCCTGATTGCAGTGATCTATATCGGCCTGGTGGCGTTGGTTCAGGCAGACATGAAGAAACTGGTTGCGTACTCTTCGATCGCGCATATGGGTTTCGTGACGCTCGGCTTCTTCGTGTTTAACGATATGGCAGTGCAGGGCGGGATCGTGCAGATGATCTCGCACGGCTTCGTGTCTGGCGCCATGTTCCTTTGCATCGGCGTGCTGTACGACCGTATGCATTCCCGCCAGATTGCCGACTATGGTGGCGTAATCAATACGATGCCGCGCTTTGCCGCGTTCTTCGTGCTGTTCTCGCTCGCTAATGCTGGCTTGCCTGCGACTTCCGGGTTCATTGGCGAGTTCATGGTCATCCTTGGCTCGGTGCAGTTCAACTTCTGGATTGGCATGCTTGCGGCGACCGCGTTGATCTTCGGTGCCGCCTATTCCCTGTGGCTGGTGAAGCGTGTCGTATTTGGCGCTGTAGGCAATGCGCATGTCGCTGAACTGCAGGATCTCAACGGCCGTGAATTCTTCATGCTCGGTCTGCTGGCCATTGCTGTGATCGGTATGGGTGTGTATCCGGCACCATTTACCGATGTAATGCAGACTTCGGTTTCCGACTTGCTTAAGCATGTCGCCGTATCGAAGATTAATTGATCGACCAGCCAGTGAACGAATACGTGAACGCACATTAGCGACGACAAGATGGATACTCTGAATCTGGTCCCGGCCTATCCGGAAATTTTTCTCGTGATTGCGACATCGGCAATTCTGCTGATCGACATGTTCCTAATGGATGCAAAGCGCCATATCACCTACGTATTGGCGATGGTGACGTTGGCGGGGTGCCTTGCGCTCAGCGTTGCAAGCTTCAATGACCCGACGACATACACGTTCAACAACATGTTCGTGTCTGATTCGATGTCGCATCTGTTGAAGATCTTTTCGTATGTTGCGGTAGGGCTTACGCTGGTTTATTCGCGTCAGTACGCGACCGATCGAGGGATGCTGGGCGGTACGCTGGGTGGCGAGTTCTATGTACTGGCGCTCTTCTCGTTGGCCGGGCAAATGGTGATGATCTCTGGGAACAACTTCCTTGTTATCTACCTCGGCCTGGAGCTGATGTCCCTGTCGCTGTACGCGTTGGTTGCGCTGCGCCGAGGTAATTCAATCTCGACCGAAGCAGCGATGAAGTATTTCGTGCTTGGTGCAATGGCTTCAGGGTTCCTGCTGTACGGTATTTCGATGCTGTACGGTGCAACCGGCTCGTTGGACCTGACCGAAGTTGCAAAGGCAACTGCGTCCGGCACAGTGAACAAAACCGTATTGGTTTTCGGTGTAGTGTTTGTCGTTGCTGGTCTCGCATTCAAGCTTGGCGCGGCACCGTTCCATATGTGGGTTCCGGACGTTTATCAAGGAGCGCCTACCGCCGTGACGCTGCTGCTGGGTGGTGCACCGAAGCTCGCGGCATTTGCGATCTGCATTCGCTTGCTGGTTGAGGGATTGTTCCCGCTTGCGATCGACTGGCAGCAGATGATCACGGTTCTGGCGGTTCTTTCCATGGCAGTGGGCAATATCACCGCAATCGTCCAGACCAATCTCAAGCGGATGCTGGCGTATTCGACAATTGCGCAAATGGGCTTCATGCTGCTCGGCCTGTTGTCCGGTGTAGTTGATGGCAATGTTTCGTCGGCCGGTAATGCGTACAGCTCGGCATTGTTCTATGCGATTACCTATGTCCTGACTACGCTCGGCACCTTTGGTGTGATCATGCTGCTTGCCCGCTCCGGATTTGAGGCGGAGAACATTGATGACTTTAAAGGCCTAAACCAGCGCAGCCCGTGGTTTGCTTTCGTGATGCTGCTGCTGATGTTCTCGCTTACAGGTATTCCACCGGCTGTCGGCTTCTATGCGAAACTCGCAGTGCTTCAGGCGGTGTTGAGCACGGGGCAGGTATGGCTTGCAGTAGTGGCCGTATTGCTGTCGCTGATTGGTGCGTTCTACTATCTTCGCGTTGTCAAAGTCATGTACTTCGATGAGCCTGTCGACAATTCGAAGATCGCGGCCACTGGTGACATGCGCGTTGCCCTGAGTGTGAACGGTGTAGCCATTCTGGCTCTGGGGATTCTGCCCGGTCCGCTGATGACTTTGTGTGCTACGGCAATTGTTCAAACACTCGGAAGTTAATTTCGCTCGAGTTGACGCGATACTCCAGTGGACGTCTCTCTATCGAGCTGGTTTGTGATCCTGTTGGCGGCAGTGGCCGCCAACTTGCCGTTCTTTAATGAGCGCCTTTTCCTCCTGATTCCAGTTGGGCTGGAAGTCAAGCCGTTCTGGCTGCGCCTGGTAGAACTTATTGTCCTTTATTTCGCTGTCCGGGGCGTTGCTTACGCGCTGGAAGCGCGTATGGGCAACGTCTTCCCACAGCGGTGGGAGTTTTATGTGATCACCGCTTGTCTCTTCCTTGTCCTTGCTTACCCTGGCTTTGTTGTGCGCTATCTGCGCAAGCGCCACGCTTGACGTTGCATGAACGTCAAAGCGGCTTACGGAAGTAAAATAGCTCCTTTGATTTTCTTGAATGGAGCGGGCGAGTGGATTTGCACCTCAAAGAGCATAAAGTCGACGGCGACGTCGCGTATGACGGCCATTTTCTAAAGATTCAGCGTGATACCGTTCGCCTCCCGGACGGAAAGCAGTCGACCCGTGAATACATTCGTCACCCAGGCGCAGTAGTCATCCTCCCGCTATTTGACGACGGATCTGTTTTACTGGAGCGTCAGTTCCGCTATCCCCTGCAACAGGTATTTATTGAGTTTCCCGCCGGCAAAATTGATCCGGGAGAAGATCCTTTCGATTGCGCAAAACGTGAGCTGCTTGAAGAGACCGGCTATACGGCAGCTGACTGGCAGTTCGTATGCAAGATCCATAATGCGATCGCATACTCCGATGAGCACTTGGATATTTTTGTCGCCCGCGGACTCGTCGCTGGGGAACGCCAGCTCGATGACGGAGAGTTCCTCGAAACTTTCAGGGCTTCGGTTCCGGAAATGCTGGGATGGATAAGAGAAGGAAAAGTTACGGATGTAAAGACCGTGATCGGGGCGTTCTGGCTGGAAAAGATATTGGCGGGAGAATGGACGTTGTAGCGTTCTGAGCACGGAAGTCAAATAAAAAAAGCCGCAATTGCCAAGCCCCTCGCTTAACCTGTTGAAGGTTTTGGGGTTTGCCCAAGGCTGATTTAAGGGCCGCATTCGAAAGGATGCGGCCCTTTTTCTTTGGTCAGGGGCGCCAAGGTGCCGCAGCGAATGCAGGGGCATAAGCGAACCGAAGGGACCTTCCGGCCGGCTAAACCGATAATCTGCACCTCGGAAAGCAATGGGCTCGCTGAGCTTTATCCGCAGCAGACGCCGCGCGCCTGCCGTAAGTTCTTCGCCGCCCTTCTGGGCACCAATGGAGCTGGGCGAGGCTCAGCATCTCCTGACGTGATTGCGTTCGAAAAAAAGAAAGCCCCGTAAGTCGTTGAACTTACGGGGCTGTATGCCCGGCCAAGCAAACGCTTTCAACAGGTTAAGCGAGGGGCTTGCGCGATTGCGGCTTTTTTATTTCTTACATTCCCGAGTAGTTTGGCCCACCACCACCTTCCGGCGTTACCCACACGATGTTCTGCGTCGGATCCTTGATGTCGCAGGTCTTGCAGTGCACGCAGTTTTGCGCATTGATCTGCAAGCGATCCTCGCCGCTATCAGTCTTCACGAACTCGTAAACACCAGCCGGGCAATAGCGGCTTTCTGGGCCGGCAAACTTTGCCAGGTTGATTTTTACCGGCACCGACGCATCTTTGAGCGTCAGATGCGCAGGCTGGTTTTCCTCATGGTTGGTGTTGCTGATGAAAACGCTGCTCAGTCGGTCAAATGTCAGTTTGCCATCGGGCTTCGAGTAGCTGATTTTCTCGCACTGGTCCGCCGGTTGCAGGTAGACGTGATCCGGCTTGTCGCGATGCAGCGTCCATGGCGGGTTCTTGATGCCAATCTTCGGCAGCAGCCATTGTTCGATGCCAGTCATGAGGGGGCCCATCAGCGATCCTTTCTTGAACCAGAGCTTGAAATTGCGTGTCTGGTTCAGTTCCTCAGCTAGCCAACTCTTCTCATAGGCTTCCGGATAGGCGGTCAGTTCGTCGGATGCACGTCCAGCCGTCACTGCGGCAAATACCGCTTCTGCGCACAGCATGCCGCTCTTGATTGCGGTATGGCTTCCTTTGATGCGGGCGGCGTTCATGTAGCCCGCATCGCAACCGATCAATGCACCGCCAGGGAAGACGGTCTTGGGGAGCGCCTGCGGACTACCGTTGTTAATGGCGCGGGCGCCGTAGCCGATGCGTTTTCCGCCCTCGATGTGTGCCCGAATGCTCGGATGGGTTTTCCAGCGCTGCATCTCTTCGAACGGGCTCATCCACGGATTCTTGTAGTCGAGGCCGATCACGAAGCCGAGCGTAACTTTATTGTCTTCGGTATGGTAGAGGAAGCCGCCGCCAAACGTGTCCTTGTCCATCGGCCAGCCTGCGGTGTGGACCACCAGCCCAGGTTGTGCCTTTGAGGGATCGATTTCCCACAACTCTTTGATGCCGATGGCAAAGCTCTGCGGATCCTTGCCCGCATCGAGCTTGTATTTTGCGATCAGCTGTTTGCCGAGATGGCCGCGTGCGCCCTCTGCAAAAATCGTATATTTGCCGAGTAGTTCCATGCCAAGCTGGAACGCTTCGGTAGGCTCTCCGTCTTTGCCAATGCCCATGTTGCCGGTGGCAACGCCCTTGACCGCACCTTTGTCGTCATAAAGAACTTCGGCTGCAGTGAAGCCGGGGAAAATTTCCACCCCAAGCGCTTCTGCCTGTTGTGCCAGCCAGCGGACCAGATTGCCCAGACTAATGACGTAATTGCCTTCGTTATGGAAATTACGGGGGACTAGAAAGTCCGGTGTGCGTTTAGCGCCAGTCTCGCTGAGGAACAGAATGTCGTCGCGGGTGACGGTCTGGTTCAATGGTGCGCCGAGCTCTTTCCAGTTCGGGAAGAGCTCATTCATCGCGCGCGGATCCATCACCGTGCCGGCGATGATGTGCGCGCCGGGTTCCGAGCCTTTTTCCAGTACGACCACGGACACGTCCTTGCCTTGCTCAGTGGCCAGCTGCTTGATGCGGATCGCAGTGGCCAGACCGCCTGGTCCGGCGCCGACGATCACCACATCATATTCCATTGATTCGCGCGGGCCGTATTGTTCTATCAGGTTCTGGGTTTGAGTCATGGTCTTACCGCCGTAGTTAAAATTATCGAACGAGTGTGCTAATTGTCGTGGATTTTCCCCGAGAATGCTAGACATGAGACTCTAATCGGGAGTTATTCATGTAATGATAACGTCTCTATAAGGCAGCGCGATCAGTTACAAGATAATAGCAAGGAGATTTCTGTGGGAATCGAGATGAATTTCGAGGGGAAGATAGCCTTGATTACCGGGGCATCCAGCGGCTTGGGAGCGCGTTTCGCCAAGGTCTTGGCAAAAGCTGGCGCACAGGTGGTCTTGGCCTCGCGCAGGACCGAGCGCCTTAAGGAGTTGCGTGCCGAGATCGAGGCAGAAGGCGGTGCGGCGCATGTGGTTGCGTTGGACGTCACGGATTACGCCAGCATCAAGTCGGCGATCGCGCATGCGGAAACCGAGGCCGGTGCCATCGATATCTTGGTCAATAATTCCGGTGTGTCGACGACTCAGCGACTGGTGGATGTGACACCGGAGGATTACGCGTTTGTGATGGATACCAATCAGCGTGGCGCTTTCTTTGTCGCGCAGGAGGCGGCCAAACGGATGATCGCCCGTGCGAAGGGAGATCCGAAAAAGCAGCACAGAATCATCAATATTGCTTCGGTCGCTGGACTGCGGGTGTTGCCGCAAATCGGAATCTATTGCATGAGCAAGGCGGCCGTCGTGCATATGACAAAATCGATGGCGGTGGAGTGGGGGCGTTACGGCATCAATACGAATGCGATCTGTCCGGGGTACATCAGCACAGAAATCAATCAAGACCATTTCGAGACTGAGCAAGGACGTACATTGATCAATATGCTCCCTCGCAAACGCCTCGGCCAGCCGGAGGATCTCGACGGCTTGCTGTTGCTGCTGGCGTCCGACGAATCCCGGTTCATCAACGGTGCGATCATCACTGCAGATGACGGAATGAGCGCTCAGTAACCACTCGTCTTCCCTAAGAAATGGTTATAAAAAAACTGGTTCACACGACGCGCATGCCAATCCGTTGGGGAGACATGGATGCGATGGGGCATGTAAACAATACGGTCTATTTTCGTTATCTCGAGCAGGCGCGTATTGAATGGTTTACTGAAGCCGGCTGCAATCCCGACCCGAATGGGGAAGGGCCGGTAATTATCAACGCGCATTGCACGTTCATCAAGCAATTGAAGTATCCGGGTGAGATCGAGGTGCGCACTTATGTTGGTGTGCCGGGACGTTCCAGTTTCGAAACCTATCAGGAAATTTTTCGTATTGACGAACCGGATGTGCTGGCCTCGCAAGGCGGTGCAAAGGTCGTCTGGGTAAATTTTCCGGCGGAAAAATCCGTCCCGCTGCCGGAGCGGGTTCGTGCGCTGCTGGCGGAACAGTCAAAGTAACTCGGAGTGCTTCGCGCGGCCGGGTTAGGCCGTCATGCCTACCAAGCGATGCACGAGTTCGCTCGACGTCGATGCGGAGAATTTGCGCATCAGCCTTGCACGATGCATTTCAACGGTGCGCGGACTGAGACCGACCTGCCGGGCGATCAGTTTGCTCGTCTTCCCTTCCACAAGCAACGCCGCGATTTCCCGCTCACGTGGTGTCAACTCTGCTGTTACGGGCCGCTTGGCGCTGAGATCCTCGAATGTCCAGATTCCTGCCGCGTGCGGGTCGTCATGGATCAAAGCGCGTCCGCTGACATGACACCAGAATAGCTCGTGGTTGGCCCGTTTCATGATCCTCTCGTCCGAGTAATACCCCTTGGTACTCATGATCGGAACAATGCGGGCGCCGGTGCGTTCAAATTCATCCAATGTGGGATATAGCACCCGGAAAGATTGGCCGAGAAGGTCGGCGGGTTGGTAGCCGAACATCTTTGCCAATGTGTCATTACATGCATGGATGACCCGGTGCTGCGATACGCACATGCCTACCGGTGCTTGCCTGAAGATTGTCTCGTAGTCGATTTGAAATTGCGCGCTCATGGATTTGCGGGCGCTTTCTTATAGATAAATTCGTATTTTTACCGTATTGCACGGTCTAGTCCACCATCATATGCTGACGAATACATTAAAACAGCCCGTTTACGGGCATTTTCTACGAGAAGAGGGGTCAATATGAATAAAGTTTACCCTGATGCTGCCAGCGCTTTGGCCGGCATTGTGAAGGATGGACAGACCATCGCCGTCGGTGGCTTTGGGCTGTGCGGCATTCCCGAGGCGTTGATCGCGGCGCTGCGGGATTCGGGTGTCAAGAACCTGACTGCGATCTCGAATAATGCGGGCGTTGATGGTTTCGGCCTCGGGCAATTGCTGAGCACGCGTCAGATCAAGAAAATGATCTCGTCGTATGTCGGCGAAAACAAGGAGTTCGAACGCCAGTACTTGGCCGGCGAACTGGAACTGGAATTTACACCGCAAGGTACGCTGGCGGAGAAGTTGCGTGCCGGCGGGGCTGGGATTCCGGCCTTCTTTACCAAGACCGGTGTCGGCACCATCGTCGCCGAAGGCAAGGAAGTGCGTGAATTCAACGGCGAGCAGTATGTGATGGAACGGTCGCTCGTTGCCGACGTATCACTCGTCAAGGCATACATGGCCGACAAGGTCGGTAATCTGGTATTCCGCAAGACCTCCCGCAACTTCAACCCGAACGTTGCCATGGCCGGAAAAATCACCATTGTTGAAGTCGAGAAGCTGGTCGAAGCCGGCGAGATCGATCCGGACCAAGTTCATACCCCTGGCATTTTCGTGCATCGCATTGTAGTCAATGCATCGCCGGAAAAACGCATCGAACAACGCACCACGCGCGCAAAGTAAGGGAGAACGAACATGGCATGGACTCGTGATGAAATGGCCGCACGCGCGGCAAAGGAATTGCAGGACGGTTTCTATGTGAACCTCGGTATTGGCTTACCGACATTGGTTGCCAATTACGTGCCGAAGGACATCGAAGTATGGCTGCAGTCCGAAAACGGTTTGCTCGGCATCGGCCCTTTCCCGACGGAGGATGAGGTCGATCCTGATCTGATCAATGCTGGCAAGCAGACGGTGACCGCGCTTCCCGGTTCGTCCTTCTTCAGTTCGGCGGATTCGTTCGCAATGATTCGCGGCGGCAAGATCAACATTGCGATCCTGGGCGCGATGCAGGTCAGCGAACACGGTGACCTCGCGAACTGGATGATTCCCGGTAAGATGGTCAAGGGCATGGGCGGTGCGATGGATCTCGTGGCTGGCGTCAAGCGCGTCGTGGTCCTGATGGAACACGTTGCAAAGGCCAAAGACGGAACAACCTCCCACAAGATCCTGAAGAAGTGCGACTTGCCGCTGACGGGGGTTGGAGTCGTCAATCGCATCATCACTGACCTTGGTGTGATCGATGTGACGCCCGCTGGATTGAAACTGGTTGAACTGGCTCCTGGGGTGAGCAAGGAAGAGGTCATTGAGAAAACCGGAGCAGAACTCGACGTCAGTGCCGTGCACTGATTGCTCTCTTTATCTTGAATAGGAAAACGGCGCTTCTGAGCGCCGTTTTCTTTTGTTCGTAGTGCGTTATGAACACATTTCTACGCGGCGACGGACAAGTCGTCACGCCGCCAACGGAAACGGAATAACTGCCCTTACTGGGCCACCCATCCTCCGTCCATATTCCATGCAACGCCGCGCACTTGAGATGCCGCATCGCTGGACAGGAAAAGGGCGAGTTCGCCCAACTGTTGAGGGGTAACGAATTCTCCCGACGGTTGCTTCTCCGATAGCAGGCCCTTCTTGGCGTCCTCATTAGACAAGCCATGTTGTGCCGCGCGAGCGTCAACCTGCTTTTGCACCAGCGGTGTCAGGACCCAACCCGGGCAGATGGCATTACAAGTCACCCCGGTATGGGCGGTCTCGAGTGCCGTCACTTTGGTGAAGCCGACGATGCCGTGTTTTGCTGCGACATACGCCGATTTCTGTGCCGACCCTACCAGTCCATGTACAGAAGCGACATTGATAATCCGGCCCCAGTTTTTTGCCTTCATGGCAGGCAGGGCGAGGCGAGTCGTGTGAAAGGCTGAGTTGAGATTGATCGCAATGATGGCATCCCATTTTTCAACCGGAAAATCTTCGACATTGGCGACATGCTGAATGCCAGCATTGTTGACAAGAATGTCAACGCCACCGAAGCGCTCGGCAGCGAATTTCATCATCGCTTCGATTTCACTCGGCTTGGACATGTCGGCGTTGTGATAGGCCGTCTGCACACCGAATTCATCTTGTATCTGTGATTGCAGCGCTTCAATTTCCTTGATCTCTCCAAAGCCGTTGAGAACGACATTCGCGCCTTGTGCCGCGAACGATCTGGCGATTCCCAGGCCGATGCCGGATGTGGAGCCGGTGACGAGCGCTGTTTTCCCTTTGTGCATGGTACCTTGCATAATGTCCTCTGCGAATGAAATTTGGAATTGCGGCTAACTTAAGTAGGATTTTAAGCGGAACGACCAGTAAAATGTGAGAATGGCAAGCGGATAAAACGATACCCGACAAAATGACTCAAGCTCATATCAGAACCATCCAATGCTTGTCGCCGGCGGGGTTGCACAAGGTGGCCTACAAGGAATGGGGTGACCCGCAGAATCCGAAGGTGCTGGTATGCGTGCATGGCGTTACTCGCGTATCGGACGACTTCGACAACCTTGCCCAGGAAATGTGCCGCGATTACCGCGTCGTGTGTCCCGATGTGGTTGGCCGCGGCCGCTCCGATTGGCTGCGCGATCCGCAGTACTACCAGATTCCGCAATACGTCAGTGACATGGTGACCTTGCTTGCGCGCTTGAATGCCGAAACGGTACATTGGTTCGGCACTTCGATGGGCGGCTTGATAGGGATGGGCTTGGCGTCATTAAAGGACAGTCCGATACGCAAGTTGGTCCTCAATGACGTAGGGCCGGTATTGAACGCCGCAGCACTGTCGAGGATCGCGGACTATATTGGTGAAGCGGTTCGGTTCCCGACGTTTGAGGACGCCGTGCAATACATCAGAAATATTTCGCAACCGTTTGGGCCGCATTCGGAGGACGAGTGGCATAAGTTGGCTTCCGATGTGCTCCGGCAGGATGCCGAAGGCCAATGGATTCGCCACTACGATCTGAGTCTGTCCATGCCCTTCAAGGGAGCGACGCCGGAAAGTGCGCAACATGCCGAGGCCGTGTTGTGGATGGCCTATGACGCCATTTCCTGCCCGACGCTACTTGTGCGTGGCGCGGAGTCCGACTTGGTGACAAAGGAGGTTGCGCAGGCGATGACTACGCGCGGGCCGAAAGCCAGGCTGGTGGAGTTTCAAGGCGTCGGGCATGCGCCGACATTTATGCATGCGGACCAGATCGATGTTGCAAGAGAATTCCTGCTCGGATAGTGCTGCTTGGCGCAGCATCCACATACATGACAAAAAATATTAAAGCACCATGACGATCAAACGTTTTCATGTAGGTAAAACCCTTTCGGAAGCGGCCATCCATAACGGCACGGTCTATCTTGCCGGGCAAATTGCTGAAGATCTCACGCAAGATATCACTGGACAGACGCGTGAAGTGCTGTCGCATATCGATCGACTCCTGGCCGAGGCGGGAAGCGACAAATCACACATTCTGATGTGCCAGATTTTCATCTCCGATATGAAGAACTTCGCTGGCATGAACGCCGTCTGGAACGAGTGGGTTGCCGAGGGCAACTCTCCACCGCGCGCAACTGTGGAAGCCAAACTTGCGAAGCCGGAGTGGTTGGTTGAGATGGTTGTTACTGCAGCACAGAAATAGCCTTTCGATGGTCTCCATTGCCGCAACTCAAAGCGATACGCAGGCTAAGCTCTCGTCCGGTCTGACAGTGGACGACGGTGCACGCGTGCTGGATGCGCTTGCGTTCATCGAACCGATATATCGTGGTAAGAAGGTGTCGACCGGTCAGGACGCGTTCGAATTTGCACAAGGAGTTGCAGCCACACTTGCGCACCTCAACACGGACGCAGATACGCGGATCGCCGGCCTACTGTTTGAACTGCCTGTTCTCGATATAAATGCGGCCGTCGCACTCGAGGCAAGGTTCGGGACCGAAATTGCGGACCTTGTAGCAGGGATTCGGCAGTTGATGCGGTTGCATGATCAGACTTTCGGCTACCAAGACGTCACAAAGGGCAAGAATGCTGCGCAGCAGGCGGGGGAGCAGCTTGAAACCCTGCGCAAGATGCTGCTTGCGATGGCGTCCGACATGCGAGTTGTTCTGGTGCGTCTCGCGTCGAGAGTGACGACCTTGCGCTATTTCGCCGAACTGAAGCTGGAGAATGAAAGGACGCATTCCTATGCGCGCGTAACGCTGGATCTCTATGCGCCGCTGGCGAACCGGCTTGGTGTGTGGCAGTTGAAGTGGGAACTGGAAGACTTGGCCTTCCGATTTCTCGAGCCGGCAGTCTACAAGCGTATTGCCAAGATGCTGGAAGAGAAACGCATCGAGCGAGAGAGCTTCGTTGAAGGCGCAATTGCGAGGTTGAAGTCCGAACTGGCAGCTGCTGGCATCAAAGCCGAGGTCTTCGGCCGGCCGAAGCACATTTACAGCATCTGGAACAAGATGCGTGGCAAGTCGCTGGATTTCTCGGAGTTGTACGACGTTCGCGCGTTTCGCGTCATCGTCGACGATGTCAAGACCTGTTACGCGGTGCTTGGACTTGTTCATGATATCTGGACGCCGATTCCGGAGGAATTCGACGATTACATCTCACGGCCCAAACCCAACGGCTACCAGTCGCTGCACACGGTGGTTATTGCAGAGGATGGGCGCGCGCTCGAGGTCCAGATCCGTACGCACGAGATGCATCGCTTCGCCGAATACGGTGTGGCCGCGCACTGGCGCTACAAGGAAAGCGGTGGATCCAGTTTTTCGGCGCAAAAATACGACGAAAAAATCGCATGGCTGAGGCAGCTTCTCGCATGGAAGAGCGAAATAGCGGATGCTGTTGTCGGCCAGGAAGACATGCAGCGTGAGTGGGTGGAGAAGCTCAAGTCTGCCGCGCTCGATGACCGGATCTATGTCTTGACACCGCAAGCGCGTGTCATCGAATTGCCGACTGGCGCGACGCCAATCGATTTCGCCTACCATCTGCATACAAACATCGGCCATCGCTGCCGCGGCGCGCGCGTCGACGGAGCAATGGTGCCACTGAATACGCCGCTCAAGAATGGCCAGACGGTGGAAATCATTACGGCGAGGGGAGGGGCGGCTGCAGCGGCGGGGCCATCGCGCGACTGGCTCAGCCCTGGCTATGTTGCCAGCCCGCGGACGCGCTCCAAGGTCCGCGCATGGTTCAATGCGATTGAACAGGAGGAAACCCTTGCGCATGGCCGTGCACTGGTCGAGAAGACTCTTCAGCGCGAGGGTAAGACTGCTATCAACCTGGAGGAGTTGGCGCACAAGCTTGGTTTTGCGAAGGTGGACGATTTATTCCTTGCGGTGGGCAAGGAAGAGTTCAGCTTGCGCAATATCGAACATGCTCTGCATGGCGATGAAGCGCAGAAAAGTGCAGACAAGACGCTTGCGACAGATACGGTCGTGCCCAACAAGAGTCGTGCTTCCAGCGTCGCCCAGGGCGCAAAGTCAGGTGTGCTTGTGGTCGGCACCGAAGGCTTGATGACGCAGTTGGCCCGGTGCTGCAAGCCCGCACCGCCGGACGAAATCGTTGGCTTTATTACTCGCGGTAAAGGCGTGTCGATTCACCGCACGAATTGCAAGAATCTCGCGCAGATGAGGATGAAGGCATTGGAGCGTGTTATCCAGACGACTTGGGGTGAGTCGGGCAAGGATACGGTCTATCCCGTGGATATCTTTATTCTAGCCAACGACCGTCAGGGTTTGCTGCGTGATATTTCTGAAATTTTCTCGCGAGAGAAAATCAACGTTATTGGAGTCAGCACGCAGAGCGCGAAAGGTCAGGCCCGCATGTCCTTTACAGCCGAAATATCTTCCACCTCGCAGCTCCAGAAGGCTATGTCTATTATTCGAGATGTCACTGGCGTCGTGGACGTTCAGCGGCATTAATGATCCCGAGGCTCCCCTGTAGCAGCGGGTAATTCAGCCTGGAGCGTGATATGGTCAATGCCGTGCTTGGCCAGCAACATCGACTTGATCTCCCGGAGTATCCCTGGCCATTGCTGCATGTCGGTGATTTCCAGGTGGCCTATGAGGGCGGGTTCGCCCGGCGACATTTCCCAGACATGCAGATCGTGCACGGAGAGGACGCCGTTGATCGTAGACAGATCATTGCCGACCTGAAGGTAGTCGATGTGATGCGGCACACCTTCCATCAGGAAGTGGTAGGACGCACGCAGCACGCTCAGGGTTGATTTCAGAATCAATGCTGACACGACGAGTGACAATAAGGGGTCGATCTGTAACCATCCGGTGAAATAAATCACGACGCCAGCCACGAGAGCCGCGACTGAGCCCATCAGATCTCCGAGTACATGCACCAGTGCCGCTTTGGTGTTGATGCTTTTTCTATCGTGTGAGAGAACCCACGCAACCAAGAGATTCACGGCAAGGCCAATTAGTGCAACCGTAAAGACAGCTTCACCTTTTACTGCCTCAGGCGTGGAGAAACGCTGAATCGCTTCGGCAGTAATCCAGCCAACCAGCAAGAGCATCGCCAGTCCGTTGACGAAAGCTGCGAGCGCTTCAGCCCGGCCAAAACCGAATGAGTGCTTGGCCGATGGAGGGCGCTTGGCGATGAGTTGCGCCAGCAACGCGAGTCCCAGTGCGGTTGCGTCTGTGACCATATGACCTGCGTCTGAAATAAGCGCCAGCGAATTCGACCAGAAACCTGCGATGACCTCGATCAGGGCAAAACCGAGCGTGAGCGCCACTGAACCGGCCAGTACTTTCTGGTTTCGCCCTTCGGCGACATGGCGATACGAGGCGTCTCCGGTGTGATGCGCGTGTAGATGACTTGTCGAGACTGTGCGAGGAGGAGATTTCATTCGGAATGGTTATTCTTGCCTTCAATAGACAGTGGTGAGGATTTGCCAACATTTTGCAGCACATTAGATGCTACGCAAAGCTAATCCAGTGTTTGTGACAGGCAGCTGCTTGGCGCGTCCGGCATGGGCTGATGAGGGGTTTGCTGGAAGTAAATCAAAGGGACTAGCCAAAATGAAAAATTGCCGCTATAATTTCGCTTCTTTAGGCTCGTAGCTCAGCTGGTTAGAGCACTACCTTGACATGGTAGGGGTCGTTGGTTCGAGTCCAATCGAGCCTACCAACGAACATGCAGTATTTTGTAAGAGCGAGAAAGGCAGCCCGGTTATGACACCGCGAACTACCACTAAGATGGTTTGTGAGCGACGCTAGTCGGGATCTTTTTCGTCATTGCAGTGAAAAAGCGCGGCTAGTCCGCGTTTTTTTTCGTCCGCAGTTTTCTTGCGTCAGTCATTTCCCGCACTGACATGGAGCGCACAATGATTTCAGTTCGACTTCCAGACGGTTCTCAGCGTCAATTCGACACGCCGGTGACGGTAGCTCATGTGGCTTCCAGCATCGGTGCCGGGCTTGCCAAGGCGGCCCTCGCCGGACGCGTGGATGGCAAGTTGGTCGACACATCCTATCTGATTGATCGCGATGCCGATCTAGCAATCGTCACCGATAAAGACGCGGATGGGCTGGATGTGATCCGTCACTCCACGGCGCACTTGTTGGCCTATGCGGTCAAGGAATTATTCCCCGAGGCGCAGGTAACCATCGGACCGGTCATTGATAACGGCTTCTACTACGATTTCTCGTACAAGAGACCTTTCACGCCGGAAGACCTGCAGGCGATCGAAAAGAAAATGGCGGAGCTCGCCAAGAAGGATGAGCCGGTAACTCGTAAAGTGCTTCCGCGCGACGACGCGGTGGCCTATTTCAAGTCGATTGGCGAGGCATACAAAGCGGAGATTATCGAATCCATTCCGCAAGGTGAGGATGTGTCGCTTTATTCCGAGGGTAAGTTCACCGATCTCTGCCGAGGTCCCCACGTGCCTTCCACCGGAAAGTTGAAAGTATTTAAGCTGATGAAGGTGGCGGGTGCATACTGGCGCGGCGACTCTAAGAACGAGATGCTCCAGCGTATCTACGGTACTGCGTGGGCAAAGAAGGAAGAGCAGGAGGCTTATCTGCACATGCTGGAAGAGGCGGAAAAGCGCGATCATCGCAAGCTGGCCAAATTGCTTGATCTCTTTCATTTTCAGGACGAGGCGCCGGGCCTGATTTTCTGGCATCCCAAAGGCTGGATTATCTGGCAGCAGGTTGAGCAATACATGCGCCGCGTGTACCAGGAAAACGGTTACCAAGAGGTGAAAGCACCGCAAATTCTCGATCGCACGCTATGGGAAAAGACCGGTCACTGGGAGAACTACCGGGAAAACATGTTCGTGACCGAATCGGAGAATCGCAATTACGCGCTCAAGCCGATGAACTGCCCTGGGCATGTGCAGATTTATAACTCTGACCTGCGCAGCTACCGGGATTTGCCGTTGCGGTACGGTGAGTTTGGTCAATGCCATCGGAACGAGCCGTCCGGCGCGTTGCACGGCATTATGCGTGTGCGCGGCTTTACCCAGGACGACGGGCACATTTTCTGTACTGAAGAGCAGATTGAAGGCGAAGTGACAGCTTTTCATCAGCAGGCAATGCGCGTTTACAAGGATTTCGGCTTCACCGAGATCTCGATCAAGATTGCATTGCGTCCGGAAAGCCGCATTGGTTCAGACGAAACTTGGGATCGTGCAGAGGAAACCTTGCGCTCTGCGCTGCGTGTTTGCGGTGTTACCTGGCAAGAGCTGCCGGGTGAGGGGGCATTCTACGGTCCGAAGATCGAGTACCACTTGAAGGACTCGCTCGGTCGCCCGTGGCAGGTCGGCACGATGCAGGTTGACTTCTCGATGCCTGGCCGTCTCGGCGCGGAATATGTGGCGGATGACAACACACGCAAGGTGCCTGTGATGTTGCATCGGGCAATCGTCGGCTCGATGGAACGCTTTGTGGGCATCCTGATCGAAAATCACGCCGGTGCAATGCCGCTGTGGTTGGCGCCTGTGCAGGTGGCGGTGCTGAATATCTCCGATGCGCAGGCTGACTATGCTCAAAACGTCGCACAAAACCTGAAAAAACAAGGGTTTAGGGTGCATCTCGATTTGCGCAACGAGAAAATAACCTATAAAATACGCGAGCATTCCGTGCAAAAATTACCTTATATCGTCGTAGTCGGTGATAAGGAGCGGGATGCAAACACAGTGGCCGTGCGTGCGCGAGGCAACGTCGACTTGGGTGTAATGCCGGTCGACGCACTGGTGGAACGGCTGATGAACGATGTCGACACCAAAGCCTGATGGGGAAGCCCAAAGCGCGAAGCACGGCTTAATTATTTGATTTTTAAAGGAAACTGCAATAGCTACTGAAAAGTCGCATCGCATTAACGGCGAAATTACTGTGCCGGAATTGCGTTTAACTGGGGTTAATAACGAACCTCTTGGTATCGTCAGTCTTGCTGAAGCTTTCCGCCTCGCGGAAGAGGCGAACGTGGATCTGGTTGAAATTGCGCCCACCGCAAATCCACCGGTCTGCCGCTTGATGGATTACGGTAAATTTAAATATCAAGAGCAGAAGAAAGCCCACGAAGCGAAGCTGAAGCAAAAGGTTATCCAGGTCAAGGAAGTCAAATTCCGTCCGGGCACCGACGATGGTGACTACAACATCAAGTTGCGTAACCTGACCAAATTCCTTGAAGAGGGTGACAAGACCAAGATCACCTTGCGGTTTCGGGGGCGCGAAATGGCGCATCAGGATATCGGTATGCGAATGCTTGAGCGCTTGAAAGCCGACCTCGAGCCGTTTGGTCAAGTCGAGCAGTTTCCCAAGATGGAAGGCCGCCAGATGGTTATGGTGCTGGCGCCTAAAAAGAAAAAATAGAATTCGTGCGCTCTGTTCAGAAATGAGCAGGGCGTGCTAATAGCGGTGACATCAGTCCGCCGCACAACAAGTGAAAGCAGGCATCCAAGAGCAATGAAGTGTTGCCACCTGCAATCATGTTAAAAAACGGAGCTGTCCGAGAGGGCAGATATTGTTATGCCAAAAATGAAGACGAAGAGCAGCGCGAAAAAGCGCTTCCGCGTACGTCCGGGCGGTACCGTCAAGCGCGGTCAAGCCTTCAAGCGTCACATCCTGACCAAGAAAACCACCAAGAACAAACGCCAATTGCGCGGTGCAGTGGACGTTCATGAGACAAACATGAACTCCATTCGTGCAATGATGCCGTTCGCTTAACCTCACTAAGGAGCTAATATGCCTCGAGTAAAACGTGGGGTTACCGCACGGGCCCGTCATAAGAAAGTCCTCGACCAAGCCAAAGGCTATCGTGGTCGTCGCAGTACCGTATTCCGTATCGCCAAGCAGGCGGTCATGCGTGCTGGTCAGTATGCATACCGTGACCGTCGCAACAAGAAGCGCGTGTTCCGTGCACTGTGGATCACCCGTATCAATGCGGCTACACGTGAGCATGGCGTTACCTACAGCGTGTTCATGAACGGCCTCAAGAAAGCCAACATCGGCCTCGACCGCAAGGTTCTGGCAGATATGGCTGTGATGGACAAACCGGCATTTGCCGCGATTGTCAAACAGGTGAAGGCTAACATCGCTGCTTGAGTGTTGTGATCGTATGTGCCGCTGCACGGCGGCACTGCAATAAGCGGGGCAGAGGTCACACACCTATGCCCCGTTTTATTTTGAATCGTCGTTTTCAGATGCCCTTTCAGAGCTAAAAAGCCGCATGAATTCCCTAGAACAAATTGTCGTCCAGGCGCAAACCGATTTCGCTGCTGCGGAAGATGCAGCGGCGCTGGAGAATGCGAAGGCCAAATACCTGGGTAAAACCGGGCAGATTACCGAACAGATGAAGGGCTTGGGGAAACTTGCACCAGAGGAGCGCAAGGCGCAAGGTGCGATCATCAACGCGGCCAAGGAAAAGATTGAAGCGGCATTGAATACGCGGCGCGAAGCGCTGGCAGATGCGCAGATGCAGGCGCGCCTGAATGCAGAGGCCATTGATGTGACGCTGCCGGGGCGCGGACGCGGCAAGGGCGGTATTCATCCGGTGATGCGCACGTGGGAGCGCGTGGAAGAAATATTTCGTTCAATCGGATTCGATGTGGCAGACGGCCCCGAGATCGAAACCGACTGGACCAATTTCACCGCACTGAACAGCCCGGAGAACCATCCTGCACGCTCAATGCAGGATACTTTTTACGTCGACGGCAAGGATACGCAGGGTAAGCCTTTGCTGCTGCGCACACATACCAGCCCAATGCAGGTACGTTATGCGCGCATGAACAAGCCGCCGATCAAGGTGATTGCGCCTGGGCGGACCTATCGCGTCGACAGTGATGCAACTCACTCGCCGATGTTCCATCAGGTCGAGGGGCTGTGGATCGCCGACGACATCAGTTTTGCAGACCTTAAGGGTGTGTACCTGAATTTCGTGAAAGCGTTTTTCGAGACCGATGACCTGCAGGTGCGCTTCCGTCCCTCCTATTTCCCCTTTACAGAGCCTTCTGCTGAGATCGATATCGCTTTCGGTAGCGGTCCACTCAAGGGGCGTTGGCTGGAGGTGTCCGGCGCTGGTCAGGTGCATCCCACGGTGGTGCGCAACATGGGTCTCGATCCCGAGCAGTTCATCGGATTTGCGTTCGGCTCCGGCCTTGAGCGCCTGACGATGCTCCGTTATGGGATCAATGATTTGCGCCTGTTTTATGAGGGCGATCTGCGCTTTCTGAAACAATTCAACTAATACTCGCCACAGGGATTCCTGCCCGTTCGGGGCGGTGCTACCCCTGTGACTTCTGTGGCTGAAGGTCTTTACTATGCAATTCTCCGAGAGCTGGCTCCGCACCCTGGTTGATCCGAAGATGACTTCGGACGAGTTGTCGCACCTGTTGACGATGTCCGGGTTGGAGGTGGAAGAGGTCGAACCTGTGGCACCGCCATTTTCGAACGTCGTCGTGGCGAAAGTTGTGGAGGTCGCCAAGCATCCAAATGCGGATCGCCTGAATGTGTGTCAGGTCGATGCCGGCACCGGCACCTTGCTCAATATCGTCTGTGGTGCCCCGAATGTTCGCACAGGGATGAAGGTGGCGTGCGCTCTGGCTGGAGCGAAACTTCCCCCGGGCGAGGACGGCAAACCATTTGAAATCAAGGTCGGGAAATTGCGTGGTGTCGAGTCGCAGGGGATGCTGTGCTCCGCACGCGAACTGAAATTATCGGATGAGCACAGCGGTCTGCTCGACCTGCCGGAAGATGCGCCGGTGGGCCAGAACTTTCGTGATTATTATCAGCTGAACGACCTGAAATTCACGATCAAGCTCACGCCGAACAAGGCGGACTGCCTGTCGGTGCTTGGCGTGGCGCGTGAAGTCGCTGCGCTGACGGGCACGCCGCTGAAGGCTCCAATATTCAAGCCTGTTGCAGTCAATTCACAGGAAAAACTGCCCGTCAAGGTATCCGCGCCGGACCTGTGTGGGCGCTTCTCTGGACGGATCATCCGTGGTCTCAATGCGCGAGCGCAGACACCGGACTGGATGAAGCGGCGCCTGGAGCGCAGCGGCCAGCGCCCGATTTCTGCACTGGTGGATATTTCGAATTATGTGATGCTCGAACTGGGGCGTCCAAGCCATGTGTTCGACCTGGACAAGATCCACGGTGGCCTGGATGTGCGCTGGGGTAAAGCAGGTGAATCGCTCAAGCTCTTGAACGGTAATACCGTCGAGGTGGACGACTGGGTCGGCGTCATTGCAGACGACAAGGAAATCGAGTCACTGGCCGGAATCATGGGCGGCGATTCAACAGCTGTATCACTCGACACAACGAATATCTATCTTGAGGCGGCATTCTGGTGGCCGCAGGCGATCCAAGGGCGCGCACGCCGTTACAACTTTTCGACAGATGCGGCACATCGATTCGAGCGCGGTGTCGACTATGCCACCACGGTAGAGCATCTTGAGCGTATTACGGCGCTGATTGTGGAGATTTGCGGTAGCAAGGAAACGCAGGTCGGGCCAGTCGATGATCATATCGTCAATCTTCCCCAGCGCAAGCCGGTTACCGTGCGTACTGCGCGCGCGATCAAAGTGATCGGCGTGCCGATCAGCGATGCGCAGATTGCCGACATTTTCACGCGCCTCAGCCTAGAGTTCATACAAGGAGAAGGCACATTTATCGTCACGCCGCCATCCTTCCGCTTCGACATCGAGATTGAGGAAGACCTGATCGAGGAAATCGCGCGCGTCTACGGCTTTGAGAATATTCCGGCTTTGCCGCCGGTGGCGCCAAACATGATGCGTATCGCACCGGAGAATTTGCGCTCGCTGTTTGCGATCCGCCGCCAGCTCGCGGATGCGGATTACCAGGAAGTCGTGAACTTCAGCTTCGTCGAGGAGGCGTGGGAAGCGGATTTTGCAGCAAACACCAATCCAATTCGCCTGCTGAACCCGATTGCGAGCCAGATGAGCGTCATGCGTTCGTCGCTGGTTGCAAGCCTGGTGGCCAACGTGCGCTATAACCTCAATCGCAAGCTCAATCGTGTGCGCCTGTTTGAAGTCGGCGCGGTTTTCCTGCGCAGCTCCAGTACGCAGGATGGGCCGTTGTCGGTGGCGGGCTATGACCAGCCAAAGCGCGTTGCGGCGATCGCCTACGGCCCGGTCGCTGAGGAGCAGTGGGGGCAGTCGACTCGGAATGTCGATTATTTCGACGTCAAGGCCGACCTTGAGGCTTTGTTTGCACCTGTGGCTTTGCAATTCGCCAAGGCGGAGCATCCGGCGCTGCACCCGGGGCGCTCGGCGCAGATTCTTGTTGACGGCAAGGTTGTCGGCTTTATCGGGGAATTGCACCCGCGCTGGCAGCAGAAGTACGACCTTCCGCTGGCACCGGTCGTATTCGAAGTTGATGGGGCTGTTTTGCAAAAACGAGACGTGCCGGTTTTCCGTGAAATTTCGAAATTCCCGGCAGTTACGCGCGACATCGCGGTGGTTGTCAAACAATCCGTGCCGATGCAGGATTTGATGGATGCTTTCATTGCTGAGCAGCAAGCGAATCCAGCCTGTGCTATCATGCAAGCCATTGTTTTATTTGATGAATATCGTGGCAAGGGGCTTGAAAATGACGAAAAAAGCCTTGCTTTCCGTTTCACCTTGCAAGATACTCAAACTACCCTGCAAGACGACATAGTGGATGCCGCAATGGCTGCATTTGTCGCATGCGTCGAGAAAAAACATGGCGCCAAACTGCGTGCATGAAGTGTAGGTGCATGCAGGGACCACAACGACTATGAATGACGTGAACTCAGCCGAATTTCAATCCGTGTTGGCCGCCGATCTCAATCGTGCAATGCAGGAGGCGCAGGCGCGTACGCAGGCTGAAAAAGACCTTCCCACACTGACAAAGGCCGAGCTGGCAGAGTTGCTTTTTGAGCAAGTTGGCCTGAACAAGCGCGAAGCCAAGGATATGGTCGAAACATTCTTCGACGAGATCCGCAATGCGTTGGAGCGTGGCGAAGCGGTCAAGCTTTCCGGATTTGGTAATTTCCAGTTGCGCGACAAACCGCAGCGCCCCGGTCGCAATCCGAAGACCGGAGAAGAAATTCCGATTACCGCGCGTCGCGTGGTGACCTTCCATGCGAGCCAGAAGCTGAAGGGCATGGTGGAAGTCGCCAGCCAAAAGCCGCTGGCTCGCGTCGCCTGACTTAAGCCATGGCTGAGCGCCCAACCAAATCCGATGCTGTCGTTTTGCCGCCGATTCCGGCAAAACGCTATTTCACGATCGGCGAGGTCAGCGACCTTTGCGGTGTGAAGCCGCATGTGCTGCGTTACTGGGAGCAGGAGTTTACGCAGTTGAAGCCGGTGAAGCGCCGCGGGAACAGGCGGTACTACCAGCATCACGAAGTGTTGCTGATTCGCCGTATCCGCGAGCTGCTATACGAGCAGGGCTTCACGATCAGCGGTGCGCGCAACAAACTCGACAGCCGCATGGCGAATGGCAATGGGGAAGATGACCTGACCGCAGGCCTGCCGCCGCTTGAAGTCAATACGGTAGCGATCCGCAACGAGTTGTCCGAGATTCTCGATCTTCTGAAGCGATCGAACTAAGCGATGCAATGCCGGCTGAACCGGCTCTCTCAATCGTCTTGTGAAGCCGCTTGTACGCGGCTTTTTTTGTGCTGTTTTCTTGCGCGTCTCTTCTACTTAAGCAAACATGGCGAGAGCGATTACTCTGGCATGGCGCAGTGCAGTGCGGCAGAAACGTTGATCCTGACACTGAAATGCTTTGCGTTTGCGTTGCTTACCGAAGGGAAAGTGGGGGCGGTCGAAGCGCACGTGGCCAGAGGCACGTGGCCAGAGTTTTTTATTTTCCCGTCCTGCCAATCGTGGAAACCACGCATGCACGAATTTGCTGGTTAGCATCTATAATCCGCAAAAATGGCATTACCAGCTTTAACGCAGCTGCGTGGGATGGATGGTTGATTCAGCATAAAGAGATGAGTCTTGAGCGCTGCATCCATTCAATTCCCCATGCTAGTGTCCTGAATTAGAAATTCGTCGAATAAAACCGATGAAATGCACGCCATCCATGGCTGCAGAATCCCGCAAGGCACTTGGCCTTGTTCCGTTTTGCGCCTCGTCTGACGCCCATTGCATCCGTTTTATTGTTTAACGAACTTCTAACTTGGATCACTAGCATCGGCTGTCATTCCAGCTTATTGCCCGCACCGGCCCGGAGCCGCAGTCTTATCCAGGGCCTACGATAAGTACATCGGATGTTATCCGGCGTCATAGAACGAGGTGGAGATGATATGAAAACGTCTGTCGGTTCGTCGTGGGACGTGGACAATATTCTGCGGGTGGGCATGCAATCCTTGCTGGATCTGTTTGATGATTCCTGCGAAGGCACCATGGCGGTTGATGACCAAGGGCGCATCGCGTGGATGAACGACAAATATGCCGCGTTCCTCGGGCTCAAGGAGGGGCCGGATGCTGCGCTGGGCAAGGCGGTGGAAGAGGTCATTCCCAATAGCCGCATGCGCGAAGTAGTGCAGACCGGTAAGCCAATCCTGCTCGATATCATGATGATTCGCGACCAGCCCTTGGTCGTGATGCGCATTCCATTGAAGGATGATTCCGGCCGCGTGCTCGGTGCACTCGGTTTTGCACTGTACGACCGGCTGCAGCGGCTCAAGCCGCTGGTGTCCAAGTTCGCGGAGCTGCAATGGGCGCTGGCGAATACGCAAAAAGAACTGGCGCAGTTACGGCATACGAAATATTCCATCTCCAGCTTCATTGGCGTGAGCCCGGCATCGCTTGAGCTCAAGCACCGTGCGCGGCGTGCGGCGCAACTCGATACGACAGTGCTGCTCCTGGGTGAGACGGGCACCGGCAAGGAGTTGCTGGCACATGGCATCCATGCGGCATCCGGTCGCGCCGGGCGTCCTTTCGTGGGCGTGAATATCGCTGCCGTCCCGGAGTCCCTGCTCGAGGCGGAATTCTTTGGTGTGGCGCCAGGTGCCTATACCGGTGCCGATCGCAAGGGGCGCGACGGCAAGTTCAAGATCGCCGATGGCGGCACGCTGTTCCTCGATGAAGTGGGCGACATGCCGTTGCAGGTACAGGCAAAGCTGCTGCGCGTCTTGCAGGAGCAGGAGATCGAGCCGCTCGGTTCCAACAGGATCACCAAGGTGGATGTACGTGTCATTGCAGCGACCAGCCATGATCTGAAGCAGCTCGTCGCGGAAGGAAAATTCCGCTCTGACCTGTACTACCGGCTGAACGTGTTGCCGATCGTGCTGCCGCCACTGCGTGAGCGTATTGCCGACCTCGATGCATTGTGCGAACACCTGCTCGAGCAGATTGCAACTCGCACCGGCATGCCGCAGCGCGAACTCACGCCGTCGGCGCGAGCCTTCCTCGCGTCGTACAGCTGGCCGGGCAACGTGCGCGAGTTGCGCAACGCTTTGGAGCAGGCGGGCATGGTGACTGACAGCATCGCGCTGTCGGCTGAAGACTTCGCATCGATACTTCCGGAGGAGGGCAAGAGCCAGGTTGCACTGCCAGCCCCTGCGACTGCCGCAAATACCGGCACGGCATCTGTACGGCCGCTCGCGGAAGTCGTGGCAGAAGTCGAGAAGAGCCTGATTCAGGCGGCACTCGAGAATGCCCGTGGAAACAAGGCGCTCGCCGCACGTCAGTTAGGCATATCGCGAGCGACGCTTTACCAAAAGATCGTCGATTTTAAACTGCTGTCCAATTAATGGACAGTTGTCCGGATTTTGTACACATCTCAAAGGCGTTATTATTCAACGACATATCAAGATATAAGCAGGAAGTGTATTGGTTTTAAACACATTCCTCCCTGCTTTTTTGGTCCGGAAGTCTGTTTCTTTCCCTTCTTTTTCTCTTTTCCTTTTCAATTCAATGACTTGCAGTTGCTGGCATGGCAATTGCGATAACTTCATTGCTCCGAAGGCTCGCACGGTTTGCCAAGCTTTTTACGGCGCCAGACCTTCGATTCTTGAAATGTGCGGGGAGAAAAAGTGCGACTCACAAACAAAGTAGCGCTCATCACTGGCGCAAGCAGAGGCATTGGCAAGGCGACCGCACTCAAATTCGCCAAGGAGGGCGCAAAGCTGGTCGTTTGTGACCTCGATGATGCAGTGGCGGAGACCGTTGCAGAGATTCGCTTGCAGGATGGACAAGCGCTCGGCTTCAAGGTGGACGTAACGAAGCCCGACAGCATCGAGGCAATGGTGAACGGCGCCTTGACGACCTTCGGGCAGATCGACGTGCTGGTAAATAACGCCGGGATCGTTGCCGATGCCCAGTTGAAGAAGATGACCGACGAGCAGTTTGACCGGGTGATCGATGTCAACCTGAAAGGCACCTTCAACTGCACCCGCGCAGTCGTGGACGCAATGATCGAGCGGAAAACTGGCGTGATCCTGAATGCGTCGTCGATCGTTGGCATCTACGGCAACTTTGGCCAGACCAACTATGCAGCAAGCAAGTTTGGCGTGATCGGTATGGCGAAGACTTGGGCGCGCGAACTGGGCAAATACGGCATCCGCGTCAACGCCGTATGTCCCGGATTCATCGAGACGACGATCATCAAGGATATCCCGGAGAAAGTGATCCGGATGATGGAAGAGCGGGTGCCGCTGGGGCGGTTGGGCAAGCCGGAAGAGATTGCGAATACCTTCGCTTTCCTGGCATCCGATGAGGCGAGTTATATCAATGGTGCCGTCATTGAAGTTTGCGGTGGCATGACCCTGTAGCGTTTTGTTTCGAGTAGTAGTGATGCTGTAGTACGTAGTTCCATAAGAAAAAATCATTGATTGGCCGGCTGGCGACAGCCGGTAATTCCAAGGAGCGAGACAACATGGCAACACGTAAAACTTTGTGCATTACATTTGTCGTGTCCGCGGGCCTGCTCGCGGCATACGGCGGGGCTGCGGCCACCGAAATCAATCGCAAGCCGGACTTTCTCGGACCGATTCAGAAGGCAACTTACGACGGCGTGAGTGACGACCTGCTGACGGCAGGGCTAGGATGGACAGGCATTCAGGGACCGGCGCCGCTGTATGCCGACCCTGCCAATCCGACGGCAGCGGAGTTGCGCCGCAACACCATCCATTCCAACTACCGCGCGCTGGTCGATGTCACGACCAATGGCGGTTACGGCCGCCTCTTCGGGCCGAACGTCGATAACAATGGCAACGCCGTGCTTGGCGATGGCAAGATCGCCGGCGACGAATACATCGCCTATGCGGACGACGGCAGCGGCCGCGTTAATGTCACCTTGATGGTGCAGGTGCCAGCGAACTTCGACAAGTTCAATCCATGTATCGTGACCGCGACGTCGTCTGGTTCGCGCGGCGTGTATGGCGCGATCGGCACGGCTGGCGACTGGGGCCTGAAGCAGCGTTGTGCTGTTGCGTACAGTGACAAGGGCAGCGGCATCGGTTTCCACAACCTGCAGTCGAATACCGTCAGCCTGATGAACGGCCTTCGCGCCAATGCGGATGCAGCCGGCAAGGCATCGAACTTCACCGCGCAACTGAAGGACAAGGAGCGCGCCGACTTCAATGCCGCGTTCCCCAACCGATTTGCGATCAAGCAGGCGCACTCGCAGCAGAACTCGGAGCGCGACTGGGGCAAGTTCACGTTGCAGGCGGTCGAATTTGCGTTCTATGTACTGAATGAAAAATTCGGCGACATCGCCAAGAATGGCAAGCGCGCAGTCGCCATCACGCCGGCCAATACCATCGTCATTGGTTCCAGCGCTTCCAACGGTGCGGGAGCAGCACTGCTGGCAGCCGAGCAGGACAGCAAGGGCCTGATCGACGGTGTCGCCGTGTCCGAGCCGGTAGTGGAAGTCGCATTGAACCCGGCGCTGACGATTAAACGCGGCAATACGAATGTCAGTGGTGCAGGCAAGCATCTGTTCGACACGATGACGATTGCGAACCTGTACCAGGCATGTGCTGCGCTGTCGCCGTCTTTGGCTGCATCACCGCTGCTGACACTGGTCAATCCGACGCTCGCAGCAAACCGCTGCACCGCACTGAAAGCGAAGGGACTGTTGACTGGCAGCACGCAACTGGAACAGGCCAATGAATCGCTGCAGAAGCTGCGCGATGCAGGATGGGAAGCTGACTCCGACCTGCTGCATGCCTCGCACTATGGCACCTTCGCGATCCTCGCACCGTTCTACGCCAACATGTACGGCAAGTTCAGCGTGGCAGACAACGTGTGCGGTTACAGCTTTGCACCGACGGTTGCGGCAACTGGTGCGATCACGACATTGACTGCTCTGCAGGAAGCGCAGTTGTTCGCCACGGCCAACGGTACGCCGAGTGGCGGTCTAGGCCTCGTGAACAATAACGCGGTCGGCGGTGCGCGTGCTGATGCCTTCTCCATTTCGCCTTCGACCAATGCGATGGATTACAACATCGACGGCGCGATCTGCCTGCGCAACCTCGCAACCGGCATCGACATCACCACCGGCGCGCCCTTGACCGGCAAGGCGGCTGCGGATTCGAAGCGCGTGCGTGCAGGCATGGCAGATGTGCTGCGCAGTGCCAACCTGCGCGGCAAGCCGGCGATCATCGTGCATGGCCGCAACGACACGCTGATCCCGGTGAACCACAACTCGCGGGCCTACTTCGCTGCCAACAAGTTTGCAGAAGGTGGTGCGAGCAAGCTCTCGTATGTGGAAATCACCAACGCGCAGCACTTTGATGCGTTCCTTGGCTTCCCTGGCTATGACACGCGCATCATTCCGATCCACGCGTATCACATCCAGGCGATGAACCTGATGTATGCCCACCTCAAGAACGGAACGGCACTGCCGCCAAGCCAGGTAGTCCATACCGTTCCGCGCGGCGGCACCCCGGGTGCGGCACCTGCGCTGACCAGCGCCAACCTGCCGCCGATCCTCGCAACACCGGCGTCCGGGGACCGGATCACCTTCTCGAACAACACTGTCGTGATCCCGGAGTAAGCGGCACAGAGCAAAGCAGCATCGTTGAAGTAAATCGAAGGGCGCTTTCCGCTCCGGCGGAAAGCGCAGCAGAGGCGCGTTCTGCGCAGCGATGAAAAGCAGCGAAAAGCGCAACAAGCAACCAGCAACACTGGAGAAAACGGATGGCAAGCGAAGTAATACTGGAGACGAGAAACCTGACCAAGGGGTTCAAGGGATTCATCGCGGTGAATGACGTCAATTTCAAGGTCAAGCGTGGCTCGATCCATGCCTTGATCGGCCCGAACGGCGCCGGAAAGACGACCTTCTTCAACCTGTTGACGAAGTTCCTGACGCCGACGAAGGGCGAGATTTACTACAACGGCAATGACATCACCGCACTGAAGCCGGAACAGATTGCGCATCGTGGCGTGATCCGCTCGTTCCAGATTTCCGCCGTGTTCCCGCACCTGACCGTGCTGGAGAACGTGCGCATCGGACTGCAGCGCCAGCTCGGCACTTCCTACCATTTCTGGAAGAGCGAGCGCACGCTGAACCAGCTCAATGACCGTGCGATTCAGCTTCTCGCCGAGGTGGACCTGGAAAGCTTTGCCAACACAATGACTGTCGATTTGCCCTACGGCCGCAAGCGTGCGCTGGAAATCGCGACGACGCTCGCGATGGAACCGGAACTGATGCTGCTCGACGAGCCCACGCAGGGCATGGGCCATGAAGACGTGCACCGCGTGACTGAGCTGATCAAGAAAGTGTCGGCCGGCCGCACCATCTTGATGGTCGAGCACAACATGAGCGTGGTGTCCGGCATTTGCGACACGATCTCGGTGCTGCAGCGTGGCGCGCTGCTGGCGGAAGGAACCTACGAAGAAGTATCGAAGAATCCGCAGGTGATGGAAGCCTACATGGGTACGACCGGCGGCGAATTGCAGGGAGCGCACTAATGGCAACAGCAGCACTGGAAATCAAGAACCTGAAGGCATGGTACGGCGAGTCGCACATCCTGCATGACGTCAACCTCGTGGTGCAACCCGGTGAAGTGGTCACGCTGCTCGGCCGCAACGGCGCAGGCCGCACGACGACGCTGCGCGCGATCATGGGACTGACCGGTACGCGGACGGGTTCGATCAAGATCAACGGCGTGGAGTCGATCGACCGTCCGACCTACAAGGTCGCGCACCTTGGCGTCGGCTACTGCCCTGAAGAGCGCGGCATCTTCTCTTCGCTGTCGACGGAAGAGAACCTGATGTTGCCGCCGTTCGTTTCGAAGACCGACAAGGGGATGTCGATCGACGAAATCTATGAACTCTTCCCGAACCTGAAAGAACGCCGCACCAGCCAGGGGACGCGGCTGTCGGGTGGCGAGCAGCAGATGCTGGCGGTGGCGCGCATCCTGCGCACCGGCGCACGCCTCTTGTTGCTGGACGAGATCTCGGAAGGCCTCGCGCCGGTCATCGTGCAGGCGCTGGCGCGCATGATCACGACGCTCAAGGCCAAGGGCTACACCATCGTGATGGTGGAACAGAATTTCCGCTTCGCTGCGCCATTGGCGGATCGGTTTTACGTGATGGAGCATGGACAGATTGTCGAGTCCTTCGCTGCATCGGAACTGGAATCCAAGATGCCGGTTTTGAACGAGCTGTTGGGCGTTTGAACCACATCCAAATGAATTCCACATATAAAAGAGGAGAAGCAATGAAACTCAAAGCAAAAGCACTCGCACTCGCCGTTACCGCCACCTTCGGCATCGGTTTTTCTGCATCGGCATCCGCGCAGATTTCCGGTGATGTGATCCGTATTGGCCTGATCACTGACATGTCCGGCGTGTATGCCGACGTCGACGGTCCTGGCGGTGCAGAAGCGGTGAAGATGGCGATTGCCGACATGGGCGGCGCGATCAATGGCAAGAAGATCGAGTTCGTCGTTGCCGACCATCAGAACAAGGCCGACATCGCTGCCTCCAAGGCACGCGAATGGTTCGACCAGCAAGGCCTCGACCTGCTGATCGGCGGTACTAACTCCGGCGCCAGCCTCGCGATGGCGAAAGTCGCTGCGGAGAAGAAGAAGGTATTCGTGTCCATCGGTGCAGGCACCTCGCGCCTGACCAATGAAGAATGCACACCGTACACAGTGCACTATGCCTACGACACCGTCGCACTGGCACGCGGAACCGGCGGCGCAATCACCAAGCAGGGGGGCAAGGAGTGGTTCTTCCTGACGGCCGACTATGCATTCGGTGCATCGCTCGAGAAAGACACCGCAGACGTTGTGAAGGCGAGCGGCGGCAAGGTGATGGGCGCGGTCAAGCATCCGTTGTCGGCATCTGACTTCTCTTCATTCCTGCTGCAGGCACAGTCTTCGAAAGCAAAGATCCTCGGCATGGCTAACGCCGGTGGCGACACGATCAACACCATCAAGGCTGCGAATGAATTCGGCATCACCCAGTCGATGAAGCTGGCAGGCCTGCTGATGTTCATCAACGACATCCACTCCCTCGGCCTGAACCTGACGCAGGGCATGTACCTGACCGACGGCTGGTACTGGGATATGAATGACGATTCCCGCAAGTGGTCCAAGCGCTACTTCGAGAAGATGAAGAAGATGCCGTCGATGCTGCAGGCAGCCGACTACTCTGCAGCGATGCAGTACCTGGGCGCAGTCAAGGCCACCGGCACCGACGATGCGGACAAAGTCATGGCAAAGCTGAAGTCCACCAAGATCAACGACATGTTCACCAAGAACGGCGTGATCCGTCCGGACGGCCGCATGGTGCACGACATGTACCTGATGGAAGTCAAGAAGCCTTCGGAATCCAAGTACCCATGGGATTACTACAAGGTCGCACAGACGATCCCGGGCGACCAGGCGTACATGACCAAGGCCGAAACCAAGTGCGCGCTCTGGAAGTAATTTCCTGAAGCCGGAAGGCCGGACTTTCCTGAAGTCCCGGCTGATGTATCGGTCCGGCGGTGCGTGAAGCTGCGCACCGCCACCCGATCCTGCAATTTAGCGCCGCATGCACTGTGGCCTTACTTTGGTAAGTAGTTATGGAAATCTTTGGCATACCTTTGCAAGCAATGTTGAGCCAGCTATTGCTGGGGCTGGTCAACGGCTCGTTTTACGCGATGCTGTCGCTGGGGCTGGCGGTCATTTTCGGCCTGCTCAACGTGATCAATTTCGCGCATGGCGCGCTGTACATGATGGGCGCGTTCCTGGCGTGGA
>DASRXG010000017.1:0-21118 GCA_035654275.1 Noviherbaspirillum sp.
CCCGGCACCTCGAGCCGTAGCGCCTTATACGTGCGTCCTACGGCAAGCTCGATCTGATGTTCGCCACGTTCATAACGACAGCGAACATGACCCGAGCACTCCGATACATGAAGAGATGCTAGTGAAAACCGATCTTTTCCCCACTCCTTTAGGCTTATTTATTCTTTGCCTGGATGCCGCCTCTGCACTGTTAGAATTCCATCTAACTGCAAGCATACCGAAGACCTGAAAAGATGCGTGTTTAGCAGCCCATATTGCTACCGCTCGCCCTGTATGGAATAGGATTTGAATGGAGGATGAATGTTTTTTGCACAGTTTCTGCATATTGCAGGCTTCACTATCTGGGTGGGCGGCATGTTCTTCGCTTATATGGCTCTACGGCCGATCGCCGCATCTTGCCTCGATGCCGAGCCGCGTTTGCGGTTGTGGACTGGCGTGCTGGAAAAATTTTTCTTTTGGGTATGGCTGTCAGTCGCGGCAATCCTTTTTAGCGGCCTTTATCTTATGGCGCACATTGGCCGCCCGCCCGTGCATGTGTCCATCATGTTCATCACTGGCATCATCATGATGGCGATTTTTGCTCATGTGTTTTTTGCCCCCTTCCAGCGATTAAGGAAAGCGGTCAGCGCAAATGAATGGGCAGCAGGAGCAAGCGCGCTTTCTCAAATTCGCACTTTCGTCGGAATTAATCTTATCCTTGGGCTGGTTACTATCGCTACGGGCTCGTTGGGGCGCATGTTCTTATAAAAGATCTGGCCCAAAAAACACGTGACACAAGTAGGTTAAAGCAAGGCAACCCACTCAAACGAAGATAGCTTTCGAGATGCGTTAAGGAGGTCGGCAGCGACTTAATGCAGGTCTTCGCTCGTCACAAATACTGGCCTTACGCCTGCGCGAATCAAACGTTCCGCCGCAGCATGTATTTTTGCCTGTCCCCGATCGAATGGAGAAGCGTTGGTCGCGACATCTTCCACTATGCCGAAATGATCTTTCAATGCATCCATACTGATTGTGCAGATTACAGAATGTCCGTCTACTAGAGCCTCAAACATAAGACCACCGTCAGCCATAGGAATTTTTCTGCCGGTAAACTGAATATCCATAATCCCTCTCTCGGTAAATCAATATGTTAACATTTTTACGAGGCATGCTTCCATCAAAGAATGCCATCGCTTATAGATGCGCCTTATTAGTACGAGAAGAAATTCCGCATTTACTTTCATAGCTTAATCTACAGCAGCCGCAGCCTGAGAAATCTGCCATTTTTATTTAATCAGCATTTCTTCTTCCCAAAAATTTTTTGCGCTGCTATAATTGCGTTCTACGCGGCTGTAGCTCAGCTGGATAGAGTACTTGGCTACGAACCAAGGGGTCGTGGGTTCGATTCCTGCCGGCCGCGCCATATATGAGGGGGTCAGATCGCAAGATCTGACCCCCTTTCTGGTTTACAGCCGTGCCCGTGTGACAGATCTGTGTCGTGAATTGCGCCGACACCTGGTCTGTCTCCTTCGCAGGCCCCCATCGCGGCCTGCTCCTGATGCAGCAACGGCGGCAATTGCGCCGCATCCGGTGCCAAATGGTCGGCCGACAAATGCGCATAGTGCCTGACCATCTCCGCGCTTTCCCAGCCGCCTAGCTCCTGCGGCGCAAACAGCGGCGTGCAGTGTTGCATACGCCAACTGGCCCACGTAGGGGGGGGGCAAGTCGTGCCAGCGAAAATCCTTGATGGCGGCCCGCGCTTGCCCCGCCTACCACGCCTTCGTGCTGACCTACGTGAAGAGCTTGTCCCAGAAACTGAACACATGCGTTGCATGTTTTCCAATCTGCTAGGCTGCGGCGCCTTGTCCAGCCACTCCCATTCGTTCGCCGCCCGACGCAGACTGGCACGCAAGACTCCCAGCATTCGGTTGACATGCCTTGTATTCGTTCTTGTTACGCTCGTTCGCGAAAGTGGCTGGATGCAAGTCATCTCGCTGCCAGTTCTTGGCTGTCAGGGAAGCATGCTTGCATAGTCGAGAACGACAAGTGTGCTTGCAGTATTTTCTGCGAATACTTGTGGTAGTATCGATGAACAAACAGGAACTTACAAAAATAAGGTAACTGATAACTGTCCCGTCGCACTGCCAATGCGGCTTAGAGAACTTATACGGTTCCTGCCCCTTACCTCCTGTTTGAAGACGAAAGTGCCTACATCCGTTTCGACACGTCCGAGTTCAACACAGAACACGCCGACCGACGGCTCATTGGATTGGTACGCCGCCCGGCTATCGGGGATATGACGCCGGCGGAGAACCGGCCGACGCGATACGCGAGAAGCGTCAAGGATTCGAGTGAGTGTTGCGTAAAGGGAAAGTAGTTGAATTTTCGCAGTCGTGGTTGTGCGTTGTCGAGCATGCATGAGATGGCGTCTCTAAAAGCGGCGACTGCCGCCTTGGCTATGTGGTGCGCGGTTGCACTGCCCACATACGGGCATCAAGTCATCGGGATATCAGACGGTGATACCATGACTCTGCTCGTCGACCGGCAGCCGCTTAAGGTTCGCTTGGCCAATATCGACGCCCCGGAGAAATCCCAGCCATTTGGACAGAGGTCGAAGCAGTCTCTTTCAGATCTGTGCTTTAAGAAGGATGCGACCTATCAGGTGCAGAATGCTGATCGTTATGGACGTACGGTCGCAATCGTGACCTGCGGCGGCGTCCAGGTAAATCGAGCGCAGGTTGAACGCGGGATGGCATGGGTTTACCCGAAGTACAATCGCGACGCCTTCTTGCCCGATTTGCAGGTCAAAGCCGAGGCCGCGCGTCGTGGACTATGGGTGGATAAATCGCCGACGCCGCCATGGGACTTCAGGCACGGCAAGGTGCCACCGAAAAGCGGTGAATCAACCTGCTATACCGGTCCGCGCGGCGGCCGGTACCATCTCGCGAACGGACGCAAGCAGTATGGGTGCTGACGCGCTGCCTTGCGAATGATCAAAAGCAATATTTCCTTACGAGTCAACGACTTGTGGAAAAGGTAACGATTCATCCACAGTCTTTCCCGCATATTTTGTGAGCAATCGGCACCGGCGTATGCGGGGGGCGCCTTGCTGAAAGTCGTTCTGCCGGATAGGGTTTGAACTTCTAAAAGACAAAAAGCGAATTACACCGCTCGTTCACATCAATTCTCTAGTTTTCCTTGACCGACTAGTTAATAGTAAGTTTTTCTCTCCAATACCACATAAATATGGGATGGCGGAGATGACGGCCGTTGTCATAGTATGTTGCCGACCGGATACAGTCGCGCTCTATAAGGGGGGCGTAAATAGTGACAACTAACGATCGGGCGACCGGACCGCGTCACGTTGTTTGATGACGGCGGACGTACCGGTACATCGAACTCATTATTACCGAGCACCATGGCGACACAAAGTGGAAATCTGGATACCGCCACTACACCGCTTTTGCGGCATCGCTATTCATAATACAAAAGAGCTGCACATGCCGTTAGAGCGCCCCTTGCCACATCTCCAACCTGAGCTGGCTGCCAAGCCCATCGGGATCGATAGGCGAAATGCTGGAGAAAGCCACACTTTGCGACGTGTAGTGCAGGCACTTTCACAAAAAAGCGCGTATGGCTTGTATGCAAGCTTGAACTCGCAAATGCTCAAACAAGCTTCGATGGCGCTGCGTTCATTTGCAAAGAAATTTTCGTTTTTCCTGCTGCTATTCGGCGTCGTTATTCTTCAATGCGCATGCTCGGCAAGGCCGAATGACAAAGAGCTGCTGAGAGCCCTTGTTAACGGAGACCCTCTCAATGAAGCACTTTACCACGTGCAAGACGTTGAACGGCTCAACGGCTTCGACCGCGGCGATTCCTACGATATCGAATTTCGTGCGCAGCTTGTGCTTCTTGAGTCGCCGCCAGATTTTTTTACACGCGTCAGTGCGAATCCAATTGCAGGAATTGCGTTGAGCGCAGATGCAATTGGTCGCTGGGGATTGGATGCAGTAGCCCTGCTTGGCGGGGCGTCCAAAGGCAGTGTCATTCCGGTGACTGGCACGGTCAGTATGATTCGCTCAGAGAAGGGTTGGATACGGCGTCCCTAGAGGTAAATGCACTAAACCACATTGAAATTACTGCCGTTATATGAGCCAGGATACATCGACAAAAGAAATTTGGCCCGACAGCACTTCCCATTCTGAATGGTCAAGAAACAAGGAAGAGAAGGTATTTTCTCTTTTACGCAGACAGGGGCGTTCCGTGGACCGACGCTGGAGCATGGCAGAAGCGGGTGTTGCCCTTGGTAGTCGTCTGAGTCGGGAGGAAGCGGATGGTGCCATTGGCGGCGCAGCGGTTTATTTTCCTCCCCAATTCAAGTATTCGCCATACACCGGTAAATCCCTCCTTGAGGGCGAGGAATCGGCTATTCAAACTTGGCTTCCACCAGCAGGTGCGCAAAACCTTCGATTTGGATTACTTCGCGGAGGTAAGCTGACAGACCTTTCACTGCGACTTGATATTGATCCGAATGAACCCGTTTCGGATCCTCGCCGAGAGCTACCACTTCCTCCTCATGGGCGGTTTCGCTTTTTTGTTGCAGCATGTGGCCTGAAGCGATCGTTCTTGCTCGCGCTGGACTGGAAAAACGGTAGCATCTATTGCTGGCTTCCCGACGCCTCCGAGTGGGGAGAAGTGCACCCCTCCGGCGAATCCGTATATCTGGGCTCGGAAAGCATCTCAGACGACATTTGGAACATCGACAGTGTCACTCTATCCGGAGCGACGGCAATCTTTTGGCCTTGTGATAAAGGGCTTGCAAAAGTCACTGTCGATCCGTTGACCTTGACCTACGATGCAAAACTTGTCGCCGACGGGTGTTGCGTTTCGCAGCCCGTCATTCAAGGTGACAAGGCTTACACGCTCATGCGCATGAGCGGCGAACAAGGCGTATCGCTCGTTACGTGTTCGATCAACGGGGCGGGCGCAGCGGAGCAATTGACGGGTAACGTGCCGGATGGGGAGTGGCATGTCGCCGCCACACCGCACGACGCCATCTGGTTCTCGCAGCAGGGACAGGTCGTCGCAAGTCAAAAGCGACAAATCAACGCTTTTTTCCCATGGCAACCCCAAGGCCTTAAACCGGAATTCAAGTTTGGCCCACCATACTGCGCCCGGGACGGTCGCCTTTGGCTTCAAGTTCTGCACCCAACCGGAAATGATGGTGAAGAAGGCCCGGGATACGTCTCTCTTGGCCGAGCGACATATGAATGGCAGCAATCGTCCGCAGCACGAACGTTAAGTGGGAAGAGCTCAATGAAAGTTGAGCAGCGTCTCACCGATGATCCATGGGTAGAACCGCACGTTGTATCGAGCGCAGGGCACGACAATGATGAGGCGATTGTGCCTATCCTCGAGTCGATCACTGACGGCACGATGCTCGTGCTTCGTGCAAAACACACCGACGGGATCCGCCGGTTCTTCGAAATCACAGAGCTTATTCCAGCACACTTTCAGATTTACGGGCACGGAAAGGAAAGCGGTTTCTTCCAAAAGCGCTTGCGTGAGCCGTGGAAAACTGTTGCCTTCGCATATGACGGCTTTTTGTTTCTCTACCACCCGGATATGACCGCAATCCCAGGTTGGCCGCTTTCGTCGTCGAGCTCCAACAACCGTTAGTATAAAAATCTTTATGCGTTTACAACGAATTCTGGCCGTCTTGGCCGCAGCACTCTGCGTAGATAGCGCGATTGCAATGCAACAGGCTTTGTTAATCCAGAATTCAGGGTGGATGGAGCCTTTTTACACGGATACGTCATCCCAGCTAAAACCGCTCGTATATGCTGCCGCCGGTGTTATTGCAGAAAAGGGCGATGTAATTTCTGTTCTTTCCTTTAACCAATCCACTAAGGAAAATAACTCGCCCAGCCTGCTCTTTCAGGGAAGTGTTAGCGAAGAAATGCGCCAGGCAATCAACGGCATCAATGTTGCCCGTAAAGGCGCTGGAAAGGCACTGGCAGACACCGACTTCAACGAGGCAGTATTCAAAACGATTGTTGGTGCATTTAAGAAATCACCGGGGATTCTTTGGATCTTCACCAATAACAAGAACAGCCCGAACAATAGTAGCGAGACCGCGGAACGGAATCGCGAGTTCTATAAGCTTATCCATTCCGAACCATCTATAACACGTAGCCTGGCATTTCCGCTTTCTATGCCCGTCAAGGGCAGCGCGTATTCTGCGAGCGGTTTGATGATATATGCGCTTGCCTATGGAGCCGAGGCCGATCAGCATCTCCAACGATTAGTTGCCAGCAACAAGATTAAAACCGTGCTAACGCAGCAGCCAGCACAATTGAAGCCGCTGGACCGTGAGGCGGTGCGTCTCGTACCGAAATCTTTAGTAAATGCACCAAACACGTCGGCTTCCCTCGGTGATGATGGCCGGACTCTATTTCTTGACATTGACATATCGAGTCACAAGCCTGCGGTCCAACTCGTTGCGGCTATGGAAAACATGTTTTATCCATACACGCTGAATAATGCCAATATCTCAGCGAAAATTGCTGGCAACGGCTGGGAGTATGACCTGCCGGTGTCGCCACAGGCAGTGCAGTCACTAAAGCCGGCAGAATCGTCCGAGGTCGTGGTTACTATTCCGCTCAACGTTGAGCTCCCAAACCCTTGGTCCCCATCTGTGCTCCTCGAACTCGGTAAACGCGTCGTTATACCGTCAAAAATAGGTATTCGGCTGGATGGTCAACAGCTTAAGGTCAACGACGACTTTATTGCGCGCCTAGGCCGAACCTTTCCAGGTGACCCGCTCCCAGACGTCTTTCTTCCGCCGCAGGAGGCTAAGTCTTCTCTGGCTGAGATTCCATTGCTTATTCGGATTAATTACCCGCTATATCCCTTGATAGTGTCGATGGCAGGCGTACTTGCCTTGGTCGGAGCGTTCATCTTCATGTTAAAGCGCTCACGTGCCGTTGCTACTTTCAGCATCTCGGTTGATGGCGTTCCACGTCGAGTAAGTTTGTCCGCATTTTCATCGATACCGATATTTGATGGATCAGGAAAAGAAATTGCAAGGATTGGACGTAAGTCTGGGGCTCCCACCGTGGAAAGCGTTCAAGAGGGACATTCAGTGAGCATTCTTGCGTAATACAGTCGACAAACATTCAAGGAGAATCTAATGGCGGATACAAACGCGGATAAGGGGTTTTCAATCCCGGCACCCCAGGCGGGATCGGTTACTCAAGGCGCCACTACCGTGGCGGCACCTGCACAAATTCAGATAGAAATGCCCGTAGCGCTCGCGCAGCAAGGGCCCCAGCCACGGGACTACGCGGTTGCCGGGGGCGTGCTTGTCGTTTTGCTGATCGCATTCTTCTTTGCAAAAAACGCATACTCGAATCATCTGGCCGGAAAGCGTATTCCGCCAGGCGCAGCGAATGCAGCAGGATGGTGGCTCTTCATCTTCTTAAGTGGACTAGCAACAGCGTCCGTACTTGCGATCACTAGCCCAATGAAGTTTCTCACTCCATTTTTCATGGCGCCGCTCGGCGGTATTAGTGTGGTCGCTCTTGTCCTGATGCTTCTTAGTGGCCGCCGTTCCTAAACGCAATCCGTGTAGATTGGAGAAAAGAACATGAGTGAAGGTTCGTTCGGGCCGTCCAAGAACGTCGAGGCAAGTACCCAGGCGCCAAAGAAACTGATTCCAGTTCTCTTTATCGGACTTGGCGGTACCGGCATGGAAGTTATTCTGCGGATCCGCAGAAGAATTCTTCATGCTACTTGGGGAAAAAGTGGTGATGTACGCGTTGGGTCGCTGGAAGAGTTTCCCGTTGCCGAGTTCATGCATTTTGACCTTGACCAGGGGGCAGTGCTCGAAGAGGGCAGATCGTCTAATACCGACCCGCTTGCTGCTCTTGTAAAGTTGCCAGCACAAGATCGGGTGGTCAGTGGACTTGATCTGCTGAAGTATGCTCGTAGTGAAGACGACTTGCATAAGTACCCTAACATCGCTTCCTGGTTTCCTCTCACATCCGAGAAGATTCGTGCTCTGCAAATCGACCCGGCGAAAGGTGCCGGTCAGATTCGATCACTTTCACGTCTGTATTTCTTTGATAACTATCGGCAAACGCGCGACACCATCGCCCAGAAGCTGGATCACCTGAAGGCTAATCGTAGCAACCAGGCACAACTGAACCGGCTTGGCCTTGAAGTCGACAATGAAAAAATTCGTGTCGTCGTGATCGGATCGGTTGCTGGCGGAACGGGCTCAGGATCGTTTCTCGACATGGGCTGGCTGGCAAAGCGCTTGGCCGCAAAAGCCTTTGGTGGTTCCGGCTACGACGTTCAGCTGATTCTCTTTACGCCTCGCGGATACGCTAAAGCCAACAAGGAACGCACTGAAGCAAACGGCTATGCAGCGTTGATGGAACTGGAAACGTGCATGCGTCAGTTCCCTGAGTTTGTCGGCACCTGGTCGCCAGATGAGGGCCGTCCGGATGTGGACCCAACCCCTTATACCGATGTATATGTCGTTGAGTCAGCAAACATGGGGCGCCATGCGTTGGAAGACGTCAAGGACATGTATGAGATGGTCGCTGATGTCCTTTTCGAAGATTTCGCAAGTGAAGAGTTTGCGAACCGCAAGCGCTCGGTCGCGGTAAACCAGCAACAGCACAAAGGGCTGCCCTACCATCCGCCTTTGTCCGACATGTATGGCGAGATGAAGCTCAAGTACAACATGGGCTATTCATCCTTTGGCCAGTCGATCCTCGATACGCAGCTCTCGCAACGGCTTGATGAGCAGGAATATCGCTGGGCTGCTGCAATGCTGGAGGCTTTCTTCGGGGTCTCGGGAACCGACCGCTCCGCACTTCAGGCAACGGACCAGCAGCGGGACGATTTCCTCCGGCAGCACCTCAAGCTCAACTCTGGCACCTTCGATCGCTTCCCGGATTTCGGCTCGAGGAAGGATCTGCAGGGTATTTGCGCGCCCTTTGTCGATAACCAGTTGACTGATGACCTTCTTGTTGATGAACACGGTGGTATTGAGGACAGTATTCAGCAGAAGGTCAACGCATTGGTTGAGGAAATCAAGGCGGATCGAAGCAATATCAAAGACTGGCCTCGGTTGCTGCGCGAGAGGATTCCCGCGATGGAGCAGGACGTTATCCGAAATCAGGATACGACTGCGTCGACGAGTGAAGATAGAGTGGCACGACGCCAGGCGCAGGTTCTTCTGGAAAAGCAGAATACGGTACGCGCCAAGCTGTATGACTACTTGGACAATCGTGAATACGGTGGTCTTGAATTCGTCTTGTCACTTGCTGAGCTTGTAAAAACCTCGTTTGACCATCCAGCAACCGGCTTGGTGCAGGCCCTCGAGGCAAACGCACAACGCTATCAAAAAGTTCGGGATGCGCTGAAGACAAATCAGGTCGAAGAAACGCTAAATAATATTGGGGCGGCCGTAAAAAGCAGTTTGTTCTCTGGACCAGACGCGAAGAAGGCGACAACCTATCTTGATGACCTGAAAAAAGATCTAGGCGACTATCTTCGATTCCATGTGCGCAGTGTTTCTGCAACAAATGGAGCACGTTTGTTACGCAAGCTTTCCGAGTACATTGGTGGACGCAACGGCACAGATGCCAAAGGAAGTGCCTTGTACACCGGTATTCTCGAAGAGTTCCACGCTGGCAGGAGGGAGGTTCTTGCAGTCGGAGAGGAAATCCGGCGTACGACAGCAACAATCGCAGACAGCGGTGCCAAGAGCCACGCCAATTATCTTTATCTACCCGCTGATATTGCAACTCCTCAACTTCCAGACCAGAAGGCTTTACGTGAATGGGCTGATGAGGCCTTCAAGGACTTTGAGGGATCTCGAAAAATCTTTCCGATGCTTAAAACAGCGGAAGGTAAGGCAAAACTGCTCGCCAAATTGCGTGCCAAAGCAGTTACGGCCAGAGCGCGACGTTCGGCATCAGCACAAGACCAGGACGATCCATTGCTGAAGAAGCTCCTGGGCCTTGAGCCGCAGGCTCGCCAACGCGTGTTTTCGGATTTCTTGCGCGCAGCCATGCCGTGGATCGATGCGAATTTTGCAGATGTCCCGCTTAAGGCAGACCGCTTTAAGTGTTTCCTGGGCGTGATGGAACCGAAAGACTGGGCTCCGCTTGTCGATGAGATTCGTGCATCCATTCCGACCTACGCCGGCATCACGGCAGACCAGCTGCAACTATGTAAGACCGGGAATCCAGGTCGTGCAGTCGCATTCTGTGAACTGTCCGGGTTCCCGCTCCGTGTCCTGCGCGGCCTGGAAAATTGGAGAACAAGTTACCGGCAAGTGAGCAAGGATTGGCCACTGCACACCCATATCGATCCGACTCTTTTCGTGCAGCCGATGGTTCCGACGTCCGACGAGCTCAAGCTGCGCGCGGAGGACTTCAGGCTGTATTTGCTTGCCGTTGCGCTGCGCAAGCTCGTGCGAAATCCGCGGGCAACAATTCCCCCAGGACAGTACCAGTTCGATTTTGGACGCGGCGATCGACGTGATTTCGGCAACGAGCGTCGGTTCCGTATTCACGGTTTCGACGCAGAATATCGTACACACGTTGAACGTGCGGTTAATGAGGCTTTAGAAGAACTGGATGCGGTGCAGCTAAAAGCATTGTCCGGTCTCGCCGTCTTCTTGCAACGTGAGACCTACGCGCCGGCACTCAGCCGCGATGACACCGGGGTGCAACGCCCTGTCCCCGGCTTTGCGCACGCAATCGCTGCGCGACTCTCGCAGGACTTATTGCAGATGGCACGACAACGTGGACTCTCAGATGAAGAGGAGGTACGTGTCGATAGCCGGCTCTGCGACTGGGGCGAGGGTTGGAGTGACGTGATCAAGTCGTTTGATCTCTGGACAGAAGCCATTCCGGAATCGGCAAAGGACGGTTATGCGTGGGAGATCAAAGATCCAGAGCCGGATGCTTCTGATCGTTCGAAGCGCAGGGTTAAAAAGGAATTCTTTGAGCCAGGATGGTTAGCAGGATTGATCGCCGCGCCTGCCGCTTCCACAACCGCGGTTGCAAGCCATCCTTCGGCGCCCTTGATGAACACGGTCGCACCAGCCTTCATAAACCCGCTTGTGCCAAGCGCAGGACATCAGCCGCCGCCACCACCAATGGCAGCGCCTGTTGTGGCCTATCTGCTGCACATCAGCGGGCAAAACCACGGCCCATATCCCGTCGTCCAGCTTCAGCAGTGGGTTGCGGCGGGACAAGTTGCTCCATCAACCTTGGCATGGCGTGAAGGCATGCCTGGCTGGCAAGCGCTTAACACGCTTCCGGAGTTTATGGGCGCACCCATGGGGGGCTTAATCATTCCACCGCCGCCGGCGACGGGCATTTAACGGGAAGGGCGTCGACTGGTGACGGTGACGCCTAGATTAGGCCTCTAGAGGAGGTGCTGAAGGAAGCCGTCGAGGCAGAATTTGAATGCTATTTCATAAATGAGTGAATCGAACAACATAGATGTGATTTCTGCCCATCGCTGCTCCGCGCAGTCATGCGGCCACCCGCTTTACGGTGTCGTTGCTTTTTGTCCGTATTGTGGTACGGCGGTCAAATCGGTCGAGGCACCCGCCATGGCAGAAGTTACTTCCGTTGACACAGATTACACCAGGACTCAACAGTCCGAACCGAAGAAGCGTCCCGACACTTCAGCGGCAGCGCAGTCAGCGCGCCGGCAAGCGATTCCCAAGCAGCCTGCAGCGGAAGTGCCCAAGCCTGGTAAGGTGGCGAGAGAAGAGCGGTCGGAAGTACCGCAGGCAAAAGCGCCCGATCCGGCCATGAAGAAGCGCGCGGCGCCGCCGCAAGAGCAGCCGCCGCAAGTTACAAAGCCCATCGTCATACCTGAAGCAAGCACGAAGAAATCGACTGGTGGAAAGCGGAAAGCGGTAATGGCAATTGCAACCGTTGCAGGTCTATTCTGGCTGTTCAGCGGAACCGAAAAAAACGTAAATAAGAACGAGCCAGCCGCTCCTCCTCAGCAGGTCAAACACGCAGATAAGCAAGTTTCGCCAGTTACTCGTGCGGTAAATGCGCCTGCGCCGCCGGCCGAGAAATCTGATATGCCTAAGGTTGAAACAACTGAGCCGGTTAAGACCGCCCAGCCCGAACCGGAAGCAGCATCTCCAAAGTTGCAGCTTGTTGATGTTCTACAGCAAATACCAGTTAAGGACGCGCAAGAAATCCTTCTGGCAATGATGAATGCGGCACGTGAAGGGGATGACGCGCGTTTGCGCGCCGTGCGACGTGAACTGCAACGCATCCCATTGCCTTCGCATGGCAATCGAAGTGCCGCCAGGCTTGCTAACTCAGCCGCCCTTGATGCATTCCGGCGCGGCGATTTCAACGAAGCAACCGAGAAGTTAATGAACGGTGTAAAGGCCGATCCTGCCGATCAAGAACTTGTGAATAACCTCGCGTACGCGCTGTACAGGCAAAAGCGGCTCGACGAGGCTAAGACTGCCTCGGTTGCAGCACTTACACTGGCGCCGGAACGCACTTCTGCTTGGTCAAACCTTGGTGAAATCCTTGCTGAGGACGGCGACCAGGACAAAGCAGTATTGGCATTTTTGCTGGCTTATAAATTTTCGAGCGACCAGCAGAAGACACACACTTTCTTACAGAAGCTAGCCCAGGACGAGTCCTCTTTTCAAGTGCGCAATGCAGCGTCGCAAACGTTGCGGAGGATTGCGCAACTACCTCCTCCGGCGCCTAATCCACCAGCGGCCCGCCAACCTCAAGAAAACACAACGCAACCTCAACCGAATCAAATCGTTTTGGGCATGATTGAAGACGGTGAAGCCTGTTTGGCTACAAAGAAATTTGACTGCGCGATCACTAATGCGAAAGCAGCATTGCGTGTAGACCCTTCAAATGTGAGGGCTAGAACACTGCAACGAATTGCAGAGGCCGAGCAGCGCAAGGCAATGGATTCGATAACAATTTACTGATCGCAGGGAGGAATAATGACCAAACGTTTTGGAGCAAAATTAACAGCGCTTACCGTATGTGTGAGTCTTGCACTCGGTGGATGTGCGACACCTTCTGGTGCGCCGCGCGACCCCAATGCAAGTGCCAGCTCCGAATGTAACGAAGCTGGGGCTGCGGTAGCGGGCGCGCTGCTCGGCGCGCTCGTTGCAGGTGGAAAAAATCGGGTTCGGGGCGCCGCTCTAGGTGCTGGATTAGCCGCACTCGCTTGCGTAGCCTGGAATGCGAATACCCGGCAAGTGAAAACTGCTGAGCAGGTACAAAGAGAATACAAAACAGCAAATGGCGGGCAGCTTCCGGCGGAGAGCCGAGTGGCACGTTACCAGACCACGATGGACTCCGGTAACCGGATTAAGCCGGGCACGCAGCTGACCGTGACGTCCAATATCGAAGTCGTACAAGGCCAGAAAGATTCGCGTCCATTGATCGAAGAGGAACTTCACCTGATCCGTCCGGACGGAAAGGCGATCACCTCCAGGAAAAAAGCCAGTGAAGATAAGGGCGCAGGCGGCTTCATTACGACGTATTCAATGAAGATGCCCGAGGGGATTCAACAGGGAGAATACCCCGTCAAAACCGTGCTTTTCTTGAACGGGCAACGGGTGGCGCAGCGCGATATGACACTTCAGGTAGTTCAACAACAAGATGGATTGCTCGTAGCCTCTATTCACTAAATGGAAGTAGTGGAAGCGGCACGGACAGGTCCTGTCTGTCGCTCTAAGTTATAAACACTTGAAACAGCGAATAGGCCGTTTCATAGAAAAGGCTCGGACACTGCAGATCGCCGATAAGCTTGTACTGAATTTGGAGGGGTAAATGGAATTTTCATTGCCGATAAAGATCCTCGGCATTTTGCTTTTGGCAAATGCATGCTATGCCACGTACGCGCACCGAAAGGAACGGCTGACGATCTACGTCGACTGGACCGACGCAGCAATTACTGGGCTTACACCGTTGATCGGTTTTGCCGTATTTCTACTCCTGTCATTCTTAAATGTGCCCGAGGAAGTTGGTAAGACAATCGCGCAGCTTTGCGTGTTAGTACTCGTCGGCTTCGGAATTCGGATGTCATGGAGAGCAAATGCCTCGACCGGCGCTTTTTTATCCTCTGTAGTGGCAAAGTACACGGTATTGTTTGCTTTCTATGTCTTACTCTGGGCGATTTATTCGGGTGGCGAGCGACGTCGAAAGTATGAGCGGCGGTCCACCGCAGAGAAAAGGCACGCAGCGGCCGTTGCGGCAACAGTCGCGGCGTATGTAACCTGGTCGCTTTGGGTTTGTCGTTTTGCAGAATTCTCTCCGGTAGCCGACTGGTTTAGTGGCGAAAGTGCAGGATCTTTCGCGGTCGAAAATGGTGACGAGGCCGAAGAGTCGGAAGAAATAGAAGAGGCGGAACAGGCAGAACAGACGGAAGAAATGAACGACGCTGTTCGTCCTGCACCTATTGCAAGTACAGAAGTGGTGCCGCCAGGGTCGCCCTATATAGGCCAAACATTCAATGTGGTGTTTCAGGGACTTCAGCCCGGCCTCGCCCATGCTGAGGTACGAATGAAACTGGCTAAGCTTTTTAACGCGTCTCCAGAGCAGGTCGATCGGCTTATTTCAATGCAGAGCTACGTAATTAAGAAATGCGTTAAACCGGAGGTTGCTGCTAAATACAAGGCGGCAATCGAATCGGCTGGCGGTATATGCGAGCTTCAGTCGGTCGCGTCTTCGGAAGAGTTTGCGACTCAATTATCGAGGGCGGCATAATTTGGAGCCGCCCGTGTGCCAGCCTTCGGAAGAACTGTAGTGCTTCTCTTGGCTTAGGCTTCGTGATATCTCGAGCTTTTCACGAGCAAACATCGGGGAGATGCTTGAAGGACTGTCACGCAGTGTTCAGACGTCGAGTGCTATTCAAGTCTTGCGCACAGAACGATAAGTACTTATTCATGGCGGAGGGGGAGCAGAATGGCCGACAATTCTCTTTCACATTTTGTGCGAGAGCATATCCAACCCGTATCGACACTTTGCATCGGCTCTGGCTTAATTGCTGCAGTGCTTGAGTACATTTCGGTATACCTGGTCGCAGTTTTCGCGGGGCTGCTGTTTTTACTGATGGCGTTGATCTGGTCATTAGACTCCCGTCGGGACGCCCTCACTCGCTGGGCCAGTGATAATACAGATTTTTTCTCACGGATCGTACGTGGCTTGTGGTGTCGAGGAGCTCCTTTCTACAAATCCCCGCTCTATGTTGCACTTGCGATCGTCTTTCTGGCGACTAGCGCGTACTCCATATCGGCGATCGTTGCGCAGCGCGAAATCGATGTATCGATTGACAAACTTGCGGCGTATCGAGCCGAGCGGGACAAGATGTACCCAACGCGGCCGCCCTTGGACGAAGAGATTCGCGCGGCAATTCACGCGTCGTTCGTCCAGTCACAACGCCTCGGACCAGAATGTAACTTGAGAGAGTACACCGAGGTCTCCGCCTACAAAGTCAACGGATCGTGGCCCGAGACACTGTCGACATACATTTACTTCCCGGTGGTTGCGCGCCACACCTTCACGTTGGATTGGGCTGAGATTGCGCGCATCAATGCGACTTGTGCATCATGGGACAAAGAACATCGTGCTCCTGGCGTTCCACATAAAGCCTTAATGGAATCGGGGCTGGATCATTTCCCGAGAATGGGTGAACCGTATCGAGGCTTTTCACCGCACGGAAGTGGCGTCTTTTCAGACGAGTACGCGTCGCCTGGGATTTTCATGCGCTGGGAAAACAATAAATGGCTGCCGCAGTAGCGACGGAAACCGGGCCAGTTATCGTGGGCGGTAATTAGTACGTAAAAAATTTTCATTTATTCGACCAGCGGAACCTGGACCGGGCGCTGCCGATGCAATAGTAGCCAGTCGCCGTTCTCCACCAAGGCCTGCCGGCCGATTTGTCGTAGCAACTCAGATGCGCGGAATGTGTCTTTATCCAAGAGCGCCTGCGCCAGTTTCTGCTCGCAGATTCCGAAGTAGTAACCCATCTTTTTATAGCGTTTCGCATGTTCTGAGTAACCCATGATGTCGCCGTACAAGTTCACGGCGGGTAGAGCCCAGAATAGAAGGTTATAGATGACGATGCACGTTTGTATTACGTTGTCGGCAAAAACTGAAACCCTTAAAGCGAAAAAGATCTGGAACAGACCGGTCAACGCGAGCACACAGATTCCTCCAATGAAGAGTGCCTTCGCCTGCCTGGTAATCTTTTCGTCCGCTGTCCGGTTCGCTTGTGCCTTCTGACGTGTGCCCGCGAAATAGTTAAATTGGTCGCGTACCCAGTAATCCAGGGCTAACCTCGTACCGGCAACCTTATCATCTGCTGGAGCGCCGATTGGCATTTCTACTCGGGGTAGCTCCAGACACCTGAGTACCTGGCGTATCCACTCCAGCTCATCCCGTTGTTCCTTCAGGTAATGATCCGCTGCGTTGTCCTGCAAGCCGGCCTGTTTCCAGAAAAACTGCACTCTTGCACCTTCAGCCAACGCACGATAGTCGAGATAGCGTTCTTCCAAGCGGTCCGAACGTACTTTGCGGAATAGCGAATACGCACCCACGCCGTTAAGCAGGCAAAGTGCCAGTAGTGGCCACTCCATGAACGGACCGGAATACAGAGACTCGAAGAGCACTGATAGCATGGCGAAACTGATAATCGCCTTGAACAGAGTGAGACGTCTTGCATTGCCATATGCAGATATTGCATCGGCGACCTCGTACACACTTAACGCGTTGAGTGCACTGCCGGCGAGTGTGGCGGGTGCGACTTCTCCTATTAGATATGTCCTGCTTCGTTGAATTCTTTCCGGATGCCGTGCCTGGAACTCCTGCGCATCAAGATTGAACTGGTTGATGCGTGCGAGGACCAAATCCCAACGCTTCTTTTCCCAATCGTTTGTTGCTTTAGCTTGCCTAGACGTTCGGAATGGTTCAATGCCAACAGGGGCAAGGAATTCAACTGACCCGCTGAGGCGCTTGTGATCACTATAGGTACGGCCCGACCGTCTCGTAAAGACGTGAACCACTGGCCCTGCGTCGGGAAAGCTTAATAAGTCTTCATCATCGGAATACTGACCGTTCTGGTACAAACGCACGATATGGGCAGTGCCACCTTTTTTTTCTGTCGTATCACCGTCCCATAACGCAAAGAGAAGTTGCGAGTGCTTCGCAACGTAGATTCCCGCGTCCAGATAACGCTGATTGCGTTCAGTAGAGGCATTTGTGCTGGATTCACGACTGGCAACCAAGTGCGACCAACGCGCACGCTTCAGCAGTTGGCGAAATTCTTCGACTGAGGCATTTGTCTGAAAATCTGCTTCGTACTCTGACTGCGGCATGGGGAGGACGACACCGATAGCGATACCAGCCTCGAGTGCGGCATGCGCAGCAATCCGATCTGCCCCCTCCGCAAGCGCAGTCAGGAGAATAATTGGGCTTGCCGGGTATTTTTCTCGAAGGCGCGTTAGTTCCATGCGCGCGGCAGCCTGCACCACGGGGACTTCCTGGGCAAGGATGTCGCGATGTCCCGTGACACCTACAGCGATTGAAACGCGAGGGAACTTTGTCATTCCTCGCACTCGAAGTCGGCAGGGTTGTCAATGTACTCTTTTATCGATTCGATTAACTCGCCTTTTCTGCCTTTACTATCAATTCCAAGGCGGTCGCAAAGACCTTTTACTGCTGCTTCGTCCAATTCAACCGAGTCGAAAAAATCTTCAACATCGACCTGCGCAAAAATATCCAGAAATATGTCGGTACTTGACCTGGAAGAAAATACATCGACCTTAAATTCATCGGCCCAGGATTTTACGGTCTCTCTATTTGCGTGCGACCTATAGAGCTTGCCGAATGCAATAGCCAGGTCGACTAGCCCATTTTCAGCGTTTTCGTCGTACGCAGGAGGGTCTTTATGCTGAAGCCAGTCTTTCAATGTCCTGCGGAGTTTTGTGCTTGAACCCGTCGCATCGATCCCGAGCGATTCACACAATTTTTGCAAAAAGCGCGGTTGGTAATCAGCGAGCAAGGTATCAATACGGGTCTCCACATTGTGGCTATTTGCGAAAAAGCTGCGTATTTGATGTGCCAGGAAATTCCGCACTTCTTCATAAGCTACGTCGCCGGCGAGGTTTTTATACGTATCAATGATCAACTCGACGTCGATTTTGTCCGGGTCGTGCAGTTGAATAAAGGTTTCTATCAGCCTCGTTTTTCGGGTCGTAAGCCAGCTGAGCATTTTCTCTAACTCAGCGTCAAAATGTTCGTGCGAAAGCTTTATCGCATTTTTTGAGGCAAGCGGTTGCAGGCTCGCCGGAAGGTTGTGCGGAAATCCGGTTACACCGCTGACAAACACGGGGATAATTTTCTTCTCATGCTGGAGTGCCGACTCGATTTCTCGCCTTACCCAGTCACCTTCATTGGCGCACCGGTCGAATACCCCGGGCGACACGATAAAGATGAAGTTCTCCGCGTCCTCCAGATGTTTAGAAATGCTCTGATCGAAATTGCCTTCACCAAGCGTCTCGGCATCCATGAAGCACCGTAACCCCTTTGCCCTGAGCACTTCATAAAGAAGGCGCGCGACAGTCGCGCCGCCGTCGCGCCGATAGCTAATGAACACTTCATTCTTTGCTGTCATTTATTTGGTCTCCAATGGTCACCAGAGCGCCATGGCGCCGTCCAACGCAACATAGGTACAGGCGCGATCGTTCCAGTATGGGTAAGGATAACGTCCATATCTGCTACCCAGATCAATAACAGCGTTCCAGCATGCCAGCCTACTTGGATCGTTCCCCGGGTCGAGAACAAGGAAGCGCTCCGGCAAGCCGTCGTTGTCGGCATCCTCCCAGCCGACGGCAACTATCCAATGGCAAAAATCCTCGCTGTTGATACCCAGGATTACTGGGTGATTTTGCTTCAAATGGTGATGCACAAATTTTCGTGTGCTTGGGCCTGATCCTGAGGTGCGCTCTGAGTCGACTCGACGTTGAAAGACTGTCAGCAGTTCGCTTAGATGCTCCAGTGATGTGCCATTGGTAAAAAAGGCGGGAAAGTCGCGAAAACTGGTCCACAGTTTGCCAACGGCGGTTCGTCCATCAAGCTGGCTGGCGGACGTTGCTTCGTCACGGTTGACGACGCCAATTAGCATCAGACACATCATCAGGCAATACGGGCCGCATGCGCCTCCCATGTCGCCCTGCCTCAAATGCGCGAGATCCTCGCGTGTCATTGGACCGTGCTCGGAAACAGTGAGGTTCTCGACTACGTGATACGTGCTCAACTATCCACCTTGGAAAAGATCAACTGGCAGATCATCGCTAGGTCTGCGCTGGTCGACGGATCGATTTTTTTGATTCCCGCAACATGAAGAATATTGACTTGATACGCGGAACGTGCGGTGTTCTCAAGGTTGGTAAAGTGAGAAGCTACTTTAAGCAAGAACAAATCCTCGGACAGTCTGTCCTTATGCCGGGCACCATCGTAAAATTTCTTGTTGGAAAAAGGTTATCTGAACACCCAGCTGCTTGTCTAGTGGTCGTGGTAACGGTCCTTTTATCAAAGTAAAGCGACCTGGCACCCAAGGTGGATGCTCAGTGGAGGTCGGACGGCACTGGATTTACGTGAGGCGCCTCGGCAGGTTTCTATGCGGCGCCAGGCTGCGCCGGACAGCCGTACATCATGGGATGGTCGTCCGGGTGGCGGGCAGGCAGGAGCGTGGCGTGAACTGGCAATAACCAGTACATGGCTTTTATCTCCGGTGCGACGACGCCACAGACGGTCGCGACCTCTTCGCTCCGCGACCACCAGAATGTCTGTGAAGACATGCAGGTGACGGAGCCGATGGTGCCGGTGAGGGGGCGTTCTCTCTCGACGCCTACGGGCTTCCGCCTTTGTTCGTGAAGTGAGAGGCTCGAGCGCATGAAAAAGCGCGCGGAGGCAACTTCCAGCGGGAGAGCGTATTGTTACCCGGGCGGGGTACGAGCCTTTGCTGGTTAGTTAAGTCCATGATTCGGTCAATCGTGGTCTTTATTGAACTTACCAAGTTTCCCCGACTCATCCATGAACTTGTTCCTTCAATCGGGTTGTGATGGACCGCCACGCAATGCTTGCCGCTATCAGTCATATTGACTACGTGGAAATCGAGTCAATGGATGCGTGCGAGCTTTTTGCCTCCACGCTTGCCGACGTCGCTGAAATTATCTCCAACGAGGACATGCAGCGCTTTTTAATCATCGGAGCTCACCTTTACAAGCGAGGGCAGGACGAAATTGACAGCAGGTTGCAACTTGAGCAAGAAGTACAAGCCAAGCTGCTGCCGATGGGAGATGGTGCGTAGAAACGAGAAGCCCTCCGCGAAGGGAGGGCTGGAATTTGGTGCCGGAATGTTTGCATACCGCCGGCGCCGGTACAAACAGCTCATTCTTTTGAGACAGTGCTCACTCCGAAAAGCTTGAATGCAGTGATGTTATCGGTCTTGCAAGCGCTTGCTTTGATATTTCGCAAACTGGCGAGCTTGGGCCGGAAATGAAAAGGACACTCGAGGGTGGACATTATCCGGCCGCCACAACGTTCAGTTGCGCGCCACAGCCATCATCGCCGCAAAGCCGATGAATGCGCCGCCGGTAATTCGGTTGAATGTCTTCAGTACCGGTGCGCGGCGCAGATAGGTGGCCAGCCGCTGCCCGCTGCCGGCATACACGAGGTACCAGCCGATTTCGATGACGGTAAAGGTCACCAGCAGGATGGTGAATTGCTGTAGTTGAGGCAATTCCGGCCTTATGAACTGGGGAAAGAATGCCGCAGCGAACAGGATGGCTTTCGGGTTGCTGGCGGCAACCAGCACACCCTGGCGATACAGCCGGCCGGCACGCGTTGCCTGCCCGTCTGCCGACGGCGGCAACGTGCCGGATGCGTGCACCGGTGAGCGCCAGCTCTTGACGCCGAGGTAAGCGAGATAGGCGGCGCCAAGCCAGCGCAGCGTGTCAAACACCGACGGAAACGCCTGCAGCAGGGCGCCGAGGCCGGCCGCCGACAGGCTCATCATTGCCAGCAATGCGGTCATG
>DASRXG010000018.1:0-27606 GCA_035654275.1 Noviherbaspirillum sp.
CTGAATAGTTTTGCTGGTGAGGTGACAAGAGTTGCTCGCGAAGTGGGCACGGAAGGCAAGCTCGGCGTGCAGGCGCAGGTGCCGGGTGTAGCCGGCACATGGAAAGACCTCACGGACAACGTGAACGCGATGGCGGGCAACCTGACGGTGCAGTTGCGCGACGTGTCGAAGGTGGCAACTGCAATTGCAAGCGGTGACCTTGGCCAGAAGATCACCGTCGACGTGAAGGGCGAGATCCTGCAGATCAAGGATGTGATCAATACCATGGTCGACCAGCTGAACGGTTTCGCGGGCGAGGTAACGCGCGTGGCGCGAGAAGTCGGCATCGAAGGCAAGCTCGGCGGGCAGGCGGAAGTGCGGGGCGTTTCCGGCGTATGGCGCGGCCTGACCGATAACGTGAACTTGATGGCGAGCAACCTGACCGCCCAGGTGCGTAGCATTGCCGCTGTCACCACCGCCGTGGCAACCGGCGATCTGTCAAAGAAAATCACCGTGGATGTGCGCGGCGAAGTGCTGCAGCTCAAGGAAACCATCAACACCATGGTCGACCAGTTGAACGGTTTTGCCGGCGAGGTGACGCGTGTGGCGCGCGAGGTCGGCACGGAAGGCCGTCTTGGCGGCCAGGCCTATGTGCCTGGCGTCGGTGGTGTCTGGAAAGACCTGACGGACAACGTGAATCTGATGGCGAGCAACCTCACCGGGCAGATGCGCAACATCGCTGCGGTAACGACGGCGGTTGCCAATGGTGACCTGTCACGCAAGATCACCGTTGACGTGCGCGGCGAAATTCTGGAACTGAAGAACACCATCAACATCATGGTGGACCAGCTCAATGCGTTCGGCGGCGAAGTGACACGGGTGGCGCGCGAAGTCGGCATGGAAGGCAAGCTTGGCGGGCAGGCTATCGTGACAGGCATTTCTGGCGTCTGGAAGGACCTGACCGAGAGCGTGAACATGATGGCCGACAACCTGACGGACCAGGTGCGCGGCATCGCCAAGGTGGTCACCGGTGTCGCGCAAGGCAACCTGAAACAGAAAATGATGGTGCCGGCCAAGGGCGAGGTGGCGTCCCTCGCGGAAACCATCAACAACATGATCGACACGCTGGCGACCTTCAGTGACCAGGTAACGCGCGTGGCGCGCGAAGTCGGGGTAGAGGGGCGGCTTGGCGGGCAGGCCGTGGTGCCCGGGGCTTCCGGAAACTGGAAGGACCTGGTGGATAACGTGAACGAGCTGGCCGCCAACCTGACCACACAGGTACGCGCGATCGGTGAAGTGGCGACCGCCGTGACAAAGGGCGACCTTACCCGTTCGATCCAGGTGGCGGCGCGTGGCGAAGTGGAGGACCTGAAGGACAACATCAACCAGATGATCCGTAACCTCAAGGAGACCACGCAGCGCAATACCGAACAGGACTGGCTCAAGACGAATCTCGCGCGCTTCACCGGCATGCTGCAGGGGCAGCGTGACATCATGGAGCTTGGCCGTACCCTGCTGTCGGAGCTCGCTCCGCTGGTCGGCTCGCAGCACGCGGTGCTGTACATCATGCAGCGCGTCGGCCAGTCGGGCGTAATGCGACTGAAGCTGATGGCCAGCTATGGCTACCAGGAGCGCAAGAACCTGTCGCACGAGTGGTCGCTTGGCGAGGGCGTGGTGGGACAGGCGGCATTTGAGAAGCAGCGTATCCTCATCGGCAACCTGCCGGAGAACTACGTGCAGATCGTCTCCGGCCTTGGGCAGGCCGCGCCGCGCAACATTGTCGTGCTACCGATCCTGTTCGAAGGCCAAGTGAAGGCGGTCATCGAGCTGGCAACCTTCGAACAATTCCAGGCAGTGCACCTCAACTTCCTCGATCAGTTGGCGGAAGGCCTGGGCATCGTCTTCAACTCGATTGAAACCGCTTCGCGAACCGAAACGCTGTTGCAGCAATCGCAATCGCTTGCCGGCGAATTGAAGGCGCAGCAGGACGAACTGCAGAAAACCAACGCCGAGCTGGAGCAGAAAGCACGCCAGCTTTCCGACCAGAATGCGGAAGTCGAACGGAAGAATCACGAGATCGAAGTCGCGCGCGGCAATCTGCAGGAAAAGGCGGAGCAGCTGGCGCTGACCTCGAAGTACAAATCGGAGTTCCTTGCCAACATGTCGCACGAACTGCGGACGCCTCTCAACAGCCTGTTGCTGCTGGCAGAGCAAATGCGGCAGAACCTCGAGCGCAACCTGACGCCGAAGCAAGTCGAGATGATCCGCATCATTCACGGTGCCGGCAGCGAGCTGCTGCACCTCATCAATGACATCCTCGACCTGTCGAAGATCGAGTCCGGCAGCGTCACCCTCAACGTGGAAGACGTTACCTTTGCAGAACTCGCAGAACATGTAGAGCAAACCTTCCGCCATGTTGCAGAAGAAAAGGGACTGGCATTCCGGCTCGACTTCTCCCCCGAGCTGCCGCCGACGATTCTTACGGACGGCCAGCGCCTGAAGCAGGTATTGAAGAACCTGCTATCGAATGCCATCAAGTTCACTTCCAAAGGAGGCGTAACACTTTCCGTGCAACCGGCACGCAGCGGCTGGAGCCCCGATCATCCGACACTCAACAACGCTTCTCAGGTGATTACCTTCAGCGTTGCCGACACCGGGATAGGCATCCCGGGCTCCAAACAACGGCTGATCTTCGAAGCTTTCCAGCAGGCCGATGCCAGCACCTCGCGCCGCTATGGCGGTACCGGGCTCGGACTGGCAATCAGCCGTGAAATCGCACAGCTTCTGGAAGGCGAACTGCAGGTGGAAAGCGAAGAGGGCGTCGGCAGCACGTTCACCTTCTATGTGCCGATTCGTCTGGGCGGCACGGAAGCAGCCTTGTCCCTGGCGCCAGCATTGCCATCACCCGCGCCACGGACCATCCCCGCGCCACGGGCAATTCCCGCGACACCCGCTGCACCATCGCCACATATCATGCGGGACCGCCAGGTAGCAGCCCCTTCCATCCCGCCTGCGCGGCCGCCAATGCCTGCGCGCGAAAACAAAGCTGCCGAAGGCGGTGCATTGCAGGCGCCGCAGCTGCTCATCATCGAGGACGATCCCGTCTTTGCGCGGGCGCTGGAGGAAATGGCGCATGAACGCGGTTTCCGGGCAGTGGTGACAGCAAGCGGGAACGAAGGCATTGCATTGGCGAAATCGGCCCGGCCGGATGCCATTACGCTGGACCTCAGCCTTCCTGACCGCGACGGCTGGGAAGTCGTCGAACTCCTGAAGGCGGACCCGCAGACGAGCGGCATTCCCGTTCATGTGATATCGGTGCGCGACCGGCCGGCGTCGACCGAGCAGTACGGCATCATGAGCTATCTCGCCAAGCCGGCCGACATTGCGGCGTTGGCCCATGTCTTTGCACAAATCGCCCAGGAAACGAAACAGCCGTTACGGGCGCTACTGGTGATCGAGAAGGATGCCGAGAAACGCGATGCCATCGTCCGGCAACTCGAGGGCGAGGACATCGCATTGGAAGCGATATCGAGCGCTAAGGAGGCGCGTGCGGCGTTGGCGGCACGCTCCTATCAGGGCATGGTGCTGGACCTCGACCTGCCAGACATGGATGGCCAGGCGCTGCTGCAGGAGATCCGGCAGAATCCAAAGCATGCCGATCTTCCGGTCGTCATCTATACCGCGCGTCCGCTCGATCGTAAGACGGAAGACGAGCTCAAGAAGCTGGGTGCCAATGTGCTGACCGAAGGTGCGCGGTCACTGGATCGGCTGATGCTGGAAACGGCGCTATTCCTGCACAGGGTGACCAGCGCACTGCCTGGAACCAAGCGGGCAATGCTGGAGCAGCTTTCGCCATCAAGTGAAGTACTGAAGGACAAACTGGCGCTGGTCGTGGATGACGATGTCCGCAACCTGTTTGCACTGACAGGCCTGCTCGAAAACCAAGGGATGAAGGTTGTCACTGCAGAGAATGGCAAGGATGCACTTGAACGCCTGCATGACACGCCAGGCATCGACATCGTACTGATGGACATCATGATGCCGGAAATGGATGGCTATGAAACCACGCAGAGAATCCGCAGCGAACCGCAGTTCACGGATTTGCCGATCATTGCGCTCACCGCCAAGGCAATGATCGGGGACCGCGAGAAGTGTCTTGCCGCGGGCGCGTCGGATTATGCGTCCAAGCCGATCGAGACCGAGCAGTTGTTATCGCAGCTGCGGGTATGGCTGTACAAGTGAAAGGCACGCCTGTCCTGGCTGACAGGCGTGCATTGCGCTCAGGTCAGTGTCGCGATCACGGGAGCGTGGTCGGAAGGCTGCTCCCACTTGCGTGGTACGCGGTCGATCACGCATGCGGTGCAGCGTGCTGCGAGCGGGGGCGACAGCAGGATATGGTCGATCCGCACTCCCATGTTGCGGCGAAATGCCATCATGCGGTAATCCCACCAGCTGAATGTCTTCTCCGGCTGCTCGAACAGGCGGAATGCATCCTTGAAGCCGAGATCCAGTAGTTGCCGGAATGCGGTGCGTTCCGGTTCCGAGAACAGCACCTGGCCTTCCCACGCGGCCGGGTCGTGCACATCGCGCTCATCCGGCGCGATGTTGTAATCACCGAGCAAGGCGTAGCTCTCATGCTGTTTCAGTTCATCAGCAATCCAGCCATGCAGGGCTGCTATCCATTTCAACTTGTACTGGTATTTGTCCGAGCCGACTGCCTGTCCGTTCGGGAAGTAGGCGCACACCACCCGCATTCCCTCGATGGTTGCGGCAATGATGCGCTGCTGTTCATCCTCGAAGCGCGGATTGTTCTTCACTACCTCGCTCATCGGATGCTTCGAGAGAATGGCGACGCCGTTATAAGTCTTCTGCCCCGAAAAAACCGCTTGGTAGCCGGCCTTTTCGATGTCTGCCAGCGGGAATTTGTCGTCGGTGAGCTTGAGCTCCTGCAGGCACAGGACGTCAACAGGATTGTCCGCCAGCCACTGCAGTACGTGCGGCAGGCGGACTTTCAGCGAATTGACGTTCCAGGTAGCGAGCTTCATGCGGCCTTCTTGCCGGTCGCGCCGCCGTTTGCACGGTTCAGCAGGAAGCGGGTCAGCAGCGGCACCGGACGGCCGGTTGCGCCTTTGGCTGCGCCGCTCTTCCACGCGGTGCCGGCGATGTCGAGATGCGCCCACGTATATTTCTTCGTGTAGCGCTCGAGGAAGCAGGCAGCGGTAATGCTGCCAGCGGGCGGGCCGCCGATATTGGCCATATCGGCAAAGTTGGATTTCAGCTGTTCCTGGTATGTATCTTCAATCGGCATGCGCCACGCAGTATCGCCGGTCGCCTTGCCTGCGGCGAGCAGCTCGTTGGCCAGCTGGTCATGTGCGTCGTCATGGCGGGTGAACAGGCCGGTATTGTGATGGCCGAGTGCGGTGATGCAAGCGCCGGTCAGCGTGGCGATATCCACTACCGCAGCCGGCTTGAAGCGCTCGACGTAGGTGAGGGCGTCGCACAGGATCAGGCGGCCTTCCGCGTCGGTGTTCAGGATTTCAATGGTCTGGCCGGACATCGAAGTCACGATGTCGCCCGGCTTGGATGCACGGCCGGAGGGCATGTTCTCGCACGCCGGTATGACGCCGATGACGTTTAGCTTCAGGCCGAGTTCGCCGATCGTGCGGAACGTGCCAAGCACCGACGCCGCGCCGCACATGTCGTATTTCATCTCGTCCATGCTGGCGCCAGGCTTGAGTGAAATGCCGCCGGTATCGAAGGTAATGCCCTTGCCGACCAATACGGTCGGCGCGTCCTTTGCCTTGCCGCCCATGTGTTTCAGCACAATGAACTTCGGCGGTTCTTCGCTGCCCTTGGTCACGGACAGGAAGCTGCCCATCTTCAGGGCTTCAAGCTGTTTTCGCTCCAGCACTTCAACGCCGAACCCAAACTCTTTTGCAAGCTTCTTCGCCGTGTCCGCCAGATAGGTCGGCGTGCAGATATTGCTGGGCAGGTTGCCGAGATCCTTCGTCAGGTCCATGCCGTTGGCAACAGCGACCGCTTCGGCAACCGCATTCTTTGTTGCGCCGGCAACAGGCGCGGCGAGGTGGAATGCCACCTTCTTCACGCCGTTCGGCGCCGGTTCCTTCTTGCTCTTGGTGGTGTCGTAGCGATAGGCGGCTTCGCGCATTGCCAGGATTGACGCACGCACTGCCCAATCGGCGTCACGGTCCTTGATGTCCTCCACCGGCAATGCAATGGCGCCATCGTTGGCACCAAGTGTGGAAAAAACGCGCGCAACGGCCTGTGCCGCCGAGATGAAATTTTTGTCGGTGATGCTTTCATCGGAGCCGAGGCCAACCAGCAGGACGCGCTCGGCGGCGGCGCCGTTGATGCCACGCAACAACAGGGTTGTTCCCGATTTTCCGGTAATGTCGCCAGACTTCAGCGCGGCGGTGATTTCACCTTTACCATCGAGCTCCCGTGCGGCTTGGGACAGCTTCTTGTTTTCGAATACGGCAACTGCAATACAGCCTGTTTTGACGCCGGCAAGGCCGATTTTAGCGTCGATAGGTTTTATGCTAAAGTCCATGGGTCGCTCCTTCTCGAGACGTAATTATAGAGAGTGTTATGAACTATTTCACACGCCGCGTTCGCGCCAGACGGGATGCAGCGCCAGGAGCAAGGCACGCCGCAGGGCGATCGTCTGGCAGGAACCCTTCGGGCAGCCCATGAAATAGTCCATAACACTCTCCGCTTCTATTCAATGATTTTTCAGCGCGCTCTTCGACGCGAATTGGTCAGTACCGCTGGCGCCGTCTTCACCACGCTCTTCACGATTACGATCACCGTCATGCTGATCAAGATCCTCGGCCGTGCCGCCGGGGGGAAGGTCGCATCTGCGGACGTCGTCGCCCTGATCGGCTTCGCTGCCCTCAAGTACCTGCCGATCATCCTTATCCTTACCGGCTTCATTTCCGTGCTCGTGGTTGTCACCCGCAGTTACCAGGATTCCGAAATGGTGGTGTGGTTCGCCTCCGGGCTGAGTCTGTCCCGCTGGATCAAGCCGGTCCTGCTTTTCGGGATGCCGATCATCCTGCTGACGGCCACCCTCAGTTTTGTGGTGACGCCATGGGCGAACCGGCAAAGTGCGGAATTCCAGGAGCGCTTCCAGAAGCGGGAGGATATCGCCAAGGTCTCCCCCGGCAAATTCCAGGAATCGTCCTCGGCCAATCGCATCTTCTTCGTGGAAGGCGTAAGCGGTGACGCTACCAAAGTGAAGAATGTGTTCGTCAATACGGTAAAGGATGGGCGAACCAGCATCGTCGTCGCCAAGGAAGGTTCGATCAATATCGATGAACGTGGCGACAAGTTCCTGGTGATGAGCCAGGGGCGGCGTTATGACGGGATTCCGACCCAGCCCGACTTCCGGGTAATGGAGTTCCAGCGCTATGGGGTGCTGGTGGCTCGTCAGTCGCAGGCAATGATCGGCGACCTGTCGGCGAGTTCCCTGACGACGCCGCAGCTGTTGGCGAATCTGAACCGATTCAACAGCGCCGAACTGTTGTGGCGCATCTCCGTTCCGGTGATGGGCATGTTACTGATGCTGCTTGCAATTCCGCTAAGTTTCGTTAATCCGCGCGGCGGACGTTCCGGCAACCTGCTGATTGCCCTGCTGTTATTTGTTATTTACAGCAACATGGTCAGCGTGTTCCAGGCCGCAGTGGTACAGCAAAAGCTGTCGCTGTCGATGGCATGGTGGCCGCTGCACCTGCTCGCAGCGCTGCTTGTTGTGGTGCTGTTCTCATGGCGTTTGCTGATCAATAGTCCGTATCATCCTGCGGCGGCGTGGGGCGCATTCAAGCGTGCCTATTTCGCGAGAAAGGCGGCTGCACAATGAAAGTCTTGCACCGCTATGTATCGTCTGAAATTACCGGCGCGGTATTCTTCACACTGATTGCCTTCCTTGCGCTGTTCGCTTTTTTCGACCTCATCCAGGAACTGCGCGATGTCGGACGTGGCAACTACCAGCTGCAACATGCCTTCCTGTATGTGGCGCTGGGGTTGCCCGGATATGTCTATGACCTGATGCCCATCGCCGCGCTGATTGGCACGATCTATGCGCTGGCGCAACTTGCCGCCAAGTCGGAGTTCACCATCATGCGGGCTTCCGGCCTGTCGACTGGCATGGCGGGCTGGATGCTGGCCAGAGTGGGCATCGTGCTCGTGCTAATTACTTTCCTGTTCGGCGAATTCATTGCGCCGGCCACCAGTGAAATGGCCGAACGGTTAAAGCTGCAAGCGCGGGATGCGACAGTGTCGAAAGAGTTCCGTTCCGGCTTGTGGACCAAGGATGTCATCCGTGAACGCGGCATGAGTGGCGAAACCATCGGTTCGCGCTTCCTTAACGTCAAGGACGTTACGTCGGACGGCCGCTTGCAGGGAGTGAAAGTGTATGAGTTCGATCGCGACTTGCAACTCACTGCCGTCCTAACTGCGGAATATGGCGATTACCAAGGCGAGAATCTCTGGCGGCTGGCTAACGTGACAGAAACCAGTTTCTCCGCCAAAACTCCTGACCTCACTGCCACAGTGTCGACAAAAACGACCACGGCGAGGGACCTCGTGTCGGAGATTACCCCTGACATCCTGTCGGTATTGTTCGCGGATCCGGATCGCATGTCCGCGTACGGCTTGGCCATGTACACGCGGCACCTGGAGGAAAACAGCCAGAGTACCGAACGCTATGAGATTGCATTTTGGAAAAAGCTGTTCTATCCGCTCGCAGTCATGGTGATGATGGCACTCGCGCTTCCGTTTGCTTACTTGCACTTCCGTGCGGGTGGAGTGAGCCTGAAGATCTTTATCGGCATCATGATCGGCGTGAGCTTCCAGTTACTCAACAGCCTTTTCTCCCACTTGGGCTTGCTCAATACCTGGCCACCGCTGGCAACGGCGGTGCTACCCAGCAGTATCTTCCTGCTGATTGCGATCAGTGCTCTGTTGTGGGTACAAAAGCATTAGGAGACGGAATGCGTGCACTCGTCCTGTTCGCCCACGGTGCCCGCGACCCGCGCTGGGCCGAACCTTTCCAGCGTTTGCAGCAACTTGTCCAGGAACAGCGGCCGGATGTCGCTGTATCACTGGCATTCCTTGAACTGATGACGCCGCGTCTGCCTGAGTTGATGGCTGAACTGGTGCAACGCGGCTGCACCGAAGTGACGGTTGTCCCGATTTTCTTCGGGCAGGGAGGGCATGTACTGCGCGACCTGCCGGTAATGATTGAGCAACTGCGGGTGGACTATCCCGGTGTCCGCCTTCATGCTGCTGCTGCAGTCGGGGAAAACGCGGATGTGTTGAATGCGATTGCGCGCTACTGCATTGGAACCATTGCAGACTGACTGTGCTGTTGGTGCCGGTCGCGTAAAAAACAGTCGCTCAAGCCAGTCGATCAGGCGCATGCGCAGGCAGCCGCCAGCCCTGTGTCGATCCGGGATGAAAATTCTCTCGAAGCGCTTTTACTGGCCAACTACTTATCACTTATCGCGCGGAGCCATTGCTGCGCCGATCATGACCAATACCGGTCCTTGGCACTCCGCAATGCCGCGTTCCAGCTCACCTAGTTTCAACCGAAGTACGCGCTCGTTGGCGCGGCTGCAATTTTCAATGACGACGACCGGAAGCGTCGCCGGACGGCCTTGTGCCAGCAGTTTCTGCGCGGTAGTGACGGCTTCCTTGCCGCCCATGTACTGGATCAGCGTATCGCAGTCCGGCAGGGTGGTTTGCTCGGGATGACCCGGCGCAGTGCTTGACGTGAAAAACGCCACACTGCGAGCAACACCGCGTTTGGTGAGCGGCTGTTTTGTAGAGGCCGCGGCGGCCAGGGCGGTGGTGATGCCAGGAATAATCTCGACCTCAATTCCCTCCGCTTCAAGCGCGCGCAGTTCTTCGTCAGCACGCCCGAACATCATTGGGTCGCCACCCTTGAGGCGTACCACGAGGTGGTATTTTTTCGCACATTCGACCAGCGTCTGGTTGATCACTGCCTGCGCTGTGGACCGCTGCCCGGAACGTTTGCCGACGGAGATTTTTACCGCTTGCGGGCAGAGTTCCAGCATCTCTTCGGTCACCAGCGCATCGTAGAGGACAGCGTCGGCACGCGCCAGGATGCGCGCCCCACGCACCGTGATCAGGTCTGCGGCGCCGGGGCCGGCACCGAGCAGATACACCTTGCCGCTTTTCTGGTGCCCCGGGGTGGCGGATCTCATGCGGCTACGCTGTTCAGGCGATGCGGATCATGCCAGCCGCAACCGTCTGGTGCGAGACCTCATCGATCAGGATGAAGGAACCCGTCGCGCGGATGGCATCGTAGGCATCGGCGGCCAACGGCTGCTGCACGTTGATCGATATGGTGGCGATATCGTTCAGCTTCAGGCCATCCGCCGGACGCCTTTCCTGCGTATTGATGTCGAGCAGGGTGTCGATCTTCGCAACGCGCGCAGCCACTTGCTTTGTGGTGTGCTTCAGCCAGTACTTGCGGCGCATATCCAAAGGCTCTTCCGACAACCAGCAAACATCCGCGGTGACGGTCTTCAATAGCGTTGCCGGCCGATCCGCGGCAGCGAGCATGTCGCCGCGCGAGATGTCGAGATACTCTTCCAGCAGCAGTGTGATGGATTGTCCCGCGATAGCCGATTCCAGTGACCCGTCGAGAGTCAGGATGTCCTTCACCGTGGCAGTCTGTCCGCTGGGCTGGACTACGAGTTTGTCGCCCTTGTGCACCTTGCCCGACTCGATGCGGCCCATGTAGCCACGGAAGTCGTTTGCTTCATGGCCGTTATGACGTGCGACCAGCTGCACGGGGAAGCGGAACGGCTCGTCATGCGCCTCGTCGTAGACGGAGAGCGATTCCAGCAGTTCGATCAAGGTCGGCCCCTGATACCACGGCATCTTGTCGCTGGCTTCCACAACATTGTCGCCTGCCAGTGCCGACAGGGGAATCGCATGCACGTCGGTCAACCCCAGCTGTTTTGCGAACTGCTGGTAGGCAGCAACGATGCGCTCGTAGACGGTACGGTCATAATTGACCAGGTCCATCTTGTTGACGGCGACGATCACGTGCTCAATCCGCAGCAGGTGTGCAATGGTGGAGTGGCGCTTGGTCTGTGTCAGCAGCTCGACGCTGCCGTCGTCACCCAGCTTCACTTTCGACACGTCGACCAGGATGATCACCGCGTCGGCCGTCGAGGCGCCGGTCACCATGTTGCGGGTGTACTGTTCATGGCCGGGTGTGTCGGCGATGATGAACTTGCGCTTTGGCGTTGCGAAGTAACGGTACGCCACGTCGATCGTGATGCCTTGCTCACGTTCCGCTTCCAGGCCGTCGGTCAGCAGGGAGAGGTCCACAGTATCTCCGACCGTGCGCTTGTGCTTGGCGCGCGAGATGGCATCGAGCTGGTCGGCGAAAATGCCCTTGCTGTCAAACAGCAGGCGGCCGATCAGCGTGCTCTTGCCGTCGTCGACGGAGCCGGCGGTAATAAAGCGGAGCAGGCCTCGCTCGGTGGCTACCTTGGCCGGCGCCAGATGTTCTGCAACTACGGCGTTCATCAGAAATACCCTTCCTTCTTGCGTTTTTCCATCGATGCTTCGGACGTCTGGTCATCCATGCGCGTTGCGCCGCGTTCCGTGATTTGCGTAACGGCCGTTTCTGCAATGATTGCATTCACGTCCGCAGCGTCGGAGGCTACCGGGCAGGTGCACGAGATGTCGCCGACGGTGCGGAAGCGCACCACACGGGTTTCTACCGTTTCGCCTTCGCGGGCCGGAGTCAGATCGGTGAGCGGAACCAGCAAGCCATTGCGCGGAATGACCTGGCGCTCATGCGCAAAGTAAATCGACGGCAGTGCCAGCTTTTCGCGGGCGATGTATTGCCAGACATCGAGCTCGGTCCAGTTGGAGATCGGGAACACGCGCATGTTTTCGCCCGGATGCACGCGGGTGTTATACAAGTCCCACAGTTCCGGCCGCTGTGCCTTCGGGTTCCATTGGCCGAATTCGTCGCGGAACGAGAAAATGCGTTCCTTGGCGCGTGCCTTTTCTTCATCTCGGCGGGCGCCGCCGATGCAGGCGTCAAAATTGAACTCTGCAATGGTTTCCAGCAAGGTCACGGCTTGTGCCGCATTGCGCGAATCCGTTTGCGGATTGCGCAGGCGCACCGTGCCACGCTTGATGGAGTCTTCCACCGAACGCACGATCAGGCGCTCTTCCAGTTCCTTCGCGCGGCGATCGCGGAATTCAATCACTTCCGGGAAGTTGTGACCGGTGTCGATGTGGACCAGCGGGAAAGGGAATTTCCCCGGACGGAATGCCTTTTCTGCGATGCGTAGCAGCACAACCGAGTCCTTGCCGCCCGAAAAAAGCAGGGCAGGGTTGGTGCACTCGGCGGCCACCTCGCGCATGATGTGGATCGCTTCCGATTCCAGCCAGTCCAGGTGACGGTTGCTGGCAGCATCCAAAAAGAGTTTGTCGACTGCGGTATTCATGGTTTTTTTAGGCTATGGATTTGATTCTGACGAGCTTGCCATCGACGACGTGCAGGCCGCATTCCTTCGATTCCGGGTTCTCCCACCACCACCTGCCGGCACGGATATCCTCGCCCGGCTGGATCGCGCGGGTGCAAGGCTCGCAGCCGATCGACGGATAACCTTTGTCGTGCAGCGGGTTGTACGGAACATTGTTGCTGCGGATGTAGTTCCACACATCCTCTTCCGACCAGTCGGCCAGCGGATTGAACTTCGTCATGCCGTGCGCTGCGTCGTTTTCCTCGACAGCCAGGTCGGCACGCGTGGTCGATTGCGCGCGGCGCTGTCCGGTCACCCAGGCCTTGTTGCCAGCCAGCGCACGGTTCAGTGGCTCGACCTTGCGGATGCGGCAGCATTCCTTGCGCATCTCCACGCTGTCATAGAACGCATTCAGGCCGTTCTCTTTCACATAAGCTTCAACGGCTGCGGCTTCCGGTTTGTAGAGCTGCACGTCATAGCCGTAGATCTCCTTGATGCAGTCGACCATGCCGAGCGTTTCCTTGTGCAGGCGGCCGGTTTCGAGTGTGAAGATCCCGATTGGCAGCTTTGCACGCAGGATCATGTCTGCCAGCACCATGTCTTCTACCGCCAGGCTGGACGCAAAGACCGTGGGCGAAAAATCACGGGCGATGCGAGCCAGCGTCGCCTGCGTGTTTTCGACCAGGATGTCGAGGCTGCTCATGCAGCGGCTCCGACACCGCGGGTGACACGGCGGAACAGTGGCGATTTCTTGTCCCAGGAGTTCGAATACACCTCGGAGAAATCAGTCAGGCCCTTCAACGCATCATGAATGTTCTTGTCCTCGCGTACCGCGAATGCATCGAAGCCAACGCGCTGCATGAGGAACAATTGGTCGCGCAGCACGTCGCCGATGGCACGCAGTTCGCCGGTGTAGCCAAGGCGGGCGCGCAGGTTATAGGCGAGCGAGTAGCCGCGGCCGTCGGCGAACTTCGGGAAATCGATGGCAACCACTTTAAAACGGCCAAGTTCGCCCTTCAATTCCTCCGGGCGCTCGCTGCTGGCGATCCAGACGCCGAGTTCTGCACGGCCTTCGAGCGCTGCGCGCTGTGCCTGCCAGACTTTCAGCGGCACGATGACTTTGCCTTCCGGGACGGCAACCGTCTCCGGCGTGTCGTTCTCGGTCAGGCGCAGTACGGTCCAGTCATCCGCGACGACGGCCTTGTTCTTGATGATGTTACGCATAGGCGTCTTCTCCAGCGGGATGTTCAATCTTGATCGGGGTGGCGTACACAAAGTCCTTGAATGGTGTAACGCCGATGCGGCGTGCCGTGTCGATGAAGCGCTCGTCTTCGATGCGCTCGCGGACATACACCTGCAGGATACGGTCGATCACTTCCGGCATCTGGTGCGCGGAGAACGACGGGCCGATGATCTTGCCGATAGCCGACTGGTTGCCCTGCGAGCCGCCGATCGACACCTGGTACCACTCGCTGCCGTCCTTGTCGACACCGAGAATGCCGATGTGGCCGATATGGTGGTGGCCGCAGGAGTTGATGCAGCCGGAAATGTTCAGCTCGATTTCGCCGATGTCATGCTGGAAGTCGAGATTGTCGAAGCGTTCGGCAATGTCGGCAGCAATCGGGATCGACTTTGCATTGGCCAGCGCGCAGAAGTCGCCGCCCGGGCAGCAGATAATGTCGGTCAGCAAGCCGATGTTCGGTGTTGCCAGGCCTTGCTTCTTGACTTCTTCCCACACCGTGATCAGATCGGCCTGCTTCACGTCGGCCAGCACCACGTTTTGCTCGTGCGTGATGCGCACTTCGCCGAAGCTGTGACGGTCGGCCAGATCGGCGACGAAGTCCATCTGCTCTGCAGTGATATCCCCCGGAGGCACACCGGTCTTCTTCAGCGACAGTACGACGGCGGCATAACCCGGCACCTTGTGCGGCTTGACGTTGCGCTTGAGCCAGTTGGAGAACGCCTTGTTCTCGGCCTTGAATTGCTCGACGGCCGCATCCGTTGCAGGCAGTGTTTCGTAAGGCGGCGCGGTGAAGTAGGCGGCAACGCGATGAAGTTCTTCCTCGGTCAGCGTGCTCGGACCATCCTTCAGGTCTGCCCATTCCTCTTCGACCTGGCGTGCGAATTCTTCAATGCCGATGGCTTTTACGAGGATCTTGATACGCGCCTTGTACATGTTGTCGCGGCGGCCGTATTGGTTATAGACGCGCAGGATCGCCTCGATGTAGCTCATCATGTGTTGCCACGGCAGGAAGGCGCGGATTTCGCTGCCCAGGATCGGCGTGCGACCCAATCCGCCGCCGACGAAGACGCGGAAGCCGATCTCGCCCTGTTCGTTCTTCACGATCGACAGTCCGATGTCGTGCATCATGATCGCGGCACGGTCTTCCTTGGCGCCATTGATGGCGATCTTGAACTTGCGCGGCAGGAAGGCGAATTCCGGGTGGAAGGTACTCCACTGGCGCAGAATTTCGCAGTACGGGCGCGGATCGACAATCTCGTCCTGTGCGACGCCGCAGAACTCGTCAGAGGTAATGTTGCGGACGCAGTTGCCGGAAGTCTGGATCGCGTGCATTTCCACCGACGCCAGCTTGGCCAGGATGTCCGGCGTTTCTTCCATCTTGATCCAGTTGAACTGCATGTTCTGGCGCGTCGTGAAGTGGCCGTAGCCGCGGTCGTGTTCACGCGCGATGTGTGCAAACATGCGCATTTGCTTCGATGCGAGATGTCCGTAAGGGATGGCGATACGCAACATGTACGCATGGCGCTGCAGGTACAGGCCGTTTTGCAGGCGCAGCGGACGGAATTCGTCCTCGCTCAGTTCATTGGCAATGCGACGGCGTACCTGGTCGCGGTACTGTGCAACGCGTTCCTTGACGATCTGATGATCATATTGGTCGTAACGGTACATCTTCTTTTTCCAATCTTAAAAAACCAGCTTTGCGGCGACGCCGGTCAGCGTCGTCGCCAATAATCCGCGGAGAATTTTTTCGGGTACGGCACGTGCGGCCAGCGACCCGATGGTGATGCCCGGCACGGAGCCAAGCAGTAGCGCCCCCAGCAATTCCCAGTTGATCGAACCCAACCACCAGTGGCCGAAGGCGGCGATGGCCGTCAATGGCACGGCGTAGGCTATGTCCGTACCAGCGATTTCTGCGGGGGACAGGCGAGGATACAGCAATACGAGGATTGTCGCGCCGATTGCGCCGGCGCCGATGGAGGAGACCGTCACCAGTGTGCCGAGCACTGCACCGACGACGATTGTCATTGCCGTCAGTTTTGCACCTTGGAGTTGCTTCTCCGGATGGGCTTTTACCCAAGCTTGCATCCGGCCGCGGAACAGCAGTGCGAAGACGGTCAGCAGTACTGATCCGGCAATCGAATAGCGGATGATCTGGCCGATTTCCTGGTCCAGCACGCCAAAGTGCTTCAAGGCAAGGGCGGCCAGGACGGCGGCAGGAAGGGCACCGTAGCACAGGTGCCGGACGATATCCCAATGGACGGTACGGCGGAAACGATGGGCGAGGGTGCCGGCGCCCTTGGTAATTGACGCAAAAGCAAGGTCGGTACCTACGGCAACCGTGGGGGATACGCCGAAGAGCAACGTCAATAGCGGCGTCATCAGGGAGCCACCGCCGACGCCGGTCAGGCCAACAAGGGCGCCGACTGCAAAACCGGAAATTACATAAGAAAGAGTCATGTGACCTCACGCAAAGTAGCTCGAATCGTAATAAACTAATTCCTTATTCCAAACTACTTAGTATTTATTTGCTTATATGCCTTCTCGGTATAAGTAAAAATGCTAGGAAGCAGTAAAACATCAGGGAAAGCGATGAATCTTCATCAATTGCGCTTCGTCCGTGAGGCCGTCCGGCAAAACTTCAATCTGACCGAAGCCGCGAAAGCCCTCTATACCTCCCAGCCCGGCGTCTCAAAGGCCATCATCGAGCTTGAGGAGGAACTCGGTGTCGACATCTTTACTAGGCATGGCAAGCGGATTCGCGGCCTGACCGAACCGGGAAGGGCGGTACTGCGTTCCGTCGAACTGATCATGCAGGAGATCGATGGCTTGAAGCGGATCGGCAAGGAATTCGCGGCGCAGGACAGCGGCAGTTTCACGATCGCGACGACGCATACGCAGGCACGTTACGCATTGCCCAAGGTCGTGCAGGCCTTTACACAGAAGTACCCGAAGGTGAGATTGTCTTTATTGCAAGGTAATCCGCGTCAGATCGCCGATATGGTGTTGAAGGACCAAGCGGATATGGCGATCGCGACCGAAGCGATTGCAAGTGCAGATGGCCTGATTTCGTTGCCATGCTATCAATGGGAACATGTGGTGGTCGTTCCGCCGGACCATGCTCTGCTCAAATCCAAGTCGATTACGCTGGAGGAAATCGCCGCTTATCCTCTTATTACATATGACAGTGCATTTACCGGCCGTGCCAAGATCGACCATGCTTTTTCGATTCGTGGGCTGAAACCGGATATTTTCCTTGAGGCAATCGACGCAGACGTTATCAAGACGTATGTCGAACTCGGCATGGGCGTGGGCATCATCGCCGGCATGGCGTTCGACGCTGAGCGGGACAAGGGCCTCAATGCTATTTCTGCGGGGCATCTGTTTGGTTCTAACGTATCTCGAGTCGCGCTCAAGCAGGGAGCTTATCTGCGTAGTTATGTATACAGCTTCATTGAGTTGCTCTCGCCCTCGTTGAACCGGAAGTTGATCGAAAAGGTAATGAGCGGCGAGAAGGACAGCTACGAGCTCTGAATCCCTATCCGGAATTTGCTTTGCAGATACTTTAGTGAAGGAGTAAAATCCCTGCCGTCATTGGGGAGTAGCCGCCCTCCGAAATTGTGAAAACATCGCGAGAGGGGCTTGCATCAACAGACTTGACTTCGGTCATGGTGCAAGCGACTCCAGGTTTGGCGAGACCTTTGACCATGTTGTCCCTGCTTTGGGCTGGAGGGCACGTGGTCATCGGTATTGATCCGGCCCTGGAGCATTCATGGAAGCATTCCTTATTTCGACCGGCATCGTCACCCTTGCCGAAATGGGCGACAAGACGCAGCTCTTGTCCCTGTTGCTGGCAGCAAAATTCCGCCGTCCCGTTCCCATCATCCTCGGCATCCTCGTCGCCACCTTGTTGAACCATGCGTTCGCCGGTGCAATCGGCAGCTGGCTGACCGCGCTGATCGGCAATGATGCCTTGCGCTGGATCCTTGGGCTGTCGTTCCTGGCAATGGCCGCGTGGATGTTGGTTCCCGATAAGCTCGATGACGTCGATACCAAGCCCGCGCGCTTTGGCGTGTTCGGCGCCACATTGATTGCCTTCTTCCTTGCCGAAATGGGTGACAAGACCCAGATTGCGACGATTGCATTGGCGGCGAAATACTCGGCATTCGCGGCGGTCGTGGCGGGCACGACGCTCGGCATGATGATCGCCAACGTCCCTGCGGTGCTGCTGGGCGGCAAGATTACACAGAAGATTTCGCTGAAGGTGGTCCACGCAATTGCTGCGCTCATCTTTGCCGTGCTGGGCGTGCTGACTCTGCTGAACGTCGGAAGTATGTTCTAACAGCTTTACTCTTCGGGTGCCACGCAACTCAGGCTTGCGTGGCGCTCTGATCTTGTGGTCGAAAGCCGAGGCGCTGCGACAGGCGCTGGGCATGGGCTTTCGTCTGCTGCGCAATATCTCCCTCCCATGCTTCATCCACATGCGCCGACGAGCCGACCACCGTCAGGGCAAAGCGCATGTGGCCGTCATGGTCGAACACCGGTGCCGAGAAGGCATTGAAGCCGGCCAGCAGGCGTTCCGCGGCGCGAGTCGCGCCAGGCTGACGTACCGCGGCTGGGTCGAGGCGGCCGATCATGCGCGCCAGGCCATGCTTCCTGGTTTCTTCCAGCAATGGCGCCAGCTCTTTGCGCGTGTGGGGCGCATCGAGCTTTTCCCCGCGGTTCAGTGCGAGTTCATCGCGCAGGAGTTCTTCCGTTTCGCGCTCCGACAGGAAGGCGGCAAAGCACAGCCCGGTCGCAGTGTACGTCATCGGCATCACGCTGCCGATCTGCAGATTGATCGTCACCGGCCGTCGCGACTGCAGCAGGCGAATATAGGTCGGGCCGAAATTGCCCCAGATGGCCAGCGCAACCGTTTCACTCGTCGCATCCCGCAAGCTGCTCATCGTCTCGTCCGCCAGCTTCACCGCATCCAGCCTTCCCAGGGAAACCAGCCCCAGTTCCAGTGCCAGCACCCCGAGGTCATACAAGCCGGTATCCGCATCCTGTTCCACCAGTCCGACGCGGATCAGGCTGACAAGATAGCGGTGTGCCTTGGCTGCAGGCATGCCTGCATTGTTTGCCAGTGTGGAGAGCGAAAGCGGTCCGGGTGCCTGCGCCAAGGCTCGCAGCAACGGCCCGGCCACCTCGACCGACTGGATGCCTTGCCGCAGATCAAGGGCGTCGTTGGTTGATTTCATCGTGGATTGTGATTACGATATGGTGAATCAATTTAATAATACGTAATTGTAGGGATGGTAAAACAGTTTCCCCGGTTAAGCCAGATCCCATAGGCAGCTTCCCTAGTCAGCAGCCGATTACGCAACCAGAAAAGGACTCCCGATGAAGCTTGCGACCTTGAAAGACGGCACCCGAGACGGCCAACTGATTGTTGTTGCACGCGACCTGAAGACGGCGCATGTCGCCGACGGAATCGCGCCGACCCTGCAGCGCGCGCTGGATGACTGGTCGTTCATCGCCCCGCAGCTGGAGCAGCTATATGAGCAACTCAACGCGGGCAAGGCGCACCGCAGCTTCGAATTTGATCCAAAACGCTGCATGGCGCCGCTGCCGCGCGCGTATCAATGGGCCGACGGCTCGGCCTATGTGAACCATGTCGAACTCGTCCGCAAAGCGCGCAACGCAGAAATGCCGGAGTCCTTCTGGCACGATCCGCTGATGTATCAGGGAGGATCGGACGACTTCATCGGTCCGACGGATGACATTGTGCTGGGCTCGGAGGAGTGGGGGATCGATTTCGAAGGCGAGGTCGCCGTGATCACCGACGATGTGCCGATGGGAACAAGCGCGCAACGCGCGCTGCCGCATATCAAACTGCTCATGCTGGTCAATGATGTATCGCTGCGCAACCTGATTCCTGCCGAGCTGGCGAAAGGCTTCGGATTTTTCCAGTCGAAGCCGGCGTCGAGCTTTTCCCCGGTGGCCGTCACGCCGGATGAACTGGGGGATGCGTGGAAGGACGGCAAGGTGCATCTGCCGCTGCGCGCGACCTGGAACGGCAAGCTCGTAGGCCAGCCGAATGCCGGTGCCGACATGGTGTTCAGTTTTCCGCAACTGATTGCGCACCTGACCAAGACGCGCAGCGCGCGCGCAGGTTCCATCATCGGCTCGGGCACCGTATCGAACAAGGGGGGCAAGAAGGGGTATACCTGCATCGCAGAAAAGCGCTGCCTGGAGATGATCGAAGAAGGCGAGGCGAAGACGCCATTCATGCATTTCGGCGACACGATTCGCATCGAGATGCTGGATGAAAACGGCAAGTCCATCTTCGGTGCGATCGACCAGCAGGTGGCGCAAGGCGGTGCGCCAAAGGCGCATCACTGACGATGCCACACCTGTCAAACACAGCCCAATAGGAACTGGAGGGAACATGGAAGCATTTACCACTACCCAGGTCGGCCTGCCAGGAGCACTGCCCGCCGCAGTGCCGATCAACGGCTTGCACCACTTCGCGTATCGCTGCCGGGATGCGGAAGAGACCCGGCATTTTTACGAGGACATCCTTGGCCTGCCGCTGTTTCATTACATCCGAAGCGACATCGTCCCCTCGACTGGCGAGTATTGCCCTTACGTCCATATCTTCTTTCGCATGACGGACGGTTCCTGCCTTGCGTTCTTCGACCTCGGGGACAATGTGGCGCCTGCTCCAAGCGAAAATACACCGGCATGGGTCAACCATATTGCGCTCCGCGTCGATACTGTGGAGCAGCTGGAAGCGATGAAGACACGCCTGGAGGCGCATGGCATCGAGGTGCTGGGACTTACCGACCACCGTATTTTCAAGTCCATCTACTTCTTCGACCCGAACGGTATCCGGCTGGAGCTGTCGGCGCAGCTGGCTTCCAACTCACAGATGTTTAGCGAACAGAAGGGCATTCATGAGAAGATTGCCGCATGGTCGAAAGAGAAAGCCGAGCGGCTGGCAAAGAGGTAAGCCGCCACTTTCGATCAGGGAGGCATCCGGTGCACCGGCGCCAAACAGATGCCGTGGCGTTTTTCGTTTCTGCTGTCTTGATCGATGAACTCACTACTTAAACCTGCTATCGCTTGGACGATTTTTCTTGTTTTGCTTGCCATCTGGGGCATGGTGGCGCTGCTTACGCATGACCACGGATGTACGATGGTTGGCGGAGCGGTCGTCTGCAACGGTTTCATGGCGAAATTCGGCTTTTACAACCTGCTCTTTGGCTGGGTGCCGGTGATGCTTGCGTTGTTTCTCGCCGGTGGAGCGTCGGTGCGCAAGGTGATGAGCGGTCGCCCGCAGCAATAACAGCCGTCGGGAGCAATGCTGTCATGCCTGCGGTGTTTGCGCCGCAGTCGGACGAGCTCTTTCATGAGGAGCGCTCCGGGCAAAGACATGTCCGGAGCGTACAGGATAGGTGGGGATCAGGCGGCGAGACGGATGCTGCTTGTCTTGCAGCCGTCGAGCAGGAACGCAAGGCTGATCACCAGCACCAGCTCACCTTCGGCAGAACGTGCAGTTCCGTTGACTCCCGGGACTGACAGCGCGGTCAGCGGCTTGATCACCAAGTCGGCCGTACCATCCACCGCGTCCACAGCGAGGATGTAGGGCTGGTGCGCGGCGATGACGATGCCGACTTTCTCCCGGCCGCGTTCGTAGCCGAGGATGCCGGCCAGTGAGCGGACTGCCAGCGGCCTTCCCTGATCGCGCAAGACCGGTGCGCCGCCGACTTCGTCGAACGTGTCGGGCAATTCCACTACACGCTGCACCACGGCCATCGGCATCGCCAGCGCCGCGCCGGACGTGCGGACCAGCATCGTCGGAACGATCGACAGTTCGATCGGCAGGCGGATCGTAAAGCGTGTGCCTTCACCCAGGACGGAGTCGATGCGGATTGCGCCGCGGTGCTTTTCAACGGCTGTCTTCACGACGTCCATGCCCACGCCGCGTCCCGAGACGCTCGAGGCTACTTCCTTCGTGGAGAAGCCGGGCAGGAACACCAGCTGGAATGCTTCTTCCGCAGACTGCGCAGCATTCTCGCTGATCAGCCCCTTCGAGATGGCTTTGGCGCGCAGCTTCGCGGCGTCCATGCCTTTGCCGTCGTCGGAAACTTCAATGATGACGCTGCTGCCTTCCTGCCAGGCTTTCAGCAGGATCTTCGCCTTGGCGGGCTTGGTCGTGGCGGCACGCTCCTCCGCACTTTCGATGCCATGGTCGAGCGCATTGCGCAGCATGTGCACTAGTGGATCGTACAGGCTGTCGACGACGACGCGGTCGACTTCCGTCTCGGCGCCTTCAATGACCAGTTCCACATCCTTGCCCAGGTCGCGCGCCAGTTCGCGCACGAGGCGCGGGAATTTCTGGAACAGGCGGCCGACCGGCTGCATGCGGGTAGCCAGCGTGGCGCGCTGCAATTCGGTTGAGTAACGCGAGGCGCGGCTCAGGGTCTCCTGCAATGCCGACATCAGCGTCGCGGCCTGGCCGTCGAACTTGAACTGGGAAAGCTTTTCCACCAGCACGGCGGCCTGGTTGGCTGCCTGGACTGACTCGCCTGCGACTTCGAGCAGTGCATCAAGTTTGACGGCGTCGATACGGATGCTGTCTTCCTTGACCTGCGCAGTGATTGGCTTGGCGCCATGGTCGTCACCGGCGGCTTTGGCCGACACAGAAGTTGTTGCTGCTGCCGGGGCTGCGGCTGCCACGTTAGGGGCAACTGGTGCTGCTGTCGCTGCAGGTGCATCGGGCAGTGTGCCGACTGGGACCACGGCGCGATAGAGCGCTTCCCAGTCGAGCCCATCCGGAGACGCCGCTGCGAAGGCGGCTTCTGCAGACGGTTGCGCAGGGGCTGATGCTGCAGCGGGTGTCGCGGCCACGGGTGCTGCCGTCTTGCCTTCGATCGCCTGCTTCAGGATTTCTTCCAGCGGCGCTGGCATCGGCTGCAGGGATTCCGGCGCGGCGCCATTGGCCAGCTGCGTGAGCTGGTCGGCGACGAAGCCGCTGGCCTGCAGGCCAGCCTCGATGGCGGTCGGCGTGACTGGCACCTTGCCGGTCCGCAGCGCATCGAACAGGTTTTCCGTCAGATGGCAGGCGGACACAATGGCCGCGAGGTTCATGAAGCCGGCACCACCCTTGATCGTATGGAATGAGCGGAACAGCGCGTTGAGCGTATCGCTGTCGTCGGGTCGACGTTCCAGCGTGAGCAGGTGCTCTTCTACGTTCGTCGCGAGGTCAAGCGCCTCGACGACGAATTCCTTGAGCATGTCGTCCATCAGAACCCCAGATCTGCAAGCAAGCTGTCGACATCGTCCTGCGCCATCGCGGCGCCAGGTGCAGACGGGCCGGTCATCAGTTCAGCCGGCTTGTTTTCGGCCATCGCCGCCTTCACCTCCGGCGGCGCATTGTCACGCAGGAGCTGTGCGAGTTCCTGCTCTGCCGTGCTGGTGATGGTTACGATCTTCTTGATCAGCTGGCCGGTAATGTCCTGGAAATCCTGCGCCATCATGATTTCGAGCAGGCGTGCCTTTTCCGCTTCCGATGCTTGCATGACGGTGGCGGCGAATTGCTTCGAGTCGCCGGCGAGCGCCTTGAATTCTTCGATACTGAGCTTGCCGTCGAACAGCATCGTCCAGCGGTTTTCCATTTCCTCCGCCTTTTTCGACAGGGCTTCCTGTTCCGGAATGCTGGTATCCACCGTGTTCAGCACCTTGTTGGCGGCCTGTTCGGTGAGCGAGGCGATATGCTCGAGCCGCCCCTGTGCATCGGTAATCTGGCTGGCAACGTCCGACAACGAGCGGTCATAACCCAGTTGGCGCAACGAGTCGTGCAGCATGCGCACAATGCCGCCCAAGCGTTCGTACATCGGCTTGTCGGACTGTTCTTCCTGGATGCCTGCCGGCGCAGTTTGTGCCTCTCCGGCTTCTGCTGCAGCAGGTTCAGCGGTTGCTGCGGAAGCAGTTTGGGCGACTGTCTCGGCGCGCTGCGCGGCCACTTCATCAAACAGTGCTTCGAGATCGTCTGCTGCGTCGGTCATGTCGGTGCTTTCTGTGCTCGTTGTTGGCAATTTTCTGACAAAAATGCCGGGATTCGTGATGTTGCGTGATCTTCGTTTGCGCCAATAATGGCGCGGCATTTCAACAGAATTATCAGCTAGGGTTTTCCGGCGCGCAACTTAAAACATCATACTGCCGTGCCGCTTTGCCGCAAAGCCGGCACGGATCAAATATTGTCAACGCCGCGTTTGGTCAGCGGATATCGTTGATCAGAGCAACCGTCGCCTCGTATAAGGGGGCGCCCGGCGTTGCGAACGCATCGCAAATGGTCAAATGATTAGCCTCGGGCAGCGCGATATCGCCGCGGTGCGAGTTCTTCCACGCATCTGCAATCAGCCCAGTCTGGCGCTTGAATTCCTCGGATTCCTGTCCGCCGAACGCCGTAATGAAAGGCGCTTCATGGGCTTGCGGCATCCATGCCGGTGACAAAGGAGCAATATCGTCCTTGGTCAACTTCAGGTCGACATTGACGAAATCCGCATGCCGGACCGGTTCGAGATCATAAATGCCCGACATGAGAACCGCGCCCTTGATCAGGTTCGCCGGCAGATCCGGCGCAAACGCCGGCCACACTGCCGCCATCATCATCGCCGTCAGGTGCGCGCCTGCGGAATGCCCCGCCACCACAATGCGCTGCGGGTCAAAGTCATATTTCTCGGCATTGCGGTAGAGCCAGGCGAGGGCACGCAATTGTTGAAGCACGATCTCCGCGATCGATGCATCTGGTGCCAGCGTGTAATTGGTCAGCGCGACGTTGTAGCCGGCGCGTGTAAATGCCGGTGCAACAAAGGAGAAGTCCGACTTGTCGAGTGAGCGCCACCAGCCGCCATGAATGAACACCAGCAGCGGTGCATCGCTACGATTGGTCGGGAAGAAGTCGAGGCGTTCGCCGCTCGATTCACCGTACGCCAGATCGAACAGTGCGGCGTGTGTACGGCGCACATGGGCGGATTCCTTCAGCCAGCGCGTGAAGATGCGCGGATGGTCCGGGATCATGGCGCGGGCATTGTATTGCTGGGTGTAGTAATCGGCTTGGTTGTTCATGAGGCAAGGACGGGTTGGTTGTCATCCGAACAATGTTGCTCGGGGTGATAAAACGAAGCTGAGAGTAGCAAACTTTATGGGAAACCGGTGTCCGTATCTTCCACAGTGATTGCTTATTTGACGGGCAACGGCAGTGCGCATACACTGCCGGGGTTTTGGTGCCCGCGCGCATGTTCATGCGTGCAGTTAAACGGGAAACACGGTGCTTATCAAATAGCTAACGTGTGCTGCCCCCGCAACGGTAAAACAAGCGTCATTCCAAGAGTGACCGGCTGTCTCTTCATGCCACTGTGCTGTCCTGCATGGGAAGGTGAGGCGACCTGACTTGTTAGCCCGGATACCGGCCAAGACTGGGGAAAGTGCTGCGACGGGGAGTCTCGCGAACATGCATCGGTCCTCGGCATCATTGCCGCTATTCCGTTCATCCGTTTTCGATTGTCCTGTCATGCCTTTCGTTGAATCTGGCGTGCGGGGAAGCATGCCGGGAGCTTTTTTCGAAAACAACATCATGAATTTTTCCTCTTCACGTCCTGGCCTTGCGGCATGGACACCGCTCGCTCTGGTTTCTGCAATCTCCGCTTTGGTATCTGTCGACGCCGCTGCGCAAGCTGCCGCTGACAAGACACTTGCGCCGGTGGTGGTGACGGCATCGCGCGTTGAACAGGCGCAGGTTGATGCCTTGCCCCATACGACGGTGCTGACATCGGACGATATTCGCAAATCGCAAGCGGTTGATTTGCCGGCGCTGCTCAAACGGGAGGCGGGCATCCAGTTCACGCAGAGCGGTGGCTATGGCCAGGCAAGCGGCTTGTTCGTGCGCGGCGCGGAAACACGCCAGACGCTGATCCTGCTGGATGGCGTACCACTGACTAAACAGGATGCAACCGGGACTGTCAGCATCGAGCACCTGATGCTCGACCAGATTGACCGTATCGAAATCGTGCGCGGCAACGTATCGAGCATCTATGGCTCGGGCGCCGTCGGCGGCGTGATCCAGGTCTTTACCAAGCGCGGCGATGGTGCACCGCGTGTCACCGTGAATGCCGAGGCTGGTTCGCGCGACACGACGCGCGTGTCTGCCGGTGTCAACGGCTCGTCCGGTGGGACGCGTTATTCCATTGCGGCTTCAAACTTCAGGACGGATGGCTTTTCATCGATCGACACTAGCCAGCTTGCAAGTGGAAATCCGGACAAGGACGGCTATCGGAACACCAGCGTCAGCGGCATGTTGTCGCAAGAGTGGAGCAAAGGACATGAACTGGGCCTGCGCTTTTCGAACACCGAAGGAAAATTTGATTACGACAGCAGCTTTGGTGCGCCTGCCGATATTCACAAGGGCAAAACCGACGTCGACACGTTTACCCTGTTCTCGCAGAATCGCTTCGCATCCAACTGGTCCTCACGCGTGTCCTATGCCGTCTCGCGTGACAAGAATGCAAACCACAACGACACGATGTTTGGTGTGAATGACAACCGTTTTGCCAGCAAGACGCGCATGTTCCAGTGGAACAACGAAATCGCATTGTCGACGGACTGGACCGCAACAGCCGGATTGGAGCGCCAGTTGCAGGAACTCGACAGCAACGATGGTTTCGGGACGACCTTCAGTGCAAATCGCTACGCGAACAGCGTCTACACGGGCCTGCAGGGCAAGATCAACGCGCATCAAGTGCAGTTCAATGTGCGCCACGACGATACCCAGCACGTCGACTCCGCAACGACCGGCTATCTTGGCTATGGCTACAACCTGACGAACGCTCTCAAGGCAACCGCAAGCGTGTCGACCGGTTTCAGTGTGCCGCCGCTCGGATATCTTTACGCACCATTCTTCGGCAATCCGGACCTGAAGCCGGAACGCACCCGCTCGGCAGAAGTCGGCATGCAATATGCGACCGCTGGCGCGCTTATCCGTGCGACCCTGTTCAAGACACGGATCAAGGAACAGTTCCAGTATGACTTCCTGACGAATCGTTTTGAGAACGTGGCCCGGGCAAGCAACAAGGGACTGGAGTTGAGCGCCACCAGCAAGTTAGGGGATACCGATCTGCGCGCCAGCCTGACGCTGCAGGATCCCGAAGACGAGACGACCGGACAGCGCTCGCGCCGCCGTGCAGAGACGCTTGCTTCGTTGGCAGCCAATCATACGTTTGGCCAATGGCAGGTCGGAGGCGACTTGGGGTACACAGGGTCACGTCCTGACGGAACTCGCCGCCTCAGTGCTTACTGGACGGCCAACCTGACAACGCGCTATGAACTGCAAAAAGGCGTGTCCTTGTACGGTCGCGTCGAAAACCTGTTCGATCGCGATTATCAAACCGCCTACGGCTACAACCAGGCACCGCGCGGCGTATTCGTCGGCGTGAACTGGCAGCCGTAAAGCGGGAACAGGAAGACGGCGATGCGGCGCGCACTCACCATCCTGCTCAGCCTGGCACTGATTGCCATGCTGGTGGCGGCCGCCGCTACCTTGTGCGGCAGCACGGGGTGTACGCAAAGCATCGCCGGCAATGACGTGTTCTGGATGCTGCGCGTGCCGCGCGCACTTGCGGCATTCGCAGTCGGTGGCCTGCTGGCTGTGGCCGGTGCGTTGATGCAGATCCTGCTGCGCAATCCGCTTGCCGATCCCTACGTGCTCGGTTTGTCCGGCGGTTCGGCCGCAGGTGCACTGTCGATGATGTTTGCTGCAGCGTACTTCGGCCTGCCAATGGATGGCGCAGGCGGTCTCGGTGCGGG
>DASRXG010000019.1:0-9496 GCA_035654275.1 Noviherbaspirillum sp.
GTTCGCCAAGGAGTTCCTGACGGATCGCCGCTTCATGGGGCGCCACGCCAAATCCGGTCATGACGCCTGCACTGTCGTAAAAGCGGCAGACAAGGCGTTCACCGTGCTGGAAATCTTGCCATGCACCATGGGCGGTGGTGCCGACTGGCGGTGGCACAAGTGCAAGTGGGAATGACGGCGTTTTCACGACGACCGGCGCCGGCTTGAGGTCGATCGGCGTTGGCTGGCCGGCGAGCGTGCGGGCGATGGCCCGGGCTGCCGTCATCACTGGCGCAATATAAGGGAGTGTGCAGGTTGCGCCACTACTTGTGACGTATTCTGCGCAGTCGCCGAGTGCATATACGTCCGCGGCACTGGTCTGGCCGTGGATGTCCACGACAATGCCTCGCCCGGTCTGGAGTTGCGCCGCTTGGGCGAGGCGCAGGTCGGGACGCAGGCCAACCGCCGACAGCACGACGTCGGCTTCAAGTTGCTCGCCGTTGGACAGCGTGACTTGTAATCCGGCGTTCTTGCGCTCCACCCGGGCTGCCGTCGTGCCAAGTTGCAAGCTGACACCACGTGCTCTTAATGCGGACAGCAGTCCCTTCGATAATGCCGGTGCCGCAATTGCTGCCAGTGGCAAGGGATTGGGATCCACCAAGGTGATGCGATGGCCTCCGCCGGCGAGGTCATCCGCAAATTCGCAGCCGATCAGGCCGGCTCCGAGGATCGTAATGCGTGCGCCACCTTCATGCTGTGCCAACTGGTTGCGGAAACGGGCATAGTCGTCGACATGGTTGACTGACATGACCTCGCCGGCCGCATCTCCTTCAAATGCGAGGCGGATTGGCTGCGCCCCGACGGCGAGGATCAGCTTTTCGAAGTCGAATGCGCCTGCGGTCGTTTCCACCCGCTTTGCAGAAGTATCGATGTGATTGACACGCGTGCCGGTCATGATCGTGGCACCGAGCTGCGCAGACATTTGCGCCGCCGTTTGCGTGACCAGCTGCCCCGCCTCCTTGCGCTGTGCAATCGCATTCGACAGCATCGGCTTCGAGTAGAAACCGCCATCATCGGCGGTGATGATGAACAGCGGAGTGGTCTTGTCCAGCTTGCGGAACTCTCGCGCCAGCGTATAACCGGCCAGACCTGCGCCGATGATGATGATCGGTTTCATGTTCTTCCTTCTAGTATCGATCGGTATCGAGATCCTGCGTTGTCCTTGCCTGCATTCCGGCTTGTGCCGGAATGTCCTTAGATTTCCACCATGTCGAAATCGGCCTTGGCAACGCCGCAGTCCGGGCATTCCCAGTCGGCAGGGATGTCTTCCCACTTCGTGCCGGGAGCGATGCCGTCTTCCGGCATGCCGGCTGCTTCGTCATAAATGAAACCGCAAACGATGCACTGATAAGTCTTCATTTTTTTCCTTTCTAATTAGGTATTGGTCGTATGGCTGCGCTTACTTGGCGGTTGCGGCGAGCACGTTGCGGTAGTTGTTGGCGTGGCGCTCTTCCACCTTGGCCAATGCGGCGAAGCGTTTGGCGGCGATTTCCAAGGTGCGGCGGAAGGCGTCCGCATGTTCTTTCGACTCCGCGATCTGCTCGTCGAACTCGGCAACCGCGGCTTCGTTGCCTTCCTGTACCGCGAGATGGCGGAATTTCGGATACATCTCGGTGTATTCGTAGGTTTCACCTTCGATTGCGATTTCGAGGGCCTTGGCCGGGGTCAGCTTTGACTTGGGGTACAAGAGGTCGAGATGGCCGAAGGCGTGCATGACTTCCTGGTCAGCGGTTTCTTCGAAGATCTTTGCGACGTCTTCCGCACCAGCTTCACGCGCCAGCTTGGCAAAGTAGCGGTACTTGATATGGGCCATCGATTCGCCGGCAAAGGCGGCTTCGAGGTTCTGGATGGTGACGGAATTTTGGTTTGCCATGGTTCGCTCCTGTTGAGTTAAACGCGATTTATCTGATGCAATCGGTATGAAGCGAATGATAGATATGGTTTATCGATAAATGAAATTGATTGTTTTTATCGATTCAATAGTTTTTAAGTCGCTCGAGTATTCTTACTGCTCGCAGCTAGGTTTCTTATATTCAGAGGGAGTTGGGGCAAATACGTATAAATCTAGAGGATTCCCTCTGATAAAATCGTAAGTTTTCCGTAAGCTAAAAAGGAAGGCTGCATCATGGAATCTCCTATTGACCCAAAAGAGCAACTCCGCCAGCAATTACGTCAGGCGGCGCTCGAGTACCATGAATTCCCGACGCCCGGAAAAATTAGCGTTACACCCACCAAGCAACTGACCAATCAGCGCGACCTCGCGCTGGCGTATTCACCCGGCGTGGCGGCGGCCTGCGAAGAAATCGTTATCGATCCAGCGAATGCCTTCAAATACACGGCACGCGGCAATTTGGTCGCGGTGATCACCAACGGCACCGCCGTGCTCGGCCTTGGCAACATCGGCCCGCTCGCCTCCAAGCCCGTCATGGAAGGCAAGGGTGTGCTGTTCAAGAAGTTTGCCGGTATTGATGTGTTCGATATCGAGATAAACGAGAATGACCCGGACAAGCTGTGCGACGTGATTGCTGCGCTGGAACCAACCTTCGGCGGCATCAACCTGGAAGACATCAAGGCACCGGAGTGCTTCTATATCGAGCGCAAGCTGCGCGAGCGGATGAAAATCCCTGTCTTCCACGATGACCAGCACGGCACAGCCATTATCGTCGGCGCAGCGATCCTGAATGGCCTCAAGGTCGTCGGCAAGAAGATTACCGATTGCAAACTGGTTGTATCCGGTGCGGGCGCAGCGGCACTCGCCTGCCTCGACCTGATCGTCGACCTGGGCTTCCCGATCCAAAACATCTTCGTCACTGACCTGGCTGGCGTGGTTTACAAGGGCCGCACCGAACTGATGGACCCGGACAAGGAACGCTTTGCGCAAGACACCACCGCACGTACCTTGTCCGAAGTGATCCCTGGCGCAGACATCTTTCTTGGTCTGTCCGCCGGCGGCGTCCTGAAGCCGGAGATGGTCAAGCAAATGAACGCCAAGCCGCTGATCCTGGCGCTGGCCAATCCGACGCCGGAAATCCTGCCAGAAGAAGTGAAGGCAGTACGCGACGATGCCGTGATTGCCACCGGCCGTTCCGATTATCCGAACCAGGTCAACAACGTCCTGTGCTTCCCGTACATCTTCCGCGGCGCTCTCGACTGCGGCGCAACCACCATTACGCGCCAGATGGAAATCGCCGTCGTGCATGCCATTGCCGACCTCGCGCAAGTGGAACAGTCGGACATCGTAGCTACGGCCTACGGCAACAGCGAGTTGTCGTTCGGCCCGGAGTATGTAATTCCGAAGCCGTTCGATCCGCGCCTGATGATGAAGATCGCACCGGCAGTCGCGCGCGCTGCGGAGGACTCTGGTGTGGCGACGCGTCCGATCCCCGATATGCAAGCCTACGTCGCCAGCCTCGAGCGCTTTGTCTACCGCAGCGGCACCTTCATGAAGCCGATCTTCCAGATCGCGAAGAAGGCGCCGGCAGCCAAGAAGCGCATCGTGTTTGCCGAGGGCGAAGAGGAACGCGTACTGCGCGCGGTGCAGATTGTCATCGACGAAAAGCTGGCCAAGCCCATTCTGGTCGGCCGTCCATCGGTGCTGGCGCAACGCATCGAAAAATTTGGCCTGCGCATGCGTCCAGAGGTCGATTTCGAGACCATCAATCCGGAATACGACGAGCGCTACCGTGAGTACTGGCAGGAATACCTGTCGATGACGCGTCGCAAGGGTGTTACCGAACAATGGGCAAAGCTGGAGATGCGACGTCGCCATACGCTCATCGGCGCGATGATGATTCATAAAGGCAATGCAGACGGCATGATCTGCGGGACCTTTGGTACCGTGCCTTTGCACTTGCATTACATCGACCAGGTGCTCGGCAAGCGCCCGGGCGTCAACGTCAATGCGGCGATGAATGTGCTGATCCTGCCGGATCGCCAGGTAGCGCTTGTGGACACCCACGTCAACGAAAACCCGACCGCGGAACAACTCGCCGAAATCACGATTCTTGCTGCCGATGAAATGCGCCGCTTCGGTCTCGAGCCACGTGCTGCGCTGCTGTCGCATTCGAACTTCGGCACCGCCAACAGCGAATCGGCGAAGAAGATGCGCGCGGTGCTGGACATCGTCCGCCAGCGCGCTCCTGAGCTGGAAATCGACGGTGAAATGCACGGCGATGCCGCGCTCGATCCGGTATTGCTCAAGTCGATCATGCCCGATTCCACGCTCAAGCGGGATGCCAACTTGCTGATCCTGCCGAATATCGATGCTGCCAACATCTCGTATAACCTGCTCAAGACAGCTGCGGGCAACGGCATCGCGATTGGTCCGGTCCTGCTTGGCTGCGCCAAGCCGGTGCACGTGCTCACGCCGTCGGCGACGGTGCGACGCATCGTGAACATGACAGCGCTGTGTGTCATGGATGCGGTAGCGGAACGTTAACGGCGCAACACGGCATCAACAAAAAAGCCGCTCTTCGTTATCGGAGAGCGGCTTTTTGCATTCTCGAGGCGACTACCTGATTTGGCCTGCCTGCGGCAGCATGCCCTTGACCGGCACCAGCCCGGTCTGCACCAGCGGAGCCGCCCGGTCGCAATGTCCCGGCTGGTCGTCGAAGAAGATATGCGGCTTGAAGGCGGCCAGCACATCCGACTTTGCCACGCCGCCCATGAAAAACGTCTCGTCGATCGCAACGTCCCACGCGCGCAGTGTCCGGATCACGCGCTCATGCGCAGGCGAGGAACGCGCGGTCACCAGCGCAGTGCGGATCGGCGCAGCCAGGCCGTCCGCCGACTTGAAGTTGTTCTGGATATAGGAGAGCGCCTTCAGCAGCCGCGCGAACGGTCCCTCCGGCAAGGGTTTCAGTGCATTCTCCCGTTCGTGGTTTTCAAATGCTTCAATGCCTTGCGTCTGGAAGATGCGCTCCGACTCGTCGGAAAAAATCACGGCGTCGCCGTCGAATGCGATGCGGATCTGGTCGAGCTCTTCAAACGCATTGTCGGGTTTTTGATAGAGCAAGGCAGCCGCCACGCCGGAATTGATTGCCGCCTGTACGTCGTCCTCATGCAGGGACAGGAACAGGCTCACATTAAAGGCACGCAGATACGGGGTGAGCGAAGCGCCACCAGACAGGACGGCGCGCGTGATGTCGAGATCGTAATGCTTGATCGAATTGAAAATGCGCATCGAGGTTTCGGAGGAATTGCGTGACATGATCACCACCTCGACGAAACGCTGGTTATGTACCAATGCGTTCAGCTTCAGCAAGGCACGTACCAAGGCGAAGCCGGCTCCGACCTTCAGGATTTCATCCTCATTGTCGATCTGGTGCTTGCGATAGGCCTCCAGACCTTGGGTGCGGTAAATCGCTTCCTCTGCTTCGAGGTCGAACAGGGCGCGCGATGATATGCCGACAACAAGCAGGTTATCCAGGGAAATAGGCATGACGTAACTAATTGACTATACGGGATACAAAGGTCCAGTATCGGACGCAACCCGGTACGGTAACTTTTCGGTAATGCGCCCAGTATAAGCGGAGAAGAGATGCGGCCGAAGACCACGAAGGTCGGAGTGAGGTGCCACAAAGAAAAAACGCACCTCGATGGGTGCGCTCAATTGGTCCGTCTTTGCGTTGTGCCGCTATTGGTGCCGAGAGCCGGAATCGAACCGGCACGCTGTCTCCAGCGCGGGATTTTGAGGATAGTTACGCAATTTTGGTAAAAAGCAGTACAGCAAAGGCTTAGACGGGGACTGGTGAGTACCGTAAGGTATTTATAGGTCAATTTTGGTCAAAAGGACGACTGTCTATGGCTAGCAAGAAAATTCAAAACGAAAGAATCGTTGAGCGCAACATCACAGTTCGCTGTGATGGCTTTTCCTACCGAGTCCGATTAACAATCAACGGTGCTCGTATCGATGAAACCTTCGACACCCTCCAAGACGCGAGAGCCTATCGTGATCGAATGCGGGCAGATGCGACAACCGACCCCACACATCGATTGGTGCTTGAAGCCAAGCGAAACAGGGAAGATTCCGCCAAAACTACCCTCGATGACCTGCTCGACCGCTATCTGAAGGAAATTACGCCAACTAAGCGAGGGGCGGACGTTGAGTCGACCAAAATTGGGAAGCTAAAGCGTTACGAGATTTCTCGTTTACCCGTCAACCTAGTTGGCCGTGATGCAATTCAAAAATTTATGGCCACAGCCAAAAGGGAAGGGTGGTCTGATAACAACTTGCGAAAATACCTCATGCTGTTATCAAGCGTATTTCAAGTCGCCGTAAAGCGATGGGGAATGCATCTTGAAAACCCAGTTCGAAAGGTAGAAGTGCCTGGCAACGGAAAAGCGCGAGAACGTCGACTTGAAGCTGGCGAGTACGAACGGCTCTTGGCAGAACTCAAAAGAGCGAGAAATCCATATGTTGCTTCCGTGTTTGAGATCGCTGTGGAAACGGCGTCAAGGCGAGGCGAGCTTTTGAAATTGCGCCGGAAGGATATTGATCTGAAAAGCGCAACTGCAATTCTGCGAAATACAAAAAATGGCGATGATCGAATTATTCCACTTTCGGTTCGAGCAGTCGCGATATTTAAGCAAACTGTGACTTCGATTGGAGGGCCAGTATTTCCCGTCACCGAAGTGCAACTCCGACAGGCATTTACGGCAGCTAAACAACGTGCAAGAAAAAAGTACGAAAAGGAGTGTGCTCAACAGGGGGCAGACCCACAATCGGGCTATATATCGGATCTTCGTTTTCACGATCTCCGCCATGAAGCTACGAGTCGGTTGTTTGAAAAAGGCTTGAATCTGATAGAGGTTGCATCGATAACTGGGCACAAAACGCTGGAAATGCTCAAGCGCTACACTCATTTGAGGGCGAGCGATCTTGCAACAAAGTTAGGATGAAAGGTTTTCGACCAAGGGCCGGGAGTGTTGGAGCCGAACTACGTTGGCTCTTATTACAAAACCAAGGGATTTCCTAGCCACTTGTGTAAAGAATAATCCGACGGCCGATTCGTACTCGGCCGGTTATAGAAAAGGGAGAACTGAACTATGAGTAAAGAACAAATTAAGTTTAAGAACAGGTACAAAGCGGCAGAAGCCGTCTGTGAGGCTTTTGTCACCTTGGGCACCCTTGCCGGTGTTAATGTTTCTAGTGGAGAGGGCCCTGCAGATCTGGATAAAGAGCTTATTACAGCATGTCAACAATCTTTCTATAGCGATCCACACTTCCTTGGTGGACCTGCTGTTTTCAACTATGCGAAGACGACAGCACACGTCGAGCATATTTTTAATTCGGCATTTGATGTTTCGATGCGGCTGTGCCGATATATCGAAAACCAAGGAGATGCAACAAAGACCAAGGCAGCGGAGGAACCAATGGCAGTAATTTCAGCAGCACATGTTTGGCTGATGAGAGTGACGGCAGTACGGTATTTGCAGAATGCTTATCAAAGCGACTGAATATTTCGGTCGTTCACGGACATCTTCTATGCGAAGGCATTTTGGCATGATGGCTTCCGTTCGGCATGGCGGTCAATAGTGCTACCAGGACGGCCGCTGTTTTCAGTGAACCGGCCGTTCGATGAACGTTTTCAATAGACACCAGCCGGCCAGAAGCGGCCTATCAACGTGGCATCGAGGCACAATATCAAGGAACTGCGCGAGCTAATGGGAGACAGGCGTAAGCGAGTGCGGATTAGCGAAGAAAGCGACGACTCCGCGGAGTAAGGCCAGGAGCATCAGGCGCCACAAAAGACGAAGCCCGGGCGTGATATGGGGATAACCGCACGGGCTTCTGACCAGGTGATTCAGGGAGAAAAATCTGGCTTAGATCAATTATATGCACTGCAGAAACTTTTTGCTGGTAGCGGCCTCGTCTTCATATCGCAACGCGGCGGCGCCATGCTGTTCCACCTGCTCGCAAAACGGTACGAGCGGACCAACGTGGCCATTACGACCAGCCCGAGCTTCGGCGAGTGGCCGGCAGGGTTCGGGGATGCGAAGATGACGACAGGATTGCCGGACCGACTCACGCCTCACTACCATATTATTGAGAACGGCAATGATTCCTGGCGCTTCAGGCTCGGTGAATCGACGCGGAAATATCATCCAGAAAGGGAGACTTTGGACCAGCAACCGAAATCTTGTCCACAGGGGCTTGCGGCGTATTTATCGAATTCCTGCAGGACGCACTCGCTTCCGTACTGCCGGCGTGATCGTATGGAACACTGCGCTTAGCGTACCGATACAGGCGTGCCAGTAGGGGAGAAATGCCCGACCTGTAGTCGATCACGGTAAACCGCATGCGATTCGACGAACCAGGTGTTACCAATCTTGACCGGGCTCGGAACGATGAGGCCGGTCTTCGCCCATCGGCGCAATGTGGGGTAAGCAGGTGCGAACGGCCCGAATGTCAATTCCGCCCACTCCTGCAAGGGGATTTGCTCTACGTTCACTAGGTCATGCTTAACTTCTTTCACCGTCGCTCTCCCTTTCATCGTCCGTGATACTGTGAGTACAAAGCGGCCGCCGGCATGTCGTTGTCACTGAAAGCGCCGTTCTCTCACTGCGGATGAAGAATGTATTAGTATTCCCTGGTTGGATAAAGATGCTTCGGCGAAGAACACTTTTTCTTAAGTGTTCATATTCTCGGTGGGGGCGATTTATTGAAGGAACCAACGGATAGGTCTCCACCATGGCCAATAAGGTGCGACTGAATCCGTATTTCGAGCGTCTAGAGCATTAATACAGTCGTAAATTATGCGGGAGTCGCTCTGCGCTGCCAAAGATGGAAATGGGCGACGGCATGATGATGCCGTCGCCATTGCGACCAGAGGATCACCATCCTTGGCCCTGGCAAGTTCGCCATCCCAGACCGCAGAGCAGTTCTCTGCTTTTCGGCACCGCCAATGCGATGCATGCAACCGCTACTGCGTCCACTCTTCTATCCAGCCCGGCCTCTTTTTTAAAGGCATCCAACTCTGAAGCGGATCTAGATAAAGCCGCCAAAAACGCTTGTGCCACCTTCGCCAGCCTGATATGCCGGTACTAGGGATACCAACTGTGCACCTCATACTGATCGAACCGACTTTGCCTTTGATTGCCTCAAAACACTCTTCCACCACCCAGCGCATGCCCGCCCCCTGCACGTTCGTATGCAGGTTCGAACCCGGCGGCACATAACATGCACTCTATACCGCCACAAACATGTAATTGATTCTTTTTTCAGCGCATAATGTAGCAACGCAAGCCGGCCATAACATAGATAATGCCACGCAAACATTCGGAACTTCGGTTCAATCCGATTTCACTGTTTCAGAGTTCACAGCTACCCGCCGAGGTAATTGAACTACTACGCGCGCAAGCAGTTCGTGTGTACGAGTTGGAGAAAAAGATCGCCTCGCTTGAGGAAGTCTGTACTACTTTAGAGCGTCTAACAAAATGGGAATGGATCGTGTAA
>DASRXG010000020.1:0-14798 GCA_035654275.1 Noviherbaspirillum sp.
GCCGCTGCCTTCCGTCATCACCCGCTTCCCGCCGGAGCCGAACGGCTACCTGCACATCGGCCACGCCAAGTCGATCTGCCTGAACTTCGGCCTCGCGCGCGACTTCGGCGGCCGCTGCACGATGCGCTTCGACGACACCAATCCGACCAAGGAAGAACAGGAATACGTCGACAGCATCATCGACGCCGTCGAATGGCTCGGCTTCAACTGGAAGGATGAAGGCGGCGACCACCTCTACTTCGCCAGCGACTACTTCGACGAGATGTACCGCATGGCCGAATACCTGATTACCGCCGGCCACGCGTACGTCGACAGCCAGAGCGCCGAAGAGATGGCGAAGAACCGCGGCAGCTTCACCGAGCCCGGCAAGAACTCGCCCTACCGCGAGCGCCCGGCGCAGGAATCGCTCGACCTGTTCCGCCGCATGCGTGCCGGCGAATTCAAGGATGGCGAGCACATCCTGCGCGCCAAGATCGACATGGCCTCGCCCAACATGAACATGCGCGACCCGGCGATCTACCGCATCCGCCACGCGCACCACCACCGCACCGGCGACAAGTGGTGCGTGTACCCGATGTACGACTACGCGCACCCGATCGAGGACGCGATCGAATACGTCACGCACTCCTTCTGCACGCTGGAATTCCAGGACCACCGCCCGTTCTACGACTGGCTGCTGGAGCGCCTGGCCGAAGGCGGCTTCTTCAAGCGCCCGCTGCCGGAACAGACCGAATTCGCGCGCCTGAACCTGACCTACGCGATCACGAGCAAAAGAAAATTGCTGCAACTGGTCGAGGAAAAGATCGTCGACGGCTGGGACGACCCGCGCATGCCGACCATCGTCGGCATCCGCCGCCGCGGCTACACGCCGGAAGCGATCCAGCTGTTCTGCGAACGTGCCGGCGTCGCCAAGGCCGACAGCTGGATCGACATGAGCACGCTGGAAGGCGCGTTGCGCGACGACCTCGATCCGAAGGCCCCGCGCGCCATCGCGGTGCTCAAGCCGCTGAAGCTCATCATCGACAACTTCCCCGAGAGCCTGTCCGACGAATGCAGCGCCCCGATCCACCCGCACCATCCGGAACGCGGCCACCGCAACTTCCCGATCACGAAGGAACTGTGGATCGAAGCGGACGACTTCATGGAAGTGCCGAGCAAGGGCTACTTCCGCCTCTTCCCCGGCAACAAGGTGCGCCTGCGCTACGGTTACGTGGTGGAATGCACCGGCTGCGACAAGGACGAACACGGCAACGTGATCGCAGTGCACTGCAACTACTTCCCGGATTCCAAGAGCGGCACCGAAGGCGCGAACAACTACAAGGTGAAGGGCAACATCCACTGGGTGAGCGTGCCGCATGCGCTGGAAGCGGAAGTGCGGCTGTATGACCGGCTGTTCACCGACCCGCATCCGGATGCGGGCGGGAAGGATTTCAAGCTAGCGCTGAACCCGAATGCGAAGGAAGTGATTACCGCTTACCTGGAACAGGGCATGCGGCATGCGATGCCGGATGAGAAGTTTCAGTTTGAGAGGCATGGGTATTTTGTGGCGGATCGGGTGGATCACTCGGGGACTAGGCCGGTGTTTAATCGGGTGGTTACGTTGAAGGATAGTTGGGGGAAGTAACCAGACGAGTATCGGAATTTAAAAAGCCCGCAATAGCGGGCTTTTTGTTTGCAAATTGTCTATCTACATCATGGGAAGACATCTAATCAATTAGATGCTACGTTTCTGTTAAGCAAGTTTTCGGAAACTTTTCTTGCCCCAAACGATTAACCACTCGTTTCAGAAACACATTATCGAACTACATATTTAGCCAATCGAGCAAACGCCAATTTTATGCAGACCACGGAGTACCATCTTTACCGAGTAAAGTTCATAAAGCCTGCACAAATAAACTTATTTCATCCCGATATTAGTCCAAAGCAGTTATTTGAAAACGGTTTAGCTGAACGCCCATCGATACAAATACGAAACTCGAATGTTTGGCATATCGGAAACGTCGAACAAATTACATTATCCGGGGGACGATTTGCTGTTGGACGTACGACTATAACTACTATCGAGAAGTTTGATCCTAAGACCGGCGACTTCACTGAACAGAAGGACGACTCTGGTCCTTATACATTCGTATATTTTGACAGCCGGCTAGGATTACTTGCAATTGGCAAACGAACTAAGGTTGCGTCAAACGTTGGCTCTATAGCCCGGAAGCTTCAAAAACTTTTCTCAAGTACTGAAGGTGTATTGCACAACCGGGTGGAGGTGCGAGTCGATTACATTCCTGATCCGGAAAGCTTTCTCCAGAAACTTCACAGCGCATACGCAATAAAGAAATTTACAGCCCACTTTACTGGGCCTAATCCGATTGATGCCGACGAATTGTTTCAGCGTCCACTTTCATATTACTGTCAGCAGCTTAATGGCGAGAAAGGTGTGGTCGTCGTAAAGGGCCAATCTCTAAACGAATCCGCCGTTGCAGCCGTCGCTAAATCAACTGCGGCTACTGCCAATTCTGCCTCTGCATTAATTCAAACAGAACGAGGAACACGTCCTATTCCAATTTCACTCGGTGGAAATGCAAGAAAGGTTCTCGTTGAAGAAGACGCTGACAAGCACCATATCCTACAGACAGTTCAGGATGCATACAAACAGGTACGCGAATGATTACCGAAAAGCGAGTAAGCGAAATCTCAGAGCTGATGCACGAGCTAAATGTTCTGCCTAATCACTTTGTGTTTCGAGGACAGTCGGACGCTAGCTGGGGGTTGCGTTCATCGTTGGAAAGGGTCTTAGGCACCCAATGGAGTTCAGAACGAGCACGGACTTTTGAAACGTACTCCTTAGATATCTTCAGATCAAAATATCACATCTATAGTGGAAACGAGCATACTCCTAAATCGAAGCTTTCGTGGCTATCGGTCATGCAGCATTACGGGTTACCTACAAGATTAATTGACTTTACTACTAGTCCATATATCGCTCTGTATTTTGCATTAGAGACTTATGATCCCCTTTCTGGAAAAGATTTTTCAATATTTGCGATTGACTATTCTGCCTTGATGGAAGAATCAATAAATTACATAAAAACAAAGGACAATAAGTTTTCGGAAACGAGACTTTCAATTTATCGAAAGCAAGACGAGATATTCGATAAAGTTGTAGACAGATACTCGTATGACATTGCTTGGGTGACTGAGCCGATCGAACTGAACGCGCGTATCGATCGTCAGTCTGGCACCTTTCTAATCTCGGGCAATCTGGAAAAACCAATAGAGTCAATTATTGGTCTGCCGACATACAACTCCACCAACATAATTAAGCTAACTATAGCTTCTTCTCTATATCAGAGTGTATTTGTTGCCCTAAGAAAAATGAGTATCAACGCAAAATCAATCTACGGGGACTTAGCAGGTCTAGCAAAGTCTATAAAAATGGAACTGCAACCCTACGCTTAAAAAGTAAGGCACTCCTGATGTGCTCCCAATAAACAGTGCCACGGTGATCTAGTAAAGTTCGTTTTCAACAGGGAGAACGAACGTAAAGAAGCGATTTACCGACGAGCAGATCATCGGTTTTTTGAAGCAAGCAGAGGCAGGAGTGCCGGTAAAGGAACTGTGCCGGCAACACGGGTTTAGCGATGCTTCGTTTTACAACTGGCGAGCCAAGTTTGGCGGGATGACGGTTCCAGACGCAAAGCGGTTACGGGACCTTGAAGCCGAGAATGCGCAACTCAAGAAGTTGCTTGCCGAATCCATCCTGGATGCGCAGGCTTTGAAGGCAGCATTGGGGCGAAAGCACTGACGCCACAGGCCAAGCGTGAGGCAGTCGCGGTTATGCAGGAGAAGACAGATATCTCCGAGCGCCGGGCCTGCCTGCTTGTGGGACTGTCACGCACCGTGGTGCATTACCAATCCAAAGCACAACCGGAGAACGAGCAACTGCAAGCCCGCATGGTGGAGCTGGCGGGCGAACGGCGTCGGTTTGGCTACCGCCGGCTTCATGCGCTACTCAAGCGTGAAGGCGTCGATGCCAACCACAAGCGGATATCTCGTCTTTACCAGGATGCAGGTCTGGCGGTGAAGCGTCGCCGCAAGAGGCATGGCGTTGCAGTGGAGCGTGAGCAGCTGGCATTGCCATGCAAACCCAACCAGGTGTGGTCAATGGACTTCGTCAGTGATGCACTGTCGAACGGCAGGCGTATCAAGGTGTTGACCATTGTGGATGATTTCACCAAGGAGGCGGTTGATCTGGTCGTCGACCATGGAATATCGGGCCAATACGTCGTCAGAGTGTTGCAGCGAGCGGCGCAATTTCGCGGATTGCCAGCGGCAATTCGAACTGACCAAGGGCCCGAATTTACGGGTAAGGCGTTGGACCAATGGGCCTACCAGAACGGAGTGCAATTGAAATTGATTGAGCCGGGCAAGCCAACACAGAATGCGTTCATTGAAAGCTTTAACGGTCGGTTCAGGGACGAATGCCTTAACGATCACTGGTTCACGACCCTGGCTGAAGCGCGCATCCGGATTGCCGCATCGCGCCGGGATTACAATGAACACCGACCTCACAGCGCATTGAACTACCAGACGCCTGCTGAGTTCGCTGCCAGCCACCGGCAACAAGAAGCAACCAAGGACACAGGAAAGATCATTAACTGAACTTTACTAACAGCTCCTTGGCACTGCTAATGGGGGCACATCGGAAGGTCGCAAGGGCCTTGAGAACGCGCTGCGCGCCGAACCGCTCGACATCAAAGAGCAGTACGAGCGGTAGATCAAGGAATTGCAGGAAGCCTACGGCGAAGCGATGCTAGAGCTGCGTGCCAGAAAAAAAATTGCAGTCCCTGCTGGGCGAGGACGAGAAGTGATCGAGACGATCCGCCAGGGACTCAAGCAGGACGGCTTCGACGTCTCGATCAGCAAGATCTGCCATTGGTTTGCGGTGCCGCGTCGCACGGTCTATTACAGGCCAGTCAAGAGCGCACCAAAGGTACAACCTCGCTTTGCCCAACCGATCAAGGCCATGATCGAAGAGAACCCCTCATTCGGTTACCGGACAGTGGCCCATCTGCTGGACTTCAACAAGAACACGGTGCAGCGGGTCTTCCAGTTGATGGGCTGGCAGGTCAAGAAACGGCCAATTGGTTTTCGGCCTCGCATTCAGGCCTTGCCGTCTGTTGCCCAGCGTCCGAACGAGCGCTGGGCAACAGACTTGTGCCGAGTCTGGGCCGGGCGTGATGGCTGGGCGGTGCTGGCGCTGGTGATCGACTGCCATACCCGTGAACTGCTGGGTTGGCATCTATCCCGATCCGGTAAGGCCAAGACCGCGGAATCAGCCCTGGAACAAGCGTTGATTGTCCGGTATGGAACACTGGGTCGTGTGGCATCGCCGTTCTTGCTGCGATCCGACAACGGCCTAGTCTTCACCAGCCGCAGCTACACCGCTCTGGTACGCAGTTATGGATTGCAGCAGGAATTCATCACGCCGCACTGCCCCGAGCAGAACGGCATGATCGAGCGCGTGATCCGGACGTTGAAGGAGCAGTGCGTGCACCGGCATCGCTTTGAGACTTTGCAGCATGCCAGCCGGGCCATTGGCGACTGGATTGGCTTTTATAACACCCGGCGTCCGCACCAGGCGTTGGGGATGAAAACACCTGCTGAGGCATTCGCTTTAGCAGCCTGACCTGTGCAGGTTTCGCTGGGTCATTACAGGTCAATACACTTGAACGCTTCGTGGTCTCCTCAAAAACAAAATGCCTCGTTTGCGCGGGGCAATTTATTAGACACCAAGCCGCGGAATTATTACACAGCCTAACAAGCGGGCTTAATTGTTCGCCACGCAAGCTTTTCCATTTCCCACCCGTTCACGAAGATTTTTGGTGATTAAGTTCCTTGCAACTCTCTCCTTTGAATCGCACCTTGAATCAACGCTTGCTCCAATAGCCGAGTAATACCACCGTGCTCCTTAGTCGCAAATATTTCCAGAACTCGTTCTGCCCTACTTGCGCCGAGATACAAAATCGAAACAAACTTCCTTTGCGCACTTGCTCTAAAGTTCAAGTCTGGCACTTCGTCCTCATTCACCTCTATCAGATAGACCGTTTCAAATTGCAGGCCCGCGACGAACTCGGGCGTACTCAATATGTATTTTTTCGAGTGAGACTTAAGCTTTGGCAGATCTTCTCTAGAAGAGATCAGCAAAAAATCATCACTGTATTTCCCGGCTGCAGCATATAACTTGAAAAGCGTGTTGCTCGCGCATAGCACCGCTACACGCTTTTTGCCACCCAGCTGCCTTTGCGCGTCCTTCGCCCTTGGAAAGATTAAGTCAAATAATTCACGCGTATAACGCACCTCTGTTAACGTAGGAACAGGGCCGTCAGCTATTTGAGAGATGCCATTGTATTGTGGCCAGTCATCGTCCAGGTTTTGGCCCGGAAAACATTTATCTATACATGCAAGAACTGACGCAATTTGAGGCGTATACCTAAATACGTCGGCTAGCTCAAACTTTTCCGTCTTTCCAAGTTTTGCATCCTTCCAGTAATCAGTGCTTTTTGATGAGCCACTGAGCCCGATAAATGTGTCGCGAGGAGACTGTTTTGTATCGTATGCCATTACAACAACGGGCATTGAGTTTAGGTCCTTCATTAGATGGCGAAAGACCATGCGCTCTTGGCGATTAAAAAGGTGTAACTCGTCAACGAAGATCACATCGTATCCGGTCGACTCACGCAGAGCCTCCCACCGGTTACTGTCAAGCCAGTTTAAGTAGTCGGCAATCATCTGGTCGACACCTAGGGTCTTCATGTCTTTTAGAGTTGACCTAAACTTTCCGTACAGTTCCAACACTACTTCCCGTTCCTCCTTACATGCAAGCGGCATCATCCAAGCTTTTCGCACATCCTCAAGATAATGTTTCTTTCGCTCTCGCATTGAACGTATTCCGTCGGCATCAAGTACGCACGCGAACTCGTTCATTAACTCCCAAACAAAGAGCTTATGCTCAAGGGAATTACTGCCCGCCTCCATGTTGCGTGTGAAGTCCGGACTACACGCGGACTTAAACGCTACCCAGTCACTCTGAGTGTATTCACACACCAAGGACGAAATGAGTTCACATTGAAGATCTCGGCCTTCCATCCCATCAAGAGAAAGCGGCTCTAGGCCTTCTAAGTCGTATCTCATATGGCGATTCGCCAGGGAGAATATTGTCGCCACTTCTAACGATGTGTCATCATTAGCGGGCAGAAGCGCGCGACCCGACGGATCCATTGAGTGAACTAGATCTTCAATTAAATTTTCCGTTGATACCGCGTGAGTGAGAACGAGGACGCGAAGCTTTTTTCCTACCGCCTGAGCCGCTTGAATCTCTTTGAGCGCCTTAACAACTAGCGCAACAGTCTTACCCGAACCTGCGGGTCCTACGAGCCGCATTGATTGGGATAAATCGCTATCCACAAACTTGCGTTGCTCCTTCGTTAGACGGAGGTCGTACCATTCGTTAAACGTCAGACGTGCCGTTTCTTGATTCAGGAGCGAACTGCTTAGACGTAATGCGCCGTGGAGTTCAGTGATGTCTGATCGAGGTTGCTCTTCTGCGGACAGCAAGTTAGGTATTAACTGTGCAGCGACATCAAGTTCCGTTTCGTCAGGAACGACGCTACTTAGGTCGCTTTTGACTCTATCCAGCAAAAACACAAATACATGGCGCTCGGCTCCGGTATTGGAGTCGATAACAATGCGAGCGCTTTCCCCGGTAGTCTTTGCACTTGACTGGAATGAAATTAACTTGCCTGCGTGATATGGCCGCCATGAAATCGGGATCGCGTTACGTCTCGTAATCGCGTTAATTGATACCCGCAGAATTCGCTCAAAGGCTGTGGCACGCAGTTCTTTGTTTAGTCCGAAAATCGGCCCACGTTTATCAAGAAGTATCGTTACATATCCAGAATAAGAGGCATTCCGACCTACAACAAACAGGTGACTGCCTAGAGCCACGACGCGGCAAAAAGCGTCACTCTTTGGTAGGTTTTCATTTTCAATTAGGTCTGTGAGATCGGTTCTCCCCATCAGCACGTTCTCTATCGCTAGTGTGTCGAGGGTCAAAGCGGCAAGTTGATAGTTCATATTCAGCATGCAAAAGATTCGGCGAGGGCTTTTTTCTGCTGGTCATATGCAGCGGGTAAGCCAACTCTGGAGTAAAGCAGGGCAAACTGCTGTGATACAGCATATTTAAATGCGTGTGCTAGACGGCCATATCGTAGATATAGGTTTTCTTCGCGAGCTTGTTCAGCTGACGTTGTTACTTTATCAAAGGGTATGGCGACTAAACTTCGCAACAACACGACGTATGGGTCGTTCGGCTTGTCAGGAAAGCTAGACAGGAGAAAAACATCTTCGGGCAGTGAAGTAAGCTCAGTTCGCACCTTCTTTGTAATAAGCTCCTTCGCTACGTCGGAGGACGATTCGTTTTTGATAGAGTAGTAAGTACAAATTTCATCAAAACAAGTATCTTGTCCGGCTGATCTCTCTAAGTTAGATAGTGCAAATAGCTTCTGCACACATCGTGTCAGCTTCTTCTGCAATTTATTATCAACTACATTAAGTGCGCTACAAATCTTCGAAGAATCTTCTCGTTTTACCCATTGAATGATGGCTGAAGATGATAGTGGCTTTTGAGCGGGTTTCGATTCGGACGCAACCTTGTTAAATGTATTTACCAACTCGATTAGGTCGCTCGAAACTACCTTCTTAGCGTGTTTGGACGCCCAATGTTGTCTCACATATTGTGTAAGTGGAATCACGCTTAGGCCGGCATACCCGTCGCTCGTTTTGGATTGAGCAATATCGCAATCAGCAGTCAAAACGATTACTGTTTCTTGACAGAGCAAACTTCGTGGATGCCGAAGTACTAAAAGATCTCCTTGACGAACAGGAGTGCCATCGTCTACCAGTTGCCATTCTGGCATTGTCAGTGATGATAATGCGGGAGACATCTCTACAAATAATGTTAAGAAAGCCTCCAGTATATTTCCCCGTTAAAAATATTAACTCCCATAAATATGGCGCTTTCATTCGGTATTAGCGGTATTAGGGGACAGACCACGTTTTCCGACGCCCCCGTCAGGCCAACTTAACCTGATCCATCACAGTTCGCTTCTCACATTTCGGCCGTGCCGGACTTCCCCGGCTCCCCCTCCTCCCCAGTGCTTCCTCGACCTCCCGCTTGAACCGATCACATCGAAGCGCAAAATCACGGTTGTTCGAACGTCGAATCTCCTCGAGGGTAATCTCGCAATTTTCTAATCGTAGTCTGCCCCCTATTTATGCGCGCCAATGCGTGAGACGGCCATCGCCGTGCTGAAACGGGTCGCGCGTGCTTTCGTGCTAGGACTTACGATTTTTTCGCGGGGTAACTATGAATATCGAGTTTCCGGGCCAGACTAATCCTGCCCCAGACGGGGGAGTTTATTTTCGGGCTCTTGTTGATGGCAAATCGATGGGGTGTCATGTCACGTTGGAGGCTCTTGAAGATCATTTCGGTACGAGTACTCAGCGTTCCCCAGTGGAGGCATTTGATCTCGGTCGAGATCGAATTTACGAAGCGGCCATTCGTTTGATTCAGGCTGGCGCGCCTGCTCCCGTCCTTATCAGATACCGTGATATCCGCTAGGTATTACCTCTGCGAAGTTGTCTGATATCTCACGCTGCCCTCGTAATCTGACGTTCGAGCCTGGTCGCGGGCAGGTCTTGCGTTGATGCAAAAGCTCGATCACAAGACCCGCCCCCCCGTTTCACACACGGGTCGTCATCGTTATCCGTTCCTACGCTTAATCACCACTTCAAGGTACTCACTCGGCAGCACCAGCGTCTCATCCCCGGACCGGTTGCGGCTCTCCATCAGCGCAATCAACTCCCGCCCAAACACAGCCTGCTTCTCGCCATCAAGCGCCCCAAACGCCTTGTTCATCGGCCCGTAGTAATTGCGGAACACGTCGAGGAAATGCTCGGCCGAACGGTAACGGAACGTGAACTGCCGTGTGGTCGCCTGAATCTCCTGCGCAGTGCTTCCGAACAGTTCCTGCAGCCTTTCCTTCGTGCCCCACAGCGCGGGTGATTTGACACCGGGTGCCGGCGGGATGTACTTGCCAATGGTCTTGAACACCTGGCCGATGAAGCTGTCCGGCGTCCAGTTCGCCAGGCCGATCTTGCCGCCGGGCTTGCACACACGGGCGAGTTCCGCTGCGGCTTTATCCTGGTCCGGGGTGAACATGACGCCAAAGGAAGACATGACGGCGTCAAACGATGCATCGGGGAACGGCAGGTTCTCGGCGTCTGCCTCCTGAAAACGGATCTCGTATCCGTCCGCCTGCGCCCGCGCGCGTCCCGCTTCGAGCAGCGACGGAACATAATCCGTAGAGGTCACTTCGCACCACCGGCGCGCGGCGGCGAGCGTGGCATTGCCGTTGCCCGCGGCAACATCGAGCACGGATGCGCCGGAATGCAGGTCAAGCGCCTCGCACAGGTTCTCTCCGACAATTTGCAGCGTGGTGCCGACGACAGCATAGTTGCCTGTAGACCAGGCGACCTGTTGGCGCGCCTTCACTGCGGCGAGATCGATAACGGGTGTGGATGGTGAAACGACAGCGGACATGAATGTTCTCCTGAGAATTGGCTGGTGATAAGTGTTGATGTGCACTTCCTTTTGCGCCTCGTCCTGACATTGAGCCAGCGCTAACTGTCGGTGAGGCGTGGGATTAGTATTGATTGACTACCCGCCGTATTGAATGACCAGGCGTCCAGCTTTCTTGCCCGTGACGCCGGAACTGGGTCGTTGCCGAGATGGATGCACTTTCTGATGTCTTGCGCGTCGTGCAGCTGAGCGGCGCCGTCTTTCTGAATGGTGAATTTTCTGCACCGTGGTGCGTGATCGGCAAGGCCGAGAGCGATCTGTGCGCTGCGTACCTTCCGCCATCGGACCGGGTGGTGTCGTATCACCTCATCACCGCCGGCTCTTGCTGGGCAAGCCTTGCCGGGGACGAACATTCGGCGATACAGGTGGATGCGGGCGAAATCCTGATCGTGCCCCAGGGAGAAACGCATCTGCTGGGGAGCGACCTGGCGCTGGCTCCGATCCCATCCGCTCCGCTGCTGGCGGAACGCCTTCAGGCGCATCCGGGAGAAGTACTGCGTATCGCGTACGGCGGCGGCGGTGTGCAGACCCGCATGGTGTGCGGCTTCCTGACCTGCGACGAGGTGTTGAGCGATCCCCTGCTCACCGCCCTCCCGCGCCTGTTCAAGGTTGACATGGGCTGTGACAGGGAAGCGTCATGGCTGGCATCGGCCCTCGGTTTCGCCGTGATGGAAGCCGCCGAGCCGCGGGCGGGCTCGACCAGCGTGCTTGCAAAACTCTCCGAACTGCTGTTTGTGGAAGCGGTGCGGTGCTGGATAGAAACCTTGCCGGAACATGAAGAGGGATTTCTTGCCGCATTGCGCGACCGCTATGTCGGGCGCGCACTGTCGCGCCTGCATATGCATCCTGCACATCCCTGGACCGTTGATGAACTTGCCGGCCATGTCGGACTGTCGCGCTCCGCCTTGTCGCAGCGTTTTACCGACCTGCTCGGCCAGGCGCCGATCCAGTACCTCGCGCGCTGGCGGCTGCGGCTGGCCGCGCGCGAACTGCGCAGCGGCAGAAAATCGCTCGCCGAAGTCGCCGGCGCGGTGGGCTACGACTCGGAAGCTGCCTTCAGCCGCGCGTTCAAACGCGAGTTCGGGCTTCCTCCCGCCAGCTGGCGCAGCAGCCAGGATGCGCCGGCTGCAATGGCCAGGCATGGAATGCTGGAGCGAGCGATAGGGCAGCTCGCGGGTGACTCCTTGACCCCGGCCGCCGGGGATTGCACGACCTGACGCCGCATTCCGGGCACGTCGACGCCGCAGGTGGATTGCGACGCGCCTTTTCTGGTCATATTCACAAAACGGATACCTGAAATTCCCAATCGAAAGTGCAATCTTGCTGCATCGCTACCTACACTGGAAGTGCAGACCAAAGCACATCAAGAGGAAAATAAAATGTCAGCCGTATCCCATATGCCGCATGTGATCGCCGATGCCGTTCGCGCGGCAGGCCACGCCACCCACGACTTTTTCGAACACCTCGGCAATTCACTCAGCCACAGCATGATTGAAAGCGAGCGCGACCGCGAAGAAGCGTATCTCGCCGAATCGACCGACCTCGCCGACCTGGAATGCCGGATGCACGAACTGGATCACGCGCGCCAGCACCACGTGTTCTGGACAACCTGAACGTCGGCGCCCTGGCCATCAGTCCGGTGCGAGGCCGGAAGCCCACAGCGGAGGATGCGTCCTCCGCTTTTTCTTTCTGCTTGATGGTCTCGCGCTTGTCGATTCAATAACACCGCGAATTGACGAAGGCGAAGTCTTTGCCGTCGCTAGTAACAATACGGATGAGAAAGCGCCCGAGTTTGTGGAATAATCGCGCGTTTGCCTATCAATTCCCGAAAACCTCCCATGAAGAAAACGCTTTCCCTGCTTTCCGCCGCCCTCGTTGCGGGCGCCCTCCTGTCCGCATGCGACAAGCCTTCGGCGCCGGCCGCAGCGGCCCCGGCTGCAGCCGCCAAGATCGTCATTGGTCTGGATGACAACTTTCCCCCGATGGGTTTTCGCGACGCGAAGTCGAACGAGCTGGTCGGCTTTGACATCGACCTGGCGCGCGAGGCCGGCAAGCGCCTCGGCGTCGAGGTCGAGTTCAAGCCGATCGAATGGAGCGCGAAAGAAGCCGAACTGGGCGGCAAGCGCGTCGATGTGCTGTGGAACGGCCTGACCATCACCGAAAAGCGCAAGGAACAGATCGCCTTTACCTCGCCCTACCTGGAAAACCGCCAGATCATCATCGTGACGGCCAAGTCGCCGATCAAGACCAAGGCCGACCTGGCCGGCAAGGTCGTCGGCGTGCAGGAAGGCAGCAGCGCCGTCGAAGCGATCCAGAAGGATGAGGCGGCGAAGGGCCTGAAGGAGCTGCGCAAGTTTGGCGACAATGTCGCGGCCCTGATGGATGTGAGCACTGGCCGTCTCGATGCGCTGGTGGTCGATGAGGTGGTCGGCCGCTACTACACGGCCAAGAAGCCGGGCGAATATGCCGTGCTGGACGAGCATTTCGGCACCGAAGAGTACGGCGTCGGCGTTCGCAAGGATGACACGGCCCTGCTGGGCAAGCTGGAGAATGCGCTCGCCGAGATGAAGAAGGACGGCGCCGCCGACCGTATCTCGACCCAGTGGTTCGGCAAGAACATCGTTAAATAAGACAGCCTGCTCCGCCGGGCCTTACTGCCTGCATGACCCGGCCTCGCGCCGGGTCGGCGGGCCAGCAAAATGAACTACCTCTTTGAAATCATGGGTCCGCTGCTGGATGGCAGCGTGGTCACCCTGAAGGTCTTTTTCATCACGCTGGTGCTCTCGGTGCCGCTGGGCCTTGCGCTGGCGCTGATCCGCGTCTCCCATTTCCGTGTCGCCAGTGGCCTCGTCAGCGGCTACATCTGGCTGATGCGCGGCACGCCGCTGATGCTGCAGATGCTGTTCATCTACTTCGCGCTGCCCTGGGTGCCGGTCGTCGGCATACGCCTGCCGGACTTCCCCGCCGCGATCGTCGCGTTCACGCTCAATTACGCGGCCTATTTCGCCGAGATCTTCCGTTCCGGCATCCAGTCCGTCGACCGCGGTCAGTACGAAGCGTCGCAGGTGCTGGGCATGAACTATGTGCAGACCATGCGCCGGATCATCCTGCCGCAGGTCATCAAGCGCATCCTGGCACCGGTCAGCAACGAGACGATTACCCTGGTCAAGGACACCTCGCTGATCTACGTGCTGGCGATGAACGACCTGCTGCGCGCGGCGCGCGGCATCGTGCAGCGCGACTTCACCACCATGCCGTTCGTCGTCGCCGCCGCGTTCTACCTGATCATGACCCTGGTGCTGACTTGGGGCTTCCATCGCCTGGAAAAACGTTATGCCGTCTATGAAGGATGAAGCCGTGAAGGATGAGGCCATAGAAGCGATGCTGATGATTCAGGCACGCGACATACGCAAGAGCTTCGGCAAGCTGGAGGTGTTGAAGGGTATCTCGCTGGATGTCAGGAAGGGCGATGTGGTCGCCCTGATCGGCCCTTCCGGCTCGGGCAAGAGTACGTTCCTGCGCTGCCTCAACCACCTAGAAACGATCGACAGCGGCCATCTCGCCATCGAGGGCGAAACGATGGCGACGACCGATGCCGATGGCGCGTGCCGCTACGCCCCGTCAGCCGACGTGCGCCGCATCTGCAGCAGGATGGGCATGGTGTTCCAGCACTTCAATCTCTTCCCTCACCTCACCGTCCTCGAAAATATCATCGAGGCACCGATGACGGTGAAACGCATGCGTCGCGACGACATCGTGCCCAAGGCGGAAGCCTTGCTGCGCAAGGTCGATTTGCTGGGCAAGAGCGACAGTTATCCTTCTCAACTCTCGGGCGGACAGAAGCAGCGCGTCGCCATTGCCCGCGCGCTCGCGATGGAGCCCGACCTGATGCTGTTCGATGAACCGACCTCGGCGCTCGACCCAGAGCTGACCGGCGAAGTCCTGCGCGCCATGCGCGAGCTGGCCGAAGAGCACATGACCATGCTGGTCGTCACGCATGAAATGACCTTTGCGCGGGACGTCTCGACGCGAGTGGTGTTCATGGATAAGGGCGAGATCGTGGAGGCCGGCAGTCCTGCGGCAATGTTCTCCAATCCGC
>DASRXG010000021.1:0-2004 GCA_035654275.1 Noviherbaspirillum sp.
CGACGTACTCATCATCGGCAGCGGTCTCGCCGGCCTCACGCTCGCCCTCAAAGTTGCCGCCGATAAAAAGGTTTGCCTCGTCAGCAAACGCGGTCTGGATGACAGCTCCAGCAACTGGGCACAGGGCGGGATCGCCGCCGTGCTGACCGATGATGACTCACTGGAAGCGCATATCAAGGACACCAGGATTGCCGGCGCAGGATTGTGCGATCCGGAAGTGACCCAGCTGGTCGTAAAGCACGGCCGCGAAACCGTGCAGTGGCTGATTGATGAAGGCGTACCCTTCACACGCGAAGCCGATGACAGCGGGTTTCACCTGACGCGCGAAGGCGGTCATAGCCACCGGCGCATCATCCATGCGGCGGATGCCACCGGGCACGCAGTACAGATGACGCTGGCGCAGAAAGTGCGCAAGCACAAGAACATCAAAATCCTGGAAAACCATATCGCGGTCGATCTCATCACGGGCCGCAAAATGGGTTTCGCCGAGGATGAATGCCTGGGTGCTTATGTGCTCAACAACAAGACCGGCAAGGTCATCACCATCGCTGCGCAGCATACGGTGCTGGCCAGCGGAGGTGCAGGCAAGGTCTACCTCTACACCACCAATCCCGATGTAAGCACCGGCGACGGCATCGCCATGGCGTGGCGCGCGGGCTGCCGTGTCGCCAACATGGAATTCATCCAGTTTCATCCGACCTGTCTTTACCATCCCAAGGCCAAGTCATTCCTGATCACCGAAGCCGTACGCGGCGAAGGTGGTATTCTCAAGCTGCCAGACGGAACGCGTTTCATGCTGGCGCACGACAAGCGCGCCGAACTCGCGCCACGCGACATCGTGGCACGCGCCATAGACTTCGAAATGAAAAAACGCGGTATCGACTGCGTCTACCTGGATATTTCGCACCAACCGGCGGACTTCGTACTTTCGCACTTCCCTACTATTTACCGGCGCTGCCTGGAGCTGGGCATAGACATCACCAAGGAACCGATTCCCGTCGTCCCTGCAGCGCACTACTGCTGTGGCGGCGTCATGACGGATCATATCGGCGGCACCGATTTGCCGCGGCTCTACGCCATCGGCGAAACAGCATATACCGGGCTGCACGGTGCCAACCGGCTGGCCAGCAATTCGTTGCTGGAATGCCTGGTATTCGGCCAGGCCGCAGCGCGCGATATACTGGCCAAAGTGGACAAACCGTGGATCGACTTGCCGGATTGGGACGAGAGCCGGGTAACGGATGCCGATGAAGAAATCGTGATCACGCACAACTGGAACGAATTGCGCAGATTCATGTGGAATTACGTGGGCATCGTGCGTACCAACAAGCGGCTGGCGCGTGCACTGAACCGCATCCATCTGCTGCGTGACGAAGTGCACGAGTTTTACCGAAATTTCCGCATCAGCAATGATTTGGTAGAACTGCGCAACCTGCTGCAGGTGGCGGAGCTGATCGTCAAGAGCGCGATGGAGCGTAACGAAAGCCGCGGGCTGCACTACAGCAAGGATTTTCCCAGGATGCTGCCCAAGGCGATTCCGACCGTGCTAACGCCGTCCAACTATTACAGCCTGCTTGACCGGCATCACGGCGAGCATGAACATAAGACCCCTGCGGAAGCCGATCACTAGCTTACCCGCATGCGAGAAACTTATCGCATGCTGCCCAATATGGCGCCCTGCTTCCGCAGATCCTGCAAAATGCCCTGTCCGAACTGAAGCACGGCCTGCGGGTCAGGGTGGGCCAAATCCTCAGCGACCTGTGCCAAAGCCTGCCGGCAACTGAACGCTGTATCTTTGAGCAACTCAAGCAACCTTGCCGTCACAGGATTGAGCTCGATGAAGCGCACATCGGCCGCGGCATCACGGAATACCAGCAGGTGCACAGGCGAGGCCGTAACCGGCCTGTGGCGTGAAGAAATCCGGTGGACAGGGTAGTCGTAACGCAGCAATGCCATGGCTGGGGCAAACATCGGCTGCCTGTCCAGCAACTCAGCCTCGGCATC
>DASRXG010000022.1:0-7622 GCA_035654275.1 Noviherbaspirillum sp.
CACTATGGGAAAAAGCGAGGGCTGAGATGCGTCATGGAGCGCTGCTGCTCAGTTATGAATTTGCTATCCCCGGAGCGGAGCCTCAGATCGCCGTCCAGCCGGAGCGGGGTGGCCCTTTCCTCTATGGCTGGACCATGTGAGGTTGCTCTGCACGCGAGTCGCCCGCTGCGTCCCGTCCTCGATTCAAGTTTTTGACATCAACGTCGTAATTTCACTTGATGGGCATCAACCGGGCAGGAGCTCGGCCGGCTGCGCAAAACATACAGGTTGTGAACCGCGCGGCGAATTGGCACAATGGTTGACCACGAGCAATAATCTTTCTACCGGAGCTGCTGTCTTGCTAGTCATCGCTGGATATATCATCGTCGCCGCCTCCGTCTTTGGCGGATTTGCATTGGCCGGCGGGCATCTCGCATCCCTGTTCCAGCCGCTTGAGCTGCTGATGATCGGCGGCGCCGCAGTGGGCGCTTTCTTCGTCGGCAACAATGGCAAGGCAATCAAGGCCACGCTGAAGGCCTTGCCGTCCCTGTTCAAGGGCTCGCGCTTCACCAAGGCTCTGTACATGGAGCTGATGACCTTGCTGTTCGAGATCCTTACCAAGGTTCGCAAGGAAGGCCTGATGTCCATCGAAGGCGACATCGACAATCCTCATGAAAGCGCGATTTTCTCAAAGTACCCGGGTATCCTCGCCGATCATCACATTATCGAATTCATGACGGACTACCTGCGTCTGATGGTGTCGGGGAACATGGATGCATTTCAGATCGAAAACCTGATGGATAACGAGATCGAGACCCATCATGCGGAAGGCGAAATCCCGGTCCACACGATCGCGAAAATGGGCGACGCCATGCCGGCCTTCGGCATCGTAGCTGCGGTGATGGGCGTGGTGCACACCATGGGTTCGGTCGGTCTGCCGCCGGCGGAGCTCGGCATCCTGATCGCCCACGCGCTGGTCGGTACCTTCCTCGGTATTTTGCTTGCATACGGTTTCGTGGGCCCGCTGTCCAGCCTGCTGGAGCAGAAACTGCACGAATCCTCAAAGATGTTCCAGTGCGTGAAGGTGACGCTGCTGGCCAGCCTGAATGGCTATGCGCCTGCGCTTGCGGTCGAATTTGGCCGCAAGGTGCTGTTCTCTACGGAGCGTCCGTCGTTCAGCGAACTGGAAGAACACATCAAGGCATCCAAGTCGAAGTAATCGGGTTCCAGTCATTTAAGAGCGGAAGCGCAACATGGCCGACGAAGGGCTACGTCCCATTATCGTAAAGCGAGTAAAGAAGGGTGGCGGTGGCCACCATGGCGGCGCATGGAAGATTGCGTATGCCGACTTCGTCACCGCAATGATGGCTTTCTTCCTTCTGATGTGGCTGCTCGGCTCCACATCCAAAGGTGACTTGCAAGGTATCGCCGATTATTTCAATACGCCACTCAAAGTTGCGATGTCCGGCGGCAGCGGTGCCGGCGACAGCTCCAGCCTGGTCAAGGGAGGCGGCAAGGACCTGACCCGCACGGAAGGGCAGGTCCGGCGGACCGACGATCCAGAGAAAAGGAAAACCTACACGCTTGCGCCCGGTAATTTGCGGGAAGCAGAGGCCGAGCTGGAGCGTGCGGAGCGTGCCAGGCTGCGCGCCCTGAAGGCGCGCATCGAGCAGGTCATCGATTCCCGGCCGCTGCTGAAGCAGTTCAAGAGCCAACTGCTGATCGACATCACGTCGGAAGGCCTGCGAATCCAGATCGTGGACGAAAAGAACCGTCCGATGTTCGCCCTCGCCAGCGCGGAACTCCAGCCCTATACCAAGGAAATCCTGTTCGAAATCGGACAAGCATTAAACGATGTGCCGAACCGGATCAGCCTGTCCGGCCACACCGACGCCACTCCTTATGCCAGCGGTGAAAAGGGCTACAGCAACTGGGAACTCTCCGCCGACCGCGCCAATGCGTCGCGCCGCGCGCTGATCGCGGGCGGCATGAGTGATGCAAAGATGCTGCGTGTGGTTGGGTTGTCATCGGCTGTCCTGTTTGACAAGGCTGATCCGTTCAATCCAATCAATAGGCGCATCAGCATCATCGTGATGAACAAGAAAGCGGAAGAGAATGCCTCCAAGGACGGTGGCACGATCGAAGTCACGAACGGAGCACAAGCCAATACGGAATTGATCAGTGCCGGTGCAAACTGACAGCAGTATTCGCGGTCGAAGCGGAACGTCGTGCAGGACAGGATATTTTGATGACAAGAGAAAAACTGCTGGGCTCTCAGGTTAAGGACCTGCTATCCAATTTGTCGGGCCACGGGACTCAGCACCTGACGGAAGTCGAAACCGACCTGATGCAGACGAGCATCTTGCTGGGCGAAGCGATTGAAAAACTCGGCGCAAGCTTCATGGCAATCCACGAAGCGGTCATGGCGCAGCAGCAGGAAATCGAGCTGCTTCTTTCCGGCGCCGCGCCTGCCCCGGAAATCGTGGAGAAACTGAGGGCCAAGCAGGCCGAGATCGGACAGCACGTCAATGCCGCCGTCACCGGGCTGCAGTTCCAGGATATGACCAACCAGCTGATCGGCCGTACCGTCAAGCGGGTCACGGGCCTGCGCGAAGTGCTTGACGGCGTCGGCTCGGGCAGCTCAGGTATACCGGAAGGCAGTGCGGAAGAAATTGTCGAGACGCTCAGCAGCATCAACAAGGTGCTCGAAGAACAAAGCGCCAAGCTCGAAAGCGCATTGTGGAAGGCCGTTTGCCAGACCCGCATGGAAAGCGGCGACATCGAGCTGTTTTAACGAGTACCGGATAACAGGCAAAAGCGGCTTGGGCCGAAATAACGAGACTAGCAGGAGTTACTGAGATGGCAAAAACGATATTGGCAGTAGACGATTCCGGATCGCTGCGCCAGATGGTGGTGTTCAGCTTGCGGGCGGCCGGTTACCAGGTGACCGAGGCGGTGGACGGCCAGGACGGCCTGGAGAAGGCCAAGACGCAGGTATTCGACCTGGTCCTCACTGACCAAAACATGCCGCGCATGGATGGCCTGACACTGATCCGCTCCCTGCGCGGATTGCCCACCTATCAGAAGGTGCCGATCCTGATGCTGACTACCGAATCGAGCGATGAGATGAAATCGAAGGGCCGTGCTGCCGGCGCCAATGGTTGGCTGGTGAAACCGTTCGATCCGCAACGTTTGACGGAAGTGGTGCGAAAAGTCATTGGCTGACGTTGTTCGCGACGGGCGCGTCGCCTTTGTCGCGAAATCAGAAGAACCAAGTAAAGCGTAGATGACGGAGACCGATAATGACCATTGACATGAGCCAGTTCTTCCAGGTGTTCTTTGACGAAACCGAAGAGCTCCTCGCCGAAATGGAAAAGCTGCTCCTTGCGATCGACGTGTCCTCGCCCGATCCGGAGGACCTGAATGCGATCTTCCGCGCTGCACACTCGATCAAGGGCGGCGCCGGCACCTTCGGCCTGACCGACCTGACCGAAGTGACCCATGTGCTGGAATCCTTGCTCGACAAGATCCGCAAGGGCGAAATGGCCTTGTCGTCAGAACATGTCGACGCCTTCCTGGTCGCCAAGGACGTGCTCAAGATGCAGCTCGACGGTCATCGCCTGAATACGCCGGTCGACCTGGACGCGGTGAGCAATGCGCGCATGATGCTCGAAGCACTGTCAAGCGGCGCAACACCGCAACCGACTCCTGTTGCATCACTGGACGTAAAGCCGCAAGCACAAGATCATGCACCTGCTGCTGACGGAGCGCGTCGCTTTCATATCGAATTGCCAAAACTGGTGGAGCGCGATGTCGAGGCCCTGATGGCCGAACTTGGCTTGCTGGGGCAGATCAGCAAGACTCCCCTGGATGATGGGCGCGTTGCATTTGATCTCACCGGTGATACGAACGTGGACGACATTATTGCCATCTGTTCGTTTATCGTCGACACCAAGGACCTGAAGATTGTTGAACAAGCCGCACCGCGCGCAATGAGCGCAGCGGAGGCGAAGGCCGCGCAGGAAAACGCACAGGGCTATGGCTTCTTCGACGGTTTCGTGCCGAACGGGCAGACCGAAACAGAAAAGGCTGCTGCCGAAAAAGCCGCACAGGAAAATGCCCAGGGTTATGGCTTCTTCGATAATTTCGAGACGCCAGCGATGCGTGCGGCGAAGGAGGCCGGGGCCAATCCTGCCCCCGCGCAAGCGCCAGCTCCTGCTGCGGCCGTGTCCGCACAGGACGACTCGAATGGCGCTGCTGCCGAGAAGAAGGCAGCGTCCCGGCGTGAAGCCGAGAAGGTGGCTCATAACTCCGAAACGACGTCGATCCGTGTCGGCATTGAAAAGGTCGACCAGCTCATCAACCTCGTGGGCGAGCTGGTCATCACACAGGCGATGATCGAACAGCGTACGAGCACGCTCGACCCGATGCTGCACGAACGCCTGTTGAACAGCGTCAGCCAGCTGACACGCAACACGCGCGACCTGCAGGAAGCGGTGATGTCGATCCGTATGATGCCGATGGACTACGTGTTCTCGCGCTTCCCACGCATGGTGCGCGATCTCGCAGGCAAACTCGGCAAGCGCATCGAATTCATTACCCATGGTGCTGCGACCGAGCTCGATAAGGGCCTGATCGAACGTATCGTCGATCCGCTCACCCATCTGGTGCGCAACAGTATCGACCATGGCATCGAAATGCCGGAAGTGCGCAAGGCCGCGGGCAAGAGCGAGGTCGGCAAGCTTTCCCTGTCGGCCGCACACCAGGGCGGCAATATCGTCATCGAGGTGACGGACGACGGTGGCGGGCTCAACCGCGAAAAGATTCTTGCCAAAGCGAAGTCGCAGGGCTTGCCTGTTACCGACACCATGCCGGATGCGGATGTCTGGCAACTGATTTTCGCGCCGGGATTCTCCACGGCCGAAATCGTCACCGACGTTTCCGGACGAGGTGTCGGCATGGATGTCGTCAAGCGCAACATCAGCGCGATGGGCGGCGTGGTCGACATCCGCTCGGCCAAGGGATTCGGCACCACCATTTCCATTTCACTGCCGCTGACACTGGCTATCCTGGATGGCATGTCGATCAAGGTTGGCGAAGAAATCTATATCCTGCCGCTCGGCTATGTAGTCGAGTCGCTGCAGCCAGCGTCGGAAGACGTGAAGGAAATCACCGGCCAGGGCCGCGTCATCAAGGTGCGGGGCGACTACCTGCCACTCATTCCGCTGTACCAGATGTTCGGCATCCAGCCGCGCTTTACCGACCCGTCGCAGGGGATCGTGGTAATTCTCGAGTCGGACGGCAGGAAGGCCGCGCTGTTTGTCGACGACCTCGTCGGCCAGCAGCAGGTCGTGGTCAAGAATCTCGAATCGAACTACCGCAAGGTTGCGGGAATTTCTGGCGCCACCATTCTCGGCGATGGTGGCGTGTCGCTCATTATCGACGTCGCAGCCTTGTTGCGGTCGAGCCGACAGCTCAATAATGATGAATCCATTTTTTCCTGAGAAGGACAAACGCCATGACACAAACAGCACAAACCAACGCCGTCGTCGCTGGGGAAAAATCCGAACGTGACATCGCCGGCAAGGAGTTCCTCGCTTTTACGCTGGGCAAAGAGGAATACGGCATCGACATCCTGAAGGTGCAGGAAATCCGCGGCTACGAAACGGTCACCCGCATTGCCAACGCCCCGGACTTCATCAAAGGTGTCGTCAACCTGCGCGGCATCATCGTGCCCATCGTGGACATGCGCATCAAGTTCCATCTGGGCGAGCCGACCTATGACCAGTTCACTGTCGTGATCATCCTGAATGTGGCGGGGCGCGTTGTCGGTATGGTGGTCGACAGCGTGTCCGACGTCACCACGCTTACTCCGGAACAGATCAAACCGGCGCCGGAAATGGGCACGGCACTGAACACCGACTACCTCATCGGCCTCGGCACTATCGACCAGCGCATGCTGATCCTTGTCGACATCGACCGGCTGATGTCCAGTGCGGAAATGGGCCTGATTGACAAGATCGCCGCATAAGCAGAGGGAGCAGTTCAGGCGGTTGTAGTAAAGGCAGTACAAGAAGAAGCACTCGCATGAACGATGAAGACACCGGCGGCAATGTACCGGCCGGGCTTCATGCCAACTGGAGGGGGAGACAATGTTCAAGAACTTGACGATCAAGTCACGTCTGGTATTCGTGATCAGCTTTCTGTCGTTGTTGTTAATCGGAAGCGGGATCATCGGGATATCCAGCCTTAGCAGCGCAAACAATTCGCTAAAGTCGATATACGAGGAACGGCTGCTGCCGATCGAGCGGTTGAATACGATCCTCCAGCTGATGGCCGAGAACCGGATGGTGGTCGCAGAATCGATGAACGGCGATCCTTCGGTCGTCAACAAGCGGATGGACGAAGTCGACCGCCGTGCTGCTGAGATCACCCGCATCTGGAACGAGTACATGGCCATGCCGCATACGCCGGAGGAGAAGGCGCTTGCGGAAAAAGCCGTTGAGAGCCGCAACAAGTACGTCGCCGAAGGATTGAAACCATCCGTGGAGGCGCTGCGTGCAGCCAACGTGCAGATGGCAATGGAACTGATGCAAGGGCCGATGAGCCAGCACTATGCGGTATTCCAGGGCAATTTCAATGCGCTCATCAAGATCCAGGCAGACATAGCGAAAAAAGGCTATGAGAAGACGCAGGAGCTCTACGTCTTTGTCCGCAATCTCTCGATCGTGGCCATTGTCGGCGGCGTGCTGCTGGCGGCATTGATCGGCATGTGGTTGATCCGTGCCATTTCCCGGCCGCTGGAAGAGGCGGTCCGGTTCGCACGCAGTGTCGCCGAGGGCGACCTGACCAAGAACATCGAGGTCGAATCCAGGGACGAGACAGGGCAGTTGCTTGCTGCACTGAAGCAGATGAACGAAAGCCTCGCCAATACGGTGGGACAGGTCAGGGCCGGTACCGAGACGATCACCGTTGCCTCCCGCGAAATTGCCTCTGGCAATGCCGACCTGTCATCCCGTACCGAAGCGCAGGCAAGCTCGCTGGAGGAAACCGCATCGTCGATGGAAGAACTGACGTCGACGGTGAAGCAGAACGCCGAGAATGCGCGCCAGGCAAACCAGCTGGTGGTATCTGCATCGGATTACGCGCTCAAGGGCGGCGAGGTGGTCGGGCAGGTGGTCGACACGATGGGTTCGATCAAGGACAGCTCGCGCAAGATCGTCGACATCATCGGCGTCATCGATGGCATCGCCTTCCAGACCAACATCCTGGCGCTCAATGCCGCAGTCGAAGCCGCGCGTGCCGGCGAACAGGGACGCGGTTTTGCGGTGGTGGCAGCCGAAGTGCGCAACCTGGCGCAGCGTTCGGCCGGTGCGGCCAAGGAGATCAAGGCACTGATCCAGGATTCGGTGGAGAAGGTGGACGCGGGCAGCAAGCTGGTGGACCAGGCCGGCACGACGATGGACGAGATTGTCACCTCGGTCAAGCATGTGGCCGACATCATGAACGAGATCGCCGCCGCCAGCCATGAACAGAGCGCCGGCATCGAACAGGTCAACCAGGCGATTACCCAGATGGACGAGATGACGCAGCAAAATGCTGCGCTGGTCGAACAGGCCGCTGCCGCTGCGCAAAGCATGCAG
>DASRXG010000023.1:0-8533 GCA_035654275.1 Noviherbaspirillum sp.
GCGGTGGCGGCGGCGGAAGCAAGGGACGGACGATTTCCCATAATTCATCATCAACCAGTTCGCGTGCCATGTTGCCTCTCCACAGAACTTGCTGGAACGACGATTGGACCGCAATTATTCGATTTTGTTAGACGCTCTAAGTCAAACATTTTCTATGTCGTCCCCAATGACACTGGAAACGAAGCGGTCGAATACGAAATAATCCTCAAGCGCGACGGCACGATTCTTGAACTCGTTAAACGCCATTCGTCTGGAGTGAACAACTGGGACGACGCTGTCCGGGATGCGATTTATCGCTCAGAGCCTTTTCCCTCAGACGAGAACAGGATGCTTCCAGAAGGAATTGTCCTTCATTCACGCCCGAAGGATTAGCTATGAAGACAATCGTTACTTCATTCTTCAGCGCCGTTGTACGCTGCGCCGGTGGAATAGCTGAATGTTAGATAGGCTACTGTTCTTCCCCGTTGCTATAGCAATCGGATTCGGCGCCTCCTATTTGGGATTAAACTACGTTGGCGTCGGAGTCCTCGCTGCAATAGCAGTCCTGGTTTTCTCTGCCCTGCGGGGTGAATCGTTTGCACCGGCATTTGAAACAGGGACTGCATTAACCGTACTCGGGCTCGCGTGTTTCTGGGGTGGTTATTTTTACGCGCGAAAGCATGGTATGTCCTTAGAGGAGCTCGACGCAGCACGTAACGCACCTAAGTTTCTCAGACGCCTTCCGTACTACGGCATTACGGCGATTACGATGGGTGTTGTGCTAATAGTGCTTGATTTTGCGAACCAACGAAATGATAAATAGCGCATACCACTCGGCTCAAAGCTGAACACCTTTTCGCAGAAATGTCTGTGAGCTTTTTGTTAGCCGTTCCACTCATCGCACAGGAGTCATCCATGTCATCTGAACTTGCTTCCGAAGTCCGCAAGTCTGCTGAGGAGTCATTCGCCTCAGGTCTTTACTGCGCAGAAAGCGTGCTCGTTGCCCTGGCCAAATCCCAGGGATATGAAAACGAAATTCTGCCCAAGATAGCCAGTGGATTCTGTGGCGGTATGTCTCGGACTTGCGGTACCTGCGGCGCCATTACCGGTGCAATAATGGGCATGGGCCTAACACTTGGCCGCTCCCAGGCTGGTGAATCAGTGCAGCCCGCTTATGTAGCAACTCAGCGGCTAATCGCTGAATTCGAACAGGAATTCGGGGCACGTGACTGTCATGTCTTGTTGGGGTGTGACTTAGGCACCCCGGAGGGGCAAGCAACCTTCCGCGAAAAGAAGCTCAGTGAGCGTTGCATCAAATACACCGGAAGAGCCGCTGAAATCGCGGCGAATATTTTGGCCGATGCCCGTGTTTAATAATTCAGCCAAGCGAACCAGCCGAACACCCGCGTAGGTCTTCCCGTTGTGCCTCGTACGGCAATCTACTTGCATAGCAAGTTAGGAATTTAAATGCCTCAATATGCATGGAAATGTCATGTATGCGGAAGCGCCAATAATGAATCGCATGAGCGTTGCGGCTCTTGCGACTGTCCGGCATTTGCGAGTGGAAAAGAAATATTGGCTCGCAAAGAAGCGCTCGAGTCAGGTTTGCAGGTTTCTGGTCCAAGTACAAAACACTCTGCCTCGGTCGTTTCGGTCTTTTTGCTCGTTGTATCAGTTGCGCTTTTCTACATGTTTGGTTGGTACATTGCCGGCAGCGGCGCAGAATCAGACGTCGGGTTTATAGCGTTTGTCATATCGTTCCTTCTAGCCCTTCTCTCTGGAATAGCGGTGTTATTCCTCGTATCTATCCACGTCTGGAAAACTATTCGCACAAGTCTGCTTAATGCACGGGAAAAGTAATGAAACGTGACTTCTACTTGCCGTCCACGCTCGACGATTGCCTGAGTTCGTTAGCAAAGCCTTAGCTCATGGGATACGAATACCGACTATCCGCTCCGAACACAACTCGCCTTGCCTTATCTCAGGCTTACAAGAACATCTCCCGCCTGGCAGGAGCATCGAGTTCGGAACAGCAAATTGAGTTGCGTACGAACGGACACGATGGGATGCCGGACGCGACTGTCATGCTCGATGAGGATAGCTTGTACTTCTGCGACCATGGGGGCGCTGGGAAAGAATTTCTCGGAAGAGTCATCGAGCTGCTCGTGTCGAGCTTGGGCGCCATCGTCGTCACGGAGCACGAGCAATGACTGTTTCCTTCGTCAAATCAGCGCCGCCTAGCCTCCTCAAGACTCTTACAGCACATGGATATGGGATGTTATACGACAGCACACCATGTTAAATTGACATTTTCCGATGTATAGCGGGTAAGGAGATGTAATGCAGCAGCTATGGACAGACCGCGCAATAAAGGGCGCCAAATACCTAGCGGCAGGTGTCTTCTTCACGCTTTCTAAGGAGCCCGCCCTAGGTATAGCCCAAGGAAACCATCTGGCAATGGCAATAGTGCTTCTAATATGTGGAGTTATTGGGCCGATTCTCCTAATAGCAGGCCTTTACTTGGTTGGCACAAGAAATAAACAACCAAAATGAGCCCCGAAACGGTAAATATGGAGTCGCTAACTCGCCGTTACACACCCACGCCAACGCACGCTGGTAAACGCGGTTGTTATACCGCAAAGATGCGACATTTAATCTTTATTGCCGCACTCATAATCCCTGCTGCCTATGCGGGAGAACGCGGGGACGAGGTCGTTATCTCCAAGAATGGCGACACCGAAATGCAAGTAGCGCGGGAACAAGCACAAGCCACCTTGGAGTCCTTCCTCAAGATTGAGCGTGAGCGGCCACCAGGCACTGAGGGGTTCAAGTTGAAGGTCCGCGTCGCGGATGGAGCTTGGACAGAACACTTCTGGGTCCAGCCATTCAAGATGGTGGGAACCACGTTTCAAGGTGTTCTCGCCAACGAGCCCAAGTACGTTAAAACCGTAAAGCAAGGCCAAGTTATTTCGTTTACACGTGACGACATATCGGATTGGGGCTACGTCAAGAATGGGCGCCAAGTCGGCAGCTTCACGGTGTGTGCAATGTTTAAGCGCATGCCAAAGGAGCAAGTCGAGTACTACCGGACGAACTACGGCTTTGATTGCTAAGCAGCATGGCTAGCCCTTTGATGTAGACGCATAAGTGCGTCGCTTCGCTACGTGCGCCGCCAACTTGTGCACCTGCCCAACCTGACTTATAGCCATGCGCAGACCACTACCTCTTTTGATTGTCGCTGTATTAGCGGCTGTCCCCGGACTCATTTCAGTCAGTGGCGCTTTATTTTTGGATGACGTTACACCGTTCCTTCGCGTCTCAAGCACTACGTCTGGCAGCTTATTGCTTATTGGTGCATGGTTATTATTGCTGCAACGGCGCTGGGCGGTTGCGCTCTTCGGTTTGTCTGCGACGGTATACCTTCTATCCATCCTGTTGCCCGCTTTTGAGCGACATGGAAGCGAAGCGTTCTCGGCACTTATGAGCGCGTTTTACTGGTCAGCCGGCTTTAGAGTATTTCTGCCTGTCACGACCCTCTTGGTACTGAAGCGCGTGGAAGCAAAGACTAATACTGCAGTCAACCCGAGCATGTCGTCTGCAAGTCGGCAACCTTAGAGATAAGAAATGATGAAAGTCTTACCGTTTGCACGCGTTATAGCAATAGCGGCCGTGCTTTTGTTGCTGGTGACTAAAGGCTGCACGTATTTCACCGTATATTGGTTCGAAGGTTTGTTACCTCAATCAGTCGAGGTTGAAGAGGCTCTTTACATTGCAGATAGCGGTGGCTTCCGAGAAGGATGTGGGGTGGCGATTTACAAGCTTGAGGGTAAAACGTTAGAACGCATTCGTGCGGGAGGATTGGCTGCGGTTAAAGATAGCAGGCAGGCGAAACGCCGCCAGGACCGTCAGTACAGTGAATGGAAAGAAACGCCTTACGTAGAACCGGAAGGGGCACTGCAGACCCGATGGCTCTCGGGACTAGCCGAGGGATGTTCGGATATTCCGCATGATATGAGTAAGGCTATCTACTTTGCGATGAAGAGCTCAGGGTCGTTTTATGCCACGGCGCGCGAGTCGGGAGTAATAATTTTTCCAGGTTTGGGATGGATAATGTTTTCATATTTTGGCTAGGGCCATCCGCTAATTTGCTAATCAACAGGGACGCCGTACGTTCACTATTGCGGCGTTAATAGTCTCAACATGCCAAAGCTTGCACGTCTCTATCTGCTCTTATCTGCGATTATCAGTGGTGGCTTCATAGCGTTGCTTGGCGCCACGTTTTCTGTTTCGGTCGAGCCAGAGCAATTTACGGTCGCTTCAGTAGCTATTTGGTTTGTTGCCGGCACGATAGTTGCGGCACCACTGTGGATTCCTGCGTTAATACCGGCACGCTTTCCGACCACATTGAAAGTGTCCCGGCTAGTCGGCGCTATCGTCCTGCTTCTGCCAACTTGCCTCTTCGGAAGCATTGTTGTTCACAATGTTAGCCGCGCTCTGTCCGGGCTCGGCGCTACTACATCAGCACTCGTACAAGGGGTGATTCTCACAAGTGTGTGCGCTTCTTGCGTACTTGTTCTAGTTTGGCCAGAACTGAAGCGATGCGCGTCACGCAACACTGAACGCCCACTATAGGCGCGTGTGATGTCGACAATCCATCGCTGCAACGCGGACTTTTTACATTTGGGATTGCATTAAATCTCCATGAATTTAGTGCGGCGATTTCTGGACCGTTACGAAAGCTGGCGCGCAAATACATGACAACCATTTAGGAAACCAACGAATATGTTTTGTTTTACGAGAACTCTCGCCCTGCTTCTCCTGAGTGCCTTCATCAGTCCTGCCGTTGCGGCCGAGTCCGACATCGCGCCGGTTGGCACGCATAGAGGGGGGAATGAAAAGTGGGGATACGCGAATTCGCGAGGAGAAATCGTAATTCCGGCGACGTTTGCTTACGCGAGCGAGTTCACACCAAACGGCTTGGCAAGGGTGTCGGTAGGTCAAAAGAGCGGATATATCGACAAGACCGGGAAATTCGTCATCCCGGCCAAGTACGACCATGCCGAAGACTTCACGCCAAATGGCCTTGCACGAGTCTCTGAAGACAGGAAGTTCGGCTACATCAACGCGGCAGGCGAGGTTGTCATAGCACTTCAGTTCCAAGGCGCCGACAGCTTTGGGCCGAATGGACTTGCTGCTGCCATGCAGGGGTGGCGAATGGGTTACATCGATGAAAAGGGGACGTTTGTAATCCCACCAGTCTACTTCTTTGCAGCGAAGTTTAGTGCCGTGGGTCTTGCGCGAGTCGAGCTCGATAATGGAAAGCGCGCTTACATTGACCGAACTGGGAAAAAGGCGTTTGAAGACGAGTTTGACGACGCGGGAGATTTTTCTGAGCAAGGTGAGGCGCTGGTCAGAAAGAATGGAAAGGCGTTCATTATCGACCGCAACGGCAAGTTTGTACGTGAATTTCACCAGGAGGCGAATCCTGTCGCCGACCAAATCTTTCGCCCCGCTGCCAATGGACTTTCTTTGGCGCGCAAAGAAAAACTATGGGGCTTCCTTGATGCCTCGAAAAACTGGGTGATTCCACCGCAGTATATTTGGGCAAAGGGCTTCAATTCAGTTGGCCTCGCACCTGTTGTGAAGGACAAAAAAGCCTTTTACATAAATGCAAAGGGAGAGTATGTCCTTGAGGTCGACTAAAGCAGCTACGTCGACACTTGCGCGTCATAACCCAATATGACCGGGAAAGGAGCATGCTTGTTTAATCTTGGCAGTGAATACACGCGAGACGAAATCCACGAGAAGCTTGGAGGAAGCAAGCAATCGCATCTAAAGATGCGTCCAGAGGATTGACTCTCACGCTCGACGCGCAAGCACCTTGTGCCTGAGTCAAACGTCTTTATCAATGCCAACCGTACTGGTACCGGGTGGCCTTGTGTGCCTAACTTCTCGCCGTCGAACCACTCCTTTATCCGCTGTCGCTTCATTTGCCACCTCCAATGGCCGAATCACGGCTACCAAAGCGCCCTTCGTGCCAAGGGTAGTTAAAGCCGGCTACGGCACACCTGAGAGCCTGTTTGAAAACCGAATTTTGAACTGGAATTCGACCAAGTTTTGCCATGAAATCGGCTCAGTGGGCAATCGTCGTGCCGAAATGCGGTGTGTAACAGCAGGCGATGCCCCCAGATACTAGTTTTCAAACAGGCTCTAAGGCCTCGCCAATGAGCAAACCATAGAGACCTATTTTTATTTGATTCGCTTTACTCATTTGAAAATCGTAGCTAAATCCACATCCCTTTCAGTCGTCCATATGTCGATTGCGTCGCACTGTGCAGTCTCGTAACGCGAGTAACGTCGTAACGTGTCATCTTTAGCGTTACCCGTTACATGATTTGTATTACACAGGCACCCAGCGCTAACGGTGTCCGACCGATACGCCACTTCATAATTTGACGCCGTCATTTGGTGCAATATCGACAATTGTTCTCGGCACCTCGCCGTACGTCGCGATTCGAGTCATTTTAGGAAGATGCTTGCTCATGATTTCGTTCAGTGCGCGAAGCTTTCCAACATGTTCTCGGTCAGTTAAAACGAGTGCAGAATGCTGCCCCTGCCAGTTCTTTTTGACGCGCCCCCAAACCGTCTCAGCGTGGCGATGAAGCGCAATCACTTGTGTTCGAACCCCTGAAAACAATGGTCTTGAGCGCTGGCACGCAAGTATGCCCAGTACGCCCCACGGCGTCCGGCTGTCCCCTCCTTCATCGCCGTACTGAAGGTGTTTTGCGGCCCGTTCAATCGATGCTTTTACTTCGTTGAACGCGGTGTCGGTCAGCTTCCAAGTCCAAGTCGAGCAATCTTTCAGTACCAATTTTTCCATCCCCGTTTTTGCATCGGGAACCTTTCGCGCGTCCTTTTTATGTGCGTAAAGCAAGACGTAATCTTTGAATGAAATATGCCCCGTCGCAGTCATCGCATTGTTTGCCACGTGCGCGTCGGGACTGAGTGGGTCGTTCAACCCGCCCTTTCCTCCGTCCGATAACAGCCACCAAGCGAGCTGATTTCCAGCGAGCGGAAAGGCTACAAAATGCACCACCGCACGCCCTCGTTTACGGTCATAACACCGCCCTCTTTCGTTACGTGTTATCGGGTACCGGACCGCCATTTTTGTGATGAACGCCGCAAGCTTATGCCGGCTAATGACGCCTCCGCACCACCAATGATGGCGACGTACGACAAGCAACTGCAGGTGCTGCATCAGCGCTGTCTGGTTGCGTGGAATTTTGATTCGTAGTGCTGCGTCTGCGATTTTCATTCTGTTGCCGGCCTCGTCCGTGGATATGCTGGTACGCCGTATAGCGAGCGACCCCGAGAGGCCCGGATGGGCCGTGCACCGACGCGAAATGCGTGGCAGACAATGAACCCATTGCGATTTTGGCCAACGTGTCGCTATACAGATATGAGGTCAGCATGCGACTTTGCCTCGCACTGAACCGACTGGCGCGCCAACGCCAGCACTACCGAACACACGTTTCACTATGCTCGTAGCGCTGACCGGCCGCCAACCGTTCAGCACTGCATCGTCAACTATTCATCCGGCGTGAGCCAGACTAGCCATCTGGTGCCACAGCGCGGACCGCGGTCCTAAATGACCGCCCAGTCTCGTGCCGGAAGGGGCGCGGGGAGTAATCCCTCCGCAAGGAGGAGTAATCCCCCGCGTCTACTTCATAACCATGTACGCGGCCGGATGCGGCCTGCAGTACAAATCGATGCACCGCCAGAGGTCTCTGAGCTGTGCGCGAATCCGTGCGATTGGGACACAGACGTTGATGCATTCAACGGGGCGAAAGCCTGTGACCACTGACCTTGTCCGTCGGTGCAAGCTCTGGATATGCGAGATGACAGTAGAGCCTGTCCGCCGGCGTGCCACCTCTCAACCATTGAGAGACGCATGACGGAAAGCCCACACGTAGTCAGACTGGGTGACTCGAGGCGCGCAAGCGTCGTAGACCACGGGCACACACGAAACCGACGCGAATCGGTGGAGGGGTGTGCACAGCAGCAGAGGATGAACCGGGTCGCGCCGGGAAGTCGTCTGCGTTGTCTGGAGCAAAAGCGTGTAAGTGCCCGCGAGGGCATTGGGAGAATCAGAACCAGCTAGGGCCCGCAGTGCCTGGAATTCTTGGAATTGAACTGAGTACATCACGATGAGTAGCCGCCCGCTTAATGGGTTCGGGACGGTGAAATCAGGGAACGCGCCTGAAAGTGATGCAGTTCGAGAGAGACTGGTGGTCTGTTCGCAAAGCCTTGCGTATCTAACCAACACAAAATGGTCCGCGGTGCGGGGGATACTTGGCTCCCCGCAAACCAAGGGCTATAAGCCGATTGCTGTCGTCGTGCCGATGTTTTGGCACCTAGAGCGGTTTTCAAATTACTGAATGGAATAGCCACAATGAGCAAACCAGCCTCTGGCGTCGCTATTGCTGATTCTGCCGATTACTTTGGTAAGGGCCAGATCCAGCGCTTCGCGAGTCCGGGCCTTCATGCCGCGTAA
>DASRXG010000024.1:0-69094 GCA_035654275.1 Noviherbaspirillum sp.
GGCAGCACCGCGCGCAAGTACGGCGGCACCGGGCTGGGGCTGTCAATCAGCCGCGAACTGGCGCGCCTGCTGAGCGGCGAGATCCGCGTCGAAAGCACGGTCGGTGTGGGCAGCACCTTTACGCTGTACCTGCCTTATAACCGTTCAGGCTTTATCCGTGATGAAGCGCCGTCGATACCGGTGCCAAGCATCGCCCTTTCCGCACAGGTGGCTTATCCGGATGTGCGCATCGTTGAGACTCCACGCCAATCCCATCACCGCGTGGAATCCAGTATTACACCGTATGCGTCTCCCTCGGACGACAGGGAATTCGTGGCACCTGGAGATCCGGCCGTGCTGATCGTGGAAGATGATCCGCAGCTGGCAAGCGTGCTGCTGGAATATGCGCGTGAGAAAAACTTCAAAGGCATTGTTACGCATCACGGCGGCTCGGCACTGACCTTGGCACGTGATTACCTGCCGGTGGCCATTTTGGTCGACATCGATCTTCCGGACATCGACGGTTTTACCGTGCTTGACCGCCTGAAGCGCGATCCTGCCACGCGCCATATCCCGGTGCATGTGATGACGAGCATGAAGGATCGGGACCGCGCGCTGCGCCAAGGGGCGATTTCATACGTGCATAAACCTGTTGACCGCGAGCGCCTGCACGAAGAGTTCACGCGCATGCAGCAGTTCCTGTTACGTGGCAAGCGCAACCTGCTGATCGTCGACGATGACCACACACAGCGTACCGCGATCGTGGATTTGATCGCCGCACCGGATGTGCATATCGTTGCCGTCGGCACAGGTGCTGAGGCGTGGGAGGCGCTCAGTGAAAGCCATTTCGACTGCGTGGTGCTTGACCTGAGCCTTCCGGATACCAGCGGCTTCGAGCTGCTCGACTGTATCGGTAATGATGCAACGCTGCGTGATGTGCCGGTGGTTGTCTATACCGCACGCGATCTGAGTCGGAAGGAGGTGACGCGTCTGAAGCGCATCGCGAAGACGATCGTACTGAAGGACGCGCGTTCGCCGGAAAGACTGCTCGACGCCACTGCCTTGTTCCTGCATCGATCACCAACCGGACTGCCGGAGCTGCAGCGACGCATGCTCGCTGATCTGCAGGCGATGGATAGTTGCCTCGCTGGCCGCAAAGTCCTGATCGTGGATGATGACCTGCGCAATATCTTTGCGTTGAGTTCGGTGCTTGAACGACAGCAGATGAAAGTGCTGTTTGCAGAGAATGGCAAGGATGGGATTGAGGTGCTGGAAAAAGATCCGACCATCGAGATCGTCCTGATGGACATCATGATGCCGGAGATGGATGGCTACGACACGATGCGTGCGATTCGGCAAATTCCGAAGTTCAAGTCGTTGCCAATCATTACGCTGACCGCCAAGGCAATGAAGGGCGACCGTGACAAGTGTCTGGCAGCTGGTGCTTCCGATTACATTACCAAGCCGGTGGACGTGGCGCAGTTGCTATCGCTGATGCGAGTGTGGTTGCACCAATAACTTTGCGGGGGAAAGGGTAGGGGCAAGCGCCCCTACCAAAAGTATTCCGGCCTCACCGGAACGGTAGGACCGAGATGGATGCCAAGTCTCTATTGTGCTTCTGGAGCCGCACCGTATCAGGCAGCGGCACTCTCAGGCACATAACCCAGTACGGCTGAGATCTGGTTGGCGGTGCTGACGAGGTCGTCGACCCACTCTTCCTGCAAGCGGTCTGCTGGCGCCGAGATCGACAGTCCAGCGATCAGTTTGCCGGAGTCGTCATGGATGCCCGCCGCCATGCAGCGCACACCGAGTTCCAGTTCTTCGTTGTCACGCGCATAACCGCGCGCGCGGACAAGACTGAGTTCGCGTTCCAGCTTCGCGAGGTCGGTAATGGAATTCTTGTTATGCCCGGCGAGTCCGGTGCGCGTCGCATAGGCGCGTACTTGTTTGGGATCGTCGACGGACAGGAATAATTTTCCGGTCGAGGTGAGATGCAGCGGAGCACGTCCGCCGATCGCACGCACGACCTGCATGCCGGACCTTTCCGAGAATGCGCGGTCAATGTAAACGATCTCGTCTCCTTGTCGAACAGACAAGTTAACGGTCTGCTGCGTTTTGCGGTGCAACGCACGCATGAAATCGAGTGCGGCTTCGCGGACATTGAGACGGCTTTTGACGATGTTGCCCAATTCCAGCAACCGCATGCCAAGTCGGTAGGAGCCGGCATCGGCCCGATCCACGAAGCGTTTTGCCACCATGTCATTGAGAATACGATGCGCCGTGGAGGGGTGTAGGCCGGTGACCGTGGACAACTCCTTCAAACTGACCGGATCGGGATACTGGGCGAGCGCGTCCAGCAAGGAAATCATGCGCTCAATGACCTGAATCGAAATCTGGCTGTTTGCTTGGGATTGTTCAGTTTTCATGGGGTGATTGGTGCGTTGCAATAATGGTCTTTATATCACATTGTGAAAAAATGAAAAAGGCGTGCGGAAAAAATTTGGGCGAAGACTCTAAATTATTTCATCCGAGTCCGCCGCTTTTTTTATGAATGCCAACCGCATAATGGCGTGCATCTGGATTGAGGAGACAGCATCATGCGTGTCGGATTATTAGTAACCTGCCTGATTGACACAATGAGGCCGGAAATCGGTTTTTCCACCCTGAAGTTGCTGGAAGCAGCCGGCTGCGAAGTGGTGGTGCCTGAACAACAAACCTGCTGCGGCCAGCCTGCATACAGCTCGGGCGATCGCAAGGCGGCACGTGCGCTTGCCGAGAAATTCGTCGAGGAATTCGAGGGCTTCGATTACGTCGTGATCCCGTCCGGTTCATGCGGCGGCAATGTGAAGACCCACTATGTCGACCTCTTCTCGGACGACCCCGCCTGGCTGGCGCGCATGCAGCGTCTTGCGCCCCGCGTATATGAGTTGACTGACTTCCTGCAAAACGTGGCGAAGCTTGACAAGCTGCCGGGTGAGGGTAAAAGCGCCGCCGTCGGCAAGGTGACATATCACGACTCCTGCTGCGGCCTGCGCGAGCTCGGCGTGCAAAAGCAACCGCGCGCACTGCTGGACAAGGCCGGTGTCGAGGTGACCGAGATGAAGGACAGCCGCCAGTGCTGCGGCTTCGGAGGTTCCTTCTCGCTCAAGTACGGCAACATCTCATCAGCGATCGTCGATGAAAAATGCGCCAATATCCATGATTCCGGTGCCGATGCCGTCGTCCTTGGTGACCTCGGCTGCATGCTGAATATCGAAGGGCGTTTGCGCCGCACCGGCGACGACAAGACGCGCGTGCTGCATGTGGCACAAGTATTGGCGGGAGATATCTGATGCAAGTCCAGTCGATGCATTTCAAAACGCGCGCCGGCCAGAAACTGGCGGACCAGCGTTTGCAGCAGAACCTGAAGAAGCTCTCCACGAAGTTCGTTAGCGGCCGGGCGTCCGCCATCACGGAACTGGACGACTTTGAAGGTACCCGCAATGCCGCCATCGAGCGCCGCATGCGTGCCATCGAAAATCTCGATGTATGGCTTGAGACCTTTGAAAAGAAGGCGACCAGCCAGGGGGCAACCGTACTGTTCGCCGAAAGCGCCGAAGAAGCATCACGTCTGGTCGTCGAAATCGCCAAGAAGCACGGCGTGAAGAAGGCGACCAAGTCGAAGTCGATGGTATCCGAGGAGATGGCCCTCAACCGCGCGCTGGAAGCGGCGGGCGTGCAGCCGATCGAAACCGACCTCGGCGAATACATTCTGCAGATTAATAACAACGAGGCGCCGTCGCACATCATCGCGCCCGTGGTGCACAAGGACAAGGAAGAGATTTCGGATCTGTTTGCGCGTGTGCATAACCGGCCGCGCCTGACCGATATCCCGCAGATGACGCGTGAGGCGCGTGAGATGCTCAGGCCACAGTTCCTGTCGGCGGACATGGGCATCACCGGCGGCAATTTCGTTATCGCGGAGACGGGTTCCGTCGCCATCGTCACGAACGAAGGCAATGAGGGAATGTGCACCATCCTGCCGCCAAAGGTCCATGTGGTGGTGACGGGTATCGAGAAAGTGCTGCCGACACTGGAGGATTTCGCGACGGTGATGCGCCTGTTGCCGCGCTCGGCGACCGGCCAGTCGATTTCCAACTACGTTTCGCTGCTAACCGGTCCGAAGCGGGAAGGGGATGCCGATGGGCCGGAACACATGTACTTCGTACTGGTCGACGGTGGCCGAACCGGCCTGATCGGTTCGGAGTTTCAGGAAATGCTGCGCTGCATTCGTTGCGGCGCCTGCATGAACCACTGCCCGGTGTACCAGAAGATTGGCGGACACAGCTACGGCTGGGTATATCCGGGCCCGATGGGCAGTGTACTCACGCCGTCGTACGCCGGTATCGAAAATGCGCTCGACTTGCCGCAGGCGTCCACCTTGTGCGGTGAATGCCATGTGGTGTGCCCGGTCAAGATCCCGCTACCGGATCTGCTGCGCAAGCTGCGCGAGAAGCAGGTGGACATGCACCTGCGCCCGGCAGCCGAGAGGATCGGCCTCACGGTGTGGGCATTCTTTGCCAAGCGGCCAACCTTGTATCGACTGGCAACAAAAATCGGTGTACGCTTCCTGCGCATGATGGCCGGCGGCAAGAAGACGATTTCGAAATTGCCAGGTGCCGGTGGTTGGACCGACTACCGTGAAATGCCTGCTCCCTCGGGCAAGACATTCCGCGAGATGTATAAAGAGCGACGATGAATCACCCACAGTCACACGTTAGTGAATTCAAAAGCAAAAGCGGCGTAAAGCGAATTTACGCCGCTTTTTTCTATTCGATGCAAGGGCTCCGGACAGCCTGGCGCACAGAGCATGCATTCCGGCAGGAACTCATGCTGGTTCTACCGGCGGTCGTGCTCGCATTGATGCTCCCGGTTTCGGCATTGAAGAAGCTGGCGTTGATCGGAGTACTAATTTTTGTGCTGATCGTTGAACTGCTCAATTCCGCCGTTGAAGCGGTGGTGGACCGCATCTCGTTCGAGCACCATCCCTTGTCGAAGAATGCCAAGGATTTTGGCAGTGCTGCAGTATTTCTTGCCTGCGTACTCGCGGCACTTACCTGGGGACTGATTGTCCTGCCTTTGCTTCTGAGCTGACTTGGCGTTGCCCAAGCCGGCTAATTCGCGCTAAACAGAGATTGTTGGCTTCCTGCAATGATCTGAACCCCGTGGAATATTTGAAGAACCATCCCCGTCTCTGTTGCATCTAAAATAACGCAGCAATGGAAAACAACGCTGGCCCAAGTGAGCTGGCAACAAGAAAAATGGAGGCGGCATGTACCACATACACAAATACCAATCTGGCGGCGTTTCAGAAGACTTTGCAAAGCTCTTGCTGCGTGCGACGCTTGCGATCCTGATACTTTTCCACGGCGTGGCGAAGATCTTTGGCGGGGTCGGATTCATTACCAGTCTTGTCGCAAAGGCCGGTTTTCCGGCGGCCTTCGGTTATCTCGTCTATGTCGGCGAGGTAGTTGCGCCGCTGCTCATGCTATTGGGAATTTGGACTAGGCCTGCTGCAGTGATTGTTGCGATCAACATGTTGGTGGCAATCCTGCTTGTGCATACCGGCGAGATCCTCGCGCTGACCAAGAACGGCGGCTGGGCGCTGGAGTTGCAGGGCTTGCTTCTTGTTTCTGCGCTGACCGTGGCACTGCTTGGCGCTGGCCGTTATAGCGTCGGAGGAAGCCGCTGGAATTAGCTGCATTGCCATATCGCTCGCGTAGTGGCGCACCGGGGCGAAACCAGGGCGATTCAATAGTCGCTAACAATGCGACCCGAACGACCAGTTTTCGCGAGCGACTTCAATCAGGTTGATATATACATCTTCCGGACGTACGGAGGTCGCCGTACAAATGTCGTGCGTAAGCGCGGTAAAGAATGCCGACTTCAACTCGGGCGATCGGCCCTGATTGAGCGTGATCTGCACAAAGACGATCCCGGTAAGACGATCTGCAGTCAAGTTTTCCGGATCGTGTAAGAGCATCCCCTCATCATGCGCTTGGCAGATAACGAAATTTTCCTTGGCCGGGACGCTGAGCACATTCTGCATGGCCATATTCACAGCCGATGCCACTGCCTGCGCAAAACCGGTGGGCTGCCTTTTTGTAAAGTCGATGCGGACGATGGCCATGCAATTCCTTTCCGGGGACTTCGAATGTTCAATCCAATGTGGGTGGCACGACGCGACGACACTGCCGCGAAGCGGTGTAGTGTAGTGAAAGTCAATGGCGATGTCGATATAGCAACATTGATGACCCTGCTGCCTGCCAGTTTGTTCGATGTTCTAACAATGTTCTTACGCTGACTTCATCACACCCAAGACACGATGCTCTTGCAGGCTTGAGGTGAGCGGCTGGTAGGAATAGTCGAACGAAAACCCTTAACGCTAGTTCCGCGCGCGTACTGTCCAGCACTGGTTATATCCAGTGCGGAGAGCGTGGGAGCACGAGGGTATGAGCCGCTGCGCGGGCAGAAAAGACTGAAGGTGAATGTCGGCGGGAGTCGCACGACTGGAAGTCCCCGATGCACCAACAGGATGGCGGGCGGAAGGGACGAAGCTTCGTAGATTCTGCTGCGTCCCCTTGGACTGGCTACGGAAGCAAGGGGCGGTTCTTGGCTTGCTTTGCCTTGATGTCCTTAATCGTTGCTTCCATCGCGGCCGTCCGATAAGCGGTAGACGGATGCATGGCGACATACCCGTTCAATACCGTGGCCGGATACTGGCTAGCTAGGCGTTTCCAGAACGCGACGGTATTGTCGATGCCATAACCAGCACGTGCCAGCATGTAGAGTGACAGCTTGTCGGCCATTGCGTCCAAATCCTGCGGCATTGGCTTGACGCCTGCGAGGCCGACCATGGTGCTCATGTCCGGATGCATACGGGTCAGGTTATCGATGATGCCGCCAATGGTTGCGCTCATGCGCAGTCGGGCTGCGTGGGCGAGCGCATTGTGCGCCATTTCCTTGGCCATCACATAGGCAAGTTCTTCGTCTGAACGGACATAGTTCAGCATACCGCGCGTGACGAGCACGCGATGGCCGTCCGCATAGGCAGTCACGTTATCCGTATTGCCGAGCTCGATGCCAAATGCGCATGCGTAGGTGAGCGGCACGTCCAGCGAAGCGGTTGCGTTGCCACGCAAGACGCTCAGCTTGACACGCGAGCGTTCCGTTACGAGCGGCGCGAGAATGGCGGCGGCCTGGCGTTCCGCGTTTTCGCCTTCGGGCAGTGTCTTGTCTTCCACCTTGAGCAGGATGTCACCGCGGCGCACACCGGCACGTGCGGCACCGCTGTCGGCCAGCACGCCCATTACTTGCAGGCGCTCATTCAGGCCGAAGGACTTCTGCGCTGCGTTCACGAAATCGGCCGAATATGAAAACTTGTTTTTTGCGGTGAAACCGAGGAGGTTCCGTGCATTGTTCTTGCACAGTTCCGGATTCTTTACCAATAGTGGCCCGGCAACCCGATACAGGCGATCCTGGAAGGAGACGAGTTCCTGCAGTGCACGTTCTTCGGCGGCGCTGACAGGGGCGGTTGCAGGTGCAGGTGCCGAGGGATCACTCGTTGGCGCGCCGGGAGGAGGGGTGACGGTGGTAGCGCAGGCAGTCAACAGCATTATCGCGGACAGTGAAAACAAGCGTTTGCAGGAAAGACTCTTTGCTGCGCGCGGTGTCAGATCCAATGCTGCGAGTTCGGTAATGCCTGGCATCAATCTCTCCATTCCGATCAGTGTTTCCCGGTGCTGCCGAAACCGCCGGTGCCGCGTTCGCTGCTGTCGAATTCTTCAACAATATTGAAACCGACCTGCAGTACGGGGACGATCACAAGTTGCGCGAGGCGCTCCATCGGATTTAACGTAAATTCTTGCTGTCCGCGGTTCCACGTGGAAATCATCAACTGACCTTGATAATCGGAGTCGATCAACCCGACGAGGTTCCCAAGAACAATGCCATGCTTGTGGCCCATGCCGCTACGTGGCAGGATCATCGCTGCATATCCGGGATCTGCGATGTGGATGGCCAGACCAGTCGGAACCAGATGTGTTTCGCCCGGCTTGATGGTGATCGGTGCGTCGATGCAGGCGCGCAGGTCCAGCCCCGCGCTGCCGGTTGTCGCATAAGCCGGCAGTAGTTCTTGCATGCGTGGGTCGAGGATTTTTACGTCGATGGTTTTCATGTGCAGTAAGAATAAAGTCAGTCCCCGTCCGGTTGGACGGGGCTTACAAAAAGATACAGCCTGGATCAGATCCGGCTTGCGATTTCGGTGATCAGTTGCCGTGCCAAGTGTTGCTTGTCGGCGCGAGGCAGACGCTTGTGCCCCTGTTCGTCGAACAACACCAGCTCGTTCTCATCCTTGCCGAAGGTCTGGTGGCCGATGTTGCCGGCCAAGAGGGGAATGCCCTTCTTCTTGCGCTTTTCCTCGCCGTAGCGCTGCAAGTTTTCGGATTCGGCCGCAAAGCCGACGCAATAAGGCCGGTTTGGGAGTGCGGCCACCTCGGCCAGGATGTCGGGGTTCTGCTCGAACTGAAGCTGCGGGATATCGCCTGCCTCGTTCTTCTTGATTTTCTGTTCGCTTGCGTTCACCACCCGCCAGTCGGCGACGGCCGCCACGGCAATGAAGACGTCCTGGCCGCTCACATGCGACATGACGACATCATGCATTTGCTGAGCAGTCTGCACATTGATGCGGTGAACGCCGTAAGGCGTATCCAGGTCGGTCGGACCGGACACCAGCATGACTTCCGCTCCCGTCTCGCGTGCCGCGCGCGCGATGGCATACCCCATCTTGCCGGACGAGAGATTGGTAATGCCACGCACCGGATCGATCGGTTCGAAGGTCGGGCCGGCAGTCACGAGCACGCGCTTGCCTGCGAGGACTTTGCGTTGAAACGAAGCGATCACTTCTTCCAGCAATTGCTCCGGTTCCAGCATACGGCCCATGCCGGTTTCGCCGCATGCCTGGTCGCCGGCATCCGGGCCCAGGATGGTAATGCCGTCGGCCTTGATTTGCGTTGCATTGCGCTGGGTTGCGGGGTTCTGCCACATTTCCACGTTCATCGCGGGTGCGATCATCAACGGTACCGTCATTGGCCGCGCGATGCACAAGGTGGACAGCAAATCATCGCAGGCGCCATGAGCGAGTTTGAACATGAAGTCGGCGGAGCAGGGCGCAATCACGATCGCATCGACGTCACGGCTCAGGTCGATATGCGGCATGTTGTTGGCGATGCGCGGATCCCACTGGTCGGTGTAGACGGTATTGCCCGACAGCGCCTGCATCGTCACCGGCGTGATGAACTGCGTCGCCGCATTGGTCATGACAACCTGCACACTGGCGCCGGCCTTTGTCAGGCCACGCGTGAATTCCGCAACCTTGTAGCAGGCAATGCCGCCGCTCATGCCGAGAAGGATTTTCTTGCCCGAGAGATCCAAAGCCATAGCGCCCCCTTAACTCTTGTCGTTGTATTTATTTTCCGACACGCCGCAGTTCGTCGATGATGAACAGGCCGGCGCCTCCTACAATCGCCATGTCGGCAACATTAAATGCTGGCCAGTGCCATTTGCCGACATAAAAATCCAGGAAGTCGATCACATAGCCATACAGCACGCGATCGATCAGGTTGCCGATTGCCCCGCCAAGGATCAAAGCAAGCGCCCAGCAAAACAGTCGCTGGCCAGCGTACTTCTTTAGCAGGTAAATAATAAAGATGACCGCGGCGACCGCGATGCCGGTGAAGAAATAGCGCTGCCATCCGCCTTGCGTTGCAAGAAAGCTGAATGCCGCACCTTTGTTGTGTGCCAGGACCAAATTAAAGAACGAGGTAATGGGCAGCGATTCGCCATAGGTGAAGAGGCGGGTGATCGTAACCTTGGTAATCTGGTCGATCAATACGATGATCGTTGCGATGCCAAGCCACGGCAACATGCTCGTGCGTGGATCGGCGGAGAGGCTTTTGAAACTCTTTTGTCTTGAGGCCATATTTGACGGTGTTGATTTGTCCCTCCCGCTTATGCGGGAAGGATGACGTGGCGGAGGTCAGGCGAACTTGCGCGCTTCGCCTTCGCCAAACAGGTTGCTCACGCAGCGTCCGCAAATGCCCGGGTGCTCGGCATGTGCCCCAACGTCGGCCCGGTAATGCCAGCAGCGATCGCATTTCTGGTGAGGCGACGGCGTGACGACGACACCTTCTTCCGCCTCGCTGGCGACCTGCGTCACCTTGGCCTGCGAGGTAATGAAGACGAACTTCAGGTCTTCGCCGAGGCTGGTCAGCAATGCATACTTGTCGCCGCTGGCCTTGATCTCGACTTCCGCCTGCAGCGAGGAACCGATGCCGCCTGCGACACGCACCTCTTCCAGTTGCTTGGTCACGGCAGTGCGCAGTTCACGCAATGCAGCGAACTTGGTCAGCAGGTCGGCGGCGCCTGTAACTTCCGGCAGTGCGTAATACACCTGCGTGAAGATCGTCTCATCACTTTCGGCATAGGCATCCTTGCCCGCGAACACGGCCCATGCTTCTTCGGCGGTAAACGAGAGCATCGGTGCCATTACGCGCAGCAGCGCATGGGTGATATGCCAAATCGCGGTCTGCGCCGAGCGGCGTGCCTTCGATGTGGTGCCGCAGGTGTACAGGCGGTCCTTCAGGATGTCGAGGTAAAAGCCGCCGAGGTCTTCGGAACAGTACATCTGCAGCTTGGCAACGACCGGGTGGAATTCGTATACCTCGTAATGCTTCAGGATATCGGCCTGCAGTTCCGCCATGCGTGCGATGGCATAACGGTCGATTTCGAACAGTTCGCCAACCGGCAGTGCATCCTTCTTCGGGTCGAAGTCGGACGTGTTCGACAGCAGGAAGCGCAGCGTGTTGCGGATGCGACGATAGGCTTCCACCACGCGCTTCAGGATCTCGTCGGAGATCGACAACTCGCCGGAATAATCGGTGGATGCGACCCACAGACGCAGGATTTCCGCACCCAGTGTGTCGGAAACCTTTTGCGGTGCGACGACGTTGCCCTTGGACTTCGACATCTTCTTGCCTTCGCCGTCGACCACGAAGCCGTGCGTCAGCAAAGCCTTGTACGGTGCGCAACCGTTGATCATCGCCGAGGTCAGCAGCGAGGAATGGAACCAGCCGCGATGCTGGTCCGAGCCTTCCAGATAAAGGTCAGCCGGGAAGTGCGACTGCTCCGCATGCGAGCCGCGCAACACGGTCTGGTGCGTGGTGCCGGAGTCGAACCACACGTCGAGCGTGTCCTTGTTCTTGATGTACAGGTCGGCATCAGCGCCGAGCAACTCCTTCGGATCAAGCGCCTGCCAGGCTTCGATGCCGTTTTTCTCGACGCGCTTGGCGACTTCTTCCAGCAATTCCGGCGTGCGCGGATGCAGCTCGCCGGTTTCCTTGTGCACGAAGAAGGCCATCGGCACACCCCACTGGCGCTGGCGGGACAGGGTCCAGTCGGGGCGGTTGGCGATCATGCCGTGTAGGCGCGCCTTACCCCAGCTCGGGAAGAACGCGGTTGCCTCGATGCCCGCGAGCGCGATTTCGCGAAGGTTGGCGCCGCCGCTTCTCGGCATGATGTCCATGCCGGCGAACCATTGCGATGTGGCGCGGTACACCACCGGCGTCTTGTGGCGCCAGCAATGCATGTAGCTGTGGTCGAACATCACGAGCTTGAACAGCGCTCCAACTTCTTCCAACTTGGCGCAGATCGGCTTGGAGGCTTCCCAGATCGTCATCCCGCCGAAGAAGGGCAGCCAGGACGCGTACTTGCCGTCGCCCATCACCGGGTTCAGGATCTCGTCGTCCTTCATGCCGTGAGTCTTGCACGAGATAAAGTCGTCCACACCATAGGCCGGTGCGGAGTGCACGATGCCGGTACCGGTGTCGAGGGTCACATACTCTGCCAGATAGACCGGCGAAAAACGATTGAAGAACGGATCCGTCTTGTGCAGCGGATGCTTGAAGCGGATGCCGCCGAGGCTCTGGCCTTTCGCGCGCACGACGCCGACATGGTGCTCGGTGTTGGCCGCAACGGTGAACTGACGGTTGGTCATCAGCAGGCCGTGCTCTTCCGGCTTGATGCGTTCCACGAAATCCGCGAAGCGGTCGACCGCCATCAGGACCAGGCGGCGCTTGCCATCCTTCGTGATCTGTCCGATGCCGTACTCGGCGTCCGGATGCATGTTCAGCGCCTGGTTGGACGGGATTGTCCATGGAGTTGTGGTCCAGATCACCGCATAGATCGGCTCGTCCGGAAGCGACTCGACGCCGAATGCCTTCGCCAGCTTGCTTCGGTCTTCATCCGAAATCGGGAAGCCGACGTCGATCGCCGGATCGCGCTTGTCCTGGTATTCGACTTCCGCTTCCGCTAGCGCGGAGCCGCAGTCGAAGCACCAGTTCACCGGCTTGAGGCCGCGATACACATAGCCTTTTTCGAGGATCTTGCCGAGCGCGCGAATCTCGTCCGCTTCGTTGCGATAGGCCATCGTCAGGTACGGGTTGTCCCATTCGCCCAGCACGCCGAGGCGGATGAAGTCCTTCTTCTGGCGCTCGATCTGTTCGGTCGCATAGGCGCGCGACTTCGCCTGCACCTCGGCGGTCGGCAGGTTCTTGCCGTACTGCTTTTCGATCTGGATCTCGATCGGCATGCCGTGGCAGTCCCAGCCCGGCACATATTGCGCATCGAAGCCCGCCATGTTGCGCGCCTTGACGATCATGTCCTTGAGAATCTTGTTCACAGCATGACCGATGTGGATGTCGCCGTTCGCATACGGTGGACCGTCATGCAGGATGAATTTCGGACGGCCCTTGGAAGCCTTGCGGATGCGCTGGTAGATCTTCTTGTCCTGCCATTCCTTGACCCATTTCGGTTCGCGCTTGGCGAGGTCGCCGCGCATCGGGAAAGCGGTTTCGGTCAGGTTGACGGGATACTTGTTTTTCTGGTCGGACATGGTGGTTTCAGTCGGAAAAAATTCGGTGGATCAAACAGGGTGAAGGTCAGTTTGATCCTCAAATTCGGTCGGTTGCGGAAACGGCCAGCGCTTCGCGCTCCTTGAAGAATGCGCGCGCCTGCTGCGCATCGCGTTCGATCGCTGCAGTCAGTGTAGGCAGGTCGATATACTTTTCCTCGTCGCGCAGTTTTTTCAGGAATTCCACGCGTACGACCTTGCCATAGCACTGCGCGTTGTAGTCGAAAATGTATGTCTCCAGCAGTACTCGGCCGCTATCCTCTACGGTCGGGCGCACCCCCAGGCTGGCAACGCCGGGAAGCGGCTGGTCGGCGAGCCCGTGCACCTGCACCACGAAAATGCCGGAGAGCGCAGGGTGCTTGTGCGCGATGCGCAGGTTCAGTGTCGGAAAGCCAATCGTGCGGCCGAGCTTCTTGCCATGCAGGACATGGCCGGAAATCGCGTAGGGATGGCCAAGCAGCCGGGCTACAAGCGGGAAATCGCTGCGTGCCAGTGCCGCGCGCACTGCGGAGGACGAGACGCGTTCGCCGTCATTCATCACTGTTGGCATGGCTTCGACATGGAAGCCGTACTTCTTGCCTGCTTCGATCAACATCGCGACATTGCCGGCGCGCTTGGCGCCGTAACAAAAGTCCTCGCCTACCATCAGCCATTTCACATGCAGGCCTTGCACCAGCACTTTCTCGACGAAATCGTCGGGCGACATCGCTGCGAAATGCGCATTGAAGTGTTCGACGATGACACGGTCGATGCCGGCGTTCGACAGTGCCTGCAGCTTGTCGCGCAGGTTGGCGATGCGCGCCGGGGCGCGGGACGGATCGCCGGCCAGCTGGGCGAAGAACTCGCGCGGATGGGGCTCGAAGGTCATGACCGCAGCTTCGACCCCGAGGCGGGTCGCGGCTTCGCGCACGCGCGCCAACAGCGCCTGGTGGCCGCGATGAACGCCATCGAAATTGCCGATCGTCAGTGCACAAGGCGCACGCGACGCGGCATTGGGAAGTCCGCGAAATACCTTCATGCAGTTGGAGTGGGGTTGTAATGCCAAACGAATGATTATAAATGCTTTCGGACTGTTTTCCTTCTTGCAAGCAGGGGTTCTGCGCGGACGACAGGCGTCGTTAAGCGGCTTTCAGCGGATCTTGTTGGTAATACAGCACCAGCAGGCGGTAGATTTCCGGAAAAGCCCCGGCGAGTGGCTTCGGCAGGACAAAAAATGCTTCCGAAGCGACCGCGAAGAATTCAGCGGGATGTCGCGCCGCGTAGGGATCGAGCGGCAACGCACCGAACAAGTCGTCATACAAGTCCGCGTGCGCGGCATTTTGCTCGTCGAAATCCTCGGGAAGCTGCGCCTCCAGTTCATCGACGACGCGCAAAAACTCGTGATAGGCGTCCGAGAAAGTCCTTTGCCATGCTGAAGGATCAATGTACTGGTGAAATGCGACGAGGAACGGCGGGCAGCCGTTGGCCGAGCCGTTGCCCATGTCGATCTTGTGGGCGAATTCGTGAATAACGACGTTGTAGCCAGGCGCATCATGCTCCTGCGCGTCCTCCCATGAAACGACAACCGCACCGCCTGCGTGGACAGCTTCCCCGGAGGCGGGTTCGTGCCATTCATGCATGACGCCGGCTTCATCCATTTCACTTTGCGGGATCACGAATGCGGAGGGATAGACGATGATACCGGCCATGTCGTCATACAGGTCCAGCGTCAGGTTCAATACAGGAAGGCAGGCCTGCGCCGCAATCAATACCGCGATCTCGTCCGTCAGCTCGAACCCTGCCGCGCCGGTAAATGTTTTCCTGAACAGCAATTCCTCGCAGAGAACCTTCAATCGTCCAAGTTCCTGCTGGCTCAGCCGATGCAGGAAGGGAAGGCGCGTGACGCAGCCAGCCCAGAGCGGTGCCGGGATCTGCGGTTTATCGCGAGTGAGTAATTGTTTAAGCCATCGCATGTCGGGCATTGTCGCGGAAATCATGATCTCGCGACAACTGCGCGACATGCGGCTGTGCTAATAGTGCCTGCCCATGAAATGGTCGAGCAGCGCGCTCATGTTGCCGAGGCCGCCTTGCGGAATGTGCCCGTCGGGCGTTAGCCGATCCACAAGGTCCGGCAGCATACCGCTCAACTGGTCGGCTGCCTCATCCTGTGGAAGGCCCGTCTCATCCGAAATCTGTTGTATTTGTTCGTCACCGAGCGTCTGGCGTAGCTGCGGGCCGGTGATAGGTGCATTCGTGCCGGTACCAATCCATGAGCTGATGATATTGCCGAGGCCGGCTCGCTGGAAGCGGTCAACCAGGCTTGGGAGTCCTCCTGCCCGGCCATTATTGGCAATGAGGGAAAGGGCTGTCTGCAGCAACTTGGCCCTTGAATCCATCATCGGCAAAGGATTGTTGCTGTCCAACATGTCCAGTGCCCTGTCGAGAAGTCCCATGGTGCGTCTCCTGAATCACTGGGAAAACAGTCACCTTAGGAGAAACACATGAGGAATGGTCAGAAATCAGCCCGGGGTTTGATCCTGGTTGAAAAGGTGCCCATGTCACGGGGCTGTGCCGCCTTCAAAGTTCGCCCCAGACCGCATTCAATGCGGCAAGCGCCGTCAGGCCGGCCGTTTCGGTCCGGAGTACGCGCGACCCCATTGACAGCGGCAGCAGGCCGTTCCGGAGCGCTACGTCTTCCTCGTCGACGGTAAATCCTCCCTCCGGCCCGATCAGTAGGGCGACACACTGCGGCGGGTGGTGTCGCGCCCAGTCCGACAGGGATTGACTGGCACGCGGGGACAACAGAATGCGGCGATGCAGGTTCTGGCGCGCGACCCAGTCGCGAAGGCTTGCGGGTTCCGACAAGTGGGTAAGCCGGTTGCGACCGCTTTGCTCTGCGGCGGAGGCGATAATTCCTTGCCAATGTTCCAGCTTCTTTGCAGCGCGGTCTGGTGCCAGCCGCGTCACGCAGCGCTGTGCCGCGATGGGTTGGATCGCTGCTGCGCCAAGTTCAACTGCTTTCTCGACGATCCAGTCCATTTTCGAGCCCTCGGGCAAGGCTTGGGCCAGTGTAACGGAATAGGGTAGTTCAACTTCGCGTGGCGAAAATGCCTTGATCTCCACGGATGCGTGCTTTCTATCCAGATGCGTCAAGGTAGCGGCATATTCGCCGCCTTCGCCATTAAAGAGGGTGATCGCCTCACCGGCGCCGAGCCGCAGCACATGGATGTGGTGTGAGATGTTTTCGGGCAAGGTGAACGTGGCACCAATAGAAAGCGGCAAAGGGCAGTAAAAACGAGGCATGCTGGGTTGTTGTTTTCTAGAAAGCGTCTTGGATTGCAAGAGCGGCAACCCTATTTCATTGGCAAAAGGAATCCCTTCCTGCGCGGCGCATCATAAATTTCCCGGGAGGAGGGCGCGCAGCGCATACAGGGAGCGGTCTTGGCCTTAGTCAATGCTCCGATTTTAAATCCGTATGCCGCCGTCTGGTAAAATAACCGGCTTTGATTCTCCCGCCAGCAGCGGCCGGGAGGTCGCTCAGAGACCCGCCACATACCTTGATTTGACATGACTTTCTCTCTCCCGACCGACAAGATGGCCAACGCAATCCGCGTTTTGGCGATGGACGCAGTACAAAAGGCAAATTCCGGCCACCCCGGCATGCCGATGGGCATGGCAGAAATTGCCGTCGCGCTGTGGTCGAAGCACTATCGCCACAATCCGGCGAACCCGCACTGGATCAATCGCGACCGTTTCATCGTTTCCAACGGCCACGGCTCGATGCTGCACTATGCGTTGCTGCACCTGACCGGCTACGACTTGCCGATGGAAGAGATCAAGAACTTCCGTCAGTTGCATTCCAAAACCGCCGGCCATCCGGAAGTGCACATCACCCCGGGCGTTGAGACCACCACTGGTCCGCTCGGACAAGGCCTGACCAATGCGGTCGGCATGGCACTGGCGGAGCGCTTGCTTGCCGCAGAATTCAACAAGCCGGGCTTCGACGTTGTCGACCACAATACCTATGTCTTCGTCGGCGACGGCTGCCTGATGGAAGGCATTTCGCATGAAGCCTGCTCGCTGGCCGGTGCTCTGCGCCTGAACAAGCTGATCGCGCTGTACGACGACAACGGCATCTCCATCGATGGCCATGTGGAAGGCTGGTTCATCGACGATACGCCGAAGCGTTTCGAAGCCTATAACTGGAACGTGATCCGCAATGTCGACGGTCACGATGCTGCCGCTGTCGATGCCGCGATTGCTGCTGCAAAGAAATCCGACAAACCGACGCTGATCTGCTGCAAGACCGTCATCGGCAAGGGCAGCCCGAACAAGGCTGGCACGCACGATGTGCATGGCGCGGCACTGGGTGACAAGGAAATTGCAGCGACCCGCGAAGCATTGGGCTGGACCCATGCACCGTTCGAGATTCCGGCTGACGTCTATAGTGCGTGGGATGCAAAGAAGCAAGGTCAGGAGCGTGAGCAACAGTGGAATGACCTGCTGAAAGCCTACGGCGAGCGCTATCCGCAGGAAGCCGGCGAATTGCTGCGCCGCATGAAGGGTGAGCTGCCGGGCAAGCTGAACGATGCAATCGACGCCTACATCGCCGCTTGCGTCGAAAAGAAAGAAACCATCGCGACCCGCAAGGCCAGCCAAAATGCAATCCAGGCGCTGGCGCCGGTGCTGCCGGAATTCCTCGGCGGCTCTGCCGACCTGACCGGCTCCAACCTCACCAACTGGAAAGAATGCGTCGCTGTACGCGCTGACCAGGCGGGCAACCACATCAACTACGGCGTACGAGAATTCGGCATGGCCGCAGTCATGAACGGTATCGCGCTGCATGGCGGCTATATCCCGTTCGGCGGCACCTTCCTGACCTTCTCGGACTACAGCCGCAATGCGCTCCGCATGGCTGCGCTGATGAAGATCCGCTCGATCTTCGTGTTCACGCACGATTCGATTGGCCTCGGCGAAGATGGCCCGACGCACCAGTCGGTCGAGCACGTATCCAGCCTGCGCCTGATTCCGAACCTCGACAACTGGCGTCCGTGCGACACCGTGGAATCGGCAATTGCATGGAAGCATGCAGTTGCACGCCGTCACGGCCCGACCACGCTGATCTTCTCGCGCCAGAACCTGCCCTTTATGGAACGCAATGCAGAGCAGATCCTGCACATCAATCGCGGCGGCTACGTGCTGCGTGATGCGGCCGATGCAAAGGCTGTGTTGATCGCGACTGGCTCGGAAGTGGAACTTGCTGTCAAGTCTGCTGACGAACTTGCCAAGCAGGGCATTGCGGTGCGCGTGGTGTCCATACCGTGTACCGATTTGTTCGACCGCCAGGATGCCGCGTACAAGGCAAGCGTGCTGCCCAAGGGCCTGCCGCGCGTGGCGATCGAAGCCGGTGTCACCGACTTCTGGTACAAGTACGTCGGCCTCGAAGGCAAGGTTGTCGGCATCGACACCTTCGGCGAATCCGCACCGGCGGGCGTGCTGTTCAAGCATTTCGGCTTCACGACGGAGAACGTCGTGGCTGCCGTGAAATCGGTTTTAGCTTAATTACTACGTTCAGGAGAAAACCATGACTATTCGCGTCGCCATCAACGGCTACGGCCGTATCGGCCGCAACATCCTTCGCGCACACTACGAAGGTGGCAAGAAGAATGACATCCAGATCGTTGCCATCAACGATCTCGGCAATGCGCAATCGAACGCCCACCTGACCCGCTATGACACCGCGCATGGCAAGTTCCCGGGCACCGTTGAAGTCGACGGCGAATTCATGGTCGTCAACGGCGACAAGATCAAGGTGTTCGCACAGCGCGACCCGGCACAGATCCCGTGGGGTGAGCTGAATGTTGACGTCGTGCTTGAGTGCACCGGCTTCTTCACCTCCAAGGAAAAGGCCTCGGCGCACCTGAAGGGCGGCGCGAAGAAGGTCATCATCTCCGCTCCGGGCGGCAAGGATGTGGACGCGACCGTCGTGTTCGGCGTGAACCAAGGCGTGCTGAAGTCTTCCGACACTGTCATCTCCAATGCTTCCTGCACGACCAACTGCCTGGCGCCGCTGGTCAAACCGCTGCATGACAAGATCGGCCTGGTGAACGGCTTGATGACCACCGTGCACGCTTACACCAACGACCAGGTGCTGACCGACGTGATGCATGAAGACCTGCGCCGCGCACGTTCCGCTACCCAGTCCATGATCCCGACCAAGACCGGTGCTGCAGCCGCTGTCGGCCTGGTTCTGCCGGAACTGAACGGCAAGCTGGACGGCTACGCCATCCGCGTTCCGACGATTAATGTGTCGATCGTCGACCTGTCGTTCATCGCTGCGCGCGACACGACGGTGGATGAAGTCAATGCGATCATGAAGGACGCCGCAGCAGGTCCGATGAAGGGCATCCTCACCTACAACACTGATCCGCTGGTATCGGTCGACTATAACCACAACGCGGCATCGAGCAACTTCGACGCCACGCTGACCAAGGTGTCTGGCCGCCTGGTGAAGGTTTCCTCCTGGTATGACAACGAGTGGGGCTTCTCCAACCGTATGCTCGACACCACGGTTGCACTGATGTCCGCGAAGTAATCAGCTAAGAAATCAGCTAAGTAATCGACTCATTCAGGTCGACACAGAACGCCCCGCTAGCCGGGGCGTTTTTTATTGCTACTTCGAATGTCGTTGCGATTGCGGCTCCGCTTTACTCCTGCACCTTACCACTGCGGCCAGCTGGCAATCAGCGCTTCTGCTGCACGTGCGTCCAAGGGCTTGGACAGGTAAAAACCTTGCGCATACTCTACCTTCAGGCTGCGCAATTGTTCCAGCTGGCTTTTCGTCTCGACGCCTTCGGCGATCGTGTCCATGCCAAGGGTATGCGCGAGAGTAACGATGGTCTGGATAATGTCCGCGTCCTTTCCCCCTGAGCCCATTCTGCGAACGAAGGAAGCATCGATCTTGAGGGTGTTGACCGGAAAGCGATGCAGATAGGAAAGCGACGAGTAACCGGTGCCGAAGTCGTCGAGCAACAGCTTGATGCCCTTGCCGCGAAGCATTATGAGCACGGCCGCTGCCTCTTCCGCGTGTTCCATGATTACTGTTTCCGTCACTTCCAGCTTCAGGCTTTCGGTCGGCAATCCGGTTTGGGCCAGGATTTGCTCGATCTGCTGCATCAGATCAGGTTGTGCGAACTGGCGTCCGGCGAGGTTTACGCTCATCTGCATCGGCGGACGGTCCGGGAACATGATCTGCCAGGTACGCATTTGGTGGCATGCTTCAGCGAGCACCCAGCGGCCAATGTCCACGATCAAGCCGGTTTCCTCTGTGAGGGGAATGAAATCGCTCGGCGGCATCAGGGTGCCGTCTGCGCGGCGCATGCGCACCAAGGCTTCGAATCCCGACAGCAGGCCACTGTCGAGGGCGATGATCGGCTGGTAGTGCACCTCGAAGGCCTGCCCCTTCACCACGGCCTGCCGCAGGCGTGTCTCCATGTCGAGCAGGGCGACCGCGCGCTCGCGCAGGTTCGATTCAAATACTTCGCTGCATGCGCCGCCACGCAGAATGGCACGATGGTTGGCCGTTTCCGCATCGCGCAGGATATCGGCCGGCTCCGTGTAGGATGGTTTGCTCAGCACGATGCCGATGCTGGCCGTGGTATAGACCTCGTAGCTTTCCAGCTTGTACGCGGTGATCAGCGCTGACTGCAACTGGTCGGCAAAGCGTTTTGCTTCGCTCGCATCCCGTACATCGTTGAGGAGGATCGCAAATTCGTCGCCGCCGAGGTGCGCGACCGTTTCGCCCAGCCGCAAGCCTTCCGCAAGCCGCTGCGCAACGGCCAGCAATAACTGGTCTCCGACGTGGCGGCCAAGGCTGTCGGTGATCACGCGAAACCGGTCCAGCGTCAGCAGCAACAAGGCAAAACTGTAGTCATTCTTGAGGCGCGCGTAATCCAGCGACTCTTCCAGTCGGTCCAGCAGGGCGGTGCGGTTCGGCAACCCGGTGAGGCTGTCGCGAAGCGGCTCTTTTTCGATCACGGAAGCGATCATGACGCGCGCTGAGGCGGCGCCTATGACACCAGCCAATTGTGCTTCCGAGGTGCTCACCAGTTCTGCATCGGCTTCGTGCGGCCAGTCTTGGCCACGTTGACGGGCATGGTTGCGGAAGATTTCGATTGTCCGCGTCGAACCGAGAAAGCGCGACAACATTCCATGCAGCTCCGGCAATGATCCATGTGCACGCCAGACTTGCTCGGGCGAACCTCGCTCGTGCTTGAACACATCGACAAACAGCGCGGCCTGTGTCTGTTCAATGGCACTCTGGCCGGTGACCACCGACACTCCGATAAATGTACCGATATTGGCCAGCATGCTCCATACCATCGCATGCGTGATTTCATCAAGGCCGGTCAAGCCGAACAGTTGCAACGGGCGGAGCAATTCGATGCCGAACGGCCCATGTTCCAGAAAATCCATCGATATCCAGCCAGAACGCGCGAACGACGGCAGCATCAGCGTGTACATCCACATCAGGAAACCGGAAGCCAGCGAAGCCAGGACTCCGGCGCGCGTTGCTCCTTTCCAGTAAATGCCGCCCAGCACTGCGGGCGCAAACTGGGCAACGGCCGCAAAGGAAATCAGTCCGATCGACACCAGAGCATACGCTTCTCCGGCCACACGGAAATAGACATAGCCAAGCAACAAGCCAAGTACGATGGTCGTGCGTCGTATGCCTAACAGCAAACCCGACAGGTCTTTGCGTTCGCTTAGCCGAAGACGTTTGATGCGCAGCAGCGCCGGCATGACCAGATCGTTGCAGACCATGGTCGACAAGGCGATGGTTTCCACGATCACCATGCCGGTCGCCGCGGACAGTCCGCCAATGAACACCAGCAGCGCAAGCGCTGTCTGTCGTTCCGACAATGGCAGTGTAAGCACAAAGGTGTCGGGGTTGATGCCTTGTCCCGAAAAGTGCAAAAGGCCGCCAAGCGCTACGGGCAGCACAAAAATATTGAACAGCAGCAGATAGAGCGGAAACAGCCAGATCGCCTTGTTCAGATGTGCCTCATCCACGTTTTCCACGACGGCCACCTGGAACTGGCGGGGTAGGAACATGATTGCCAGCATCGAAATGAACGCCACTGAAAACAGCGATGCCCAGCTTTGCAGTACGCCGACGGTATCATTGCCGATCGTCAGTGCTGCCCTTGTTTCAGGCAGACGGGATGCCTGTTCGAACAGGTCGCCGAATCCGTTGTACATGCCGAACGTCACGAACAGGCCCAGACACAGGAAAGCGACGAGCTTGACCACCGACTCGAAGGCAATGGCCGCCACCATGCCCTCGTGCCTTTCCGCCGCATTGATATGGCGCGTGCCGAATACGATGGTGAATGCGGCAAGGATCAGCGCCACGTAGAAGGCAGTATCGCTCCAGATCGACTGCGGCTCGGCGAGCGACGCGGCAACCAGGTCGGGATAGCCGAGCAACACATTGAAACTAGTGGAAATGGCCTTGAGTTGCAGCGAAATGTAGGGCGTCACCCCCACAACGGCGATTGTCGTAACCAGTCCTGCAAGCAGTCCGCTCTTCCCGTAGCGCGAGGAAATGAAGTCGGCCAGGGAGGTGATGTGGTTGTCCTTGGCGATGCGTATGATCTTGCGCAGCACCAGCCACCACAATGTGATCATGATGGTCGGCCCGAGGTACACAGGCAGGAAGCCGATGCCGCTGCCGACCGCGCGGCCGACACTGCCATAGAAAGTCCATGCGGTCGCATACACGGCCAACGACAGTGAGTAGACATACGGGTTGGCAATGATGCTGCGTCCAGCGGCGGCCGCCCTGTCACCCTTGTACGCAATGGCGAACAGCAACCCGAGATAGGTAAAGGAGACCAGTGCGATCTGCCAGCCAGCGATCATTCAAGCCTCGATGCCACGGGATGCGCCGCGTTCATTGCCTTACCTTTTCTCGACGACATACGCGAGCAGGGCAATGAGCAGTGCCCAAGCGCCAAAGACATACAGATAGAGGAGCGGGATGCCGAAGAGGCTGTCGTGCCGGTTAAACAGCGCGAGCAAGGGGTAGTTGAAGAGCAGATTTCCGAGAAGAAATATGGCGACGAGGCGTTGACCTTTTGCATTTGGCTTGAACATGCTGGCTCCCATAGGGCCCCAGAGGGCCAAGGCGACGCCATAGTATGGCGTCGCACTCTATTATCTGTCTATCAAGATAATAAGAATTGAGAGGAATGCAACATCCGTCCGTCAGCCGTATCGAGCCAACCCGAGTGTCATCCGTCACTTGGCTTTATCAACTACCTTTAACCTCCGGTGGCATTGCCCAGCGTCGCTTCCCACAATTGCAGCACACGCTCCTTTTCGCGAGTGACGCGCTCAATTTCTACGCGAGCGCGTTCGCTGCCCTGGAGTCGGATTTGATGCTGCATTTTGCGGAAGGCACGGTAGGCATCGGCCACCTCACCGGCGAGCCCGGCATCGATCAAACCAAGTTGGCCGCAAAGTTTAAGGAGGGCAATATTGCCAATGTCTGCGGTCAGTTGCGGATACTGCGCCGCATGCTGCAGTACCAGGTACTGCACGATAAACTCGATGTCGATCATGCCGCCATCATCGTGCTTCAGGTCGAACAGTGCGGTGCGGTTGGGATGTGCGTCGTGCATTTTCTTCCGCATCGAGCGCACTTCCTGTTTCAGCTTGGCATCGTCGCGCGGTTGGCGCAGCACTGCTTCACGGATTGCTTCGAAGCGCGCGCCGATCTCGGCATCGCCGGCGCAGAAGCGGGCGCGGGTCAACGCCTGGTGTTCCCACACCCAGGCGGACTCGGCCTGGTATTTTTCGAAAGCGGACAGTCGCGATACCAGCAATCCGCTCGCGCCGTCCGGGCGCAGCGCAATGTCGATGTCGAACAGGATGCCCGCCGGCGTGTGGCTCGTCATCCAGGTAATGAAGCGTTGTGCAAGTTTTGCGTACAGTGCCGGCGCCTCCTGGTCATCGTCGTCGAAGAGGAAAATGACGTCCAGATCGGAGGCGTAGCCAAGCTCCTTGCCGCCCAGTTTGCCATAGGCAATGACCGCGAACTTCGGTATCTCGCGGTGACGGTTATGAATGGTTTTCCATACTGCCTTGATCGTTGCATCCACAAGGATGTCCGCCAGTGCGGACAGGTGATCGGCCAGCTTCTCGACGGTCAGCGCACCTTCCAGGTCTTGTGCCAGCAGGCGGAACAACTGCGCATGATGCAGGTCGCGCAGCACATTCATCTGCTGTTCCGTATCGCCGTCCATCGCATCAAGCTGGCGTTGGACTTCACGGGCAAACGCAGGCCAGTCGGGCGCCGCATGGAGCGTGCGATCGTCCAGCAGTTCGTCCAGCAGGATGGGATGGCGGGTCAGGTACTTGGCGGCCCAGTCACTGGCGCTCATCATGCGGATCACGCGCTCCAGCGTATGCGGATATTCCGTCAGCAGCGCAAGATAGGCTGCACGCCGCGCGATGGCTTCAAAGAAGTCGAGCAGCCTCCCCAGCGTGGCCGAGCGGGTTTCGGAAACGCTCGCAATGATCGGCAGGGCAGCGTTGATGAGGGCCATCAGCTTGCCACGGCTTGCTCCAGGCAAGGACTGCAGCTTCGGCGATTGCGCGGTGAGCAGCAGGCGCTGGGCTGAGGCAGGAATCTCGTCAAAGCCAAGTGCCGACAGGCGTGCTTCGATCGTCTCCCGGTTATCCGCGTCGGATAGCGTTGCATGCACGGCCGCGCTGGTTTCCACCTCTGCTTGAGCGGTTTGCGATTGCCCAGCCGTATTGGTCGTTTTGTCGCTGAACATGGCATCGAATTGCGCCGCCACCACCGCGCGATGCGCATCCAGTTCGGCCAGCAGCGATTCGACATCGTTGAAGCCCATCATCCTGGCGACGGTTAACTGATCCTCCGGATTGGCGGGCAAGGTGTGGGTCTGAGCATCGTCCAGGTATTGCAGCCTGTGTTCCAGGTTACGCAGGAAAGTGTAGGCCTCTTGCAGTTGCTGCACTTCGGTCGCGGACAGCAGGTTCTTCTCCGCCAGCGTGTTGAGCGTCGTGCGTGTTGAGCGGTCACGCAGCGACGTGTCGCGTCCGCCGCGGATAAGCTGGAACACCTGCGCAAGGAATTCGACCTCGCGAATACCGCCGCGGCCAAGCTTGACGTTATTGGTGCGGCCCGGATGGCGCAGCTCCTGGCGCGTGACTTCCGCGCGGATCTGCGCATGCATGTTGCGCATGGCTTCGATCGCCCCGAAATCCAGATAGCGGCGGTAAACGAAGGGTTTGACAATCTTGTCCAGCGTTTCGATGTCCGAGGGACGCCCCGTCATTGCGCGCGCCTTGACCCAGGCATAGCGTTCCCATTCACGGCCTTGCACGATCAGGTATTCCTCGACCATGTTGAGGCTCGCTGCCAGCGGTCCGGACGCGCCGTTCGGACGCAAGGCCATGTCGACGCGGAAGCTGAAGCCATCCTCGGTGATTTCGGAGATCGCGCCGATCAGCTTCTTGCCCAAGCGAGTAAAGAACTCATGATTCGACAACTGGCGCTGCTCGGGCGATGTTGTCACCGTTTCACCATCTTCCGGATAGATGAAGATCAGGTCGATGTCGGAGGAGACATTGAGCTCGTAGCCGCCCAGTTTGCCCATGCCGAGGACGATCATTTCCTGTTCTTGTCCGGACTCGGCGCCGATGGGGGTGCCGTGCGCCTCTTTCAGTTCCGCATGAAGCGCTGCGACATGCGTCCGTACTGCAAAATCGGCAAAATGGCTGATGGCTGAAAGCACTTCCGACAGATCGGCTCGCCCGGTCAGGTCGCGCTCGATCAGGGTGGCGACGACCAAGTTGCGTACACGCCGCATTGCCCGCACCAAATGCATGCCGGCATCAATTTCATTTTGTAAAAGATGAGCAAAAACCGCAGGGGTAATGGATAATTCTGCAAGTTCTGCTACCTGGCTTGCGCGCGCCGGATCGGCGTTAAGCCAACGTGCGTAGAACCGGGAGGCAATGTTACTGGTCAAAAGGGATTTGGTCACAATGTCAGGGATGAAAGTGAGGGCGGGATGCTTGTGCTTTGCTTGGACTTCTAGCCAATTGATCCATGCAATACCAAGTTGATGATATCCATGCAAACATCTGGTTTGCAATGTTGAATTGATCTTTTTTCTCCGCACGCTCTTGTTTTCTGATTGATGGCCATCGATAAATACATTCTCAGGCAGGTAACTGCACGGCTCGCCAGGTTCTGGCACGCGCTGAAAGAATGTTATCTAATTCTCAATGCGGTGACCCATCATGCGCTCGGCGCGCTGCTCAAGCTGGCGCTGGTCGCCTATTTCATTTTTTGTGCGTTGGTGCTGGGCTTACGCTATCTGGTGTTGCCCAACATCGATTCGTACAAGCCGGATCTTGAACTGGCCGCTACGCAGGCCATCGGGAACAAGGTTTCCATTACCGGCATCGACGCATCCTGGGCCGGCCTGCGACCGCGCCTGTCGCTGGATAAGGTGATCATCCATGACAAGTTCGGCAATGCCTCGCTGACGCTTCCCAACGTTTCCGCGACATTATCCTGGTGGTCCCTTGTCGCATTGGAGCTGCGCCTGCACCGCTTGGAAATCACCGGCCCGGACATGGATGTGCGGCGCGACGCGGATGGCAAGCTGTATGTTGCCGGCATCTTTATCGATACCGGCAAGACGGGGGATGGCAGAGGCGCGGACTGGGTCCTGTCTCAGGAAGAGATTGTCATACGCAACGGCCGGCTTCGCTGGAATGACTACAAGCGTGCAGCACCGGAACTCGCACTCGAGAACGTCGACATCGTCCTGCGCAACCGCTGGCGCCATCACCGGTTCGCCCTGAAGGCTACGCCGCCGGCGGCATTCGCTGCGCCGCTTGATGTGCGCGCGGCCTTCGACCATCCGGCTTTCACGCGCAGCATCTCCGATGCGGCACAGTGGAAAGGCGAAATCTACGCCGACGTGCAGGATACCGATCTCACCGTATGGAAGTCCTATTTCGATTATCCGATCGACATGCGGCAGGGACGGGGTTCGGTGCGCGCCTGGCTCAAGTTCGACCATGCGCATGTTGCCGATTTCACCGCAGACCTGAGCCTGTCTAACGCCTCGGCACGCCTCGACAAGGGGCTCGACCTGATGAATCTGGTGGAGGTCGAGGGCCGCATCTCCGTCAGCGAAGACATTGTCTCTGACAGCAATGCACGCACCCGCGCCTTCGGGGAAAACGGGCACGCCATCTCGCTGACCGACTTCACCATGCGCACCGATGACGGACTTTTCCTTCCACGCACGACTATCAGCGAGCGCTATGTTCCTGCCCGGAAAGGCCGGCCGGCCAGGACTGAAATCAATGCAAAATTGCTGGACTTGCAAACAATCGCCAACTTTGCCGAACGCCTGCCGTTACCAGCGGAGCAGCGCCGCATGCTGAGTGAACTGGCACCGCGCGGCGTGCTAAGGGACTTTTCCGCACACTGGCAGGGTGCCTACCCAAATATTCCGGCATACAGCATAAAAGGCCAATTTGCGGGCTTGTCACTCAATCCATTGCCGGCACGCGAAGCCCGGCCGAAGTCCGATTCGTTGCCTGCGCAGGCCGCCATGCCGGCCATTCCGGGTTTCGAGAACCTCACCGGCCGCATAGACGCCAGTGACCGTGGCGGCACCTTCAGTCTCGTGTCTACCCACCTCGCATTGCATCTGCCGGGGTATTTTGCCGACCCTGTCATGCCGTTCGACAGACTGACGGTACAAGCCAACTGGGCCTTCCATGATCCCGGCCAGTTGCTGGTCGACGTGCAGAAACTGGATTTCGTACAGGGCGACCTGGCTGGCGCATTCTGGGGCAAGCATCAGATGCCACTGCATCGCAAGGAAGGCGCATCGCCGGGCGTGGTCGAGGTGAGCGGCAAGCTCAACCGCGTTGAACTGGCCCAGATTGGCCGCTACCTGCCTATGCAAACGCCCGAGACGCTACGACAGTGGCTTACTGGCGCGTTGGTCGGCGGCAGCGTCAAGGATGTTCGTCTCCGGCTAAAGGGCGACCTGGCACAGTTCCCATTTCACGCTCCGAGTGACCGTGCCAAGGGGGAGTTCACTGTCCTTGGCAAGATCGAAAACGGCGTGCTGAATTATGCGCCGGGCCAGTTTTCCCAGAATGGCACGGCGCCCCTGTGGCCGGTAATCGACCAGATCGTCGGTACCATTGCTTTTGACCGTACCCGCATGGAGATCACTGCGGACACTGCAAGGACCTCAGGCACGGCATTGTCGAAAGTCAAAGCCATTATCCCGGACATGCTGGCGCAGGACATGATGCTGGATGTGGATGGCAACGCGGCAGGCCCTCTGCAGGAATTCCTTCGTTTTACCAACGAGAGCCCGGTTGCCGGATGGATCGGGCACTTTACGGAAGAAACGAAGGCTACAGGCAATGCGAAGCTGGCACTGAAACTGCAATTGCCTTTGCATCGCCTGCAAGATGCAAAGGTCAACGGGAGCCTGCAATTTGCCGGCAATACGGTGACGCTGATGAATGAGATGCCGCCTCTCGCCGGATCGACCGGCAAGCTGGAATTTCATGAGAGGGGATTTTCCATTGGCGGCATCAGATCCAATTTCCTCGGTGGCCCGGTGACGATTTCTGGCGGGACGCAACGTGACGGAACCACTCTTGTCAGGGCCGATGGCACACTAACCGCCGGGGGGATCGGCAAGATCTACCGTATTCCGGTGACGCGCGAATCGATCGAGCGTATTTCGGGCAGCGCACGGTACAGCACGGCGGTCCGGGTGAAGAACGGCCATCCGGAAATCGTGGTCGAATCCAATCTTGTCGGCATCGGGCTGGATTTTCCGGTCCCGCTCCGCAAGGCCGCGAATGAAAGCATGCCGCTTCGCTTTGAGTTGATTGGACTCCCGTCCAAGGATGCATCTGTTGCGAGGGACGAGATGAAGGTGGCGCTAGGTCCTTCGATTTCCGCGCGCTATGAGCGAGAGAAAACGGTGGAAAAGGGCGCTCAGTGGCGCGTGGTGCGGGGCGGTATCGGTGTCAATGTGCCGGCGCCAGTACCTGATAATGGCGTGATCGCCAATGTCAACCTGAAGACGCTGGACATTGATGCTTGGCGCCGTGCACTCACTTCAGTGACAACTGCCAGCAAGCAAGATGACGCGCAAAAATCTGCCGATGCAGCGTCGATCGAACAGTACATCGAGCCGGAAGTACTTGCCGCGCGTGCCACGGAATTGCTGGTGATGGACCGCAAACTGGACAACGTGGTGGTCGGTGCCTCGCATCAGAAAGGTGTGTGGCAGGCGAACATCAATTCTGAGCAGGTGTCCGGTTATCTCACTTGGGCCGAGCCGCGATCAGGACGCGGGCTGGGCAAGGTAACGGCACGCCTGGCTTCGCTGGTCATTCCCAAGTCCGCTGCCACGGAGGTAACCGAACTCCTGGAGGGGAAAGACACGTCCACCGAAATGCCGGCGGTTGACCTGATTGCAGAAAATTTCGAGCTGTTTGACAAAAAGTTCGGCTATGTCGAACTGCAGGCACAGAATGACCGTGGACCGTCCGGACGCGAATGGCATATCAGCAAGCTCTCCGTTGCGAATTCCGATGCGGAACTCAAGGCCACGGGAAAGTGGGCGTTCAGGAACGGGGACAGCCTTTCCGAGCTTGCCTATACGCTCAACATCGCGGACGCCGGCAGGCTACTCAACCGGTTCGGTTTCGCAAACGTGCTGCGTGGAGGCAAGGGCAAAATGGAGGGCGAGGTCAGTTGGAAGGGCCTGCCGTTTTCCCTCGATATCCCGAGCCTGAGCGGTCGCATCCAACTGGACTTGGCTTCCGGCCAGTTTCTGAAGGTCGACCCGAGCGCCGCAAAACTGCTGGGCGTGCTGAGCCTGCAATCCCTGCCGCGGCGGCTTGTGCTCGATTTCCGTGATGTATTTTCGGAGGGGTTTGCCTTCGACGGCGTGACGGCAACGGCAATGATCACGCAGGGTGTTGCTAGGACGGACAACTTCAAGATGCGCGGAGTCGCCGCCACGGTGCTGATCGACGGCACGGCAGACATCGCCAAGGAGGCGCAGAATCTGCATGTTGTCGTTATTCCGGAGATCAACGTCGGGGCTGCATCGGTTGTATACGGCCTGGCAGTCAATCCGGTGATTGGTGTCGGTACCTTTCTGGCGCAGCTTTTCCTGCGCGACCCGCTGATGAAGGCGTTCACTTTCGAATACCAGGTCACTGGACTATGGAAGGATCCGGTCGTCACCAAACTGATGCGGCAACAGGTAACACCGACAGGGGGAGAAGCGGTGAGCGAACTGGCACCCAATGGTTGAAGGGAAAGTTATGGATGATAAGCCCGTTAAAGTCGCGGCAATTCAAATGGTTTCCACACCCGTCGTGGAGCAGAACTTTATGGCTGCACGTCGCCTGATCAGCGAGGCTGCGCAGCAAGGTGCGGAACTGGTGTTGATGCCGGAATACTGGCCCATCATGGGCATGCAGGAATCGGACAAAGTGGCGCACGCGGAGCAAATCGATGCCGGTCCGATCCAGGAATTCATGGCGAGTATGGCACGCGAACATGGTATCTGGCTGATCGGCGGAACATTGCCGATGGTCGCGCCGGAAGCGGATAAAGTCCTGAATACAGTAATGGTTTACAGTCCGGACGGCCAGCATGTCGTTCGTTATGACAAGATCCATCTGTTCAGCTTCACCAAAGGCGGCGAGTCCTACGACGAAGCGAGGACGATCGTGCATGGCACCAAGGTCGCCACGTTCGAGGCGCCATTTGGGCGGGTCGGACTCTCCGTCTGTTATGACCTGCGCTTTCCGGAGCTTTACCGGGCGATGGGAGAATGCGCATTGATCGTCATGCCTGCAGCCTTTACCTACACGACCGGCCGCGCACACTGGGAAGTCCTGCTGCGTGCGCGTGCCGTTGAGAACCAGTGCTATGTCCTCGCGGCAGCCCAAGGCGGACAGCATCAGAATGGTCGCCGCACTTGGGGGCACAGCATGCTGGTTGACCCTTGGGGTGAGGTCAAGGCAGTATTGCCTGAAGGCGAAGGGATTGTGGTAGGTGATGTCGACCCCATGTACATGCAGCAAGTACGTGAAAGTCTGCCGGCATTGCGGCATCGCAAGCTTTAGAGCGTCTAACAGCATATGGCTTGCTGACATTGCACTGGATGCGGAGGCCTGATGCAAGGAGAACTTCCTGCACAAGAACGCTTGGCAAACAGATGTTCTACAATCTGGTCATCTTTGAATCATTTTGAATTCGCCGCTCGCGGGCGCGAATACCGGAAACCATGAATCTATTCGAACCGAATCTCCAGACGCTGGCCGTGGCGCGCGACATATTGCTGACGCCGTTTGGCTTGGACGAGTCCAACATCGCCAAAGCAATCGAGTCGATTTTCACGCATCGTGTCGACTACGCCGACCTGTACTTCCAGTTCACCAAGAACGAAGGCTGGAGTCTCGAAGAAGGCATTGTCAAGACCGGCAGCTTTTCGATTGACCAAGGTGTCGGCGTGCGCGCCGTCTCCGGCGACAAGACCGCATTTTCTTATTCCGATGAAATCTCCGAGCGTGCCTTGCTGGATGCCGCTGCGGCGACCCGTACGATCGCGCGCCAAGGCGCGGGGAAGATCAAGGTTCCGTCCTCGATCCAGGCCGTGGGCGGACGCTCGCTCTATTTGCCGCATGATCCGCTTGGATCACTTGATGCTACAGAGAAGGTCAAATTGCTCGAAAAAGTCGAGCGCATCGCCCGCGCCAAGGATCCGCGTGTGGTTCAGGTCATGGCTGGACTGGCCGGTGAATACGATGTGGTTCTCGTGGTCCGTAGCGACGGCGTTCTCGCAGCGGATATCCGTCCCTTGGTACGGGTATCGGTCACAGTGATCGCCGAAGAGAATGGCCGTCGCGAAGTCGGCTCCAGTGGCGGCGGCGGCCGCTATGATTACAGCTACTTCAGCGATGAGTTGCTGGAGCGCTATGCGACCGAGGCCGTCGATTCGGCGATCGTGAATCTCGACGCGCGGCCGGCACCCGCAGGCCCGATGACGGTGGTGCTTGGCCCCGGCTGGCCGGGTGTGCTGCTGCACGAGGCAATCGGCCATGGCTTGGAAGGGGATTTCAATCGCAAGGGCTCCAGCACTTTCTCCGGCCGTATCGGCGAACGTGTTGCAGCCAAGGGCGTCACCGTGGTCGATGACGGCACCATTGCCGACCGCCGCGGTTCGCTCAATATCGATGACGAAGGCAACCCGACTCAGTGCACGACACTGATCGAGGATGGCATCCTGAAAGGCTACATCCAGGACACGATGAATGCGCGCCTGATGAACATGCCGGTCACCGGCAATGCGCGCCGCGAGTCGTACGCGCATCTGCCGATGCCCCGCATGACCAACACCTACATGCTGGGCGGAGACAAGGATCCTCAGGAGATTATCGCTTCGGTGAAGAACGGGTTGTATGCGGTGAACTTCGGCGGTGGCCAGGTCGACATCACCAACGGCAAATTCGTGTTCTCCGCGAGCGAAGCGTACATGATTGAAGACGGCAAGGTGACGTATCCGGTCAAAGGGGCGACGCTGATCGGCAATGGCCCGGATGTGCTCAACCGGGTTACCATGATCGGCAATGACATGCGTCTCGACAGCGGTATCGGCGTCTGCGGCAAAGAAGGCCAAAGCGTACCGGTGGGCGTAGGCCAGCCGACGTTGCGGATCGACGGAATGACAGTCGGAGGTACGGCCTGACGTAATCACAGTGTGTCGAATGCCGGGACCGGCAGGCCGTCAGCAGCGGAATAATCCGTTCGGCGGCTTGCCAAATCCCTTGATTTATTGCACTATTAATTCCAATTCGCTTCAAAAATCGTAAAAACATGGCTTTCGTGCACTTTTACTTTTATTTTTACTTTAGCTATTCCAGCCCAAAGGCGGTGGAAAAGCGGTAAGCGCACAGATAAACGAGCCAACCGAATTCCTTGAAAAGACCGCCAGAAATGGCGGTCTTTTTGTTTATGCAGACTTTGAACCTACCAGGAGATAACACCATGCCGCGCACAGATGACTTACGCATACGGGAAATGAAAGAACTTACGCCGCCTTCGCATCTGATCCGCGAGTTCTCCTGCACCGAAAAGGCGTCCAGCACCGTTGCCAATTCGCGCGTCGCATTGCATCGCATCCTCCACGGCCAGGACGACCGCCTGATGGTCGTGATCGGCCCCTGTTCGATCCACGACACCAAGGCTGCAATGGAATATGCACGCCGCCTGGCCGAGCAGCGCGAGCGTTTCAAGGGCGAGCTGGAAATCGTGATGCGCGTGTACTTCGAAAAGCCGCGCACCACTGTCGGCTGGAAGGGCCTGATCAACGACCCGTATATGGACAACAGCTTCCGCATCAACGACGGCCTGCGCACGGCGCGCGAACTTCTGTTGAACATCAATGAACTGGGACTGCCTGCCGGCACCGAATTCCTCGATGTGATCAGCCCGCAGTATGTGGCTGACCTGATCAGCTGGGGTGCGATCGGCGCCCGTACGACCGAATCGCAAGTGCACCGCGAACTCGCGTCCGGTCTGTCCTGCCCGGTTGGCTTCAAGAACGGCACCGACGGCAACATCAAGATCGCAGTTGATGCAATCAAGGCCGCTTCCCAGCCTCATCACTTCCTGTCTGTCACTAAAGGCGGGCACTCCGCGATCGTTTCCACGAGCGGCAACGAGGATTGCCACATCATCCTGCGTGGAGGCAAGACGCCGAATTACGACGCTGCCAGTGTGGACGTCGCATGCAAGGACATCGCTGCCAACGGACTGGCCTCGCGCCTGATGATCGATGCGTCGCATGCAAACAGCAGCAAGAAGCCGGAGAACCAGGTTCCCGTTTGTGCGGATATTGCCAAACAGATTGCTGCGGGAGATACGCGTATCGTCGGCGTGATGGTCGAATCGCACCTCGTTGGCGGACGCCAGGATCTGGTGCCTGGCAAGGAGCTAACCTATGGCCAGTCCGTCACCGACGGCTGCATTGATTGGGAATCCAGTGTCAAGGTGCTGGAAGGGCTCGCAGAGGCGGTGAAGCAGCGTCGGCTAAACGACACGGACGACTGATTCTCATCGCCATTGGCGGGCACGGCATCGCCTGGTCCGCTTGACATACCTTTGAGACCCTGTTGCGAGGGGAGTGTTACTGTGCGATGGGCTGATGAGGGCTAGGGCGGGGAACGCGTTCTCGTTCCCCCAGCCCTTCATTCCTTTTATCAGAAGCGCTTCGTCAGTGTCATTTGCTCGCCTTCCCGGCGCATCTCGGTGCGATTGAGGAAAGACATGCCGAGCAGGATGAATGGCAGTCCTTGCTCCTGCACGACTGCGTCGACCTGGTTGACTTCGATATCGCCGACTTTGACGGTATTGAGACTGACCAGATATGCCGGGGCGGTTCCATTTGCAGTGCTGACGTAGACCTGCCGACCCGCCTTGTAGTTAATTCCTAGCCGTGCTGCTTCGGAGGCCGGTAGCGCAACCGATGAGGCGCCGGTATCGAGCAGCATGCGGACGGTACCACCATTGATCTGGCCCTGCACCATGTAATGCCCACGCCCATCCGCCTGAAGGGTGACGCTGGCACGTCCGCTAGATACGCTGCGATTCACGTGTTCGCCAATTGCAATGGTCTGCCGTTTGCCGTTGGCCTCAATCGTCGCCGTGGACTGGTCTGCGGCGACCAGCTTTACGCCTTCAACAATAGTGGTGCCAACGGAGTAAGTCTTGGGTGGGCGGCCGTCAACGACCAGGACCGCCTTGTTTGGAAAGAGTCCGACAACGCTGATATCTGCTGCCTGGACGGTGTGGGCTGCGAAGAGCAGGAGGGCGGCGAAGCTTGTCAGGCGCATAAGATTCGGAAAGTCGGTTAGGTCAATGCCGAAATGGCTCTCGCGGCAAGAATACCATCCCATGATTCCGACAGACAAATTCTGTTCTGCATCGCGTTTCCGCCCGCCTTTTGTTCTCAATCGCGGAAATTGTTGAATTCCAGCGGCAGGTCCGTCACTTCCTTGCGGAGCAGGGCAATGGTCGATTGCAGGTCGTCGCGCTTGGCCCCAGTGACACGGACAGCGTCGCCCTGGATGCTCGCCTGCACCTTGATCTTGCTTTCCTTGACGATCTTGACGATCTTCTTTGCGTCATCGGAATCGATGCCATTCTTGACCTTGATGACTTGCTTGACCTTGTCGCCGCCGATTTTTTCGATCTTGCCGAGGTCGAGGAAACGGACGTCGACGTTACGCTTGACCATTTTCCCGGTCAGCACGTCGCGAACCTGGTTAAGCTGGAATTCGCTATCCGCATAGGCGGTCAATTCGCGTTCCTTCTGGTCGACGCGGGCGTCGCTGCCCTTGAAATCGAAGCGGGTCGAAATCTCCTTGTTCGACTGGTCGACCGCATTCTTGACTTCCACCATATTGGCTTCGGATACGACATCAAAAGATGGCATGGCTATTCTCTCTGCTTCGTTGGGCTGAATTTATTGGGAATCGGCCTGCGCATTGTTCATCAGGCAGGCCATGTTATGAGTAAATCAACGGGCCATTCTAGCCGACAAAAAAACGGGTGGCTAGACGGGCTAGCCTCTATAATGCGTGCGCTATGACAGCCGCTCTTTCCATCCAACACTCCTTTCCGCTGCGCTCCCTGAATACCTTCGGTATCGATGCCAAGGCACACGCATATTTGCAGGTGACCTCGGCGGAAATGCTGCGTGAGGTCAGGTCAAACCCGGACCTTGCTGCCATGCCAAGGCTCGTGCTCGGCGGCGGTAGCAACCTCCTGCTGACCGGCGATTTTCGCGGGCTGGTGCTGCATATGTGCACGAAGGGCATCAGTATCGTCGGCGAGGATGACGATGCGATGTATGTCAAATCCGAGGCCGGGGAAAACTGGCATCAGTTCGTCCAATGGACCTTGCAGCAAGGCTTGGGCGGGCTGGAAAACCTGTCGCTCATTCCGGGCAGTGTCGGCGCTGCGCCGATACAGAACATCGGCGCGTACGGTGTCGAAGTCAAGGATCGCTTCCATTCACTGACCGCTTTCGATTTCAATACGGGGAACAGTTTTGTCCTCGACAAGGCCGCATGCCGCTTCGGCTATCGCGACAGCGTGTTCAAGCACGATCTACGCGAGTCAGCGGTGATTCTCGATGTGACTTTTGCATTGCCCAAGGCATGGCAACCCAATGTCCAATATGCAGACGTGGCGCAGGAGCTGAGTACGCGCGGAGTGCAGAATCCGACAGCGAAGGACATCGCGGATGCAGTCATTGCGATTCGCACTCGCAAGCTTCCGGACCCGGCGAAAATCGGCAATGCCGGAAGTTTCTTCAAGAACCCGATCGTTTCGCAGGTGAAGCGCGCTGCGTTGCTGGAGCGGTATCCGCAACTGGTGAGTTATCCGCAGCCGGATGGCAGCTTCAAGCTTGCGGCCGGCTGGCTGATCGACCAGAGCGGATGGAAAGGCAAGTCACTTGGCGCAGCAGGCGTGTACGAGAAACAGGCGTTGGTGCTGGTGAACCGCGGCGGCGCGACTGGAGAAGAAATTGTCAAGCTCGCGCGGGCAATCCAGGACGACGTCATGTCAAAGTTCGGCGTGATGCTTGAGCCGGAACCGGTCTACATATGAATGCAATCGCGCATATGTTCATGCCGCACTAACCGTCATGCATCCCGGCAGGCTGTGCGAAAAAAGGGCGATCAGTTGATCGCCCTTTTTGTTTCCTTCTGCAATCCGATCAAGCTGCGACGAAGTGGCACACGTAATCCAGCGTTTCCAGCGTCTCGATATCGAAGCTGGAATTGCCGGGCACGTTGAAGCTTTGGCCGCCTTCGTAGGTCTTCCACTCATTCTCGCCCTTCAGGCGGATGCGGCATTTGCCGGCATTCAGTTCCATGATTTCCGGCGCGCCGGTGTTGAAGGTCAGGGAAGACGGGAAGATAACGCCGATGGTCTTTTTCGTGCCGTCTGCAAACAGAACGGTGTGCGAAACGCATTTGCCGTCAAAGTAAATGTTGGCTTTCTTGACGACAGAAACCTTATCGAATTGCGTGGTCATGTGAGCTCCTTGGTGGAAGTTTGAAATCGGTGCAAGACAAATCAAAAAAAGGACCCTTTACGGGTCCTTGGATGCATGAGGTCTTAATCGACAGCGTGCTAGATCTTCATTACTTCTTGCAAGACTGTCTTTGTGACGAAGCCCAGCATGCCGACAGTCAGTACGAGAAACAATACAAACGTACCGCGCTTGCCGGCTTGTGAACGCCAGGCGATTTCACCGACGATGAAGAGCATGAATACGATTAGTGCGCCTACACCCCAGGTGCTGCCAAACTCTGAAATCTGTGCTTCCGTAAATCCGAAAATGGTACCGGGTTCCAACGTCTTCTATCCTTTCGTTACGAGATCAAATATCGCGTTCAATATCAAAAAGCTGTTTTACTTGTCGTCGCTCTTGCCCAGACGCGGCATCGCCACCGATGAGCCGGAGGAGAGCAGGCCGGCCTTGCTGTAGATGCCGAGTTTTTCGCGCGTGTCGGCGATGTCCAGGTTACGCATCGTCAGCTGACCGATGCGGTCCTGCGGCGTGAAGGCGCCTTCGCCTTTTTCCATCGTCAGGCGTTCCGGCTGGTAGGTCAGGTTCGGCGAGTCCGTGTTCAGGATCGAGTAGTCGTTGCCACGACGCAGTTCCAGCGTGACTTCGCCCGTGATGGCGCGCGCGACCCAGCGCTGGGACGCTTCGCGCAGCATGATGGCTTGCGGATCAAACCAGCGGCCTTGATAGAGCAGGCGTCCGAGCTTGCGGCCGTTTTCACGGTATTGCTCGATCGTGTCTTCGTTGTGAATGCCGGTGACCAGACGCTCGTAAGCGATGAACAGCAGCGCGAGGCCGGGGGCTTCGTAGATGCCGCGGCTCTTGGCTTCGATGATGCGGTTCTCGATCTGGTCGCTCATGCCGAGGCCATGGCGGCCGCCGATGCGATTGGCGTCCATCATCAGGTCGACTGCGTTGGCAAACGTAATGCCGTTCAGCGCAATCGGACGGCCTTCCTCGAAACGGACCGTGACTTCTTCCTTCTTAACTTCCACATCGTCGCGCCAGAAGGCGACGCCCATGATCGGCTCGACGATCTTCATGCCGCTGTTCAGGTGCTCGAGGTCTTTCGCCTCGTGCGTTGCACCCAGCATGTTGGAGTCGGTCGAATAGGCCTTCTCCACCGACATCTTGTAGTCGAAGCCGGACTTGATCAGGAATTCCGACATTTCCTTGCGGCCGCCGAGTTCGCGGATGAAAGCGTCGTCCAGCCAGGGCTTGTAGATACGCAGTGACGGATTCACCAGCAGGCCGTAGCGGTAGAAGCGCTCGATATCGTTGCCCTTGAAGGTGCTGCCGTCGCCCCAGATGTCGACGTTGTCTTCCTGCATCGCTGCAACCAGCATCGTGCCGGTGACTGCGCGGCCCAGCGGCGTCGTGTTGAAGTAGGTGACGCCGGCCGTCGAAATGTGGAATGCACCGCTCTGCAGTGCAGCGATGCCTTCGGCGACAAGCTGCTCGCGGCAGTCGATCAGGCGAGCCTGTTCTGCGCCGTACTGCTTGGCTTTCTTCGGAATGGCTTCGTAGTCTGGTTCGTCAGGCTGGCCCAGGTTGGCGGTGTATGCATAAGGGATGGCACCCTTCTGGCGCATCCAGTGCAGCGCTGCGCTGGTGTCGAGGCCGCCAGAGAAGGCGATGCCCACTTTTTGGTTGACGGGGACGGATTGAAGTATGGTCGACATGATATCTGCCTAGCTTGCTGAGATTGTGATTTCGGGGAGACGGTGAAGAACCGGGCCAACCTAATTTTTAATTGAGTTTGCCCAGTACCAGGTATTCAAGTAGCGCCTTCTGGACATGCAGCCGGTTCTCGGCTTCGTCCCAGACGACAGATTGCGGGCCGTCGATGACTTCGGCGGAGACTTCCTCGCCGCGATGCGCGGGCAGGCAGTGCATGAACAGGGCGTCTGGACGCGCGCGCTTCATCTTCTCGCTATCGACGATCCAGCCCGCGAACGCCTTCAGGCGCGCTGCGTTTTCCTCTTCGTAACCCATGCTGGTCCACACGTCAGTCGTCACCAGGTCGGCGCCGTCGCAGGCATCGGCCGGGTTGGCGAAGGTGGTGTAGTTCTTGTTGTCCGCAGCGACCAGCGAGGGATCGATTTCGTAGCGCTTCGGCGTCGAGACATTGACGTGGAAGCCGAACACCTGCGCAGCCTGCAGCCAGGAGTAGAGCATATTGTTGGCGTCACCGATCCATGCCACCGTCTTGCCTTTGATGGAGCCGCGGTGCTCGATGTAAGTGAACACATCTGCCAGCACCTGGCAAGGATGGTGTTCATTGGTCAGACCGTTGATCACCGGCACGCGCGAGTGCGCGGCAAAGCGATCAATGATGTCCTGGCCGAAGGTGCGGATCATGATGATGTCGCACATGCGGGACATGACTTGCGCCGCGTCTTCGACCGGTTCGCCGCGGCCGAGCTGGCTGTCGCGGGTATTGAGGTAGATGGCGGCGCCGCCGAGCTGGTGCATGCCGGCCTCGAACGACAGGCGGGTACGGGTCGAATTCTTTTCGAACACCATCACCAGCGTGCGGTCGAGCAGCGGGTGATAGGTTTCGTAATTCTTGAATTTGCGCTTGATGATTCGCGAGCGTTCGATCAGGTACTCGAACTCATCAAGCGTAAAGTCAGAAAACTGGAGAAAGTGTTTGATGGCCATAAACGAAAACGGCGGCGGGTGCTGGCGTGGCGCCCGCCGCCGATGTTGTGGTAAGCCGGTGAATTATAAGGGATTTTTACCTGAAAAGATAACAAAAACGGCATGGGTTTTCTTGCCGCCAGACGTCGTTCACTGCCTAGTAAAGCTTCTGGGATGATTCGTGCACGAGCTGTTGATACAAGGCATGCCGCATCGGGGCAATGTCGCCGGCCTCGACCGCTGCGAGCACTGCGCACCCCGGCTCGTTGAGGTGGTGGCAATTGTAGAAACGGCAATTGCCAAGGCGTGGCCCGAATTCCCGGAATGCACGTTCCAGCATGCCTTCCGTCAGGTGGTACAGGCCAAATTCCTGAAAGCCGGGTGAGTCGATGATCGAGGTTCCAGCTTCGAGCGCGAACAGCCTGGTGAAGGTTGTCGTGTGCTTGCCCGAGTCCAGTGCGGCCGAGATCTCGCGGGTTGCCAGTTCTGCATCAGGAACAAGCAGGTTGATGAGCGATGATTTGCCCATGCCGGATTGGCCGATCAGGATCGTAGACTGGCCGTGAAGTAGCGGCCGGAGTGTGGCGCAGGCCTGTTCCGGTGCTGCATGTGCCGAGACCTCATGGATTGGATAGCCAATTTTTGCGTAGGCAGCGAGGCGCTCGCGTACTTTGGGCAGCAGTTCGACCACATCGATCTTGTTTAGGATCAGGTGAACCTTGATGCCTGCAGCTTCCGCGGCGACCAGCGCACGCGACACGAGGTCGTCGGAAAAACCGGGTTCAGTCGCCACCACGATGAAAAGCTGGGTGACATTGGCGGCGAGGAGTTTCGACTTGAACTGGTCGGAGCGGTAGAGCAGTGTCTTCCGCTCGCCGATAGATTCGATCACGCCTTGGTCCGGCGATGTTTGCTTCAAGGTGATGACATCGCCGACGGCGACATCGCTTTTCTTTCCCCGCGTGACGCATTGAAGGCGGGTGTCGCCGGCCTGAACCAGATAATGCCGGCCGTGTGCTGCAATGACGGTTCCGATAATGCTGCCCATCGATCAGCGCGCGCCTTGCTGGCTGATCGCGTCGATCTTGGCCGCGCAAATGAAGTCGTTTTCGGAAATGCCGCCACGTCCGCCGTTGACGGAATGCGTATTGAACTTCACGACGCAACGGTTGTACGTCACCACCAGTTCGGGATGGTGATCATCGGCATGGATGATCCACGCGATCGCGTTAACAAAAGCAAGCGTTTCGTAGTAATTCTTGAACTGAAACGTCTTGACGATCTTGCCGTCCTCCAGCGCCCAGTTGTCGACTGCGGCAAGGTGTTCCTTGATCTCGGCATCAGTCAAACCTGTTTCCAGATGCCGCCCCTTTTTATTGAGCAATTCAGCAGCAGTAACCATGATGTCCTCTTTATCAGCCGGCAAGTAAATGTTGGATGCGCACGCTTGCCGGCGGGTGCGAATCGTAGAAGGCGGAGTGCAAAGGATCAGGCGTGAGCGTCGAGGCGTTGTCCTCATAAAGCTTTACGAGTGCCGAAACCAAGTCCTGTGCATTGGAGTGTTTTGCCGCAAATGCGTCGGCTTCAAATTCATGCTTGCGCGAGGTGAGTGATACCAACGGAGAGAACAGGAAGGTAAACACCGGTAGCGCAAGCATGAACAGGATCAATGCCATCGCATCGTTATGCCCGGTGAGCATAGGATCAACACCAAGGCCGGTATAAAACCAGGTTTGGGTCTTAAGGTAACCGAGCAGCGCGAGGAAGCCGAGCGAAAGTGCGAACATCACGACTATGCGCTTGATGACATGCTTGAGCTTGAAGTGGCCGAGCTCGTGCGCGAGCACCGCCTCGACTTCTTGGGGGCCAAGGCGCTCCAGCAGGGTATCGAAGAAAACGATGCGCTTGGCTGCACCGAAGCCGGAGAAATACGCATTGCCATGGGCGCTTCGCTTGGAGCCGTCCATCACGAACAGGCCTTTGGACGCAAAACCTATGCGATGCATGAGGTTTTCGATGCGCTTACGCAGATTCTCATCTTGCAACGGAGTGAATTTGTTAAACATCGGCGCGATAACCGTCGGGATGAGGACCTGCATGAGCAGCTGGAAGCCGCTCCATACGATCCAGGCGTATAGCCACCATAGGTCGCCGGATTTTTCCATCAGTGTCAGGATCACCCAGATCAATGGCAGGCCGATCGCCAGACCGACCGCCGTGCTCTTCAGCATGTCGATAATGAACAGGCGCACCGTCATCTTGTTGAAACCGAACCGCGCCTCAAGCACGAACTGCCGGTAGTAGTCGAATGGCAACTCTACGATTGCGGAGATGAGGCCAAATGCTGCCAGCAGCGCCAACTGATACATCATGCCGGGGCCGGTCATGTTGAAGATCGTGACCGAAAGCCATTGCAAGCCCCCGAGCAGCGTAAATCCGATCAGTACGGCAGCATTGACCAGCATGGTCACCAGGCCCAGCTTAGTCTTGGCCACCGTGTAATCGGCTGCCTTCTGATGCGCATACAATGGAACCTTTTCCGCAAATTCGGCCGGCACGGCACCGCGATGGGCGAGCACATGCCGTATATGCCGCGAGCCGAGCCAAAAGCGTATGACGAGCGTGATGGCGAGAAAGCCGATAAACAATGCTGAAAACGTAAGTGAAGACATCCCGTGCCTATGAGAAAATGGCGGATTACTGAGGAAAACAAATTATGTCACAAGCTTCCACACCGAATGCCCCTGCCAACGCGCCCGCACGCCCGAATGAATTCAACTTGGTGTGGGTCGATATGGAGATGACCGGACTCGATCCGGACAATGACCGCATTATCGAAGTCGCGGTGGTTGTCACCGATTCTGACCTGAATGTCCTGGCCGAAGGTCCCGTCTTTGCGATCCACCAGCCCGACGAAGTGCTGGACCGCATGGATGCCTGGAACAAGGGCACCCACGGCCGCTCCGGCCTGATTGACCGCGTGAAGGCATCCACCGTATCGGAAGCGGATGCAGAAAAAGCGCTGATCGACTTCCTGAAGCATTTCGTTCCTTCCGGCAAATCGCCGATGTGCGGCAATAGCATCTGCCAAGACCGCCGGTTCATGGCGCGTGGCATGCCAAAGCTGGAAGCGTTTTTCCATTATCGCAACCTCGATGTGTCCACACTGAAAGAGCTGTGCAAGCGCTGGAAGCCCGACCTTGCCAGTGGCTTCAAAAAGCACCAAAAGCACACTGCGCTGGCTGACATCGTCGAATCGATCGAAGAGTTGCGCTACTACCGCGAGCATTTCATCAAGCTCTGATTGTTCTTTTCCCCTTGGCGGCGCCCGGAAGCGTTCGACTTCGCGTCCGGGAGCCGTTAAACTCCAGTCCTTTTTATAGGCGCATCATGGCCTCCGCACCAGACTTAACGTCGACCGAAACCGTCGACGCAGCACCAGAATCCCGCAAGGTACCGTCCGAACTGATTGCGCGCGAAGTCGCGCGACGTCGCACCTTCGGCATTATTTCCCACCCGGACGCGGGTAAGACGACACTCACCGAAAAGCTCCTGCTGTTCTCGGGCGCGATTCAGCTCGCAGGCACTGTCAAGGCGCGCAAGAGCGGCCGTCATGCAACGTCGGACTGGATGGAAATCGAAAAGCAGCGCGGCATCTCGGTGGCTAGCTCGGTGATGCAGTTCGAGTATCGCGACCATGTGGTTAACCTGCTCGACACGCCCGGTCACCAGGATTTTTCGGAAGATACCTATCGCGTGCTGACGGCTGTCGATTCCGCCTTGATGGTGATCGATGCAGCCAAGGGTGTGGAAGAGCAGACAATCAAGCTGCTCAACGTCTGCCGCATGCGCGACACGCCGATCCTGACGTTCATGAACAAGATGGACCGCGAAACGCGCGATCCGCTGGAACTGCTGGATGAAGTGGAGTCGGTGCTGAAGATCCAGTGCGCACCGGTGACGTGGCCGATCGGCATGGGCAAGAACTTCCGCGGCGTGTATCACCTGCTGCGCGACGAGATCCTGCTGTTCAAGGCTGGCGAGGAGCGTGCCGACCAGGAGTTCGAAGTCATCAAGGGCATCGACAATCCACGCCTGGTGGAAATGTTCCCATTGGAAATGGAACAGTTGAAGATGGAGGTGGAGCTGGTGCATGGGGCATCGCATCCGTTCGATCTGGATGCGTTCCTTGCCGGGACGCAAACTCCGGTGTTCTTCGGTTCTGCAATCAACAACTTCGGCGTGCGCGAAATCCTGAACGCCTTGCTGGAGTGGGCGCCTGCGCCACGACCGCGCGATGCGACCGTGCGCTCTGTGGAGCCGACCGAGGCACCGTTCTCCGGCTTCGTGTTCAAGATCCAGGCCAATATGGACCCGGCGCATCGCGACCGTATCGCGTTCCTGCGCGTGTGTTCCGGCCGTTTCGAGCGTGGCATGAAAATCAAGCACCTTCGCCTGAACCGCGAGATCAAGGTGTCGAGCGTTGTGACCTTCATGGCGTCCAGCCGCGAACAGGTGGAAGAGGCCTATGCCGGCGACATCATTGGCCTGCCGAACCACGGCAACATGCAGATCGGCGACAGTTTTTCCGAAGGCGAGATGCTGCAGTTCACGGGCATCCCGTACTTTGCGCCAGACTTTTTCCGTTCGGTACGGATCCGTAATCCGCTGAAAATTAAGCAATTGCACAAGGGTTTGCAACAGTTGGGCGAAGAGGGCGCGGTACAGGTGTTCAAGCCGGTCAGCGGCGGGGATTTGATCCTCGGCGCGGTGGGTGTGCTGCAGTTCGAGGTGGTAGCAAGCCGCCTGATGAACGAGTACGGTGTCGATGCCGTATTCGAGGGCACAAGCATCAACAGTGCACGCTGGATCTCCAGCGATGACAAGAAGGCGCTGGCCGATTTCGAGAAGTCCTCGGCAGGGGCAAACATCGCCTATGACGCTGCGGGTAACATGGCTTATCTTGCGACTTCCGGTGTGAACCTGAAGCTAACGCAGGAGCGCTGGCCGCAATTGACTTTCCATGCTACACGGGAACATGCGGTGAAACTGAGCTGAGATGGTGATTGCCCTTCCGGGGGGCATCACTACCTCGTTGTTTGCCAGTCGTGTCAAAACACTCGCCGTCGATGATTCCTCTTGGGCGAGCGGACGAGCGTACGGGCTGGCAAGGGAAAGCACACTGATCCGACAAGTTGATGTTGCTTATTGTGCGCAAATGCCGGTAAGTGACGCCTATTTTGTGGCTAACCGGCGTGCTTTCATTCTCGGCTTGATGCTCCTCAAAGAGCGGCCGAAGCATCGGCCTATACTCTCCCAACACTTTTTAAACCCTCTTCTTCCCCTCGGAGTCCTGACTATGCGCAGGGAACCGGGGCATCCCGGATTGTCTATTTCTATTCCGTAGTAACAGGTTCAAGGAACAACGATGCTGACCGCAACTTATTCTCTCGTCGCGATTGCGGCCGAGCAGGACACTGCGCGCAGCCGGCTCGACCGGTTGCAGAAGTACATTCATTCTGCTTGGAAAAGCCTGCAAAACATTGATTTTGGCTTTATCGAGAATGCGTTGAACAAGCTGATGCAATTCGACAAGTACTGCCGCACACGCAAGATCGAGATGTACCTGATTCCGGCGTTGCGTAACGCCACACGGGAGGCGGATACGCTTGTCGAGGAGTTGGATGCACTGAGTAGCGCAGCCACCAATATCCTGCGGTCAATAGGCGAGCAGTTAACCGCGACCTTTTTTGCCGGACGAATCAGGTTCTCGGAAATATGCCAGGCAATGGACCTTTACTGCCGCAAGCTTGCGATGCGGCTGGAAAGAGAGGAGCAGGAACTGTTGCCAATGGCGCGCAGTCATTTTTCGACGGAAGAGTGGTTTTCGATTGCGGCGCAATTCCTGTCTGATGAAACCACTGCACTTGGTCGAAGGCGCAAGCGCCGACCGGCACATCGCATGGCGGTTCCAATAGGCAGCCGTATGGTGAATGTTCGCTCATAGGGGAGCCGGCTTGAGGGGAGACGTATCGCTGAGTCGCCCATCCTCACCTTAGGGTAGTCTCCGAGCCGCCGGGTCTTGCCTAACCCGCAATTTATTGGCATGGTGTGGCCATGGTTTCCTTCAGGTCACGCATGCCAAAAATTCTTCATTTCACGCGCTTTTCCTTGCGCGATTTTCTCGTTGCTGCGGGCCCTGCGGCGATCGCAGTTATCGCAACTTGCCTGCTCGCGTATTGGCTGGTCGATCCATCCCCACCTTCCCATGTCAGCTTGGCGACCGGTCAGGACAACAGTGCCTATGAGGTATTTGGAAAGAAATACTTGGAAAAGCTTGCCAAACTCGGCATCAAGGTCCAGTTGGCACCTTCCTTGGGGTCGCAGGAAAACCTTCAGCGCTTGAAGGAAGACGCTGTCGACCTGGCATTCGTGCAAAGCGGAACGACCGAGCAGGAAGAAGCGGAGCGCAAGGGGCTGGTGTCCCTAGGCAGTCTGTTCACCGAACCGGTCTGGCTGTTCTTGAGGGAAAAGAAAAACGTCGACCGGCTGACGCAGTTGCGCGGTCTGAAAATAAACGTCGGCCCGGAAGGTACGGGGGTGCCAGGGCTGTTCAAGAAGATCTTAGCCGTGAATGGCGTCGAGCCCAATGAGCTTGCGCTCGGCAGTCTCGAAAATACGCCCGCGACGGTAGAGCTGCTGGAGGGCCGGATCGACGGGCTGGTGTTCAGTTCCGCCCCAGATGCGCCGTTGATCCAGATGCTGTTGCAAACGCCAGGCATCAAGTTGTTCGACTTTCCCCAAGCCGAGGCTTATACCCGTCGTTTCCCTTTCTTGTCGCATGTGATGCTCCCGCGCGGGATCGTTGACCTTGGCCGGAACATTCCGCCCAAGGACTACCACTTGATTGCGCCAACGGCGACGCTTGTCGCGCGCGAAGGCGTGCATCCGGCACTGATTGACCTGTTCGTGCAGGCGGCGGCAGATGTTCACGGCGGGGCTGGGTGGTTTCAGAAAAAGGGAGAATTCCCGACGGCCAGTTATACGGAAATCCCGGTGTCGCCGGCGGCAGAACAGTTTTATACGAGCGGCCCGCCCCTGTTGCAGCGATACCTGCCATTCTGGTTAGCCAATTTCTTCGAGCGGATGTGGGTTGTGATTGTCGCGCTGGGTGCATTGATCCTGCCGCTGTCGCGAATCATCCCGCCGCTCTACGTATGGAAAGTCCGTTCCCGGGTGTACCGCTGGTATGGGCAGCTGCGCGCGGTCGAACAGGCGATTGAGGACGTGCCTCCGGAGCAGCAGGCGGACGTCTATCCTGCCCAGCTGAAGCGACTGAACGATATCGAGGAGCGGGTGAATCGCATCTCGATACCGTTATCGTTTGCGGATGAGCTCTACGGTTTGCGCAGCCACATCAACTTCGTGCGGAGGCGCGTGCTCGGCTTGATGAAGACCGGGTAGCCTCAGGCTCCCATCCACGGGAGGTCGGCTTTGCACCATCCGCCGACGGTTTTGCGGTGGCCTTGTGCGTCCTTGTCGCCTTCGAAGCCTTCCAGAATGTCGAAGCTGTGCGCATAACCGTGCTCAGTCGCAAGCTTGGCGGCGTGCCGCGAGCGCACGCCGGACCGGCACAGGAACAGGAGTACGTTTTCTTTACTGACGGCCTGGTTGAGCTGGGGAATGAAGTCCGGATTGGGGGTGCCGCCAGGGTAGAGATTCCACTGGACGGCGGTGTGTTGGGCTTCCGGGATCGCAACGCGCCCGACCCAGTCGCGCTCGGCATTGGTGCGGACGTCCACCAGCTTGACGTTCGGGTTTTGCTGAACCAGGGCGTACGCTTCAGCTGGTGTTACTGCCCCAGCATATGGCAGATTGTTTTCCTGTCCTCGCTGGCGAGCTTGCAAGAGGATATCCATGATGAGGCTGTCTCCAAGGCAGATGTTTTCGAGATTTTAACTTTTGTCGCTCAACTTCGGCTGGAAGGATGTACGCACCCGTTTTGTGCGAAAAGAGGGCGAGCGCACATGGATTGCACCAAAATTGTGCTTTTTCCCGTGTTTGCACTGTTTTGGTGATTTTCCGGCTTCAACAGATTTGGCGCAAAATATTTCAAAAGTGCATTATTTACGTCAATTCGGCGCTATTCGGAGCGGATATGAAATTTGTCTTTCCTCAAGTTGATGGCATGAATTCTGCTATCGTAGGATTCCGAGTTTTGGCCGAACTTGCAGGTATGGACGCCTCGCGCTATACCGGGTAGGCTCGACCTTTTCAAAAATTTCGTACTACTTAGCTCATTTTAGGAGATTCGCATGGCAATGACGGCCGCAGACGTCTTGAAGATGGCGAAAGACAACGAAGTCAAGTTCGTTGATTTTCGTTTTGCTGACACCCGAGGCAAGGAACAGCACGTGACCGTGCCCGTTTCGCAATTTGGTATGGACAAATTCGAGTCCGGCCATGCGTTTGACGGCTCCTCGATCGCCGGCTGGAAGGGCATCGAAGCCTCCGACATGCTGCTGATGCCGGATCCGAATACCGCCAACATCGACCCGTTCATGGAAGAGACCACGCTGTTCATGCAGTGTGACGTCATCGAACCGGCCGACGGCAAGGGCTACGACCGCGACCCGCGCTCTATCGCCAAGCGCGCTGAAGCTTATCTGAAGTCTTCCGGCCTGGGCGATACCGCCTACTTCGGCCCGGAACCCGAATTCTTCATCTTCGACAGCGTTCGCTGGAAGATCGACATGTCCGGCTGCTTCGTGAAGATCAACTCCGAAGAAGCTTCCTGGACCACCGGCAAGGATCTCGAAGGCGGCAACACCGGCCATCGTCCGACCGTCAAGGGCGGTTATTTCCCGGTTCCGCCGGTCGACAGCTTCCACGACATGCGTTCGGAAATGTCCCTGATCCTCGAAGCCATGGGCATCCCGGTTGAAGTGCATCACCACGAAGTTGCTGGCGCAGGCCAGAACGAGCTCGGCACCAAGTTCTCCACGCTGGTCGAGCGCGCCGACTGGACCCAGAACATGAAGTATGTGATCTGGAACGTCGCGCACACCTACGGCAAGACCGTGACCTTCATGCCGAAGCCTATCGTCGGCGACAACGGCTCCGGTATGCACGTTCACCAGTCCATCTGGAAGGATGGCAAGAACCTGTTCGCTGGCGACGGCTATGCAGGCCTGTCCGACTTCGCGCTGTACTACATCGGCGGCATCATCAAGCACGCTCGCGCGCTGAACGCGATCACCAACCCGGGTACCAACTCGTACAAGCGTCTGGTGCCTGGCTATGAAGCTCCGGTGAAGCTGGCTTACTCCGCCAAGAACCGTTCCGCTTCGATCCGCATTCCGCACGTTGCCAATCCGAAGGGCCGCCGCGTCGAAGCACGCTTCCCGGATCCGCTGATGAACCCGTACCTCGGTTTCGCTGCGTTGATGATGGCCGGCCTGGACGGCGTGCAGAACAAGATCCACCCGGGCGAAGCAGCAACCAAGGACCTGTACCACCTGCCGCCGGAAGAGGACAAGCTGATCCCGACCGTGTGCCACTCCCTCGAGCAGGCACTGGAGTACCTCGACAAGGATCGCGAGTTCCTGACCCGTGGCGGCGTGTTCAGCGACACCATGATCGACGCTTACATCGAACTGAAGATGCAGGAAGTCCAGCGCTTCCGCATGACGACCCACCCGGTCGAGTTCGACATGTACTACTCGCTGTAATCAGCCGTAGTATTAGCAGTAATTGGCCAATAGGCAAAAAAGCGGGGAAGCTTCGGCTTCCCCGCTTTTTTTGTGCAGGATTCATACAGGGAACTGTTGTCGCGACAACGCATTCTGACGGCAGAGTTTGTAAAGGCCTGTTTCTTATCCTAAACTAGTAATCGGTCAAACTGTTTCTGTAAAGAAAGATTATGAAGCGACAAATTTTTGGATTGTTGCTGCTCGCGACAGTAGGCGGCTATGCGCAGGCGCAGAGCGAGGTCTATTTATGCGTCGACGACAGCGGCAAGAAGGAATACAAGAACACCGGTACTACCAAGGGATGCAAGCGGGTGGAGCTTCCGGGTATTACGACGATTCCTGCCCCGGTAATGCAAAAGCGGGTTGTGGCCCAGACAGCATCGGCCAAGCCGGCCGCGAGCGCCCCGGCCGACTTCCCCAAGGTCGACAGTGGCACGCAAAAGGCGCGGGACAATGACCGTCGCCAGATCCTCATGGATGAGGTCAAGAATGAGGAGCAGAAGCTCGCCAACCTGAAGCAGGAGTTCAACAATGGCGAGCCTGAGCGTCGCGGCGACGAGCGGAACTATGCAAAATATCAGGAACGGGTCGCGACGCTGAAGGAAGACATCTCCCGTACCGAGAAAAACATTGAGGCATTGCGTCGCGAACTTGGTAACATCAAGTAAGGCATAACGCTTGCATAAGACGGGCCGCGTAATGCGGCCCTTATTTTTTTGCGGCCCTTTTTCTATGACGTCTAACACATCCACGATTACATTGGGCGGCCTCGACCTGCTTGCCTCGGCCGTCATCATCCTGAATGCCGGCGGTCGCGTGGCATATGCAAACGCCGCTGCAGAAAACCTGCTGGAAAGCTCATTCAAGACACTGGCCAACCAGAAGCTCAATGAGCTGTTCGTCGACGTGGAGAAGCTTGATGGAGTCATCCGGCAGGCGATGGAGCAACAGTTCGCCGACAAGCGCCTGGACCTGACGCTCGAACGCGTCGGGCGCGAACCGCTGCAAGTGCATGTGATCGTTACCGCACTGGACCGGCGCGACATGCCGGTTCTAATCGAACTGCGCGAGAACGTGCAGCAACTCAAGCTGGACCGCGAAGAGCGCCTGCTTGACCAGAGCCAGGCCAACAAGGAATTGATCCGCAACCTCGCACACGAAATCAAGAATCCACTCGGCGGCATTCGCGGCGCGGCGCAATTGCTTGAGCTGGAGTTGCCCGAGCGTCAGCTGAAAGAGCTGCGTGAATATACGCAAGTTATCATCAAGGAAGCGGATCGCCTGCAAACGCTGGTCGATCGCCTGCTGGCACCGCACCGGCACCCGCACATCGTCGGCGACGTCAATATCCATGAGGTCGCCGAGCGCGTGCGCAGCCTGATCATGGCCGAGTTCCCGAACGGGCTGACCATCAAGCGCGACTATGACTTGTCGGTACCTGAGTTCCGTGGCGACAAGGAGCAGCTTATCCAGGCCGTCCTGAACATTGCGCACAATGCGGCGCAGGCGCTCGCGAACAGGATCGAGTCGGGCGACGCCGAGCTGACTTTCCGTACCCGGGTCGCGCGGCAAGTGACGCTCGCGAAGGTGCGTTATAGGCTGGCATTGGATTTGCATATCATCGACAATGGACCGGGTATCCCGCCTGACATCCGCGACCGCATCTTTTATCCGCTTGTTTCGGGGAAGGATGGCGGTAGCGGACTGGGGCTGACGCTGGCGCAAACCTTCGTGCAGCAGCACATGGGGGTGATCGAATGCGAAAGCCGGCCGGGGTATACGGACTTCAGGATCTTGATACCGCTCCCTTAGAGCGATTTGCCAGCGCATGAAAGGGGTCGATCTCGGGCCTGTGATGCTCACCGTACATCGCGTACGGTTGCGCTTCTCGGACCCGACCTCGTCTCCCTTGCATGCACTGGTAAACCGCTCGAGAGCGCTCTGCATAACGCCACTCGACGCGGGACACTGAAAAGAATATGAAGCCAATCTGGATTGTTGACGACGACGAATCGATCCGCTGGGTGCTGGAAAAGGCACTTGCCCGCGAAAACCTCGCGACACGAAGCTTTTCCAATGCGCGCGAAGCGATGGATGCGCTGCAGACCAGTGTGCCGCAGGTGTTGGTATCCGATATCCGCATGCCCGGTGCGTCGGGACTCGAACTGCTGCAAACGGTAAAGGCCAAGCACCCCGGCTTGCCAGTCATCGTCATCACTGCATTTTCGGACCTCGACTCCGCAGTCGCCGCGTTCCAGGGTGGTGCATTTGAATACCTTGCCAAGCCATTCGATGTCGACAAGGCGGTCCAATTGATCCGTCGTGCACTGGAAGAGAGCCTGCGTGAGTCCGATGTGGAGCAGTCTGCTGCCGAGACGCCGGAAATCCTCGGTCAGGCACCGGCAATGCAGGATGTATTCCGCGCCATCGGGCGCCTGTCGCAATCGAATGTGACCGTGCTGATTACCGGCGAGTCCGGCACCGGCAAGGAGCTGGTCGCCCGTGCGCTGCACAAGCACAGCCCGCGAGCCGCGCAGCCCTACATCGCACTGAACACCGCAGCAATACCGAAGGATTTGCTGGAGTCCGAACTGTTCGGCCATGAGCGGGGCGCCTTTACCGGGGCGCAGGCAACGCGGCGCGGCCGGTTCGAGCAGGCGGAAAACGGTACGCTGTTCCTAGACGAGATCGGCGACATGCCGTTCGACCTGCAGACGCGCCTGCTGCGCGTGCTTTCGGATGGACATTTCTATCGCGTCGGTGGGCACCAGCCGCTGAAGGCGAATGTGCGCGTGATCGCAGCAACGCACCAGAACCTTGAGCAGCGCGTGAAGGAAGGCCTGTTCCGAGAGGACTTGTATCACCGGCTGAATGTGATTCGCCTGCGCCTGCCCAGTTTGAGGGAGCGTCGCGAGGACGTTCCGCTGCTGACGCGCCACTTTCTGGCGCAGAGCGCCAAACAGTTGGGCGTCGAAGCCAAGCGCATGTCGGACAGCGCGATGCAGTTCCTCACCAGCCTGGATTTTCCGGGCAATGTCCGGCAGTTGGAAAACCTGTGCAACTGGATCACCGTGATGGCGCCGGGACAGACGGTCGACGTGAAAGACCTTCCGCCGGATCTCACGCATGGAATGACTTCGTCCGAGTACGTTCCGCCCGCGGTGACAAGCATACCCGCACCGGCAGCCGCCATGCCGGTTATCGGGCAGCCGCAAGCGGTCGTGCAACAGCCCGAGCAGGCCGGCATGGCTGCACCTGCGTCATCGTATGGCGCGTCGCATACCTTCGCCAGCGCCAACGGCACGGCTGCCCATGCAGCCAGTAGCGTGCCCAATGGTGCCGACAAGGCTGACTGGATCGCATTGCTTGAAACCGAGGCGGCACACATGCTTGCAGCCGGACAACCTGAGGTGATGGATGCGCTCGGTCGTCAATTCGAGTCGGCACTGATCAAGACGGCGTTGAAACACACCCATGGCCGCAAGAACGATGCGGCTGTCCGCCTCGGCATCGGGCGCAACACCATCACGCGCAAGATCCACGAACTGGGTATCGATGGCGCTAAAGACGAGTGAGCTTTCCGACATGCATCATGCCTGGAATTACAAAACTTTACTGGTTGCAATACTGTGCAGCTTGACCGGCATGCCATCTTGGATGCCGGTCAATTTTTTGGCTTCACGCCTTGTCATCAGGAGTTGATTGGTAAAAGTTGCGGGAAGCGGCATTGAGCCCAATGAATGGCGACAGGCAATATGCTCGATGGAGTTATGGCGGCGACAGGCTCACAGAGAATACGGTCGTCGGACAAGCTCATCGAGCATGGTGCTTCGTTGATGCGGAGGGAGGCTTGAGCGTAGTTCGCAACTCTGACACTATGAATTGCGACGCGGATAGCCCTCGGCGGTGATACGCTCCCATACGCGTTCTTTTTCTTCCTCGCTCATGAACACCCAGTTCGCCACTTCGGCGACGGTGCGGCCGCACCCGCGGCAGACATCGTCAAACGTGGTCGAGCAGACGGCGACGCAGGGCGTGTCGGGGCGGGGAGAATTTTGCATAATGGCAGGCTCAAAAAAACAATCATAGGGGAATCAATGTACAAACTCTACTACTACCCCGGCAATGCCAACCTGGCGCCACACATGCTGCTTGAAGAACTTGGCGTGCCGTACGATCTGGTGCTGGTTGACCGCGAGCAGAATGCGCACAAACAAGCCGATTACCTGAAGCTCAATCCCACCGGGCGTATTCCGGTGTTGATTGATGGAGACCTTGTGCTCTATGAGACGGCAGCGATCTGCCTGCATCTGGTAGATCGCCATGCGGAAGCCGGACTGGCTCCTGCCGTCGGCACGGCAGAGCGCGCAGAATTCTACAAATGGCTGGTCTACCTGACGAACACCCTGCAGGCGGAACTGCTCACGTATTTTTATCCGGAGCGGCTCGCCGATGACGCGACAGCGATTGCGCAGGTGAAGGCGCACGCCGAGGAGCGCGTTGGTGGCATGCTGGACCTGCTCGACAAGGCAGTGGCCGCCAGCGGCGGTTCTTTCCTGCTGGGCGATCGGTATAGCGCGGTCGATCCCTACCTGTTGATGCTGTCGCGCTGGACGCGCATGATGCACGATCCGGCACGCAACCGTCCTCATTTGGGGCCGTACCTGCGTAGGCTGCTCGAGCGCCCGGCGATTCAGCGTGCTTTCATGCAGGAAGGTCTGGCGGAGCCGCTCATCTGAACATGTGCTTCAATCAACGTTCCCGCCTTGCCCTGCCTGCAGGCGATTGAGCTTACGCCATAGAGTCGTGCGGCTGATGCCGAGGTGCTTCGCCGCCGCCTCGCGGTTGCCGTTGAAACGCGCAAGCACCTGCTCGATTGATTCTGCCGCTGGCATGGGCAAGGACTTTGGCGCTTCGACCTGGTGCGGCGTGGCGCTCAGTTCAGGGGCCAGCGCCATCACGAAGCTCGGGGAGAGGGCCTGCAGCGGTTCCGAGGCGAGGAACAGGGCTAGGCGTTCCATCAGGTTGCGCAGTTCACGCACGTTGCCAGGCCAGTTGTAGCTGCTTAGCAGCGAGGCACAGGCGAGCACCTCCGCGTGCAAGTTGGCATGCGGCCTCACGCCGAGCGATGCGAGTGCATTTTTCAGTCCCCATTCCGCAAGCGGCACCAAATCTTCGACACGCTCGCGCAGCGGCGGCAACTTCAGGCGCAGCACACCGAGCCGATAGAAGAGATCGGCGCGGAAGCGGCCATCACGCACGCGTTGTTCGAGGTCGCAGTGTGTGGCACTGACAATGCGCACATTGACCGGAATAGGTCGCGTGCCGCCGACGCGCACCACCTCACGCTCTTCCAGCACGCGCAACAGTCGCGTCTGCAACTGCAGCGGCATCTCGCCGATTTCATCGAGAAAGAGGGTGCCGCGATCGGCCGCTTCGAACAGGCCGGGACGGCCGCCACGGCGGGCGCCGGTGAATGCGCCTTCCTCATAGCCGAACAGTTCCGATTCCAGCAGCGATTCCGCGACGGCACCACAATTGACCGCGACAAAGGGCTGACGCGCACGCTGGCTTTCGCGATGGATCGCCTGTGCCGCCAATTCCTTGCCGGTGCCGGTTTCGCCCTGGATCAGCACGGTCGCCGGCGACTTGGCGAACAGCTCGATGGAGTGGCGCACAGCCTGCATTGCTGCTGAGTCGCCGCGTAAGTCATTCAAGCCATGCTTTGCGCGCAGCGTTTCTGCGACGGGAAGCGGACGCCCAGATTCGAGTTGCGTGAAACGGGCGATTTCCAGTGCATCTTCGAAGGCCTGCCGGATCGACGCGGCGGAATACAGGAAGACACCAGCCAGGCCTGCTTCATCGGCCAGGTCGGTCACGAGGCCGGTACCAACGACTGCCTTGATGCCGCTCGCCTTGAGCTCATTGATCTGTGCACGCGCGTCTTCTTCCGTGATGTAGGTGCGCTGCGCGATTTTCAGGCTGAAGGTGGCCTGGAATTCGGCAAGCTCGGGCATCGGCGACTGGTACGTCACGAGGCCGATCTCCGGCGTAATCTTGCGTGCACGGGCGAGTGCCTGCATCACATCGAAGCCGCTCGCCTTGGCGATAACGACGGGCAACGACAGGCGGCTCTTCAGGTAGGCCGCATTGGAGCCCGCCGCAATGACGGCATCGCAGCGTTCGCTGGCGAGACGCTCGCGGATATGGCGGACTGCGTCTTCAAAGCCGAGGTTGATCGGCTCGATGGTGGCGCGGTCGTCGAATTCCGGTGTGATGTCCCGGAAAAGGTCGGAGAGGCGGGAAATCGAGACCGTCCAGATAACCGGCTTCTCCGTGGTGTCCGTTACAGAATGGGATGGGTGGCGCATGTTTCACGTTCCGTTTCAACGTTTCAAGTGTAACGCATAATGAAACGTTTCTGGAATCGGTGGGATCGAATCTGTACATGGCTAACCTACTGAAAAACAAGGATATTGGATTGGTATGATGCCTTTGTTGCAAGACATTTTCCGAATGGCACAGGGATTGCAATAAAACGGCAAACGCCCTCCGTTGAAACACTTGAAACAGCAACCCACAAGGTGAAGACATGAGTCTCTATTCCGCAGGTGCCGCCTTCCGCAAGGCAGTCAAAGAAGAATCCCCGTTGCAAGTGGTCGGCGCCATCAACGCCAACCACGCGTTGCTGGCCAAGCGTGCCGGCTACCGTGCGATTTATTTGTCCGGCGGCGGTGTGGCTGCCGGCTCGCTCGGCTTGCCCGACCTCGGCATTTCCAACCTCGACGACGTTCTGACCGACGTGCGCCGCATCACCGACGTATGCGACCTGCCGCTGCTGGTGGACGTTGATACCGGCTTCGGCTCGTCCGCGTTCAACGTGGCACGTACCGTCAAGTCGATGATCAAGTTCGGCGCAGCCGCGATCCATATCGAAGACCAGGTTGGCGCAAAGCGTTGCGGCCACCGTCCGAACAAGGAAATCGTCAGCAAGCAAGAGATGGTCGACCGCATCAAGGCTGCGGTTGATGCACGTACCGATGAGAATTTCGTGATCATGGCGCGTACCGATGCGCTCGCCGTCGAAGGACTGGAAGCGGCACTCGACCGCGCACAGGCCTGCGTCGAAGCCGGTGCCGACATGATTTTCCCTGAAGCGATTACCCAGCTCGACATGTACAAGACCTTCGCTAACGCGGTGAAGGTGCCGGTGTTGGCCAACATTACCGAGTTTGGCGCGACACCGCTGTACACCGTCGAGGAACTGAAGAGCGTGGACGTTGGCCTCGTGTTGTATCCGCTGTCTGCCTTCCGGGCAATGAACAAGGCCGCCGAGAACGTCTATACCGCCATCCGCCGTGACGGCACGCAAAAGAACGTGGTCGACACCATGCAAACCCGCATGGAGCTGTACGAGCGCATCAACTACCATGACTTCGAACAGAAACTCGATGCTCTGTTCGCGCAACAAAAAGCCAAGTAATTTTTTCGGGAGATTCTGATGAGTGACCAACAAGCTGCAGGCTTCAAGCCCAAGAAATCCGTTGCCCTGTCCGGCGTGACCGCCGGCAATACCGCCCTGTGCACGGTCGGCCGTACCGGCAACGACCTTCACTATCGCGGTTACGACATCCTCGATGTCGCCGATGCCTGCGAATTCGAAGAAATCGCCCACCTGCTGGTGCATGGCAAGTTGCCGAACGCCGCCGAACTGCGCGCCTACAAGGCCAAGCTGAAAGCCCTGCGCGGCCTGCCCGCCAACGTCAAAGCAGCGCTGGAATGGCTGCCTGCCGCATCGCACCCGATGGACGTAATGCGCACCGGCGTCTCTGCGCTCGGCTGCGTGCTGCCGGAAAAAGATGACCACAATGTTCCCGGTGCGCGCGACATCGCCGACCGCCTGATGGCATCGCTCGGTTCCATGCTGCTGTACTGGTATCACTACAGCCACAATGGCAAGCGCATCGAAGTCGAAACCGACGACGACTCCATCGGCGCCCACTTCCTACACCTGCTACACGGCGAGAAACCGTCCGCGATGTGGGAGAAAGCGATGCACACCTCGCTGATCCTGTACGCAGAGCATGAGTTCAACGCATCGACCTTCACCGGCCGTGTCATCGCCGGCACGGGTTCAGATATGTACTCGGCCATCACTGGCGCCATCGGTGCGCTGCGTGGTCCGAAGCATGGCGGCGCGAATGAAGTCGCCTTCGAAATCCAGAAGCGCTACGACAATCCGGACGAAGCAGAAGCCGATATCCGCCGTCGCGTCGAGAACAAGGAAGTCGTGATCGGCTTCGGCCATCCGGTGTACACCGTGTCCGACCCGCGTAACAAGGTCATCAAGGAAGTCGCGCACAAGCTGTCGAAGGAAGCCGGCTCGACGAAGATGTTTGACATCGCCGAGCGTCTCGAGACCGTGATGTGGGAAATCAAGAAGATGTTCCCGAACCTCGACTGGTTCTCCGCAGTGTCGTACCACATGATGGGCGTGCCGACCGCAATGTTCACGCCACTGTTCGTGATCGCACGTACGTCCGGCTGGTCTGCGCACATCATCGAGCAACGCATCGACAACAAGATCATCCGCCCGAGCGCGAACTACGTCGGTCCGGAAGATCTGAAGTTCGTCCCGATCAGCAAGCGTAAATAAGACCGTCGACATCATGCTACTGCGCAACCCAAGGGCCGGCCTGCGATGCTCACCGTACATCACGTACGGTTCCGCTTCTCGGTCGGCCCTTGGGCCGCTCGCTACGCATCCTGTTCGACGTTCCACGCCATCACTACCTCATTTCTTACCTGAGCCATGAACACCGCATACCGCAAACCCTTGCCGGGCACCAAACTGGATTACTTCGATGCGCGCGCCGCGGTCGAGGCCATTCAGCCGGGCGCCTGGGAAAAGCTGCCCTATACCTCACGCGTGCATGCCGAGAACCTCGTGCGCCGCTGCGAACCCGCGATCCTCACCGAGTGCCTGAAGCAGATCATCGAGGTCAAGCGCGAGCGCGACTTCCCATGGTTCCCCGCACGCGTGGTGTGCCACGACATCCTCGGCCAGACCGCGCTGGTCGACCTCGCCGGCCTGCGTGACGCGATTGCCGACCAGGGCGGTGATCCGGCAAAAGTTAACCCCGTTGTGCCGGTGCAGCTGATCGTCGACCACTCGCTGGCAGTGGAGTGCGGCGGCTTCGATCCGGATGCCTTCCGCAAGAACCGTGAGATCGAGGATCGCCGCAACGAAGACCGTTTCCACTTTATTGAATGGACGAAGGAAGCATTCAAGAATGTGGACGTGATCCCGGCCGGTAACGGCATCATGCACCAGATCAACCTGGAAAAAATGTCGCCGGTGATCCATGCGATCGACGGCGTCGCGTTCCCCGATACCTGCGTCGGTACCGACAGCCACACCCCGCACGTCGATGCGCTCGGCGTCATCGCAGTCGGCGTTGGCGGCCTCGAAGCAGAGAACGTCATGCTGGGCCGCGCATCCTGGATGCGCCTGCCGGAAATCGTTGGCGTGGAGCTGACTGGCAAGCGCCAGCCGGGCATCACCGCGACTGACATCGTGCTTGCGCTGACCGAGTTCCTGCGCAAGTCGAAGGTGGTCGGCTCCTACCTTGAGTTCTATGGCGAAGGCGCTTCGTCGCTGACACTGGGCGACCGCGCAACGATTTCCAACATGGCTCCGGAATACGGCGCAACGGCGGCGATGTTCTCCATCGACCAGCAGACGCTCGATTACCTGACGCTGACCGGCCGCTCGCCGGAGCAAGTGAAACTGGTCGAGACCTATGCCAAGGAAGCCGGTCTCTGGTCGGACAGCCTGAAGAATGCGCAGTACGAGCGCGTGCTCAAGTTCGATTTGTCTTCTGTTGTACGCAACATGGCCGGCCCGTCGAACCCGCACGCACGCGTGGCGACGACCGATCTCGCTGCCAAGGGCATCGCAGGCAAGTGGCAGGAAGTGCCGGGCCAGATGCCGGACGGCGCTGTCATCATCGCTGCGATCACCAGCTGCACCAATACCTCCAACCCGCGTAACGTGATTGCTGCAGCGCTGCTGGCACGTAACGCGAACCGCCTCGGCCTGACCCGCAAGCCATGGGTGAAGACCTCGCTCGCTCCGGGATCGAAGGCTGTCGAGCTGTACCTGGATGAAGCCGGACTGACGGAGGATTTGGAAAAGCTCGGCTTCGGTATCGTCGCGTTTGCTTGCACCACCTGCAACGGCATGTCCGGCGCACTCGATCCGAAGATCCAGCAGGAGATCATCGACCGCGACCTGTACGCAACTGCTGTGCTCTCCGGTAACCGCAACTTCGATGGCCGCATCCATCCGTATGCGAAGCAGGCCTTCCTCGCATCGCCGCCGCTGGTCGTTGCTTACGCCATCGCCGGTACCGTGCGTTTCGACATCGAGCGCGATTCCTTCGGCACCGACAAGAACGGCAAGCCGATCACGCTGAAGGACCTGTGGCCGTCGGATGAAGAAATCGACGCCATCGTCAAGGCTGCCGTGAAGCCGGAGCAGTTCAACAAGGTCTACATTCCGATGTTCGACCAGCGCAAGTCGGCCGCTGCATCCGTCAGTCCGCTGTACAACTGGCGCCCGATGTCGACCTACATCCGCCGTCCTCCGTACTGGGAAGGCGCGCTGGCAGGTGAGCGCACGCTGAAAGGCATGCGTCCGCTGGCCATCCTGCCGGACAACATCACGACCGACCACCTGTCGCCGTCGAATGCGATCCTGCTGGATTCGGCCGCTGGTGAATACCTCGCGAAGATGGGCTTGCCGGAGGAGGACTTCAACTCCTACGCGACCCACCGTGGTGACCACCTGACCGCACAACGCGCAACGTTCGCCAACCCGACGTTGAAGAATGAGATGGTGCGCGATGCCGACGGCAAAGTGAAGGCCGGTTCGCTGGCCCGCGTTGAGCCGGAAGGCAAGGTCATGCGCATGTGGGAAGCCATCGAAACCTACATGAACCGCAAGCAACCGCTGATCATCATTGCCGGTGCCGACTATGGTCAGGGTTCGTCGCGTGACTGGGCAGCCAAGGGCGTGCGCCTTGCTGGCGTGGAAGCCATCGCGGCCGAAGGTTTCGAGCGTATCCACCGTACCAACCTGATCGGCATGGGCGTGCTGCCGCTGGAGTTCAAGCCGGGCACGACCCGCCTGACGCTGGGCATCGACGGTACCGAAACCTATGACGTGATCGGAGCTCTCAAGCCGCGCGCAGACCTCACTCTTGCGATCACTCGCAAGAACGGCGAGCGCGTGGAAGTGCCGGTGACCTGCCGTCTCGACACGGCAGAGGAAGTGTCTGTCTACGAAGCGGGCGGCGTGCTGCAGCGTTTTGCGCAGGACTTCCTCGCGTCGTCGTCCAAGGCAGCGGCATAAAGCAGGAGGTAGGGTGCGCTCTGCGCACCGATGCTCCGGTGAAGGCTTCGGTGCGCGGAGCGCACCCTACATGATGTAAAAGGAGCGGCGTCACGGCATGCCGCTCCTCTTCGAGGAAAACATTCATGCCCCACGTATCCCAAATCAAAATCCCCGCCACCTACATACGCGGCGGCACCAGCAAAGGCGTGTTCTTCCGCCTGCAGGATTTGCCGGAAGCAGCACGCGTGCCGGGCGCACCGCGCGACAAGCTCTTCATGCGCGTGATCGGCAGCCCCGATCCTTATTCGGCGCATATCGATGGCATGGGCGGCGCTACGTCCTCCACCTCCAAATGCGTGATCCTCTCCAAGAGCAACGTGCCCGACCACGACGTGGATTATCTCTACGGCCAGGTTTCCATTGATAAGGCATTCGTGGACTGGAGCGGCAACTGCGGCAATCTCTCCACGGGCGCAGGTGCTTTCGCTATTCATGCAGGCCTCGTCGATCCTTCGCGCATTCCGGAAAATGGCACCTGCGTTGTACGCATCTGGCAAGCCAATATCAAGAAAACCATCATCGCCCATGTGCCGGTCACCAATGGCCAGGTGCAGGAAACCGGTGATTTTGAATTGGACGGCGTGACGTTCCCGGCCGCTGAAATTGTACTGGAGTTCATCGATCCCTCCGATGATGCCGAAGAGGGTGGCTCCATGTTCCCCACTGGTAATCTGGTGGATGACCTTGAAGTGCCAGGCATCGGTACGATCAAGGCCACCATGATCACCGCAGGCATCCCCACCGTGTTCGTGAATGCCGAGGAGATCGGCTACACCGGCACCGAGCTGCGCGAGCAGATCAATAGTGATGCGGCCGCACTGGCCAGGTTCGAGAAAATTCGTGTGGCCGGGGCGTTGCGCATGGGGCTCATCAAGACGCCGGAAGAAGCAGCTACCCGCCAGCACACGCCCAAGATCGCCTTCGTTTCCAAACCCAAGGACTACAAGGCGTCCAGCGGCAAGGACGTGAAGGCATCCGAGGTGGACCTGCTGGTACGCGCCCTGTCCATGGGCAAGCTGCACCATGCCATGATGGGCACGTGCGCCGTGGCCATCGGCACTGCGGCGGCCATCCCTGGCACGCTGGTGAATCTTGCCGCTGGCGGGGGAGAGCGCGAGGCTGTGCGCTTTGGCCATCCCTCGGGCACGCTGCGCGTTGGCGCGCAAGCCAAATTGGTGAACGGTGAATGGACGGTCACCAAGGCCATCATGAGCCGCAGCGCCCGCGTGCTGATGGAAGGCTGGGTGCGCGTGCCCGGTGACACGTTTTAAGAGACAGTTCGAAAACCTACTGCGCGATCCGATTATGGCCTTGCGATGCTCGTCGTACCTCATGTACGACTCCGCTTCTCAGACCAAACTCGGACCGCTCGCTACGGTTTTTAAACTGTCTCCGAGAAATAACGTAACCGTGACACGGATAAAAAAGCGCAACGACACCTTCGTCATTGCGCTTTTTTTTCGCAAAAATACTTCTTATCGGGCCTCAGCGTAAGTGCTCGGTAAGTCACGTTTCTCATAATTGGCAGCAAGGAATATTCACTGTGTCCCATCCGGACACAGCCCTCATCTGATCTGACCTGGAGACATCATGAACTTCGCAGACTTCTACAAGCAATCGATCGACAATCCGCAAGCGTTCTGGGGGAACGAAGCGAAGTTGATCGACTGGAACGAACCTTTCTCGCAAGTGCTCGATTACTCGAAGCCGCCATTCACCAAATGGTTTGTCGGCGGCAAGACCAACCTGTGCCACAACGCGGTGGACCGCTGGGTGGAAAAGCAGGGCGACAAGCCGGCGCTGATCGCGATCTCCACCGAGACCAACCAGGAGAAGGTGTATTCGTTCAAGGAGCTGCAGGCAGAGGTCATGCGTGCCGCGGCGATGATGCAATCGCTGGGCGTCGGCAAGGGCGACCGCGTGCTGATCTACATGCCGATGATTGCCGAAGCGGCATTCGCGATGCTGGCCTGCGCACGCATCGGTGCTATCCACTCTGTCGTGTTCGGCGGCTTTGCATCAAACAGTCTCGCCACCCGCATCGATGATGCGAAACCGAAGCTCATCGTGTCTGCCGATGCCGGCTCGCGCGGCGGCAAGGCCGTTGCCTACAAACCGCTGCTTGATGAAGCAATCAACCTCGCGCAGCACAAGCCGGCGAAGGTATTGCTGGTCAATCGCGGTTTGGTGCCGATGGCGACGGTCGAAGGACGCGACGTCGATTACTCCACGCTGCGCGAGCAGCACATGAAGGCACAGGTGCCGGTTACCTGGCTGGAATCGAACGAGATCTCCTACATCCTCTATACCTCCGGCACGACCGGCAAGCCGAAGGGCGTGCAGCGCGACGTCGGCGGCTATGCGGTGGCGCTCGCGTCGTCGATGAAGCACATCTTCTGCGGTAATCCGGGCGAGACCTATTTCTCCACGTCCGACATCGGCTGGGTCGTTGGCCACTCTTACATCGTGTACGGCCCGCTGATCGCCGGCATGGCGACCGTGATGTACGAAGGCTTGCCGATCCGTCCGGATGCGGGCATCTGGTGGAGCATCGTCGAGAAGTACAAGGTCACCCGCATGTTCTCCGCACCGACCGCAGTGCGTGTATTGAAGAAGCAGCCGCCGGAATTCATGAAGAAGTACGACCTGTCGTCGCTGAAAGCGCTGTACCTCGCTGGCGAGCCGCTGGATGAAACGACCTCGGCATGGATTTCCGGCGAACTCGGCGTGCCGATCATCGACAACTACTGGCAGACCGAAACCGGCTGGCCCATCATGTCGATTGCCAAGGGCATCGAAGACAAACCGACGCGCCTGGGCAGTCCCGGCGTGCCGATGTACGGCTACAACGTCAAGCTCATCAACGAAACCACTGGCGCGCTGTGCGGCGCGAACGAGAAGGGCGTGGTTGTCATTGATGGACCGCTGCCTCCGGGCTGTATGCAGACCGTGTGGGGCGACGACCAGCGCTTCGTCAACACCTACTGGTCGAACTTCAAGGAGCAGGTGTACTCCACCTTTGACTGGGGCATCCGCGATGCGGACGGCTATTACTTCATCCTCGGCCGCACCGATGACGTGATCAACGTCGCCGGCCATCGCCTCGGCACGCGCGAAATCGAGGAGAGCATCTCCAGCCATCCGAACGTATCCGAAGTTGCCGTCGTCGGCGTGGAAGACAAACTGAAGGGCCAGGTGGCCGTCGCATTCGCGATCCTGAAGAATGGGGATCCCGCTGCAACGCCGGAAGGCCGCAAGGCACTCGAGGCCGAAGTGATGGCAGTGGTCGACAAGCAGCTCGGCGCGGTTGCGCGTCCGGCACGCGTGCACTTTGTGACGATGCTGCCGAAAACCCGTTCCGGCAAGTTGCTGCGTCGTTCCATTCAGGCAATCTGCGAAGGCCGGGATCCTGGCGACTTGACCACGATCGAAGATCCGACTTCGCTGCAGCAGGTAAAGACTGCAGTGACAAGCGCCTGACGACATGCACTGATTTCACCGGAGTGATTCTCCGGTGAAATGTCGTGAAGCTTCTTGTAGTTCCTCTTTACTTCACACCACTCGCCGTTTTTCTCTGAATCTCTGAAGACCCCGGGAGCATTGCTGCTCCAGGCTCTCTTTCTTTCAATATTGTGCGGGCGGGAACATCGCCTGCCTTTCCTCGTCCAAGTTCTGTTGTCATTCATAAACCACCTGTTCTAGAGCCGGTCGTACAGCATTGACCTGCGCGATGGAGTATGCCCCGGCCGTTGGATCCGCACGACCATTGATTTCGTACGTGCTCAGCGGAACTATTTCAGGCGGTGCAGGCGACAGGATGAGTAGGAAAGCTGCGCTTTGGTACCTTGGCACTCGCATTCACAGCGAGGAAGAGGGTGTTGCATGGGCAGTGATCCAGTCGGAGCAGAACAATGCGCTTATCGTCAGATCGGCATGCAGGAAGGGAACCGCGTTCGCAAAACGCGGTTTTTTTGCTTCTGCTTTCTCGAGATATGTCGAGCGACGATTAAGCAGAGAAGTTAAGCGCAGAAGTTAAACGCAGAAGTTAAACGTAGAAGCCACACGTCAACATGGGATTGCAGCTAATGGCAGGGATATTCATTTTGCGAGGTCAGACATTCCATGACCATAGCTGACGAGGTTCGGGTCCTGCTCGTTAATGATGATGCCGGATCGCGCTTTGCACTGCAGACCATCCTGAACGACCTCGATGCGACGATCGAGACTGCTGCCTCCGGAGAGGAAGCGCTGGCATTGCTGCTCAAGCGCGATTTCGCAGTGATCATCCTCGACGTCAAAATGACCGGTATCGACGGCTTTGAAACCGCCCGCCTGATCCGCCAGCGGCCGCGCTCCAAATACACGCCGATCATCTTCCTGACGGCACATCGTGCCACCGACCTCGACCGCGCCACCGGTTACGAACTCGGCGCAGTCGACTATTTGTTCATGCCGGTTGCGCCCGAGCTGCTCAAGTCCAAGACGCAGGTTTTTATCGACCTCGCCAGGAAGAATCGCCGGCGTGACCGCAAGGATGTGGAGCTGGAGTACCTGAACCAGGCGCTGAAACAGGAACTGGAGCATGTAACCCGGCTGAACGAGGCGCTGCGTTCCGAGATCGCCGCCCGTCGCGAGGCCGAGGACCTGGCACAGCGCAGCGAAACCGAACGCCTGATCGTGCAGCATGCGGGCGATTACGTAGCGCTGCTGGATGCAGACGCAGGCTGGGTATATGCAAGCCCGTCCTACCACGCCGAGTTTGGCGCCGGCATCGAGGAGGGGCGCGAATACTTTGAGATCGTGCATGAGGAGGATCGGGACAAGGTGATCACGGCCTTATCACAGATCGCTGATGGCGGCGCTAACGCCCGATTGCAGTACCGGGTGAAGACGCCGGAACGCGGCGAACGCCACCTGGAGTCCGAGGCAAGCCCGATCAGGGAAGCGTCCGGCAAGGTGGTGCAGGTAGTGATGGTGTCGCGCGATATCACCGAGCGCAAGGAGATGGAGGCCTATATCCTGCACCAGTCGTTCCACGATACGCTGACCGGCCTGCCGAACCGCTTGCTGCTGGAAGACCGCATGAAGCAGGCGACCGCACATATGGGGCGCCAGCATGCGCCCGTCGCGGTACTGTTCATTGATCTCGACCGCTTCAAGGATGTCAACGATACGCTCGGTCATGCTGCCGGCGACCGCCTTCTGCAGGAGGTGGCCGAGCGTCTCGGGCATTGCGTACGTGAAGGCGATACGGTGGCGCGCCTGTCCGGCGATGAATTCGTCGTGCTGCTGGCCGGTCTGCATGATGTGCAGGATGCGGCGGTGGTGGCGGACAAGATCGTACATGCAGTGTCAGAGCCGTGCCAGATCGGCGGCAAGGAACTGCGTGTGTCGCCGAGCATCGGCATTGCGCTCTTCCCGGACGATGGGCAGAACATGGACCAGTTGCTGCGCAATGCGGACACGGCGATGTACCACGCCAAGCAGGAGGGCCGCGGCCGGTTCTCCTTCTTCACGCACGACATGAACGATGCTGCCAGCCGCCGCCTCGCAGTGGGCGGCGCATTGCAGCGCGCGATCCAACAGGGCGAGTTCATCCTGCATTACCAGCCGAAGGTGCTCGCCTCCAATGGCCGCATCAGCGGCTTCGAGGCGCTGATACGCTGGCCGCAGGAAAACGGCGAATGGATGCCGCCCGGGCAGTTCATCCCGATTGCCGAAGAGACCGGCCGGATCGAACCGATCGGCAAATGGGCGCTTCAGGAGGCGGCAGAGCAGGTGCAGCGCTGGCGGCGCGAGTGCAAGGATTGCTGCCCGATTGCCGTCAATGTCTCTGCGCGCCAGTTCCGACAGGACAGTGTTGCGCGCAGCATCGAATCGGTGTTGCAGGAGACGGGGATCCCCCCGGGCATGCTTGAGGCGGAACTGACGGAATCAGCAGTGATGACCGATCCATCCAAGGCGATCCAGGCGCTGCACCAGATCCGTGACCTCGGCGTACGCATCTCCATCGACGACTTCGGTACCGGGTACTCGTCGCTCGCCTACCTCAAGCGTTTTCCGCTCGACAAGCTCAAGATCGATGGCGCCTTCGTGCGTGACATTGCCACCGATCCGGATGACGCGGCCATCGTGACGGCCATCATTACGCTCGCGCACAGCCTGAACCTGACGGTCATCGCCGAGGGCGTGGAAACTGCCGAGCAGGTGGCATTCCTCATCGACAACGGTTGCGACGAGATGCAGGGTAACTACTTCAGCCGCCCGGTGCCGAACGACGACGCACTGGAACTGCTTAAGCGCGGCTACTTCGACATCGCACATCATTCAGCACAAGGAGACAGACGTGGAGCAGCAAACCGCAACGCTTGACCGGGTTGTCTTGCTCAAGGCGCTGGATGCCATGCGCAATGGCGACCTTACCGTGCGCCTGCCGCTCGACTGGGCGGGCATCGACGGCAAGATCGCGGATGCCTTCAACGACATTGTCAGCACCAGCGAACGACTGGCAAACGCGATTGCAGAGGTATCTCATGTGGTCGGCACCGAAGGCAATCTCAGCCAGCGAATCGTGTTCGACAAGAACATCGGATCTTGGGGCGTAAAGGCAAGCTCAGTTAATACGCTGATCGACAATCTTGTGCAGCCGATCCGTGATGCCGGCCGCGTTATCGGCGCCGTTGCGCGCGGCGTGCTGACCCAGACCATGGATCTGGAAGTGAACGGGCGGCCGCTGAAAGGCGAATTCCTCAAGAACGCCAAGATCATCAACACCATGCTCGATCAGCTCAACAGCTTCTCGAGCGAGGTCACGCGCGTCGCGCGCGAAGTGGGTACGGAAGGCAAGCTCGGCGTGCAGGCGCAGGTGCCGGGCGTGGCCGGCGCATGGAAGGACCTTACGGACAACGTGAATGCGATGGCAGGCAACCTGACGGTGCAGTTGCGCGACGTGTCGAAGGTTGCGACCGCCATTGCCAGCGGCGACCTGACGCAGAAGATCACCGTCGATGTGAAGGGCGAGATCCTGCAGATCAAGGACGTGATCAACACCATGGTCGACCAGCTGAACGGCTTTGCCAGCGAGGTGACGCGTGTCGCACGCGAGGTCGGTACGGAAGGCAAGCTCGGCGTGCAGGCACAGGTACCCGGTGTGGCAGGGACGTGGAAGGACCTCACGGACAACGTCAATGCGATGGCAGGCAACCTCACGGTACAGCTGCGCGACGTCTCGAAGGTGGCAACCGCGATTGCCAGCGGCGACCTCGGCCAGAAGATCACCGTCGATGTGAAGGGCGAGATCCTGCAGATCAAGGACGTGATCAACACCATGGTCGATCAGCTGAATAGTTTTGCTGGTGAGGTGACAAGAGTTGCTCGCGAAGTGGGCACGGAAGGCAAGCTCGGCGTGCAGGCGCAGGTGCCGGGTGTAGCCGGCACATGGAAAGACCTCACGGACAACGTAAACGCCATGGCGGGCAACCTGACGGTGCAGTTGCGCGACGTGTCGAAGGTGGCGACCGCGATCGCCAGCGGTGACCTTGGCCAGAAGATCACCGTCGATGTGAAGGGCGAGATCCTGCAGATCAAGGATGTCATCAACACCATGGTCGATCAGCTGAACGGCTTTGCCGGCGAGGTGACGCGTGTCGCACGCGAGGTCGGTACGGAAGGCAAGCTCGGCGTGCAGGCGCAGGTACCCGGTGTGGCAGGGACGTGGAAGGACCTGACGGACAACGTGAATGCGATGGCAGGCAACCTGACGGTGCAGCTGCGCGACGTGTCGAAGGTGGCGACCGCGATTGCCAGCGGCGACCTTGGCCAGAAGATCACCGTCGATGTAAAGGGCGAGATCCTGCAGATCAAGGATGTGATCAACACCATGGTCGATCAGCCGAATAGTTTTGCTGGTGAGGTGACAAGAGTTGCTCGCGAAGTGGGCACGGAAGGCAAGCTCGGCGTGCAGGCGCAGGTGCCGGGTGTAGCCGGCACATGGAAAGACCTCACGGACAACGTGAAC
>DASRXG010000025.1:0-127085 GCA_035654275.1 Noviherbaspirillum sp.
CCGCGCACCTGGGAACAGATGCAGCTGACCGGCTCCGTGACCGGCACCTATACCGGCCCGATCATCCGCAACAGGACCACCTCGACCGGTACCACCAACTCGGTGCTCGTCGCCTCCAACCTGGCTGCACTGCAAAACATGGGCGCCTTGCCAGGCTACTTCACGGTCATGTCAGAACCAGCGCCAGCACCTGTTCCGGCACCTGCTCCTGTAGCTTCAAATCCGACACCCGCCGCTCCAGCACCTACTTCATCGGCGCCTCCGCAGACTTCTAATATCTGTTGAGAATTGGTTTGCTACTAGCAAAGCTGGCTTCGCAGCCTGGGCCAGTCACCTCTCTTCGTCCGAAGTTATCCGCTTCGAGTGGCAAAAAGAGAAGTTGATAGTGGTTCGTCCCGAGGGCGTCTATTCCGATACAACACAACGTGTAGACGGTGATAGACGCCCTGAAAGACATAGCGGCCGGGATATGTCCATTGGCATTTTGTGTTTTTCCACAATGGCGCCGCATGATGCAAGTACCCGATCGACTGGCAGTTCTCGAATGCAAACGCAGGCAATTCAGCTGCTGCGTTGGGTACGATATTTCTCTAACTAGTGAAAATGCTTCCGAGAGGGATTGGGTGGCCCATCAGAGAGATAGGGGTTGCCGGACCGTTTTCGCTTTTAAGTAATTGTTCAGGGATATTTGCTACGGAAATAAGCAGGTAGCTCCGACATGTTTAATTCTCGCGTAGCCAGCTCGGAGGCAATGTAAATTGTTCCCGACGATGTGGACCGGGAAGGACTATGAATCAGACGCCCTGGCAAACGGCCTCGAACACTACCGCGCAAGACGATCTGATCCCATCCTCGAGCAGTGGAAGGCAAGATCGCAGTGCTGGGCAGCTCATGGTCGAACACGAACACATTTGTCGGCGTGTGGCCACGCTTTAAGTTATTGACGGTGACAGCAGCATTGACCTTGCGTATATAGCCGAGTCGTTCGCTCTTCACATGATAGAAGTGGACAAGAGCACTGTGGTTTCCAACGCCGGAGACATCGAGATCAATGTGGACGTTTTCAACATTTCCCTCACTTTCCCCTTCGCATGCGAGGGCAATAAAACCATTACTGCCCGGGGCGTCAGCCGTATGACTCATCCTTATCTTTATGTGTGCATTCTTGAGTCCGAAAGAAATGCACCCTCTGCGCACGTTCCGGCAGATTAGATCCACTCTTGCGTTATCTCCGACATAAGTAAGACCTGCCCCGTAATAAGCGTTTTCCACCGTACCGTGGAGACTGATATCTTTCATGAGATACCGGTTAACGCCATGCTGCTGAGACTGAAACAATCCGACGGCGCCGTTAACATAACAGTCAACCATCGTGAAACCGCTGCAGGGTCGATTCGCTTCCGCCTTCACGCAATACATGCCGCGCCAGTCCACATCACCGTCGTAGCCGGCATCATTGAAGCTTGCCCCAGCCACTTTGACGTTATTCGGGTTAAAAAAGTAGAACAGAAGAGGTATGACCTTTTTTGTCGTTTTCAGCCTGAACGTAGCACCATAGGCAGATATAACGACATTTTGCAGATCGTCGACAGAGATAACTCTGCCCCCCGAAGAACAATCACCGAAATCGTATATACCGGGTGGGACAACCAGCTCGCCACCTCCGGCCAACTTCAGATGTGCGAACGCCTGCTCAAAGGAATCTATTAGCACCTCCGGAGATGCCCCTGGCACACCACCAAAAGTTGCCAAGCTGATCTTTGCGCGGTTTGCGGGCTTCTCCGAGCGCGCTACGCCGCGGCGCGGCACGTTAAGAACTAGTGCCGCCACCCCACCAAGCAGCAGCCTTCGCCGCCGTTCGCCCATGCTCATACTGCAAGAATCATTCATGTTCAATTCACGTTTCTGCAACCAAAGAGGCAGGACCAGCGCGACGGCACGGTTCGCATTGATCGCATCGCGACACGGGGTTATTCGCACTATCGAGCAAAGAATAGCAATTCAGCTTTCTCTGAACTTCCGACATTTCATTAAACATCAGCACATCAATTATCGAGAGCAGCGGCACAAATTCATTGCCAAACTGGGGATAGGAAATATCGTTAATCCTGTGGAAGACTAATTTCAGTCCATGCTCTTCAAACAGATCGAAATCGTAGAGATCGACTCCCCCGATCAAATTGATATAGACCTCTCCGTTCAGCTTTTTCGCTGTCTTGATAACCCTGTCCTGTTTGTCGACGACCTCGCCTATGCATAAATCCGATGCAATGACGATCTCCGTTTTTATGCCGAGGTACTCAGCGATTCGCCTGATCGAATGCTCTGCATACTTGGCGAGACTTTTCTCGGGGTACTTGAAGAGTGCTTCCAGAAATGGAATGACCTTCTTATACTGCGGCGCCCTGGCATAGGCGTTGAAAATTACCCTCAACAGCTTATCCGCTTCAGCCGAGAAATCGTCACTTAAAACCCTTTCATTAATCCTGGAAAGATACTTTCCTTTCTTGAGCGGAAAGGTAATCAGCTTGTCCGTCCCATTCATCAGGATTCTGTTTCTGTTGATCCAGGATTCCTTAACATATTGGAGGTCGTCCCCCAGCACAAATACGTCTACTGCAGACATCAACTGAAAATAGCCAAGATATGGAAATAGATACGGCTGCATCATTCCAATCTTTTTTTTGGTCATATTCATATCTCTGAAATTCAACCTGAAACCATACGACTGTTGAAGGTCTGGATGGGCTGACGCACACGCCGGTTATGCTCTGCCAGTGATGCGATTGGCCGCTACCCGCCCCAAGGAGACTGTACGCCGAGATGCAGGGCGATTTCATGCGCTCGGTTAAGTAAGTTGGGGAATCAACGTGTCGCCGAATCTGCATCGGCGGCGAAATATTGGTGGAGGGAGCTGGATTCGAACCAGCGAACTCACAAGAGGGCAGATTTACAGTCTGCTGCCTTTAACCACTCGGCCACCCCTCCACATGAAAACTACCAAAACGGCTTCTGGAAAATCATCGTTTGAGTATTGGGGTGCCAGCCATTCTTCTTCCATATCGGCTTGTAGCCCGCAGCGCGAATTTCGTTCGCATGAACTGGATTGTTATAGATGATTACGGCGTCCGTCTTACTGAGCTTTGCAAGCACATTGCGCAGAATCCCCTTGTCAAAAGGGTTGTACATATACGCAATCACTTTAGAACCAAGGCCAGCATAGTCAAACTCCATTGCGTCTCCACACGTAAAGGAAATGTCATCGAACAGGCCCAATATCCGTTGGTTGTCGTTTGCGACCTGGATGAATGGATCGTAAAAATCGAGGCCGACGAGGCGTTGCTTCAATCCGGACTTTTTCAGGAAAAGAGCCCACGAAAGAACTGCCTTCCCTTTCCCGCATCCTAGATCGATGAACGAATAGTTTTCGAACGTGTCGCCGAATTTTTCGCGCAACACGTCAAACGCAATCCGAATTTCTTTCGTCCAGGAGCAGCGATAAGGTGTGTAGAAATTGACTTCTTTTGCGTTGCTCAGGTATTCCTCGTTAACGGCTGACTTGTGGGTGTCTGTGCCGTGAATGAGATCGAAGGCATGCGCCTGAAGAAAATAGTTCAATGGAAGTTTGATCCCCCTGGCTTTAAACATCCGCCAGTAATCTGTCAGACCAAATTCCGAACTTTGCATAGATGAACTCACCGCATTGATCATTTATGCCCCTTTATGAATTTGGTGCGCCTATCTTGCATCAGCATCGCGACAGATCGCTTGATGCGCCACAAATTGCCTTGGCATGGCTTGGGACAACGTTTCCTGTCGTGACGCGCGCGTAGATTCAGACGTGCCGGGTGTGGATCGGACATGCGATGAAGGTGTAGATAATGAGATTGAGCAGCGTGGATATGGCTCTATTGCGGCTTACGCGCGATCTATTGCCGCAGCATGTTGAGCAGGTATTCGCCATAGCCGTTCTTCGTCAAAGGGTCTGCCAGGCGTTCGACATGCTCTGCCGTGATCCACTGCTGACGATATGCGATCTCCTCCGGGCAGGCCACCATCAACCCCTGGCGCTTCTGCAACGTGGCGATGAACTGTCCCGCATCCAGGAGCGACTCGTGCGTGCCGGTATCGAGCCAGGCAATTCCGCGGCTGAGGATTTCCACATTCAGCTTATCCATCTCCAGATAGCATTTGTTCACAGTGGTGATCTCCAGTTCGCCACGTGCCGATGGTCGGATACCGGCAGCAATATCGCAAACCTGGTTGTCGTAAAAATACAGGCCGGTAACCGCATAGTTGGAGCGCGGATTGACCGGCTTTTCCTCAATCGACAAGGCACGAAACTCCCGGTCAAAGTCAACCACGCCGTAACGCTCAGGATCATGCACATGATAGGCAAAGATGCTGGCACCGTTCGGCTGCGCATTGGCACGCCGCAGTTTGCTTACCAGTTCATGTCCGTAAAAAATGTTATCGCCGAGGACCAATGCACTGGGATGATTGTCGACAAAGCCCCGGCCGATGATGAAGGCCTGTGCCAGGCCCTCTGGACGCGGCTGCACTGCATACTGAATGTTGAGCCCCCACTGACTACCGTCTGCCAGCAAGTCCTGGAAGCGCGGCGTGTCTTCCAGTGTGGAGATCACGAGAATATCCCGAATGCCAGACAACATCAGCGTCGTAAGCGGGTAGTAAATCATTGGCTTGTCATACACAGGCATCAACTGCTTCGACACTGCGCGCGTTACCGGATACAAGCGCGTACCGGAACCACCGGCCAAAATGATGCCTTTGCGTTGGGTGCTATTTTCAATAGTCATGGCCATGCAAGTGGGTTATGAATCGATGCTGTTGCGCCGGCCGCACCGGCTAAGCGATTCTATAAATTGTTTTCAGGTTGGCTATTGCGCCAAAGCAGACGCCTTGGATCGCTTGCGAACAAATGCTGCATGCAGCCCTGATTCGGGCTGGAATGGCGCGACAGACAGAGACGGTCCGGAACCGGGCCGTTTACTGTTCGGGGTAGGGCGAAAATTTCGCCAAGTGAAGTGAAAGCAGCAGCGGAGTTCGCTGCTGCAATGGAGGTCAGGTTCCGTACTGCGTGCGGATCCAGTCTCGATAGGCGCCGCTGATCACGTTCTTGACCCAGCTCGTGTTTTCCAAGTACCACACAACCGTCTTGCGAATGCCGGTCTCGAAGGTTTCGTCTGGCATCCAGCAGAGTTCGCGTTCTATCTTGGATGCGTCGATCGCATAACGCCGATCATGACCCGGCCTGTCCTGCACGAACGCGATCTGCGCCGCATAGGAATTGCCGTCCGCGCGTGGCTTGAGTTCGTCCAGGATTGTGCAGATGGTGTTCACGACTTCCAAGTTCGTCTTTTCATTTCGACCACCGATGTTATAGGTCTCGCCCAGCACACCGGCGTCCAGCACGCGTCGAATCGCGCTGCAATGGTCCTTCACGTATAACCAGTCACGGACTTGCTGCCCATCCCCGTAAATCGGAAGCGGCTTGCCGGCCAGCGCATTCAGGATGCAAAGTGGAATCAGCTTTTCCGGGAAGTGATAAGGACCATAGTTGTTGCTGCAATTGGTCGTAATTACAGGCAAGCCATAGGTGTGATGCCAGGCACGCACGAGGTGGTCGCTAGCGGCCTTGCTTGCGCTATACGGGCTATTCGGCTGATAGGGCGTGGTTTCGGTAAAGGCCGGCTCACCCGGCTGCAGCGACCCATACACTTCGTCGGTTGAGACGTGCAGGAACCGGAATGCAGCTTGATCCGATGCGGGCAGGACCGACCAATATGCACGCACCGCCTCCAGAAGACTGAACGTGCCCACGACATTGGTTTGAATGAAATCGCTCGGGCCGTGAATGGACCTGTCCACGTGCGACTCGGCCGCGAAGTTGATTACTGCGCGCGGCCTGTGCTTTGCCAGCAAGGCGCCAACCAGCGTGCGATCACCTATGTCGCCATGCACGAAAATGTAGCGGGCGTCGTCACGCAGGTCCGAGAGCGTGTCCAGATTGCCTGCGTAGGTCAATTTGTCGAGATTGATGACCGGCTCGTCATGCGCTGCCAGCCAGTCCAGCACAAAATTTCCACCGATGAAACCGGCTCCGCCTGTCACTAAAATCATGTCGACACCTCTTTTCTTGAATATGCTGTAAGGCCTCAGGGTTTTCGTGCTGACTTGCTGCGCATGGCGAGCATAGCCTCCCGACCTGTTCCGCTTCTTGCTTTTGCAGTTGCTATATCCGCAATCGTGTTCAGATACTTCTGGATGACTAATTTCTCATCGAATTCGGTTTCGACTTTCTGCCGGCCTGCCCTGCCCATCTCCAAGCGCCTTTCGGGAGAAAAGTTAATCATCTGCGTCATTTTATCCGCCAAATCCCGAGCATCCTTCGGCCGGCAAAGCAAACCATTGACGTTGTCGTCAACGACATCTCGGCAGCCGACTACATTGGTTGCAATGATCGGACGACCCATAGCGGCTGCTTCAAGAAGCGAGCGCGGCACTCCTTCCCGGTAAGAAGGCAGAACTATGCAGTCCGCCTGCGCGAGATGGGGTCGAACATCATCCGTCTTGCCCAAATAGCGAATTATGCCCTCGTTTTCCCAGCCTTTTAATCTTTCCAGTGGAATAGAATTCGAGTTTGCCTCATCCACAAAGCCCAAGAGCTGAAACCTGATCGAAGGGTGCTGTTTCTGGACCAGTCGCGCCGCTTCGACAAACTCTTCAACGCCTTTATCTTTAAGCATTCTCGATACCAGCAAAAACACAAAAGGGCGGCCCGGCAACGGCAACGACTGCACCGGTTGAAAACGCGTCAAGTCCATACCGGATCCTGGCAGCCTGTCGGTTTTTTCCGGCATCACCAAGCCTGTGCGGATGAAAAGCGCTTGGTCATCGGCATTCTGAAAAAAGATCCGGCGAGACCGGCGCAAAGAAACCCGGTAAAGGGTACGCACTATATGGGTCAGAAAGCTGCTATTGATAAATGTCGTTCCTAGCCCGGCAATATTATTGATGACGGGAATACGCAACATGTGTGCCGCCAGCGAGCCATACACATTCGGCTTGACCGTGTAACCAAGATACGCAAGCGGTCTCTCGGAACGCAGTACGCGAATGTATCGCATCAACAAGGACAAATCCCGCCCTGGGTGCGTCCCATTGTTGTCCATAGGTATGTTAATGAAACGGCATCCGAGATCCTTCAGGCGATCCGCGTATTCATCACCGGGTGCGACTGCAACCACTTGGTAGCCGTGACTCATTAACGCCTTGATCAATCCGGAGCGGAAATTATAGATATTCCATGCCGTATTGATCGAAATTACGATTTTCTGACTCATGATCGGATTCCTCGTCTGCTCCTGGCCAAACCATTCGGGCTGACTAAAGCGGTTTTTCAGAAGGCGTACCGGAATGAGGCTGACTCGAGAGGAACTACTGTACGAGTGGTACAGCGCCCCGCCATCTAAGGCGGAATCACTGGCGTAGACCGTTACAGGATTCTGAAAACCAGATTGGAAGCCCGGCCACTTTTTTCGCTGGGTCAAAAAGGTTCGGAAAGCCATTACCCGGCGATGAGTACCATACCGACTGTTTTATCGACTTTCCGATTTAACTTGTTCTATGCCAGCGTAACGAGAGCGCGAATTTGCTTGTCCACGACTAAGCGGATTGGTTATTGAGAGCACCTTTTTCGACCACAAAAATGCGCCCGCCGAGCTTGCGGACAACGAGCTTACGCGCCCCGAGCGGCACCAATTCGCTGATTGAACCAAGTTTGTCCAACCTTTTACTTAGCCAGTACCCTTCCAGTTCATTTTCATTGGTGAAGTACTTTTGATAGGAACGCCGGATATCTTTGCTTGGGCGATACCACGTCCATTTGTCCAGCCATTCGCAAAAGTCAGCACTCCAGCGCATGATGGTTTTATTCTCTTTGTGGTAACCAAAACCGAGCAGCCTCATCAATGCCGCATAGTAAATTCGCGGGCGAGATCCTTTGGGGAACCAGTGAAGAAAGGGGATGCCGCAGTGTCCCTCCCGCCAGACGCTCTTATCTGGAAACAGACTCAATACTTTTCCGCCCGGCTTCAGCACTCTATGAATCTCCGAGAGCACCTTATCCAGGTCGGTAACGTGCTCCATGACTTGGTTATTGATGACGAAATCAAATGTTTCGTCGTCATACGGAATCCGTCCGTCTGGCTCCATTCTCTTTATGCTTTTACCGAGATATTCACTCTCGACCAGCTTTGAATAGTCTCCGCCTTCGTAAAATACGTCACATCCAAAGGCGTCTACATTGCGAGCCCTAAGCGCTTTCACAATATGCCCCGCACCACATCCGTAATCAAGAATGCGGGTGCTGGGAGTTATTCGTTGGTTTAGCGCCCAATCTACGCAAAACTGATAATTGTCCATTTATGCACTCCTCCATACAAAATTGATTCGCTGCAAAGAAATTAACTTGGTGCCAGAACGGCTTCCGTATTAACTACTGCAGCTGCTTAAGCCATCGTGCGATTACCAATCACCAATCTGGCTAATCATCGTGATTAAACGTTCGCCTCTTCTTGGCGCATCAGTCGCGTTATACCGATCAGCATATTCATATCCACTATCCACACGTAAGCGGCCCTTTGCCTTATTAGTTTGCCGCCTCGCGCTTTCTATGTCTGTGTATTGCCGACATTCGTGATATGAGCGCTATGCATGCACGCGATACGGACTGTGGAAATTCAAACCGTCTCTAAGCGACCTGGTCGATTGCATGGTCGGCTGAAAGCGTTCTTGGATTCGCCTGGCCGGTAGACGCCTCTTGATGTTGCAGCCATGCCTGAAACATCAACACATCCCATAAGTGATACTGCCAGTTGCGCTGGCCTGACAAATGCTCCTGCCATTTGCGCCTGATTGCCTCCGCATGGAAAAAACCGTCGTTCTTTAGGCGCGATTGATCCAGGAGAGATTCCGCCCACTCTCGCAACGGGCCGCGCAGCCAGTCACCGATCGGCACGCCGAATCCCATTTTTGGCCGCTCGATCAACGCACGGGGCACATGCCTATACAACACTTGCCGCAGTGCCCATTTGGTTTGCCCGTCATGCAGCTTCACGGATTGTGGCAGCCTCCATGCGAACTCAACGACGCGGTGATCAAGGAAAGGTACGCGAGTCTCTAGCGATACCCCCATCGCTGCCCGGTCTACTTTGACCAGGATGTCGTCCGGCAGATACGTCAACATATCGAGAGCCATCATGCGCTGTACATTGTCCAGACTGGAGCCAATATGCGCAGCACTGCTCAGGAGTGTGGGCGGCTCATATCCATCGACAACTACCTCAGCGGGAACCTGCCAGTGCGAGGCCAATCTCGAATACAGCACGTCGACCGACTGGCTGTCCAGTACGCCAGCTCCCTTGTGCAACTTGTCTCCCACATTGGCAAACCGTAATGAGCGAGGCAGCAAACCTTCCACGGCACCTGCCAGCTTATTCCAGGACTGGGGGGACACGCTGGTCAGCCCCTTCGCTGCCAGCCTGCGAAGCGATAGCGGTCCTGCGGACATCTTGCTCCAGAGGTTTGCCGTCATTTGATACCGGTTATAGCCACAAAACAATTCATCGCCGGCATCGCCGGAAAGCGAGACGGTTACATGCTGCCTGGCGAGCTGAGATACCAAAAACGTTGGAATCTGCGACGAGTCCGAAAACGGTTCGTCATACAGCGTGGGCAAGCGTGGTATGACGGCCATTGCCTGGGCCGCGGTTACGTACAGCTCAGTGTGCTCCGTACCGAGATGCTTTGCGACCGCCTTGGCATGCTCCGCCTCGTTATAGCCTTCCTCGTGAAAACCGATCGAGAATGTCTTTACCGGACGGGATGACTGTGCCTGCATCAATGCGACGACCGTGGAAGAATCTATTCCGCCTGACAGGAACGCTCCCAGTGGCACGTCGGCCATCATCTGCTGGCGTACCGCGTCCTTGAGCAACGATTCCAGTTCATCCACCGCCTCTTCGGCCGTCCCAGCGAATGGATTGGCCACGCCCGATTCCGCTGCCTTAAAACCCGACCAATACCGGATCACTTTCGGCTCGCGCTGTTCCAGCGATACACTCAGCAGGCTGCCTGGCTGCAGTTTGGCGATGCCCTCGTATATCGAGTAGGGTGCCGGTATATAGTTGTGCCGCAACTGGAGGCTTAATGCGCCCCGGTTAATTTTGTGTTCAAAGGACGGATGTATCCGCAACGCCTTCAGTTCTGACCCGAATATGAAGGCTGCACGGCTTCCTCTTCCCTGCCAACCGTAGTACAGCGGCTTTTCACCGAGGCGATCACGCGCAAGAGTCAATGTAGACGTTTCACGGTCCCACACGGCAAAGGCGAACATGCCGATGGCTCGCTCAACAGTGCCTTGGATACCCCATGTATCAAAACCGGCAAGCAGCGTTTCAGTGTCCGCATGACCACGCCATCGAGGAGCTCTTCCGGCAGCCTCTAGTTGCTCGCGCAATAAAAGATGGTTATAGATTTCGCCATTGAACGCAATCATGTAACGGCTGCTGGCTGACTGCATTGGTTGATGCCCGGCCGGCGACAAGTCAATAATCGACAGGCGCCGATGGCCCAGGCCGATGCGACGTTCGGTATCACTCCAATACCCGGCATCATCCGGCCCGCGGTGAGCGATGGTATCGGTCATGCGCCGCAAGACGTCCTTGTCACCCACTCCATCGTATGGCGGCACACCGCCAAGAAAACCGACAAAACCACACATTAGGATTGACTTTCCTTGGTTAGACGTTGATAGATCGCCTCGAATCGCTCACGGGTACGATCAACAGTAAATTCAGAATGGATGCGCGCCTTGGCCCTCTGCCCGAGTTCCCGGCGAGCAGCCGGCGTCATTGCCAACACGCCGGCCACGCCTTGAGCAAGTGCATGCGAATCCTCTTTCGGAACCACCACGCCGGAATCTGCCACCAGCATGGCGGCATCCCCGACATCGGTTACCACGCATGGCAGTCCCATCGCCATGGCTTCGCCTACGACATTGGGAAAAGCTTCAGCACGCGATGAAAGACAAAAGACATTCATTGCAGCCAGGCACACCGGCACATCCGTGCGCTCCCCCAGCAACACGAACCGGTCGGCATGACCTGTTTGCGCAATCCAGTGCATCAGTTCTGCATTTTTCGCATCGAGATCGCGGCCGACCATCAGGAAACGTACTCCTTCGTGCCGCTGTGCCAACAGGCCGGCCGCTCGTATAAAGTTATGCTGGTCCTTGGCAGCGTTAAAGCGTCCCAAAGTGCCGATAACGACTTCATCGCTTGTGAATCCGCACTGCGTGCGGAGCAGGTTTACCTGATCTTCTTCAGCGACCAGGCGCGACAGATCAAAGCCATTTGGTACCACGATCATGCGACCGGAATCATATCCAACCCGTGCATGCGCGCGCCGCGCCGCGTCGGCCACACATACAATCGTGTTCGGCACCCATCTTGATAGCCATGCGCATATCTTCCTCACCAAGACCGTGATACGAGAGTCGCCAGCCGTCAACTCCGTAGTCCGTATGCCCCAGATCACATTGCGATTACCCGCCAGGCGCGCAGCCAAGCCGCCGAACATATCTGCGTGATATAGCCAGGTCTGTACAACGTCCGGGCGTTTCCGTCGCATTAGAGAAAGCAAGCCGAAAAAATGCGATATGGGCGACCTTTTGAAATCGAAGGCGGTTAATTCAATACCGGCCTCGCGCAGTCGCTGTCCCAGCGCTCCGCCAGGGGTCAGCGCAACCACCGCATGTTTATAAGTACTATCGCGCGAACCGGTAATAAGTCGATAAAGTGCCATCTCGGCCCCGCCAACCGTCAATCCACTAATTACGTGTAATACGTGCGGCATTAGCCCTGTCCTTTCGGACTGGAACAAAAATGCATCACCTGCCGTGGACTAGCTTGCGAAAACACCGTCGCTGACACCAACGCATCGTTCACTGTCGAAACCTTGTTCAATTGGTGGCCCCCACCTCTCTAAACAAGTGGTCCCACCTCTGGACAACTTCCGCAAGGCCAAACCGGCTGCATACCGACTCCCTGGCCTGTTTACCCAATGCGCACCGCAGATTCTCGTCTTCCATGAGTCGCGTCAATGCGGATACAAGCCCTGACTGACTATCCAATGGAACCAGTAGCGCGTCTGTGCCGTTACGGGATATTTCCCTCGGCCCGCTCGGACAGTCAAAAGCAATGCAAGGAAGTCCGACTCCCATTGCTTCGAGCAATGCATTCGGAAAGCCCTCGTACTTGGAGGTCATCACGAAAATATCTGCAGCGGCCATGACTTCCCATGGTGACTTGGTCGCCCCCTTCAAGAATGCGCGTCCATGCAACCCGATCCGATGGATTTGCTTTGCAAGCGCAGGCTTAACCGGCCCATCACCATATATATGTAAGTCCCAATCCCCAAAGAGCGGTGCAACTTCGGCGAACGCGTCTAACAGCTTATCGATCTGCTTCTCTGAAGAAAGCCGCCCCAGGCTAAGCAAAACCTTCCGCTGAGAGTTGGCAGTCCTCTGGTGAGCGATCACGCTGGCCGGAAGTGGGTTTGGCACCGCTCGCACATTTTTTTGGCCAGGGTAAAGCCCTTGAACTTTGGCCGCGACGGAGTCCGTTTGCACCGTGAGCATGTCTGCAAAGCGATAGGTCCATTTGCACAAGGTTCCGATCACATTCTCATGTGGGTAGCTCGTCGGGTCAGAACGTTCACAAATGATCAGAGGAATCCCTAAAAATGCAGAGGAAAGAATCGCAGCCAAATTTACGTTCGGCAAAAACGATACGATGACGTCGGGACTTCGCGTCGCGATAAGTCGGCGTAGCGCGGATATTCTGCGCGCATAACTAAGAGCACTTCGTGCTCGAACGCCAACGACCTCGGCAAGATAAATAAGCTCGACCGCGTCGGAAACCTCAAAGAAAGGCTTTCCTCCCCCCGAATAGGTGGGCACCAACGTAACCTCGTCCCCTCGTGCGCTCCAGGCATTGCATAGGCTTGTAACGACACGTTCAGTGCCGCCATGCTCAAGCGAACTGACCAGCACGGCTATCTTTATCGTCCCTTTTGCACGACGCGCGGCGATGGCCTTCCTTCGGGAAGAAGCCGAGTGCCACGGCAAGCGGGAAATAAACGGAAATGGAGTCATCGATCAACGTGAAATGTCGAAGGCATAAGGCAAGTCCAGAAAGCGAAGCTTTAGCGAGCGACGTAGCTCAGGAATTCAAGGCAACTCGCCCCGTGCAGCCCTATGAGCCTTAACGGGCTTGAACTTCAAGACACCGCGGGCAACGGCTTTCGATTTGTTTTTTGCTGGTTTAATCCTTAGTCGAGACATCACAATCAACCACAACAACTGCGTCATCGTTAACGCAAGCGCAGACGGTATAAAAGTGAAGAAATTAACGACCGCCGCCCACAAGAAATAAGGGATCCACAACTTGCGATAGTCACTAGCCTGGATTGAGAGCCAGACTCTCTCGATGGCAACATAGAATCTGAGCCACACGAACCCAACGAGGAATCCCCCAGCACCCGGCAACAAGTACGCGGCATAACCGATAGCTAGCGGCGGAACCGTGCATTCCTGATAACCGAAGGCGCCAGAATTTATACATGCAAGCTTGGTGGTCACGGTACCGTAGTAGAGAAAATCGGCACCGAAAAAGCTCAAAACCCGGGATGGAATCGCACCGAAAAAGGCGGCAAGAAACTGTTCTTGCGTAACTAACGGAAGGCCTGTACGAAAGAAGTGATCAATCCCGGCTTGCACTGACACCCATTGAAAACCAAAATTATTGAGAATGGAGTCGATGACACTCACATCACCGACTTCGGACGTCATTGAATAATCGTCGCCGCTCAGATAGAAGCTAATATAGTGCCCCATCACTTTGCCGTAGTTCAGCACCAACAAAGCAAAAGGAATCAGAACCGACGCGACAATGAGCGCCGAATACCGAGCGCTTCGTTTCGTCATATCCCATTTAAGTCTTACATAGACAAGTACCGGGACTATCGCACCATATAGCACCAGATTCCTGCTTATTGAGTTCGAATATGCCATTACGATAAGCAAGCCGTACAGGAGAATAAAGATCCTGTCCTTTTTCGCCAAAAGCATCATTGGCAAAAAGCTCGTTGCAACAAGGCCGATCGCGGCCACCGTCTTAATAAACAGGTACGAGTCCTTTTCGCCGAATCCTTCAAAGTCACCGCCTCGTGCAGCGGCAGCATTTATTAATGCGACATCAAAGCCGACAAGCTGAAAATAGACCAGGTAACAAGCGATGCCCAACAATATCGAGACACGCCAAACGAAACTGTCATTTGCTCCTATGAGTTTCGACGTGACGGCACCGACTACACTGTCACCGATTCCCTTCCTCGGTCGATACATGTAGCCGCACGCCATGCCGATGGAAGCCAGCAGCACATGCAGCGCCGTTGCCAATCCAGGCTCACCGTTTCTTGAAATGAAGTCTTGTACTTCCACACCGCGTTCAACGATCCCGAACAAGTCAAAGATCGGGTAGATGCATGATCCGATCAAAAACCAGATGAGTGCCATCAGGAGCAGCACGCCAAAAGCGGAGCGCTTTATGGCCAGCACAAGTACAGTGCAAACCAGCATCACGGACAAGAAGTACATGCCCAGGTAAATGGCATTCACAAATCTATTCCTTAAAAACGCGTCGCTTAATGTTTATTTGAAGTTATTCTGCGTTGAAAAGCGTACGTCGCTACTATCTACATACCCGCGCATCAGGCTTTTACGCCTGTTTGAATCAAAGACCTTAATGATGAGAATAAAGGCCGATAGTGAAGGAAACGCGCGGCACTTGAAGAGCATTTTGAAATACTGCCATCTCAATGGTTGACGGAAGTAAAGACGCAGCAGGAACTCAAAAAGGCATTGAGCAGAGAATTCTCTTGCCAGCTCTGGGTTTGATGCCAAGTAGCTTCGAATCAGTGATAGTTTTCCTAAACCGACGAGCAAATTGCCTTTCGATCTCGTCATCGTATTTTCGAATGAGAACCACCTGTAAACTCCTAGTGGCTCATCAATATAAGAGGCGTAGCCGCCGTCTATGCAGAACGAAAGCGTGAAGAAATAATCAATGGTTGGTTCATTTCTCACGGAGATTTTTTTTGCCGAAGCTCGGTACATGCTCCCTGAGTGGCACCCTGTGATCCCATAGTATTTGGCAAGGTCTTTGGCGTATAACCGGTTTGATCCAGTGAATTCTCGAATGGGAACAACTGGCATGCCTACGGCAGATTGGCCATGCTCATTAAGGATATGCATCCGATGCCACACGATCCTGCAGTCCGGATTTCTATCGAGGAATGATGCCAACGTTCTCAATTTGCCGGGCAGACAATAATCATCGCCATCTAAATGGGAAACATATTTTCCTTTGGCCCGGTTATGCACATAGAGATAGTTATCGGTTGGACCAAGATTCTTTTCATGAAATATTGGCTTAACTATTTCCGGGTATTTATTTGCGAATTCCTGCACGATCGCACGTGTACCGTCCGTTGAGCAGTCATCGCCCACAATGACTTCATAATCAAAGTCAACTTCCTGGTCCAGAATGCTCTGCAGGCATTCGCGGATATATTTTTCCTGGTTGTAGGTGACTACGCACACAGATACCTTGAGGTCTTTCACAGCGGTTGTCATTATTTGCCCTTATTCGCCAAATCGTGTAATCCGCTTGCTGATCAATATATTCCGCACCCATGAGGAACCCACGGCAGCAATCATCAACAAGCCCAAGCTCAACATCACAATTTCCATTGCGACGGTGACGCGTTCCTGGGGCCACGTCACAAACCAGTATGCGAGCGCCGCTCCGGCAATCGCCATCACGACAATCGAACACACATCTCGCAACAACCATTGAGAGTGCAAACCTTTCACAAAGCGGCCATGCACTCTTGGCACCCATAGCAGGAAGTACACCGCGCTTGAACACAGCCATGCGTATCCCGCACCGGTCACACCGTACTGCCAGGTAGCCCAGATTAGGGCGGGGATCAGCAACACGACAAACAGTCCGTTCCCAATCAGGTGCAGTTTCAAATCCCCCTTGGCAAACTGCAGGTAGTAAGGAAATGCGCTGAAAGCAAGGATGCCGTTGCCCAGTGCGTAGAGCGTTAGCACCGGCGCCGCCTTGCGCGCGATTTCTGCGTCTCCGGTCCACGCCCATAGCACCTGTTCCGAAAAGAATGCCAGCACCAAGGCGGTCGGAACGGCGATCACGCCGACCAATTGCGTACTGTTCCGGTATACCTGGATCAAACCTTTCTCATCACCCTCGGCCGAGAGCTTGGTAAGTCGCGGTTGCAATGCAACGCTGATTGGTCCGGCGATCACCGTTACGCCGCTGGCCACCAATACGGCGAGCGTGAAATAAGCGTAGTCCGCCAGCGGCAACAACTTCGATAACACCAGCTTGTCCGTCTGCGTCACCGCCACCCAGACCGAATTGGTGAAGGCAATGCTGAGGGAAAACTTGAGTACGCCACGCAAGGGCTCCCATCGCCACGGCACCCGCGTGCGTTCGTCAACCGCAGGAAGCATGCGGTACGTCTGCATGATTAAAACGGCCAGTTCGATGACAGCCACTACGAGCTGAAAACCGAAAAATTCGGTCGGGCTGGTGCCAACATAAATGAAGAACGGGATCACCAAAACGAAGCGCAACGTCGCTATGATGATGTTAAAGCCGCTCAGCCACACCAACCTTTCAAACCCGCCGATCGCACCGCGGTACAGTCCGGACACCCAACGCAGCGCGACAATTACCGCCATCAACATGATTGCGTTCCGCACTTCCTCCAGCGGCAGCTGCTGCGCGTTCAGCCAGCCGCTCGCTATAGCATCGGATCCGACAATCATCGCAGTGCTTCCCAGCACCCCCATGCCGACGAACAAACCTTCAAGCGCGCGAAGCAGACGACGCAAACTCAATGCATCGGTCGCCCCTCCGCGAAAGCGCGCAGTTTCGCGCGCCATTGTTGGAGTCAGCCCCATATCCAGCAGCTGAAACCACACTTGCAGCATCGTGAAGAATCCAACGAGGCCGTATGCTTCCGCCCCCATGTAACGGATGTACATAGGCACCATCACGATGCCGATCAGCGTGCCGTAAATTTGGCCAGCGTAGCTGGCAAGAATATTATTTTTTAAAGACAAGGAGTTCTTACAATCAGTAGTGGTTACTCGCCTAGTTGAGCATGATCAGGCAATGATTTTTTCCATCACAAGCGAATCGCCTTTTTCCCCTATCACTCCAAATCCTAAGCGCTGGTACATCGCGATAGCCTTCATGTTTGTGTTGTGCACGTCCAGCTTGAAGCTCTTGAATCCACGCTTCCTTACATAGCGAACGGCTGTTTCAATCAATGACGATGCGACCCCATTGCTTCTGTACTCGCCCGCTACGGCAACCATGGGCGTGAATGCAGATCGGCTATCCATGTCATTACAGTAGACTGCGATAAAGGCCACCATCCTCCCTTTGTCATGAACAGAAAAAATCATCGCATCTCTTGCTAGTTTTTCTGCATATACAGGAATAACCACACGGGAGGACACCGCTGGATAAAAGTCACGATCTAACTGGGTCAACAGGCTTGTGATCTCCGATGCCAGCGACATGAGACTCCGATTCCACGAAAATATCTGAGATCGACTCAGGGAAGACTCCGCCCGGACTGCAGCATCTCCAGGACGGCTTTTTTTTCGTTAAACATCAATACATCGATAATGGATAATCCTGAATGGAATTGTTCCGAAACTTGGCGGTAGGCATTTAGAGTTGGCTCAATAAAATGCAAACTCATCCCATTCGATTCGAAGGAGCTTGTGTCATACAACTCTCTACCGCCCGGAAGATTGAAATACTGACTGGCTCGCTCTCGGCGACAAATATCCAAGATGCGCTCTGCACCGTTCAAGCCGCCATTGTCATAGGATGATGACGAGGCGACGAATTCTGTTTTCAGGTCAAGGTATTTCGCTACAGCTGTGACACTTCGTTTTGCCACCGCCGATATATGCGTCTCATCGGAGAACATTACTTCTGAAAAGAGCTCATTAATAACGCGATAGTGCGGCGCCTTAGAATAAGAATGGCGCATGCTTTCGGCAGTGCGCCAGCGCCATGCGTCGCTTTTCTGAATGAGGACCTCGTTTATTTTCTTGAACTGGCTTGCATTCTCCAGAGGGACGGTTATGTAGCGCGCATCTCCCCCCAGGAAAAAACGGTTCCGGTTAATCCATCCCCTTTTACGAAAATTCACGTCGTCCAGAAAAACGAACTTGTCCACTGCGGCTACAAGCTGAAAATAGCCGAGGTATGGAAACAAGTAGGGCTGCATAATCGCAAGCTTCATCTACGTCCGTCCGAAATGATCTCCACGATGGTCTGGATTTGTTCTATCTCCAGTGAAGGATAAATAGGCAGGCATAGCACCCTGTGCGACACTTCCGTTGCAACGGGAAGGTTCCCACGATTTGACGATGCAAAGCCACGGTACATCGGAAACTCGGAAATCAGCGGGAAGAAATACCGGCGTGAATAGATGTTGGAGTCACGCAGTTTTTGATAGAGCTCGTCCCGGCTTAATGGATAGTCGTCGCCGACCAGAATCGGGAAATAGGAATAATTCGCGACTGCTTCACCTGCATCCTTCACACACTGAATTCCGTGCACACGGTCCAGTAATTCCCGGTAGATGCCAGCAATCTCTTTCCGGCGAACCAACGCTTGATCGATGTACTCTAGTTGCAGGAGGCCCAGCGCTGCATTTAATTCGCTCATCTTGCCATTGATGCCAGGGGCGACGACGGTAACCTCGTCAATAAAGCCGAAGTTCTTCAGATGGTCGATACGCTGCTTGGTCTTTGCGTCGGGGCAAACAATAGCACCGCCTTCGAAGGTATTGAACACCTTGGTGGCATGGAAACTGATCACCGATAAGTCGCCATGACGAAGAACGCTGCCGCCCGCGTCTTCTACACCAAACGCATGTGCGGCGTCATAGATCACTTTGAGATTGTAGTTGTCAGCAATTTTCTGAATCGCCTCGACGTTACACGGATGACCGTAGCAATGCACCGGCATGATGGCAGTTGTTTGCGGCGTGATCGCGGCTTCTATCTTGGCCGGATCTATGTTCAGCGTCCGTGGATCGATGTCGACAAACACAGGCTTGATTCCGTTCCACAGCAGCGAATGTGCGGTGGCGACGAAGGAGTACGGGGTAGTAATCACTTCACCCGTTATGCGCAATGCCTGGAGGGCAGTCACCAGCGCGAGCGTGCCGTTCGAGAACAAGGCAATATGCTCCACGCCAAGATACTCGCACAGCGCCTTCTCAAGGCGCTGGTGGAACGGGCCACCGTTCGTGAGGATCTTGCTATTCCAGATCTTCTCGAGATAAGGCATAAATTCCTCCAGCGGCGGCAGGTGCGGCTGGGTGACGTAGATTGGTTTGCTTTCCAGTGCATGGATAGCGTAAACGGCGTTACTGTTGTTCATGATCGCCTCGTTGAATCTGTTGGTCTCTGCCGTCCGGCGGACGCCAGTGCGTTTTGCGTAGCATTACCTCGGCATAAAAAAGGGAAGTGCACCGTTCATGCCGATATCTCCTGTCAGCGCAGGCAGGACTGATTCTTTCGATTGTTTTTCACATACCAGGGCATTGCGGCTGCAATCCCATCTCGGATGCGGAACGCCGGCTTGTAGCCAAGTCGATTTGCCGCCTTGCTGATGTCTGCCTGCGAATGCTTGACATCTCCTTTACGGAAGTCGCCAAACACTGGCTCCTTGCGAAACTCAATATCGTTATTCCGCAGCTCCGATTTCAGGTAGTCGAACAGTTGGTTGAGTGTCGTGATGTCGCTTACCGCAACGTTGTAGACCTGATTCCTGCATTCTTCCGGAGCAGAGGCAGCGAGCAGATTTGCCTGCACGGCGTTTTCGATAAAGCAGAAGTCCCGGCTGGTCGTGCCGTCACCGTTGATGACAACATCCTGGTTATCGATCATCGCAGCAATCCATTTCGGAATTACCGCGGCGTACGCGCCATTCGGGTCCTGGCGCTTGCCGAACACGTTGAAATAGCGCAGTCCGATTGACTTGAAGTCATAGCAGCGCGCGAATACCTCGGCGTACATCTCGTTGACGTATTTCGTCACTGCATAAGGTGACAACGGTTTTCCGATACGATCCTCGACCTTCGGCAGGCCGGGATGATCGCCATAGGTGGAACTCGATGCAGCGTAGACGAAAGAGGAGACTCCCGCGTCACGCGCCGCCACCAGCATATTGATGAAGCCGGTGATATTGACATCGTTGGTCGTTACCGGATCCTTGATCGAACGCGGAACGGAGCCGAGTGCGGCCTGGTGCAGGACATAGTCGACACCTTGGACAGCCTCACGGCACGCACTAGAATCGCGGATATCACCGTGGACAAACTGAAACCGAGCCCACTGAGCCGGACTTACCAGGCCCTTCACTTCATCCAGGTTATGTTGATAGCCGGTCGCAAAATTATCGAGGCCAATAACGGTCTGGTCTAGCAATAGCAGTGTTTCAAGCAAGTTGGAACCGATAAAGCCAGCACAACCGGTGATCAGCCACTTTTTCGGCTGTTGACGCAGTCCTTCTTTGATCTGTTCAAACTGATTCATACATCGCTTTCATTGCGCATTGGTTTGCATTCCAGTCCTTCTCATTACTCCGCCACATTCGAACTATCGAAGCGGTTGCAGCTCCGGCGCACTATCGGCGCTCAGGCATGTGCACTAGCGGAGTGAATGGCGGACTCGTCGGTAAGTTGAAATATCGGCCTGTTTTTTTACAGCCGTAGATCAGCCTCTTTCTTGGGAAGGACGTACTTGAGATCGAACAGCACATGCCTCTCCTTGCCAAAACGGCGTAACCCAGCTGCTCCCAATTCCTTGAACTGGCGATGGGCGACAGCGAGGACAACCGCGTCGTACTTGCCTGGTTCCGGCTCTTTGATCGGCGTGATGCCGTACTCGTGCTGTGCGGCTTCTGCATCAACCCACGGGTCGTACACATCAACATTGATGTTGTAGTCCTTCAGCTTGTTGATGCTGTCGATGACCTTCGTATTGCGCAGGTCCGGGCAGTTCTCCTTGAAGGTCAAGCCCATGACGAGCACGTTGGCGTTTTCGATCTGGATGCGCCGCTTGATCATTTGCTTGACCAGCTGGCCAACGACGTATCCGGCCATGTTGTCATTGATGCGTCGCCCGGCCAGGATGACTTGCGGGTGATAGCCAAGCGCTTCGGCTTTGTGCGTCAGGTAGTACGGATCGACACCGATGCAGTGGCCGCCGACGAGACCGGGACGGAATGGCAGGAAGTTCCATTTCGTTCCTGCCGCCTGCAGCACGTCTTCGGTATCGATTCCCAGCTTCTTGAAGATGATGGTCAGCTCGTTCATCAGTGCGATGTTGAGGTCGCGTTGCGTGTTCTCAATGACCTTTGCCGCCTCGGCAACCTTGATCGATGCAGCTTTGTGAGTGCCAGCCGGAATGATGCTCGCGTAAAGCGCATCAACAAACTCTGCTGCCTCCGGTGTCGATCCGGAGGTAACTTTGGTGATGGTCGTCAGGCGATGCTCTTTGTCGCCCGGGTTGATGCGCTCCGGACTGTAGCCGGCGAAGAAGTCCTGATTGAATTTCATGCCTGACACGCGCTCAATCACGGGAATGCAATATTCTTCAGTTGCGCCCGGATAGACTGTCGATTCGTAGACGACGATGTCACCCTTCTTCAGCACTTTGCCAACGGTTTCGGACGCCTTCTGCAATGGCGTGAGGTCCGGGCTTTTGTGTTCGTCGACCGGTGTCGGCACCGTGACAATGTACACAGTGGCGCGGCGGAGATCTTCAATGTCCGTTGAATAGGACAGCCGCGTCGCCTCCTTCAACTCATCCGCCGTAGTTTCCAGAGTCGTGTCGATACCCTCCTGCAGCTCTTTCACGCGCCGCGCGTTGATGTCAAAGCCGAGGGTGGGATATTTCTTGCCGAATTCGACAGCCAGTGGCAAGCCGACATATCCGAGGCCGATGATCGCAATGCTGGTGTTCTTCGAGACTTTCATGATTATTCGATTTCTATCGGTGAATACAGATGTTGTTGAAAAAGGCTGATACCTGTTGCTAAAAGGCTGCTTGCAAATTTTTTGGGCACGCTACCGCCCTTGGATTACTGGTCATCTTCCAAAAAACCGGTTCAGTTCACGCATGTAGTAAGGCGCAAGAATTGCGGCGGCCTGCGATGCCGGCCGATGCGCCTTTGTGCTTCCTACGCTGCCTTTCGCAGCGACTCGACAGCCAGCCTCAGCTTCTGCGGCTGGTTCATCAGTTCAATCAACACCAGTGCCCGTGCTTCGCCGTCAGGCAACTGGTAGATTCCCTCAAGCCCGGCAAACGGTCCGCTTGTAATCGCAACGCGCTCGCCCGGTTCAAACAGTCTCTGTGGACTCATCTGCTGCACGCCCTGCAAGGCCTCGACACAGGCATCCGGCAAGGTTGCGAAGCGCCCGCCAAATGCGACCAGCTTGCTGACCCCCCGCGTACTCCTGATCGGCGACCAATTTCCGTTCGCCGCACTGAGCCTCACAAAGAGATAGCGCGAAAACAAAGGCTCGATGCAGGCGTCAACTTTGCCGCGAATAATTTTTTCCGTTTTGAGTGTTGGCAAACAGCAGGTGAATCCCTGGTTCTGCAAATGCTCCAACGCTCGGAACTCCTGCTTTGGTTTGGTTTGCACGACGTGCCACGAAGCGCCGCCAGTATGTGAGGGATTATTCATGGCAGCTCCCTTATCGCGGGTCGCGCAGGACGGGAGCGGAGAAAGCCCAATGCAACCACAGGGTTCAGGCACCAATGACCGCGCACGAGCCTGGTATAGATGGCGATATAGCAAACGAGATTGACACCGATAACGGCCAATGCCGACGGGACGGTATCTCCCAACATCACGGCGAGTAATGCTATTGCGGCGATCCATGTCGCTGTAATGCAAGCGACGGCTGCATTGCGGATCCATGGTTTTTCATCGTTCCTGGGCAGCAATTGGCATACGACGCGCCGGTAGAACAGCGTATGCAGATGGAGCCGGTCTGGCGCGCCCGGACTGGTCTTGCGGATGATCTTCCGGCGATACATGCTGTACAACACCTCGATCACTGGATAGGCGCATACCGCCAGCACCTGCCAGGTATTGATCTCGGGATTGCGTATCACCAGTAGCACTGCCACTTCGGCAAGCCAGAATCCCATGAAGTAGGCACCGCCATCGCCCAGAAACAGGCGTCCAGTTGGATAGTTCATGAACAGGAATCCGATCGTGGCGCCCACCCCGAGGACGGCAAGATAGGTGACGAACGCATCGCCGGCATTCCACGACACGAAGCCGAGTGCAGCAAGCATGATGCCGACCGCACTGCCGGCGATGCCATTGAAGCCGTCAATGATATTGATGGAATTCGCTACCCCACCGACCGCAACAGCCGTAATGAGGATCGCAGCGAGCGGCGATGCATGGAGTAAAGCGTCAACTCCCCACATATCAAGTCTCGGCAAGTAGGCACCCAGGAGCCAGCATGCGAGAAGCGCGCTCGAGAAGGTTGCGATGAGACGTGCCTTGACCGATACTTTTTTCGTCACGTCCTCGATGATTCCCGCTAGAAAAGCCGGCATTCCCGACAGAACTAACATGAACAGGCCCGCCCACTCTCCTTCCGCGGAAAACGTCTGAGACGACATCGGGAAGATCGCTGCGATCAATATGCCGATCAGCACGGCGATTCCACCAATGCGCGGCACCGGTATTTTGTGAAATTTCTGAACGCCGGCAACGTCTTTGTCCAGCGAATGCTTCCCATGCCAGCCTTGCGTTAGCACGATCAATACGCTGGCGGTAAAGCTACCGATTGCGGCGACCGTGGCAGTGCCGACCAAGTCTGTTCCTGACATCATGATTACACCAAGAAAGGAGAATTTTCCGATTCCCTATATTGCGTAGGGCATGATGGAGAAGTGACCTGTGCGAACTGCTGCACAAGCCGTTCTAGAAAGAGCGTGACGATTCGCCTTCTTTTTAGTTGAGCAAACGCAGCAATCGCGTTAGCTGCAACATGCTGAATATCTCGTCCATATCCAAATACAGACTCCGAGCTTCTGCGGCACTGACCAAAGACTGTTCTGTTTCGCATTCGACTTAATGGATGAATTAATACGCTTTGAAACGCGACGACGCCTGTGCCGCAGTCGGTATAACTCTATCTAGATGGGCCCCAAAAGATAAGTACGAAATTTCGATCGTTTTCCCGCACGGCTCGCGCATTCAATTCGTTTTTTTTATTGATCGACCAATTCAGCGCGAAAAACGGGGGCTAAAGCGCGGTATCAATATCTTTTCTCGGGAGTGCGCAGTGCGATCTCTTGATACATCACAAACGCGTATGTCCACTGGTTATGCAAGCAGCTGAATCCCATTGGAAAGAATCAGCGTTTCATTGGGCATACATCGCCTGTATGAAAGGAAGTGCGGGGAGAAATGCGTGAAACCGGTGCACACCACACTGCCATCACTTCAGTTTTTTGAATCAATACCGAGCAAATCGCATGGGCCTACAGCGCGAAAGCGATGTTGGTATGTAGCTCAAATTGGAGTGACAAGGGTCCAACAATTACTGCGAGCGACGCGATACATAACTGGATGAACCGTGCAAGAAAGCGCAGACCTCATAACGTCGACATATGGCTCCAACTCGGTCGCCGGGTACGTACTGCGCACATCGACAAGGCTGGAAACCGCAAGGTGGTTTATCTCATGCTAAGAAAACCGACATCACAAATGAAGTGGGCGCCATGCATGTGACATGGCGCCCATTGATCGCAAAATACTAAGAACGGTTACGCGATAACGTTCTTGCTCATTTCGAAGCTACACCCTTCCCGCTGCCTCCGCGTACCGACCATAGGTGCCACCATACTCGTAGCGCGAGGCTCGTTGCTTGGCATCGTTGAACACGACCCCTGTTACCGTATGGCCGGCCTGGTTGAGCCGCTTCACCGCCTCTTCGATTTCCCCGGCAGTGCTTACGCCACCACGCACGACATTGAAGATTGCGCCGGCATGCGAGGCAACCACCAATGCATCCGACACGGCAAGGACTGGTGCAGTGTCGATCAGAATATAGTCATAGCGCGTCGACAAGAGCTCAAGCAGTTTTCCAAAGTTTTCGTGAGCGAGCAGCTCCGCCGGTTTGCGCGGCAACTCACCGGTTGAAAGGAAATCGACGTTTTCCGCGACGCTTTTCTGGATTGCCTGGCCGAACATTACTTTTCCAGTGATGACGTCCGCGAGGCCAGCCCTGCGATCAAGGCCGAAGTAGCGATGTAAATGTCCTGAGCGCAGATCGCCATCGATCAGTAATACCTTCTTGCCGATAGATGCGAGCACCGCTGCAAAATTCGCGGAGACAAAGGACTTGCCGACACCAGGTGTAGGACCGGCAATCATGACGATATTGTTCTTCGCCTCGAGCATCGCAAACTGCAATGAGGTCCGGAATCGCCGCAGGCTTTCCACGGTTCCGTCCGATGGCACATCAAGCGGAAGCATGGACACAGCCTTCTTGTTGCTTTGCAGTTGTGCGTACATCTGCTCCTGGCTTGGACTGTGCGGAATCGTCGCCGTGACCGGCAAACCGAGCAATTGTTCCACCTCATGCGGCGCATCGATTCGACCGTAAATCATTTTCCTTGTGAATGCGACCACCACGCCAAGGACAAGGCCAACGAGACCCGATAGCATGACAAGAATCGCCCGCTTGGGCTTGACCGGCCTGATCGGGGTAACAGCCTTGTCCAGCAGGCGCACGGTGCCGATATTACTCTCCGTAGCCAGTCGCAATTGCTGTGCTGCGCTGAGCAATGCGGTATAGAGCTCCGTGTTGATTTTCACATCGCGGCTGAGGCGAAGCACATTCTGTTCGACATCGGGCAGTTTCTTGATCTTGCCATCGACGCTGGTCAGCTCGCGCCGCAGCTCTCGCATTTGCTGATCGATTGCCAGAACCGACGGGTGCTCCGGCTGAAAGCGTGTCAGCAGTTCTTCCCTTTTCTGCTTCAATTCCACCATGCGCGTCTGCGTCTGCAGCGACTGCTGCAACACGGTTTTTGCCTCTTCCCCAAGATCGACAGTTCCGCGCGTATTGCGGAGCTGGTTGTATTTGGTCTCTGCCCGTTCGAGTTCCTGCTTCAATTCAGGCAGCTGGGTATTGAGGAAGGCGAGAGTCTTTTCCGCCTCTTCCGTCTTTGTGTCGACGTTCTGGCGGACATATTCACGGCCGATCTCGTTAAGCACAGCGGTCGTTTGCTTGGCATCCTGCCCTTCCAGCGCGACATCGATAATTCCTGATTGTTTTCCGCGTTCGGAAATATTCAGTGCTTCCTGAAGCCTTTCGATGGTTTCCAGGCGTGCCGATCTCGTCAATGCGAAGTGCGCACCGGGCTTTGCCACCAGCTGGTCGACAAGCAGTTCGAGCTCACCGGAGCCTACCGTCTTTTTCAACGCTTCGCCGACTCGGCCTCGTATTTCGATTCCCTGCTCTTCCCGCTTCAGAGTGTACGCGCCGCCCTCTTCCGCCACGATCACGAACGGCTGCCCTTCCAGTTCTTCGGGTACATTGAAGACTGATACTTTGGCTTGCTCCGTTCCCCATACATAACCGCCGTAACCGAATAAGCCCGGTTCAGAGATTCCCTTGCTCCGACGAGCCATCCATGCGCCAATGGCAGGAAAGTACTTCGGCTGAACGTTGATATAGAATCGGCCGCTGTCGACCGCTCGGGACACGACGGCGCGTGAACGCAGAACTTCCATTTCCGACGCAACGGCCGTCTTGATGTCATGCGTGGCATCGGGAGCGGATAGATCACCTGGCATATTCCTTGGTCGTGCATTTCCATCTTCGACCTTGATCAGAATGTTGGCCCGGTATATCGGAGTAGCGACCAGCGCATAAGCGACACCTAACAAGGTTACGACGAAGGCTACGCCCAAGATCAGCCATCGGTTGTCCGAGAAAAAGCCGAGGTACTTCGTCAAATCAATCGCTTTTTCTTCTTCAGTATTTTGCTGGACTTGCAGGATTGGTTGATTCATCTGGCTATTGAATGGAAAAGTGGTGGAGTCAAACCGATACATCGCAATCTGGCCCTGAGCATCGACTCTTGAAGGTCGATTTCATTTGCCCGGGCAGAATGCGTGTGCGTGTGTAGCTATTGCCATTGACAGGGCGCGCGCAGTTCTCGACAGCTCGGAGTCTCTCAATCAACCGATACGCGCTTCGCGGCAACACCCTACTAATGTAATTGCGCACCGATTAGAAAATAAGTATCGAATTTCGATTGTTTTACTGCTTGCCATGCATTTCATATCCAGTTTTTCGATTCATCGTCGGGTTAGCGCAAACAATTTGCTAATTGGCTCCCAGGAGCAATTCGCAGGTAATTTCAGCCGGAATGCAGTACCAAGCTAATAAAAGAAACCGATACGGTCCTGCAATGGCGCTTATGTGCAAGCGTAGGTCAATGGAATTTCCCGACATTGACTTTTGACAATCGATAGGTGAGCGGTAACCAACGTACACTGCGAAAACAGAGCCTGCTTAGGAAAACGTCATTGAAAGTGTGAGAGGTCTTGGGTGCAGCTGTGGTAAGAATCAACAGCGGGGGAACAGTCAGGAAACGTCAGGGCGTATTCGAGCGCCGCATCCCTCTACTGCTTGTACTGGGCAAACACTGGGCAACAGGAAGATGGCATGCCCCGGCGGGTTGATTCGGGATCAGGATTTCTATCGATAGATAAGATGCCACGCACTAGCCAACCACGCAGTGAGACAGATGGGGTGTCTGAGGCACATAGGGCACATGAAGCACATGGAAACGACACCGTAGCCTGGGCGCCGTCGAATGCCCTGCCGTCCCTTTTGACCTAAGATATGCAGGAGCTGCGAGTAATGCTCGCGGCGGCGATTCACACACTAATGCATGTCGCAAAAACGATGGGAAATGGTGGCCTGCCCAGCAGGAGTCGAACCTGCGACCTACGGCTTAGAAGGCCGTTGCTCTATCCAGCTGAGCTATGGGCAGTGAGTGAATAAACTTGAAGAATGCAGGATGTACCGAACAACGTCATCCATTCGTGCTTACCGTGCTGATGCCGGGTTAAGCGCAGCTTGCGGATATTACATCTAATACCGTGCTGTTTCAATGTCTGTCATCCGGCTGAATGACTGACCTCGCTGCTTGCCATTGGCGCGAATTAGCCATACCACCAGGAGAGAAATAGACGCCAAGACCGCGTGGACAAACACCGCTGCTTCTGAAAAGATATTCCCAGACTATGAAGAACTTGCCTGTGCATGAGTCTGCCACAAGAGACTGAAACGACGCGACTCCCCAACGCAGCCTAATTCTTGTCGAGAGCTGCTAACGTGACATTTAGCCCAGAAAGGCAACTACCATTGTTCACTTCATCACAAAGGCGGCGAAACCGGGAAAAGAAAAAGGGCTGCATTTCTGCAACCCTTTTGATTTCCTGGTCGGGGCGAGACGATTCGAACGTCCGACCACCTGATCCCAAATCAGGTGCGCTACCAGGCTGCGCTACGCCCCGAGAGACGAGCATAATACCGGGACGAGGCGCACTGGTCAAATTATTACTGCTGGCTACGAGAAAAATTACGCGCTCCAGCCACAACGCAAAGGCGAAGGAAGACCCTCGCCATGCGATCAAACTGGATTATTACGCTGCCACCTTGTCTGCGATCCGGCGCGCCATTTTGGCAGCAGTATCTGCATTACGCGCCTCCACCATGACGCGCACCAGGGGTTCGGTGCCCGAAGCGCGAATCAGTACGCGACCGCTGTCGCCTAGTTCTGCTTCGACCACTTCCTTTTCGGCGACGACTGCTACGTTCTTTTGCCATTCAAAACCCGGCGAAACCTTCACGTTCACCAATGTCTGCGGGAACAGTGCGAGTTCTGCCGTAGCCTCAGCCAAGCTCTTGCCACTGCGTTTCAACGCTGACAAGACCTGGAGCGCCGAAACGATGCCATCACCGGTCGTATGCTTGTCGAGGACAAGCAAATGCCCGGACCCCTCGCCGCCAATCAGCCAGCCGCGCTCCTGCAAGACCTCCAGCACATACCGATCGCCGACTTTGGCACGGGCAAAGCCGATGCCCATTTGCTTGAACGCCACCTCCAAGGCCATGTTTGTCATTAGCGTGCCGACAACACCCTGGATAGGCGAATTCGCCATACGATCCTTGACGATGACATACAAGAGTTCATCACCGTTATAGATACGGCCGCCGGCATCTACCATAATCAGTCGATCTGCGTCGCCATCAAGGGCGATGCCAATATCAGCTTTGTGTTCCTTCACTGCCTCGGACAGAGCCTTGGGAGCTGTCGCACCGACGCCGTCATTGATATTCAGCCCGTTCGGCTGATTGCCGATAGCAACGACGTCCGCACCAAGTTCATGGAACACATCAGGCGCGATGTGATAGGCAGCGCCATGCGCACAATCGACCACAACTTTCAGGCCGCGCAGATCGAGTTCGGATGGGAACGTGCTCTTGCAAAATTCGATGTAACGTCCCTGCGCATCGTTCAAGCGCCTAGCCTTACCAAGCCTTTCCGACGCCACACATTCGATTGGCGCATCCAGCGCCGCTTCAATTGAAGCCTCGACCGCATCGGGCAGTTTGTTGCCCGAGGCAGAGAAAAACTTGATGCCGTTATCTTCAAAGGGATTGTGGGAAGCCGAGATCACCACTCCCGCAGAAAGTCGAAGGGCTCGCGTCAGGTATGCAACCGCTGGTGTCGGCACAGGGCCTGCCAGCATTACATCGACGCCTGCGGCGGCAAATCCGGCCTCAAGTGCTGCCTCCAGCATATAGCCGGAAATCCGCGTGTCCTTACCGATCAGTACGGTCGGCTTGGCGCTGCCGCTCTCCGCTTGGGCAAGCACCTTCCCTGCCGCGTAGCCAAGCTTCATGACCAGATCAGGTGTAATCGGCAATGTTCCTACCCGTCCCCGAACGCCGTCAGTACCAAAATATTTTCGCGTCATCTTTTTTGCCCTTAGTTGCTATTCTCGACTGCATGCCAGACTTTTAACGCATCAACTGTTTCGGCGACATCATGTACCCGAACGATCTTCGCCCCGCGCGCGACTGCAGCCAATGCGGCGCCGACGCTACCCGCCATTCGCTGCTCGACCGGTTTGCCCGTTAAGGTGCCGATCATCGATTTACGCGATAAACCTGCAAGAATCGGCATCCCGGTCTCATCGGCAATCTTGCCCAAATTCTTCAGTAGAGTGAGATTATGCTCCAGTGTCTTTCCAAAACCAAAACCAGGATCAATACATAGGCGGGAACAATCAATACCTTGTTCTTGCATCACGCGCACCTGCTCGAGTAGAAACTGGATAATCTCCGCAGTTACGTCCTGGTATTCAGGTGCCTGCTGCATGGTCATGGGATCGCGTTGCATATGCATAATACATAACGCGCATTCGCTGCCATTGAGAGCTCTCAACGCTCCAGACGCCTTGAAACCATTGATGTCGTTAATCATATCGACACCAGCTGCGATTGCCTCACGCATCACTTCCGGTTTGTATGTATCGATTGAAAGGGGCTTGCCGCAATCACGCAGTGCGTACAGCACAGGCATCACGCGTCGCAATTCCTCCTCCAGTGGAACAGGCTGCACTCCGGGGCGTGTCGACTCGCCACCGATGTCGATAATGTCGACCCCTTCAGCAATCATCTGCTCGGCGTGCGACAACGCGAGGTCAAGGGATTGGAACCTCCCGCCGTCAGAAAACGAATTCGGGGTGACGTTGAGGACCCCCATCACCAGTGGTCTGGAATTCAGCGGCAAGCGATAACGGCCGCACTGCAAGTACTGAGTTTTCATCTTGAATATGCAAATAAAAAGGGCGAGGATTACTCCTCACCCTTTTTCAACTACCTTCCCGCAATTGCTTAGGCAGGTGCGGTCGCGTTCGGAGATACGCCTCCCGACGTATTGTCGGACGCTGAGCGCTTGGTCGGAAGACCTGCCTTCGGCGGACGGGGTTCGCGCCCCTCCATAATGTCGTTGATCTGCTCTGCATCGAGAGTTTCCCACTCGAGCAGTGCCTTCGCCATGATCTCGACCTTATCGCGGTTCTGCTCCAGCAACTGGCGCGACAATGCATACTGCGCATCGAGAATCAGGCGGATTTCATTATCCACCTTCTGCTGGGTAGCCTCAGACACGGTCTTGGCTGTCATGCGGCCAAAATACGCATCCTGCTCGCTGTCCTCATAGACCATCGTACCCATCGTTTCGGACATGCCGTAACGAGTGACCATGGCACGGGCAAGCTTTGTGGCACGCTCGAAGTCATTCGATGCGCCGGTCGACATCTGATGCATGAAGAGTTCTTCTGCGATGCGACCGCCGAACAGGATCGCAATTTCCTCCAGCATCTTGTCCTTGTACATGTTCACGCGATCATGCTCAGGCAATTGCCAGGTCAGACCCAAAGCGTAACCGCGCGGCATGATCGTGACTTTATGTACCGGATCGGCCTTCGGCAGGAGTTTGGCAACCACTGCGTGACCGGATTCGTGATAAGCGGTGTTCCGGCGCTCTTCTTCCCGCATCACTGCGGACTTGCGTTCCGGACCCATCACGATCTTGTCTTTTGCATCCTCGAAATCCTGCATTTCTACCAGACGCTTGTTACGACGCGCTGCAAACAAGGCGGCTTCATTCACCAGATTTGCAAGGTCTGCCCCAGAGAATCCGGGGGTACCGCGCGCAAGGATGTCAGCTTTCACATCCGGTGCAATCGGCACCTTGCGCATATGCACATACAGAATCTGCTCACGTCCGCGAATGTCCGGCAGACCGACCATCACTTGACGGTCAAAACGTCCCGGGCGCAACAACGCCTTGTCCAGCACATCGGCACGGTTTGTCGCCGCGATAACAATAACGCCCGAATTGGCTTCGAAACCGTCCATCTCCACCAGCAACTGGTTCAGCGTCTGTTCACGTTCATCATTGCCACCACCCATTCCAGCACCGCGATGGCGACCGACAGCGTCGATCTCATCGATGAAGATAATGCATGGGGAATGCTTCTTGGCATTTTCGAACATGTCGCGCACGCGGGATGCGCCTACACCGACGAACATTTCGACGAAGTCGGAGCCAGATATGGTAAAGAACGGCACCTTCGCTTCGCCGGCAATAGCACGGGCAAGCAGCGTCTTACCGGTGCCCGGAGGACCCACCATCAAAACGCCACGAGGGATACGACCGCCCAGTTTCTGGAATTTGGTGGGGTCGCGAAGGAAATCAACCAGCTCCTGCACTTCTTCCTTCGCTTCGTCGCAGCCGGCAACGTCGGCGAAGGTGACCGTATTGCTTGCTTCGTCGAGCATACGGGCTTTGGAACGACCAAAGGAGAACGCGCCTCCTTTACCGCCGCCCTGCATCTGGCGCATGAAAAAGACCCAGACGCCAATCAGCAACAGCATCGGGAACCAGGAGATAAATACCTGCGAGAGAAACGACTGCTCTTCAGGCTGCTTGACGTCGAATTTCACGCCATTATTGACGAGATCACCAATCAAGCCGCGATCAAGATAGGTAACAGCTGTTTTGATCCGCTTTCCATCTTGCGTAGTGGCAACGATAGTACGGTCTTCAATAGTCGCCTCGCGAATCTGCTTCGCCTTGACTTCATCCAGGAAGTCCGAATAAGGAATTGGCGTTGCGCCGCCGGCCATCGTGCGACCGTCGAACTGCTTGAAGACGGTAAACAGCACTAAGGCAATAACCACCCAGATGGCGGCTTTGGAAAACATATTGTTCACTAGAACTCCTTAGACGCAGGCGCGCCCATTTACACAGCTTGCAAAAATGATTCTACTCGCAATACTCGGCGCTTGCTAGGCTGCATGTGCCGCTAAAAGCCTGGAAATCAAGGGTTATCAAGCAATTAACGTATGTTAAGAAGGGTTTTTGAGTACTTTGCCGAGCAAAAAGACTTCTGAAGATTTGTCTCTGCTGGCCTTGGGCTTCTTCTGAGTGACAACTTTGAACTCCTGCCTGAACTTCTCGACCAGTTGAGTGTAGCCACTTCCATTAAAACATTTGACGAGCAATGCACCGGAAGGTTTCATATGAGCTCTCGCAAACTCTATCGCCAAATCGATGATATGCTCCACGCGAGCTGCGTCTGTCACTGCGACACCGGACAAGTTCGGCGCCATATCGGATAGGACAAGATCAACTTTTCGGCCATCCAGCACGATCTCCAACTGCTCGAGCACTTCCTGCTCACGAAAGTCCCCCTGAATGAAGTGAACGTCCGCGATCGGCTCCATGGGCAGCATGTCCAGACCGATGATTGTGCCGTTGATGCCTCCGCCGGGCTGCCCCGCCAGCTTGTTGCGCACATATTGCGACCAGCTACCTGGAGCGCATCCGAGGTCAACAATGACCTGGCCCGGCTTGATCAGTTTCTCGCCCTCGTCGATCTCCTTCAGTTTGTAAGCAGCGCGCGCTCGATATCCCTCCTTCTGTGCCATCTTCACATAAGGATCATTGATGTGGTCATGCAACCAGTTTTTATTGAATTTGTTCTTTGCCATTCGCGTAGAATACCGCTTTTAAGGAATTACTAAATATGTTGAAACTGACTCCCGCCGAGCGCAGCGCCCTTCGCGCCGACGCTCATGCGCTCAACCCTGTCGTCATCGTTGGCGAAGCTGGCTTGACACCGAGCGTTATGAAGGAAATCGACGCCAGCCTGAACGCACACGGTCTGATCAAAATTCGAGTCTTTGGCGATGACCGGGAAGCACGCATTGCGATGTACGAAACGATCTGCTCGGAGCTCGGCGCTGCGCCCGTTCAGCACATCGGCAAGCTGCTCGTCATTTTTCGCCCCAAGAAAGAGCCTGTAAAAGAGCGCAGCGAAAAGCGCGGCAAAGGTTTGCGCGAGGTCACCATCGTTAAGCCGAGCCCAAGCGGCACCAAGCGTCCCAGCGTCACGAAAGTGATCTTGAAAGGGAATGAACGAGTGACCGCCGGTGGCAATATCAAGCGTGCAAAACCGCGTCAAACAAGCCCCAAAAAGTCTTCCCTCGGGCGATAACCTGCTCCCGATTTCCGGAGCGGGATAAGGAAACCGCCACGGGGGAACGCTCCTACCTGCGACCGGCCTTCCCGGCGCGCCAGCGTCAGCGCCACTTCCAGATCAGCATTACGCCAAGTACGCTCTGAATCAGGTAAAAGGTGCTTGAAATCCCGTGCAGCACACCGAACTGCGCCCGCAGCGCCGAATCCATCACGCCACCAGGACCGGCAGATTCACGAAGAGCTGACATAAACGGCTGCAATCCGAAGTATCCCAGCAAGGTACATGCAGCCATACCCAGCACCAGCCATTGCAGGCGCTTTCTTGCCGCATCGCCGCCCCCGCCCGTAGCAAACCGGCCCGTCGCGAGCAAGACAAGTGCACTGAAAAGCGACAACCACGCTTCGATACGAAACATGTTACCTGCGATACTTCCCGCAAGCGCCCTGTCGCTTAGCGTGGAAAACAGGGTAGGCGCAACCAGGTAGCCAATTGTCCAGAGACTACCCACCCACAACGTTGCGATGAGCAAGCGTGCGCGCGCCATGACCATGACTGATTAAATGTAACGAACTTCGAGTACTTCGTATTCGCGGATACCAGAGGGGGCATTCACTTCCACAACGTCGCCGGCGTACTTACCGATCAAGGCGCGTGCGATGGGCGAAGTAATGGAAACCTTCTTCTCCTTGAGGTCAGCCTCATCCTCGCCCACGATCTGATAGGTCACCTTCTGCCCAGATTCGAGATCCTCAAGGTCTACCGTAGACGCAAACACAATGCGGCCTTCCGCATCAAGGGAAGTCGGGTCGATGATCTGGGCGGCACTCAACTTGCCTTCGAGTTCCGCGATACGGCCTTCAATGAAGCTCTGGCGTTCCTTGGCAGCATCGTACTCTGCGTTTTCAGACAAGTCGCCCTGCGCGCGCGCCTCGGCAATTGCATTGATCACTGCCGGACGGTCTTTGGATTTGAGACGCTGCAACTCCTCTTTCAGGAGTTCTGCGCCACGCTTGGTAATAGGAACTGTGCTCATAGTTTTCTGTAGACGAAATGAAAACCACAGAGGTCACAAATAACCCCGGGAAAACCCGGGATCGTCTGTGACCTCTGTGGCTGGACTTTTGCTGTACGGCTTAGTGTAAAGACTTATGCAAGCCTTGTAAATCGTAGACATGCAGCTCATCAAGATGACGCATGCCTTCGACGGCCGCTTCTGCCCCGGCAATGGTGGTGTAGGTTGTTGCCCGGGCCAGCAATGCCGAAGTACGGATCGCTCGCGAATCAAGGATGGCGTTACGCTTCTCCTCGACGGTGTTGATGACCAAAACAATCTCGTTGTTTTTGATCATATCCACAACATGCGGACGGCCTTCGACAACTTTGTTGACGGCGGTGACCGGAATACCTGCAGCACTAATGGCGGACGCCGTGCCCTTGGTCGCCACCAAGGTAAATCCAAGCTCGACCAGATCCTTTGCGACTTGAACTGCGCGCGGCTTATCGCTGTTCTTGACGCTCAGGAATACCTTGCCAGACTTCGGCAACTTCACGCCTGCGCCCAGCTGGGACTTAACGAAAGCCTCGCCGAAGGTTTTACCAACGCCCATAACTTCGCCGGTCGACTTCATTTCCGGCCCCAAAATCGTATCCACACCGGGGAACTTGTTAAACGGGAAGACGGCTTCCTTCACGCTGTAGTACGGCGGAACGACTTCGCTCTTGATGCCCTGACTGTCGAGAGACTGCCCCACCATGCAGCGAGCGGCAATCTTTGCCAGCTGCAGGCCAGTAGCCTTCGACACGTACGGCACCGTACGCGAAGCGCGAGGATTTACCTCCAGCACGTAGACGATGTCCTGCAGCTTGCCATCCACTTCCTGCTGCTGAATCGCAAACTGCACGTTCATCAGGCCGACCACGTTCAGGCCCTTGGCCATCAGCGCGGTCTGGCGCTTGAGTTCATCGATGGTCTCCTTCGCCAGCGAATACGGTGGCAGCGAGCAAGCGGAGTCACCGGAATGCACGCCCGCCTGTTCGATGTGCTCCATCACGCCACCGATGAAGGTGCGCTGGCCGTCGGACAGGCAGTCCACGTCAACTTCGATCGCGTCGTTCAGGAAGCGGTCAAGCAGTACCGGGGAATCGTTCGACACCTTGACCGCTTCGCGCATGTAGCGCTCGAGGTCACGCTGCTCATGCACGATTTCCATCGCGCGGCCACCGAGAACGTAGGACGGGCGGACGACGAGCGGATAGCCGATTTCCTGTGCCAAGCGCAGTGCGTCTTCTTCTGTACGCGCAGTACGGTTCGGCGGTTGGCGCAAACCGAGGTCCTGCAGCAACTTCTGGAATCGCTCACGGTCTTCCGCGGCGTCGATCATGTCCGGCGAAGTGCCGACGATCGGTACACCGTTGGCTTCGAGATCGAGCGCCAGTTTCAGCGGAGTCTGGCCGCCGTACTGCACGATCACGCCGTAGGGTTTTTCCTTGTCGACGATTTCCAAAACGTCTTCCAGGGTCAGCGGCTCGAAGTACAGGCGGTCGGACGTGTCATAGTCGGTCGACACCGTTTCCGGGTTGCAGTTGACCATGATGGTTTCGTAGCCGTCTTCGCGCATTGCCAACGCTGCATGTACGCAGCAGTAGTCGAATTCGATACCTTGTCCGATGCGGTTCGGACCGCCACCGAGGACCATGATCTTTTTCTTGCCGGTCGGCTGCGATTCGCACTCTTCGTCATAGGTGGAGTACATGTATGCCGTCTTCGTTGCGAATTCCGCGGCACACGTGTCGACGCGCTTGTAGACTGGGCGCACACCGAGTTCGCGACGAAGATCACGAATCGTCTTGTCGGTGGTCTTCAGCAGCTTGGCCAGGCGCCGGTCGGCAAAACCTTTCTGCTTCAACTTGAACAGGGTTGCCTTGTCCAGCGCGTTGATCGACTGCCTCTCGAGCCAGAGTTCGATGTCAACGATCTCTTTGATCTGCACCAGGAACCATGGATCAATGTGCGTCAGCTGATGCACTTCTTCAAGCGAGAACCCCTGTGCGAAAGCATCTCCCACGTACCAGATACGTTCCGGCCCCGGCTCGCCCAGTTGCTCTTCGATCGTCTCACGATCGGTCGTCTTTTCGTTCATGCCGTCGACGCCGACTTCAAGGCCACGCAGCGCCTTCTGGAAGGACTCCTGGAAGGTACGGCCGATAGCCATCACCTCCCCCACCGACTTCATCTGCGTTGTCAGGTGGCTGTCAGCGGTCGGGAATTTCTCGAACGCGAAACGCGGGACCTTGGTGACCACATAGTCGATGCTCGGCTCGAACGATGCCGGCGTTGCACCGCCGGTAATTTCATTGCGCAGCTCGTCGAGCGTGAAGCCGACTGCCAGCTTCGCAGCCACCTTTGCAATCGGGAAGCCGGTTGCCTTCGATGCCAATGCGGACGAACGCGACACGCGCGGGTTCATCTCGATGACGATCATGCGACCGTCCTTCGGATTGACCGCGAACTGGACGTTGGAACCGCCGGTGTCAACGCCGATCTCGCGCAGCACGGCGAGAGAGGCGTTACGCATGATCTGGTATTCCTTGTCCGTCAGGGTCTGCGCCGGCGCGACGGTGATCGAGTCACCAGTGTGCACGCCCATCGGGTCGAGATTTTCGATCGAGCAGACGATGATGCAGTTGTCCTTCTTGTCGCGGACCACTTCCATCTCGTACTCTTTCCAGCCAATCAAGGATTCTTCAATCAGCAGTTCGGAGGTCGGCGAGGCTTCGAGGCCGCGCTTGCAGATGGTTTCGAATTCTTCCGGGTTGTAGGCGATGCCGCCGCCGGTTCCGCCCATGGTAAACGAGGGGCGGATGATGACCGGGAAGCCGATTTCCTTCTGCACGGCCCACGATTCTTCCATCGTGTGCGCCACGCCGGAACGCGCCGAACCCAGGCCGATCTTGGTCATCGCCTCCTTGAACTTCTGGCGATCTTCCGCCTTATCGATCGCTTCAGGTGTCGCGCCGATCAGTTCACAGCCGTATTTGGTCAGCACGCCGTTACGGTGCAGGTCGAGTGCGCAGTTCAACGCAGTCTGGCCGCCCATGGTCGGCAGGATCGCATCGGGACGCTCCTTGTCGATGATGCGCTCCACCACTTGCCAGGTGATCGGTTCGATGTAGGTCACATCGGCCATCTCCGGGTCCGTCATGATGGTCGCCGGATTGCTGTTGACGAGGATGACCTTGTAGCCTTCCTGGCGCAACGCTTTGCATGCCTGCGCGCCGGAATAGTCGAATTCGCAGGCCTGGCCGATGATGATCGGGCCGGCGCCAATAATCAGAATGCTTTTTATGTCTGTGCGCTTAGGCATTTTTGTGTTTCTCCATCATCGCCACAAAGCGATCGAACAGGGGGGCGATGTCATGCGGGCCGGGGGACGCTTCCGGATGCCCCTGGAAGCAGAAAGCCGGCTTGTCGGTGCGCGCAAAGCCTTGCAGCGAACCATCGAACAGCGATACGTGGGTTACCCGGCAGTTGGACGGCAGCGTTGCCGCATCGACGGCAAAGCCGTGGTTCTGCGAGGTGATCATCACCTGCTTGGTATCGAGGTCTTGTACCGGATGATTTGCACCGTGGTGACCGAACTTCATCTTCAGCGTTTTTGCGCCCGAAGCCAGTGCCATGATCTGGTGACCGAGACAGATGCCGAAGGTCGGAATACCACGCTCGATCAATTCCTTGGACGCAGCGATCGCGTAATCGCACGGTTCCGGGTCGCCGGGGCCGTTGGACAGGAAAATGCCGTCCGGGTTCAGCGCCAAGGCTTCTGCGGCAGACGCCTGGGCGGGCAAAACGGTGACTTTGCATCCACGTTCAGCCAGCATGCGCAGGATGTTGTACTTGACGCCGTAGTCGAACGCAACGACGTGGAACTTCGGTTTGTCCTGCTTGCCGTAACCGCTACCCAGCTTCCATTCGGATTCTGTCCAGACGTACGGCTTGGCAGTCGAAACCACCTTTGCCAGGTCCATGCCGGCAAGGCCCGGGAAGGACCGCGCAAGTGCCAGCGCCTCTTCGGCATTTGCGGACTCGCCTGCGACGATTGCGCCGCTCTGGGCCCCCTTCTCGCGCAGGATGCGGGTCAGTTTGCGGGTATCGATTCCGGCGATGCCTACGACATTCTCGCTCTTCAGGTAATCAGAGAGGCTCTGCTTGGAACGGAAATTCGATACCAGCAGCGGCAGGTCCTTGATGATCAGGCCGGCGGCGTGGATCTTGCTCGCTTCGACGTCTTCTTCATTGACGCCGACATTGCCAATATGCGGATAAGTCAGCGTGACGATTTGGCGGCTGTAACTGGGGTCGGTCAGGATTTCCTGATAGCCGGTCATGGCCGTGTTAAACACGACCTCGCCGATCGTATGACCGGGAGCACCGATGGAAAAACCCTGGAAAATCGACCCGTCTGCAAGCGCTAGGATGGCCGGAACTGATTGGCCAGAAAAAAATGGCAGCAAGGGTAACTCCTGAGATGGTTACCGCCGCTGCGCCGCACCAGAACGACCGCCGACCGAACGGCTTTGCGCTGGGTGTCGTGGGTCTTTTTGGGACGAAATGGAAGGGGTATGCGCTACGGCGGACTGAATTAGTTAAACCTCGAGATTATAGCCGAGATTCCCTGCGCCCTGCAAACTTGTAAGCTTTTGGTAAGTCGTTCGAACAGTTTCATGATGATGACTACCTCTTACCCCCGCAGCCTACACTGCATCAAACGACCAATGCAGCAATCCCTGCTCTTGCAATTTGCGCATCTTCCGTCGATTTGACGCCCGAAACGCCGACAGCGCCAAGGCATTCGCCATTGACCAAGATGGGCACACCACCCTCGAGCATTCCCTCCAGGACTGGCGTAGACATGAAGGAGAAACGGCCGCTGTTGATCATGTCTTCATATATCTTGCTCTCGCGCCGTCCAAGTGCCGCGGTCTTTGCCTTTGCCGGAGCAATGCTTGCGGAAATCGGCGCTGCCCCATCCATTCGTTGCAGCCACAACAACTGCCCACCATCATCGACAATTGAAATTGTCACAGCCCAGCTGTTCGCCTGCGCTTCGGCTTCAGCTGCAGCCGCAATCTTCTTGACATCATCGAGCGATAGAATTTGCTTGGATCGCATAGCGCCTCCGTAATGTGAAGGCGAAATTGTATGACGCCGGGTCGAAGCGAAAGTTGAAATAAATTCAGGCTGGCGGCCGATAATTAGTGCTTACTGCGCTGCAGTGCGAGATCGATCAATGCACGCACCCCGGCAGGCAGTTTCTCCAGATATGGCAAAACTTGGTCTTGCCGTCCCTCTTTGATCCAACGCACCATGGTAATAACGTCCGGCACGCTTCCGGACTTTGCCGGATGCTCGCCCGCTTCGACGCCCAGTGCCGAGGACACCTTTCCACCGAGGTGGAATGCCGCCTCTTCTTCGCGGCCAATTACGCCGGTAATACCGTTATTCAGTCCCAGTACAGCACGTCGGTGTGCGTCTTCTCGCATGGCCGCGACAGTTACCCCGCCCGTTGCACCGTCGTTACACAGTGAAACCATACCGCAACTTGCAATAAATGACATCCGACTGTCCTTTACGAGGTTCGCCGCAGCAATCGCAAGGCAGATGCGTTGGGCGAAAACATGTGCCGCATCAAAATTGATGCTGCCTGTAACAAGCGTGAACTCGGCATCGCCGGTTTTGGCCACATGGTCGGTTTGCCGAATGGTTCGACGCAGTAACTGACCGATCGCGTCAATAACGCTTGCTGGCGGAACCGCGGCCCGCCCCTCAAGCTCGACATGCTTCAGGCCGACGCAGACGTTCAGGAGAACGAAATTTCTCCTGTTCTGCATCGCGCTCGCCAACAAGGTTTCCGCCTGCGCATAAAGGGCCTCAGGTGAAGGCAAATGTATCGACGCACCATCTGAAACCCCGCTCACGAGTGCTTCAAGACTGCGTTCGAACTCATGTTGGGTAGATACGAGCTTTGCCAGAATGTCGAGCCTGGACAACAACTGTGCTGTATCCATGCCCTTCGTGATCAGGTCCGTGGCCCCCGCCGCTTTGGCCCGTTCCCGCTCCTCGAATTCATCGCTGCCAGATACCACAACCACCGGTATGTCGCGAATGCGGCTGATCTTTGAATTGCGAATCCGCTGCAACAGGCCATAACCGTCAAGTTTGGGCATTGTGAGGTCGGTAATGACCACGCGGATGTTCGGATCAATCAATAGTGTCTCCCAGGCCTGCTCGCCGTCCAAGGCTTCCCGGAATTCGAACATGCCTTCAATGTGCTTGATCAACGTCGCGCGGACAATGCGCGAATCGTCCGCAATCAAAACGCGCGGCTTGACGGGAATATCCATCAACATCTGTGTGGTCATGCCTGTGGGAGAAATACTTGTTTGTGCAAGCATACCGTCAGGCAATAGTTTTTGACAGCACTGAGCGATTCTCTTACATTTCAACTGTGTCTTCTTCGCCATTTACAAAAATGACAACATTGCGACGGCGGTTTGAGCATTACATTTGGGCGTGCATTTGCGTATGTGGACTCGCTTCGGCTGGTGTGGCGTTTGCCAGTGAATCGCCGGTTCCTGAGCCGGACACCCCGGTAGGCACGATGCAAGACCTGAGCACGCGCGCATCTGAGCTGGCAATCCGGGCCATGGGATTGATCGGGATTCGCTACAAGTACGGCGGCACGGCACCGGAAAGCGGGTTCGATTGCAGTGGGCTGGTGCGGTATGTGTTCAAGGACGTATCTGGCACGGAGCTTCCGCGTACGTCAGAAGAAATCAGCCGCGTTGGGGAACATGTAGATACACAGAATCTGCAACCTGGGGACCTGGTGTTCTACAACACTTTGCGACGCGCGTTTTCCCATGTTGGCGTCTATCTTGGTGATAACAAATTCGTCCACGCACCTTCTGGCGGCGGCAAAGTGCGCATTGAAAGCATGGACGTCGGCTACTGGAAGAAACGGTTTAATGGGGCACGACGCATTAACCAACCGGAATGATTCCAGTCGTGCTCACTTAGCTATACGAGCGCGTTTCACTGCTCGCGCTTCGCATTCAGTTTTCGCCGAATATCTCCCATCAAGGCCGCAGTAGCCTGCTCGCCGGCGAGAATTGCGGTATTCCTGCCCGGGAAGTCATTGCCCTTCATGCCCCCCAAACGCGGTTGAATTACGATATCTGCATCTTTCAGCTCATGCTGATTGATGGTCTGCCCCATGATCGCGAACGTTTGCAATAGGACGTCGACCGAACTGGCCGAAGACTGGGCTTCGGGTTGCGACGAAATATTGACTGCAATGACGAAGTCAGCGCCCATTTCGCGGGCGAATCGAACCGGCACGGGGGCTACCAAGCCGCCATCAACATAGTAGTGATCCCCGATTTTCACTGGCTGGAAGACACTTGGCACCGCGGACGACGCGCGCACAGCAATCCCTGTATTACCTCTCTGAAACAAGATTGGCGCTCCGGAGTTCAAGTCTGTAGCCACGGCACCAAATCGGATCTTCAGCTTCTCCAGCGGAACGTTGTGGATGGCACGGTTCACATAGTTCTGAAGTGCTTCGCCTTTCAGTACCCCGGTCGACTTCGCGAACAAGGGCACCGACCAGTCAGAAATCGCCGCCTCATCCATTTCCAGCGCCAGCTTGTGCAGGGCAAACCCGTTATTTCCAGCGGCATACAGTGCGCCCACAAGGCTGCCTGCGCTCGTCCCCACTACCACGTCCGGCACGATTCCCTGGGCTTCGAGCGCCTTGATCACGCCAATGTGCGCAAATCCACGCGCTGCCCCGCCGCCTAACGCCAATCCGATCTTCACCGGTCTCGGTGGCTTTGGTTGCTGCACAACAACCGCTTGCGCCACTGGCTGGCTGACGGGCGGAGGCACCGTTTCACAGCCGGTGAACAGCAATAACGCAGGGAGCAAGACAAGGAAGAACTGACGCTTCATACAGAGGCCAAGCAGGAGAAACGACGTTAAATTGACATCGCGAAAATACAGCCGCAAGAGTATTTTCCAACGGAAACAAGATTGTAGCCGAATGCCGGAACTCAATACTTTCGTTCATTCTTCCCATCAATGAGAATGATTCCCATTTAAATAAAAACTGGATATACTGTTTGTTATTGAAAATTATTCTCATCAAGGAACTTCAATGAAACCTGCCTTCAATAAGATCGCCTTCGCCGCCTTGGCCCTCGTTGCTTCCGCATCCGCCAACTCGCAGGATCAGGAGTTGAACCTGTACTCGGCTCGCCACTACCAGACTGACGAACAGCTGTACTCGAACTTCACCAAGCAAACCGGTATCAAGATCAATCGCATTGAAGCAGACGACAACGGCATCCTTGAGCGACTGAAGAATGAAGGCAAGAACAGCCCGGCCGACGTCATCCTTCTCGTCGACGCCGCCCGTCTCTGGCGCGCACAGATCGAAGGCATGTTCCAGCCAGTGAAGTCCAAGGTTCTGGAGGCACGTATTCCGTCCAACCTGCGTGGCAAGGACGATGGAAAAGGCGCGGAATGGTACGGTTTTTCCACGCGTGGCCGCATCATCGTCTACAACAAGGCGAGCGTGCAACCGGAAGACGTTTCCACTTACGAATCACTGGCCGATCCGAAAAACAAGGGTAAGGTCTGCACTCGTTCCGGCTCGCATCCTTACATGTTGTCCATGATCGGTTCCATGATCGAACGTAACGGCGAAGCTGCGACGGAGAAGTGGGCCCAAGGTGTTGTCGCCAACTTCGCACGCCCGCCACGCGGCGGCGACACCGACCAGATCAAGGGCGTGGCCTCGGGTGAGTGCGGCGTCGCGGTGGCCAACACGTATTACTACGTGCGCCTGCTGCGTTCCACGAAGCCGGAAGACAAGGATATGATGAGCAAGGTCGGCTTTGTCTGGCCGAACCAGCAAACCTCCGGCACACACCTGAACATCTCGGGCGGCGGTGTCGCAAAGAATGCGCCCCATCCGGAAGCAGCGAAGAAGTTCCTGGAATATCTCGCCAGCGACGAGGCACAAGCCTATCTGGCAAACGGCAATAACGAGTGGCCTGTGGTCGCCAGTGCGGTAGCCAAGAACCCCGCGCTGGAGTCGCTTGGCAAGTTCAAGGCAGAGAATATTTCGATCGCGACGATTGGCAAGAACCAGATCGCAGCACAGCGTATTCTGGATCGGGTTGGCTACAAATAATTAGTCCGCATCCGAACGCCGGCCATCGCCGCATGAGGGCGATGGCCGGCGTTTTTACATTCACTACGCTCTACATTCACACTACGCGCCTACGCGTCGAAGTTGAATCAGCGCTGTATCAAGGCCGGCCCGATGGATTGGAATGGCCCAAGAGGAATCTTCTCCTGCTCCAGTTGATGAATACTGGGTTTGCCGCTCCACATTTTGTACACCACCGTATCGTCCTTAATAACGATAACAGCATTGAACTGCCAGCCCGACACATCGGTTTGGCGACGGAAGTTGAAGAAATCAGCCCAGAAGTTACCGAACCGCCGGCGATGAAGTGAGATTTGTTCAATCTCATAGCCGAAGCAGCTCGGTGATGCCACGCAGTCCTGCAGTCCAGGATCCAGAGTGCGAATGTCGAGAGACGAAGTGGGGAACAGGCGACGAAGCAGGTCGGTATGACTTAACAGCGCCACGTTGGAAGTCTGACTCGGATCAACCCGGAGAGTCTTGAGGTCGGCAAGCACCGTCTTCCCGGGGACAATCTGGTCAAACATCGCCTGGGCTTCGGCATAACTGTGCCAAGGGGTTTGCGTTTCCTGTTTTGTCTGAGGAAGCAGGCTCGCACATCCGGACAATACGAATACGGTTCCGACCAGAAAGACTGCTGGAACCGCGCACCGGCATAGCTTCATGTTCGTATCCTGTCGGTAAAGTACAGCAACAAGTTGCCTGAAATCACTCTACCACGGTCCGCTTCTGAACCCAAGCAACTCTCCGCCGACAGGATTCTTAATTCTGGTCGTTTACGGCACTACTCTGAAACTTTACGGTGAACGTGCTTCCCTTCTCTGGTTCCGACTGGATCAGCAGCGACGCACCATGCCGCAAGAGCACGTGTTTGACGATAGCCAGCCCCAATCCTGTGCCTTGCGTCTCGCGCGATCTGCTCTTGTCTACGCGATAAAAACGTTCGGTCAGACGGGACAGGTGCTCCGGATGGATGCCGATACCATTGTCCTGCACGGCGAACTCGGGACCGTCCTCCTTCATGCACCAGGAAAGGCGAATGCATCCATGATCAGGTGTATAGCGCACTGCATTGGAAGCGAGATTACCAAATGCGCTGCGCAATTCTTCCGTACCACCCTTGATGTCCGGGCCATCAACTTCGAGCGTAATCGTATGCCGGCCGGCCGATAATGCCTGCACCTCCTGAAGGATCTGTTCAAGCAGCGCCCGAATATTGACCCTTTCCGGCCGAAGCGGATAGTCGATCGACTCCAGTCGCGTCAATGTCAGCATGTCCTCGACCAGGTTCTGCATGCGCTGGCCCTGCTCTATCATCAGCTTCAAGTGCGACATGCGGGTCTGAAGGTCCAGATTGGGTTGGTTATAGGCGATCTCCAGGAAGCCGTTGATGACCGTCAGCGGTGTTCGGAGCTCGTGCGATGCGTTGGCGATGAAGTCGCGCCGCATCATCTCGATACGCTCGGATTCCGTCACATCATGCGTGACAAGGATCTGGCGCCGATTTTCGAACGGGATGATCTGGACAATCAACTTTCGTTCGCGTGCGGTCAGGGTGAGCGGCTGCTCATACCGGCCAAGGATGATGTAGTCGATGAACTCCGGCGACCTGACCAAATTGGTCACGCGCCTGCCCTTGTCGCGATCCAGCTGCAGATGCAGGTGCTTTTCCGCTGCGGGATTGCACCACTCAAGAAATAAGACGTCATCCATAATGACAACGCCATCGGGCAGCAGCTTCATCGCCTGCCGGAAGCGCGCCAGCCACTCTGTCAGCTCGGCCTGGTTCTTTTCGTCGTCACGCCGGAGCTTGTACAAGCGTGAAAAAATGCCAGTCCATGCACCCCAGCCATCAGGCAATCGCGCACTCGTCGGATTATCTAGCCAGGCGGACAACTGGTACAAGTAATGCAGCTGCACGCCCAATGAAAAGCACGCACCGGCCAGTGCTGCAGACAGGCCGATCATCGGCCCGAAGAAGTACCACAGGACGCCGCCGGCAAGCAGGATGAATAACAGGCGCAGGCCGGCGGGAATCCAGAAAAGCAAATGGGGATTCATGGAGAGGCGTGATTATTTTTCGGACAGCATATAGCCTACACTACGCACCGTCTTGATCAGCGATTCGGCATCTTTCAGCGCCTTGCGCAGTCGCAGAACGTGCACGTCGACAGTCCGTTCTTCAATCACGACATGGTCGCCCCATACCTTGTCGAGCAGCTGGCTTCGCGAGAACACGCGGTCGGGATGCGCAAGGAAGAACTTCAGCAGTTTGAATTCCGCATGGCCGATGTCGATCTTCTGGTCGTGCAACATCACTGAGCAGCTGACCGGATCCAGCTTCACCGGCCCGGCGCTCATCATGTTTTCCGCATGTTCCGGGCTCTTGCGACGCAGGAGCGCCTTGATGCGCGAGGTGAGTTCACGCGGCGAGAACGGCTTGGTGATGTAGTCGTCCGCACCGGTGTCGAGGCCGGCAATCTTGTCCTCCTCCATGCTCTTTGCGGTCAGCATGATCACGGGAAGCGCCTGCAGCTGCCGGTCGCCGCGGATGCGCGACAGCAGGCGCAATCCCGTCTGGTCGGGAAGCATCCAGTCCAGCAGCACGAGATGGGGGGTGCGGCGCTGCATGAACTCCCACGCCTCGGAAGCACTGCTCACCGCATAGGTATTCCAGCCCGCCTCCTTGAGCGTGAACGTCACCAGCTCCACGATCGAAGGTTCGTCTTCGACAATCAGGATTGTGGTTTTATCGACTGCCATGTTCAGAGTGCGCTGCCCGGTTTACTGTGGCGAATGTCCTTGCCTTCAACGATGTAGATGACGTACTCGGCGATGTTCTTTGCGTGATCGCCGATGCGCTCGATCGCCTTTGCCACCCACAGCGTATCCAGCGCTACCGATATCGTACGCGGATCTTCCATCATGAAGGTGATCATTGTGCGCAAAATGGAGCGGAACTCGTGGTCGATCGCTTCATCATCGCCCATGATCTTCGCCGCCTGCTTGTCATCGAGACGTGCGAACGCGTCCAGGGCATCGTGCAGGAAGTTGGACGTATTGGCGGCGATCACCCGAATCGACTCGTAGTGGTTCAGCGTGCCAATCGTTCCGCGCTCATGCATGTTCTTCGCGGTGCGGGCGATCTTGGCCGCCTCGTCGCCGATGCGCTCGAGGTCGGTAATCACTTTTAGCGTCGCCATCACGGTGCGCAGGTCATTCGCTGCCGGCTGGCGCTTGACGATCAGATGGCTGCAGGTATCGTCGAGTGTCACCTCGAGACGATTCACGTTTTCATCCGTGCGGACGACCTGCTCCGCCTGCTCGATGTTACCTGTGCGGAAACAGGCAATGGCATCGTTGAACTGGCTCTCGACCAACCCGCCCATCTGTAGCACTTTCGAGCGGATGGTTTCAAGGTCCATGTCGTACTGTTTAGAAGAATGGTCGCCTGGCATCTGGTTCTCCTGATTGATTTTGGCTTGTCGGTGGGAGGATGGACTCAGCCAAAACGGCCGGTAATGTAGTCCTGGGTTTCCTTCTTGCCCGGATTCATGAAGATCTGGTCGGTTTCGCCGAATTCGACCAGCTCGCCGAGGTACATATACGCAGTGTAGTCCGAGCAGCGCGCGGCCTGCTGCATATTGTGCGTGACGATGGTAATCGTGTAATCCTCTTTCAGCTCCGCGATCAATTCTTCAATTTTCGCGGTCGAGATGGGATCGAGCGCCGATGTCGGCTCGTCCAGCAGGAGCACGTCAGGTTTGACTGCAACCCCGCGCGCGATGCACAGGCGCTGCTGCTGGCCGCCCGACAGGCTCAGGCCGCTCTTGTTCAGCTTGTCCTTGACCTCAGTCCAGAGCGCCGCCTTCTTCAGCGCCCATTCGACGCGCTCGTCCATTGCGCCCTTCGAGAGGTTCTCATACAAGCGCACACCGAAGGCGATGTTGTCATAGACGGACATGGGAAACGGTGTCGGTTTCTGGAACACCATTCCCACCTTTGCCCGCAGCATGTTCACGTCCTGACCGGGTTCAAGGATATTGCGGCCGTTGTACATGATCTTGCCCTCGGCGCGCTGGCCGGGATAAAGGTCGTACATGCGGTTCAGGGTCCGCAGCAGCGTGGATTTGCCGCAGCCGGATGGGCCGATAAACGCAGTGACCTTCTTCTCGTAGATATTCAGGTTGATATTCTTCAGCCCCTGGAAATTACCGTAAAAGAAATTCAGGTCGGAGATTTCGAGCGTGGCTTTTGCTGGCATCTGATTATTCATCTTAATTTGGTACTTTCTGGCTGAACAGAGTGCGCGACAGGATATTCAGGCCGAGCACGCTAAAGGTAATCAACAACGCACCGCCCCATGCGAGTTCGCGCCAGTTGTCGTATGGGCTCATCGCGAACTGGTAGATCACGACCGGCAGGTTGGCCATCGGCGCGTTCATATTGGCGCTGAAGAACTGGTTATTCAGGGCGGTGAACAGCAGCGGTGCGGTTTCGCCCGAGATGCGTGCAACCGCTAGCAGGACACCAGTAACAACGCCGGCCTTGACCGCGCGCAGGCGCACCATCATTGCGACCTTCCAGCGCGGCGCACCGAGCGAGAATGCCGCTTCGCGCAGGCTGTTCGGCACCAGCTTGAGCATGTTGTCCGTGGTGCGGACGATGACCGGAATTGCGATCAGCGAGATCGCAAACGTTCCTGCCCAGCCGGAAAAATGCTTTACGTTCGCGACATAGATGGCATACACGAAGAGGCCGATCACAATCGAAGGAGCGGACAACATGATGTCGGTGACAAAGCGGGTGACGCGTGCCAACCAGCTTTCTTCGCCGTACTCGGCAAGGTACATGCCGGCCAGGATGCCGATCGGCGTGCTGATCAGCGTTGACGCGCCAACCATCAACAGGCTGCCGACGATCGCATTCATCAGGCCGCCACCCTCATTGCCCGGCGCCGGTGTCGTCTCTGAAAAGATCGACATGCTTAGCGCACCGAAGCCCTTCACCAGCAACGTGAAGAGGATCCATGCGAGGAAAAACAGGCCAATCGCCATGGCAAACACGGAGAGCGCAATGCCGAAACGATGTGCCCAGAGGCGCTTGCGATAAACGGGATTCATGACTTGGTTCCCTCCTTGCGTGACATGCCCATCAACATGAGCTTTGCCGCAGACAGCACGACAAAGGTAATGACGAACAGGATGAGGCCGAGTGCAAACAGTGAGGACACGTGCAGCGTGGATTCGGCTTCGGCAAACTCGTTGGCGAGCGTCGAGGCAATACTGTTGCCCGGCGCGAACAACGACCACGATAGTTTGTGCGCATTACCAATGACGAATGTGACCGCCATGGTTTCGCCCAGCGCGCGGCCCAGCCCCAGCATCACGCCGCCGACCACGCCGGTCTTGGTGTAAGGCAGCACGATCTTGCGCACCACTTCCCAGCGGGTGCATCCCAGTCCGTAGGCCGATTCCTTCAGGACTGCTGGAACAATTTCGAAGACATCGCGCATGACGGACGCGATGAATGGAATGATCATGACCGCAAGGATGAGTCCCGCGGTAAGGATGCCGATGCCCATCATCGGACCTTTGAAGAGCTGCCCGATCACAGGCAACTGGCCGAGTGTCTTGTTGAGGATGGGCTGCACATGATCGCCAAACAGCGGAGCGAAAATAAACAGGCCCCACATGCCGTATATGATGCTCGGCACGCCGGCCAGCAGTTCCACTGCCGTCCCCATCGGGCGGCGCAACGGCACGGGGCAGATCTCGGTCAAAAATAGTGCGATACCGAAGCTGATGGGGAAGGCAATCAGCAGCGCAATCAGCGAGGTGGCAAGTGTGCCGACGATGGCGATCAACGCGCCATACTGGTCATTGACGGGATCCCATTCGATGGTATTGATGAATGCCGGGCCGAATTCCTTGAAGGCTGGCCACGCGCCGATAACCAGGGAAACAATGATGCCGACAAGGACCACCAGGACGCTAAGGGCGAACAGGAGCGTTATTTTGTGGAACAGAAAATCCTGAAACCGCTGCATGCGCATGGTGGAGACCATCGCCTTGTCAGCGGCTTGCTGTTCTTTCATTTTCTGTTCGCTATTCGTGATTGGAGTTCCAATCGAAGACGTATGTGCATTCATAAGCGAATTGCCCCACGGGGCCATTGCGGCGGCGCCATGATCCGGGACGCGGAGAATATGCAGGGATCATGACGGCTGCCTTGGGATACTGCGTTGCGATGCAGTGCGGAAGACACGGAGCCCGTGAAGCAATTCAAACAGGCTCCTGCGAATCCTTTACCAGACTGCCTTGCCGGACGCGTCTTTCAGTTGCGCCTTCCACGCATCCTGAACCAGCTTGACGACCGGCGCCGGCAGCGCCACGTAGTCGAGCTCGGTTGCCATCGCGCCGCCGTTCTTGAAGGCCCAGTCGAAGAACTTCAGTACTTCGCGACCTTTTGCAGCGTCTGCCTGCACCTTGTGCATCAGGATGTAGGACGGATTCGTCATCGGCCAGCTGGTCTTGCCCGGCTGGTCGGTCAGGACAATGGCCATGCCCGGCGTTTTCGCCCAGTCGGCACCGGCAGCAGCCGCCTTGAAGGTTTCGTCGTCCGGCTGTACGAACTGGCCGTCGCGATTCTTCATTTGTGTGTGGCTCATCTTGTTGCGCTTGGCATAGGCATACTCGACATAGCCGATCGAGTTCTTGATGCGCTGCACGTTGGCTGCGACGCCTTCATTGCCCTTGCCGCCTACGCCCGTGGGCCACTTGACCGCCGTTCCTGCACCGATGGTGGACTTGAAATCGGGGCTGACCTTGGACAGGTAGTCGGCGAACACGAAGGTCGTGCCCGAACCGTCGGCGCGATGGACAACAGTAATTTCCTGGTCAGGCAGCTTGACGCCGGAATTGAGGGAAGCGATCTCCGGTGCATTCCATTTAGTGATCTTGCCGAGGTAGATATTGGCCAGCACTTCGCCCGTCAGCTTCATCTGCCCGGGAGCAACGCCTTCCAGATTCACGACCGGCACCACGCCGCCCATAATCGCCGGGAATTGCATCAGGCCTTCTTTTTCCAGGTCCTCTGCCTTCAGCGGCATGTCGGAAGCGCCGAAGTCCACGGTCTTGGCTTTGATCTGCTTGATACCGCCGCCAGAACCGATCGACTGGTAGTTCAAGCCGTTTCCGGTGGCCTTTTTGTATTCTTCCGCCCACTTGGCATAGATCGGGTACGGGAAGGTTGCGCCGGCGCCGGTGATGTCGGCAGCCACTGCGGAAGAAAACGCAATCGCGGTACCGGCGGCAACAGCTACCGATGCAAGGAATTTGTTCAGTCGCATATCTGCTCCATGAAAGTTGTCAAAGTAAGACAGGGCGAACTCTAGCCAACAAATGTGACAGCTATATGACAGTGACAAGAACCATGTCACAAAGCGCACGTGGCGTTAATTTTTTGTCATCGCGATGTAACAGTATCTATGTAGAAAATCCTCAAGAGAGGCATAGCCAGGCGGCGCAAATTAGAAAAAATTCGTAAGGTTGGGTTCGCGCGAAAAGGGGTAAGTCCTGCAAATCTCGCCCTGCGGGGCTTGAAGTCACATTCTTCGCAGGCATGACAGCTAAAAGTTCGGCTACTGATTTGCGGAACAGACGCTTTCGCACAAATTAACGCGGCTGATACAGGGCGGAGAACTTCCAGTATAAAAACCAGGAGGAGGAGACTGAGGGAGTGAAAAACTTTCGACCGCGCCTTGTTTCAGCGCGTCAGAACAGAAGTGAAATTGCGTGCAAGAGGAGGCCGACCAGTCCGCCTACCAAGGTGCCATTGATCCGGATGTACTGCAGGTCTTTACCTACGTGCAATTCCAGCTTGCGGGACATCGTTTCCGCGTCCCATTTATGGATTACCCGGGATACGAGGTCCGCAATCTCTTCACGACGCGCGACAATTGTTTCCGTTGCGAAAATCCTGATCCATTGATTCAACTTCCGTTGAATGTTTATATCGCGCAGCAGATCATTACTGAATGCCGCCAAGGTCTTCTCCAGCTTGGCCGCCATCTGGGACTCCGGTGAAGCCGCATCCGCCAGCAAACGCGCCTTGACATCGTGCCACACCTCAATCGTGTAGTTGCGAACCAGCGGGTGGCCGAGGACCTCCCCCATTACCGCGTCCAGCTTCGCTTCGTATTCCGGTGAGGTCCTCAGGTTCTCGATGAATTCTTCGGTGGTGTAATGGAAGCGCATGCGCCATTCGCTGTCTTCATCCCGCATTTCATCCAGCGTGCTTTGCACCGCATCGAGAATGCGCACGTAGAACTTTTCGTCGATCGCCTTGGGCATCCAGCGCGGACTGTTCTCATGGATCTTCCAGCGAATATAGGATTTGTTGTGCTCCAGCGCATTGGCAGCAAGGTTGATCATGTGATTGAACAGTGCCTGGTGGTGATTGCTTGCGACCAGTACCTTCAGGATTTCGGCCAGTGCTGGAGCGAACTTCGTGTGCTCCAGTGCAGCGCTCAGCCGGCTGTGCATGAACTGCCTTACGTCATCGTCTTCCACCACCCTCAACAATACCGGGATGCCATGCACGATCTGGCGCGAAACCGCCCTGCTGTTTTCTGGCTGCGACAGCCAGCCGGCCGCAGCGCCGGCGAAGTCGATGGGGCGTAGCTCCTCGCGGATGACTTCCTGCGTGATGAAGTTGTGCTCAAGAAAATTAGAAAGGCTGTCGCCAATGCGGTCTTTATTACGGGGAATGATTGCTGTATGGGGAATCGGCAGGCCGAGGGGAGAACGGAACAGTGCGGTCACCGCAAACCAGTCCGCGAGTGCGCCAACCATGGCAGCCTCTGCGAACGCAGTGACGAAAGAGAGCCAGGGATATCGGCTATGAAAAGGCCGTGTGGCAACAAAAAGAACAGCCATTGCCACCAGCAAGCCTGTCGCGAGCCTGCGGGTCCGGGTTAATTGTGCAGCCTGCTCGTGTTCATGCATCGATTTGTTGTAATTCGAATCGTTTTCCAATTCGAGCGTGCAGGTTGGCGATTGGTTCACATATGACAACAACCATCGCTGCCAATGCATTTTTCCGCACTAAGTCCTGAGCCGATATCCGCTGTCGCAGCCCCAAGTGATTTCATCGGCCAGTCATATTCAATAGGCAAAATTCCGGCGCACCGAAATCAACCTACGGACAACGCCAGATGCTTACAAGACTGATCCAATACTTCCTCAATGCGGTCACCGCTTCCCTGCTCGCCACTTCGATCGCTGCCCACGCCGCGAACAACGACATCATCATCGGCCAGTCGATCGACCTCTCCGGGCCGAATGCGAGCATCGGGCGCGACTATGTAGCCGGCATCAAAACCTACTTCGACATGGTGAATGCCGCCGGTGGCATCAACGGCAGGCGCATTCAGTACATCGTCCTGGACGACCAGGGCCAGCCCCAACTTTCCGCCAAGGCCGCAAGCGAGCTGCTTGACCGCTACCAGATTGACTACTTGCTTGGCGGCGTCGGCGATGATGCGACACGCGCCGTCCTCGATTCTCCCGCCTTCCGTCGCAGCGGCCATATCCTGTTCGCCCCCTTGGCAGCGGCGGACTATGCCAGTAGCGGACGGGTCCTGTTCTGGCGTCCTGGCTACAAACAGGAAGTCCGGCACATTTTTTCCCACTTCAGCAAGCTGGGCCTGAACGATGTCGGCGTCGTCTACCAGGACACTCCGCTGAATCAGGATGCATATCGCGCCCTGTCCGCGGCCGTTCAGGAGCGCGGCATGAAGCTTGTCGGAAGCGCACGTATCGGCGTCAACGGTGAACAGCTGGCGCAGGAGGCTCGCCGGCTTGCAGAAGCGAAGCCCGGCTTCATTCTCGTGATTGCCGACACCATCGGAACAGCGCAATTCCTCAAGGAATACCGCCAACATGACGGGCAAACCTTCGTTGCCGGCACGTCCCTCACCAACCTGTCTACCCTGCGCGAGTTGGCCGGCTCCAAGGCGGTGGAATGGACGGTGTTTTCGCAAGTCGTCCCCAACCCGAGCGCGGGCACTACATTGATCCAGGTCGAACACCTGAGCATGATGAAAAAATTCCGCGACGAAGCGGTGTCGTCACTGACACTGGAAGGCTTCGCCGCCGCCAAGGCTCTGACCAAAGCCATCCAGCAATCCAAACGAAACGGCCGTTCGGCATTGCAGGAGCTGATCTCGCAGAACGGCACTATCGACCTGGGCGGCTTGTCCGCTGCGACATCGGGTGAGAGCAACCGGTTGTCGAATTACCTCGACATCGCCTTGTTCAAAAAAGGCAGCGGCCTCGTGTTTTGATCCAGGGTTGGAGGCTCTTCGAATCGGCGGCGCTGCAATTCGTTAACGCAGGAACAACCGTGATATGAAGCCCAAGGGGTGTCGAGGAGAGATAAGGGAATGACAGAAAAAATAAAGCCGCTCATCGGCGGCTTTAACGGTACTACTGGCGGAGAGGGAGGGATTCGAACCCTCGGTACGGGAAACCGTACGCCTGATTTCGAGTCAGGTACATTCGACCACTCTGCCACCTCTCCTGATTCGGTCGATTTACGACCCGCATAGGCCGCAAAGCGTGCAAGTATAGCAGAGTCTCCATCGGTACGGAATAGTCGCCGGATTAATTATTCCAGCGACACCTTCCCGGACCGGGTGACGGGCTGTCCGCTTCCTTCACCTGTTGGGCCGCACTCTCCGAGCGGGGCGTCAACAAATCACCTCAGGCTGCGCGCGTCAGCCGCTTTACACCGCCCATGTACGGCTGCAACGCTTCCGGGATGTCCACGCTGCCATCGGCTTGCTGGTAGTTCTCGAGAATTGCTACCAGCGTACGACCGACGGCCAGGCCGGAGCCGTTCAGCGTATGCAGCAGTTCGGGCTTGCCCTGTGCATTGCGGAAGCGTGCCTGCATGCGACGGGCCTGGAATGCTTCGCAGTTGGAGACTGAAGAGATCTCCCGATAAGTATTCTGCGCGGGCAGCCAGACTTCGAGGTCATAGGTCTTGGCTGCACCGAAGCCCATGTCGCCGGTGCACAAAGTAATCACCCGGTACGGAAGACCGAGTTTCTTCAGGATGTTTTCGGCATGGCCGACCATCTCGTCGAGCGCTTCATAGGATTTTTCCGGATGCACGATCTGCACCATTTCCACCTTGTCGAACTGGTGCTGGCGAATCATGCCGCGTGTATCGCGTCCGTAGCTGCCTGCTTCTGAACGGAAGCACGGCGTATGCGCAGTCAGCTTGATCGGCAGCGCATCTGCCGCAACGATCTCGTCGCGCACCATGTTGGTCAGCGGGACTTCCGAGGTCGGGATCAGGTACAGCGACTCGCCTTCGCCTTCCTGGCCGCCCTTTTTCGCCGCAAACAAGTCGGCTTCGAACTTCGGCAACTGGCCGGTCCCGCGCAGCGAGTCGGCATTGACGATATACGGCGTATAGCACTCGGTATAGCCATGCTCGCCAGTATGCGTGTCCAGCATGAACTGCGCCAATGCACGGTGCAGGCGCGCGATGCCGCCTTTCATTACCGCAAAGCGCGAGCCGGTCAGCTTTGCAGCGATATCAAATTCCAGTCCGAGGCCGGCGCCGACGTCGACATGATCCTTCACCTCGAAATCGAAAGTACGCGGCGTACCGACCTTGCGCACTTCGATGTTCCCCGATTCATCCGTACCGACCGGCACCGATTCATGCGGAAGGTTCGGCACCGACTGCATGAACTCGCTCATCTTCGCCTGGATGACGTCGAGACGCTCGGCGGAGGCCTTGAGTTCGTCGCCGATACCGGCAACTTCGGCCATCACGGCGGTGGTGTCCTCACCCTTGCCTTTAAGCATGCCAATCTGCTTTGACAGCGTATTGCGCTTGCCCTGCAATTCTTCCGTGCGGGTCTGGATCTGCTTGCGCTCTGCCTCAAGCGCATTGAAGGCAGCGACGTCGAGCTGGAATTTGCGCGCTGCCAGCCGTGCGGCGACGCTGTCGATATCTTTGCGGAGGAGTTGAATGTCGATCATGGGGATGGCGTAACTTGATTGCGAAATCGCCATTGTACCAAGCACCCGTTCAGCCGCCGCCACGTTAAGTCAACGACTAGATCACGCAGGGGCGATTTGCTTGCAATGAAATCACTTGCGCGCGCCTCGTTTTTTCTGCAATGGAGACACCATATCAATTCTCGTCCCAACTATGGGAATCAATACGGCCTATTCTTCCGAACATAGAGAAAAAACTTTTGTCCGCATGCATTTGCCGAAGGTGCATGTGCTGGCTTAAAAATTGCTCATTGGAAATTTGTTTGCAACCGGCAATTCGCCACTGCAGATGATTCTTCAAAATTTACAGGGAATAAGCATGAGAACTACATCCAAGTCGATTCTTAAAACTGCCGTGACCGCCCTCTGTGCAGCGACGTCGCTGGCGGCGCTGCCTGCCTTGGCTGAAACCGTTTCCGTATATACCTACCATAACCATCCTCCTTTCGTCCTCGAAGCGGGTAAGGGGCTGAGCTATGAGTTTGTCGACTTACTGAACAAGAAATCGAAAGGCAATCCGAACTTCAAGATTGAAGTGGTATCGCGCGCCCAGCTTGACAAGCTCGTTGCCGCTCCCGACTTCAACGGCACCGTCGCGTGGGTCGCACCCGTGTGGTTCAAGGATAAGGATCGCACCACCTACCTGTGGTCGAACCAGATGATGGATGACGCTAACGTTGTCCTCTCGAACGCGTCGCAGAAGCTGGAATACAAGGATCCGTCCTCCCTGAAGGGCAAGCAAATCGGCGGCATCGTCGGCCACAAGTATGCTGGCATTGACGAACTCGTTGCTTCCGGCGACATCAAGCGCGAAGACTCCGACAAGGAACGCACCAACCTGCGCAAGCTGGAAGCGGGCCGTATCGATGCGACGCTGCTGCCCCGCTCTACGGCGAACTACCTGCTCAACGAAATGGATCTGACGTCGAAGATCTTCATTGCACCGACAGCACATAGCAGCTACAGCCGCCACGTCCTGGTTTCGAAGAAAAACCCGGAACTGCAGAAACTGGTGAACGAAGCGATCGCAGACAGCGGCTGGCAATCAATGCTGACGAAGTACAAAGCCAAGTAACGGCAAGTGCTTCCATCCTAATTTCACATTACTGCACTGAATGGAGCAACGTAATATGAGCGAAAATCTGACACGCAGGAGCTTTATTGCAGGCGTTGCTGCAGCCGGAGCGGCAGCAGCACTTCCGCAAGCAGCCTCGGCACAGCAACCACCGGCACCAAAAGCGAAGCTGTCGACACACGTGCTCGACACCTATCACGGCCGCCCTGCTGCGGGCCTGCGCATTGACTTCTTCCGCATTGAAGGCGAAAAACGTACGCTGATCAAAACGCTGAAGACCAATAGCGATGGTCGTACCGACGAGCTACCGATGAAGAGCGAAGAAATGCAGGTGGGGGAGTATGAATTCATATTCCACATCGGCGATCACTTCCGCTCGCACGGCGTCAAGTTGCCGGAACCAGCCTTCCTCGATCGTGTTCCGGTGCGCTTTGGCATTTTTGACGCAAAGGCTGCCTACCACGTACCGCTGGTGTGTACGCCGTGGACGTACTCGACCTATCGCGGAAGCTGATTCATCGTAAACGATCGAACGGCACACCTAAAAAAATGGCCAACGAAAGTTGGCCATTTTTTATTCCCTAAAGAGATTCCTTGAAGCGTCCAACAATATATTGATGGCAAGGCGCACTGACGCAGACAGTAAGCGGTGTGCGCCAAGTAGGCCCGGGCTCCCTGCGAATGGCTGCCCCACGTAACGCTGAAAGCCACATAATGATGCATGCTCGTGCGCCATTTACCGCAATGCCCGCATGCGGATAAAAGGTTGATCCCGCAAGACAGCAAATGCATTGCCTGAGTTGGTTGGGCTGGCCCTACCGCCAACCCAACAGACAGTTAGAACTCCTCCCAATCCTGGCCCACAGCCGCAGGCAATTTCCTTTGTTGGGCAGAATTCCTGTGCGCCACCGCTCCGCGCGCGGCCCTCGCCGGCAAATTGCGCACAGCTTGTGATGCAGGCTGTGTTGGCCGAGTTGTGACACCCAGCGCAGAAGCTGACAACGCCAACTGCGTCCCTGTGCCCAAGTCAAACTTCGACACCGCAGTGGCAAGATTCTGCGCCTGCCCTTGCATGCTTTCCGCAGCGGCCGCCACTTGCTCGACCAGCGATGCGTTCTGCTGCGTCATTTCATCCATCTGCCCGATGGCACGGTTGATTTCCTCGATACCGACGCTCTGCTCCTGACTTGCTGCACTGATCTCGCTCATGATGTCGGCGACTCGCTTAACCGAGGCAACGATCTCTTCCATCGTATGACCGGCCTCGTCAACAAGGTGGCTGCCAAGGTCGACCTTCTCGACAGAATCGGCAATCAGCGCTTTGATTTCCTTTGCCGCGCCGGCAGAACGTTGCGCAAGGCTACGGACTTCCGACGCCACGACGGCAAAGCCACGCCCCTGCTCGCCCGCGCGCGCAGCTTCAACCGCCGCATTTAGTGCAAGAATATTGGTCTGGAACGCAATCCCGTCAATGACGCTGATGATATCCACGATCTTCGTTGAACTGGCCTTGATGGATCCCATGGTATCCACCACTTGGCCGACCACGTCACCCCCCTTGAGTGCGACAGTAGACGCAGAGAGAACCAGCTGATTGGCCTGGCGGGCGTTGTCCGCGTTCTGTTTGACTGTAGTTGTGAGTTCCTCCATCGAGCTCGCCGTCTCTTCCAGCGAGCTTGCCTGCGTCTCGGTGCGCGCAGACAAGTCTGCGTTGCCGGATGCGATTTCGCGTGATGCAGCGGTAATGGAGTCCGTACCCTGACGAACATCACTCACGGTTCTCAGCAAGCTCTCGTTCATATCCTTCAGCGACTGCAGCAGCTCGCTGATCTCATCCTTTCCATGCACTTCCGGATGTGACCCGAGATCACCCGCGGCAACCCTCTTGGCGATCGCCACCGCTCCTTGCAAGGGCTGCGTGATGCTGCGTGTAATCAGCCATGCGCAAGCAACACCGAGTGCCAGAGAAGCAACTGCCGCAACCAACAGCAAGTTCAAGAGCCGCTGCCCGGACACGATGGAGTTTTGAAGAACTTGATCCGAAGCTGCACGCTGGCTCTGGATCAGCTCGTTAATCCCGGCCAATGCCTGCTGCGTGAGCGGATCGACCTTGCCGGTGATGATCTTGCTCGCCCCTTCGGAGTCAAATGCGATGGCTTTGGCCGCCGCCTGCTTGAGCAATTCGTCAATCTCCTTGTCGATCAGCGCGATGTCGGCGATTACCTTCTTCTCTGCATCGTTCAGGCCAGCCGTCGCCAGCTTCTCCGCGGCCTCACTGTAACGTGCGCGCTGGGCAGCGACCTTTGCTTGCTCCTTCTCCATCGCACTGACTTCGGAAAGCATGCCCATGTTGCGCATTGCGAGTCCGGCCTCGAGCAACGCTGTTTTCATGACATTCGCCTCGCTGCGCTTGCTGTCGGCAACGTTCAGTCCGTCGATCATTTGCGAGCGGCTCTTTGTCGTCACCACATTGTTGGCTATCAGTGTTGCAATCAGCAGGCCCAAGATAATCGCGAATCCGATCGCGAGCCTGGCTCCAATGCGCAAATTGTTCAAACTCATACTGCTTCTCCCTAGCTAAACGCGGTACAGATGCCGAAGTCCCGGCATCAACCAAAGATTTCTTAAAAGCAATTTCCGCGCCAAATCTATTTGATCTCAAGTCTTGTTGGCGAAGAAGCGGTCCACATGGCGGGCGTTCACCAACGGCGCTCAGCTAAGTACCTGTAGTAATGGAGAAAAATTTAAATAGTGCGACGCATTCGGCAAGAACGCGCAAACCAGTTCCAGAAGCCGAATATGCGAAGCAGTGCAAGAGGAATGCCCTGTCGGCATCAAGGCTTCTCGATAGTGGGAGCCTGTTCTTGCCTCGGAATGCGCCGAAGAGAAAAGGTTTTACCGGCGAGCCATTTGGAATTCTTAGGCCTTACTTTTTTTGGTTTCGCTTCGCTTCCGCGTCCAGCGATCGCAGATAAGCCAGCTTTTCCCCGATTTTTCCTTCAAGGCCACGCGGCACGGGTTGATACCAACCCGGCTCGCGCATCCCTTCGGGGAAATAGTTCTCGCCCGCTGCATAGGCATCCGGTTCGTCATGGGCATAACGGTAGAGCTTGCCGTAGCCCAGTTCCTTCATCAGTTTGGTCGGGGCATTGCGCAAATGCTCCGGCACGGGACGAGACTTGTCCTTTGCAACGAATGCGCGCGCTGCATTGTAGGCGTTGTAGACGGCATTCGACTTGGCCGCGCAGGCAAGAAAAACCACGGCCTCTGCCAGCGCAAGTTCGCCCTCCGGTGAGCCAAGTCGCTCATAGGTTTCTGCCGCATCCAGAGAAATGCGCAGCGCGCGCGGATCGGCTAGGCCGATGTCCTCGGTGGCCATGCGAATGATGCGGCGTGCCAGATAGCGGGGATCGGCGCCGCCGTCCAGCATGCGGACGAACCAGTACAGCGATGCGTCCGGGTTGGAGCCGCGCACCGACTTATGCAGGGCGGAGATCTGGTCGTAGAAGGCGTCGCCGCCTTTGTCGAAACGGCGCAGGTTTTCTGCCAGTGCCGTTGCAAGCAGTGCTTCATCGACAATTTCTTGGTTGTTTGCGGCTGCCGCGCGCGCAACGATTTCCAGATTGTTCAAGAGCTTGCGACCGTCGCCGTCGGCGCTCGCAATCAGCGTCGCCTTCGCTTCCGGCGTGAAGTCCAGTCCATCGAGTTCCTGGATGCAGGCGCGGTCAATCAATTCCCCAAGGTCGTCGTCAGACAAGGATTTCAGTACATAGACCGCTGCCCGCGACAGCAACGCACTGTTGACCTCGAAAGAAGGATTTTCCGTCGTCGCGCCGATGAAGGTGAACAAGCCGCTTTCCACATGCGGCAAGAAGGCATCCTGCTGGCTCTTGTTGAAGCGATGCACCTCATCCACAAACAGGATGGTTCTTCGCCCGGTGTTGGCACGCACCACTTGGGCTCGCTCGACAGCTTCGCGGATATCTTTCACACCGGACAGCACTGCCGACAGGGCGATGAACTCGGCGTTAAAGCTGTCGGCCATCAGGCGTGCCAGCGTGGTCTTGCCCACGCCGGGCGGCCCCCACAGGATCATTGAATGCGGCTCACCCGATTCGAAGGCGACACGCAGCGGCTTGCCGGCGCCGAGCAGGTGCTGCTGGCCGATAACGTCGTCAAGCGTTTGGGGGCGAAGCCGTTCGGCGAGAGGGATGGAGGACATGTTGCGAGGCAGCGCGCCGCTTTTATTGTTTTCTCGGCGGGCAGCACCCGCCTCCGTCTACAGATTTACTGCTCAAATACATCCGCGCCCTTGGGCACGACAAACTTGAACTTTTCCGCGCCCAGCGGCGGATTCTTCTCAAACTTCTTGAAAGACAGCAGGGACAACTGGCCAAATGAATCGCGCAGTTCCATTGCTTGCGGTACGCCGTCTTTCAGTCCAATGCCGATTTTGTCAAAGGTGGTGTCCTTCATCTTCGGCGTAGCTTCGAGCCATTCCAGTCCGTCACGGCTGCCCGCATCCTTCAGAACGAAGTTCTTTTCCAGGTCATTGCTGCCGAAAAGGATTGCCGCCGGTGACGAGCCGAGCGCATCGCCGAGGCGCCGTACGGTGACCTGATTCAGGTCCTTGTCGTAGATGTACAGTTTTTCCCCATCCGACTGCAGCAGTTGCTCGTAGGGTTTCTGATAGGTCCAGATGAACTTGCCGGGGCGGGCGAAAACGAAAGTCCCGGTGGATGTGTTGGAAGCCTTTGATGCGCCATCCGCGGTCTTCATTTGCCGTTGGATGAATTCGCCTTTGGCAGCCTTCGTCGTGCTGACGAAGGACTTGAACTGTTCCAGCGCCGATGCGCTGGCCAAGCCTGGCAACACGAGCGCGCAAACGCCAATGGCGCGCACTATGCGGCCGATGACAGCTTGGGAAAGAAACGGATGAGTATTGCTCTGTCTCGCCTGATTCAAAATGGGTTCCTATTCTGTTGTATTTCCGGCTGGCACAAGAATCTCGCGATTTCCATTGGACTGCATCGACGACACAAGCCCGCTCTGCTCCATCTGCTCCAGCAACCGTGCGGCGCGATTGTAGCCGATGCGCAGGTGACGCTGCACGAGCGAAATCGAAGCACGGCGGTTCTTCAGGACGACCGCCACTGCCTGGTCATACAAGGCATCGGACTCGCCGCCGCCTTCAGCCTCACCGCCCAATGCGGTATCGCCCCCCTCTTCCGCGACACCACCTTCTAGGATTCCTTCAATGTAATTCGGTTCCCCCTGCGCTTTCAGGTGTTGCACCACGCGGTGCACTTCTTCGTCGGACACAAAGGCACCGTGCACGCGATTCGGCAGGCCCGTCCCTGGCGGCATGAAGAGCATGTCACCCATGCCAAGCAGCGTTTCGGCACCCATCTGGTCGAGAATCGTGCGCGAGTCGATCTTGCTGCTAACCTGGAAGGCGATACGGGTCGGGATGTTGGCCTTGATCAGGCCGGTGATGACGTCCACCGACGGACGCTGCGTTGCCAAGATCAGGTGGATACCGGCCGCACGCGCCTTCTGTGCGATGCGCGCGATCAGCTCCTCGACCTTTTTGCCAACGACCATCATCAAGTCAGCCAGCTCGTCGATGATGATGACGATGGTCGGCAGTTTCTCAAGCGGTTCCGGCGCGTCAGGTGTCAGGCTGAACGGGTTCGGAATCTTTTCTTCTTTTTTTGTCGCTTCCTCGATCTTGTGGTTGTAGCCCGCGAGGTTACGCACACCGAGCTTGGACATCAGCTTGTAACGGCGCTCCATCTCGGCCACCGCCCAGTTCAGCGCATTTCCGGCCTGGCGCATGTCGGTAACGACCGGCGCAAGCAGATGAGGGATGCCTTCGTAGACCGACATTTCCAGCATCTTCGGATCGATCAGGATCATGCGCACACTGTGCGGGTCAGACTTGTACAGCAACGACAAGATAGTTGCGTTAATACCGACCGACTTACCGGAACCCGTCGTACCGGCGACCAGCAAGTGCGGCATCTTGGCGAGGTCGGCCACCACCGGATTGCCGGCGATGTCCTTGCCCAGCGCAACCGTCAGCGCGGAAGCACTGTCGTTGTAAACCTTGGAACCGAGGATCTCGGTCAGGCGCACGATCTGCCGCTTCGGATTCGGCAGCTCCAGGCCCATGTAATTCTTGCCCGGGATGGTTTCGACGACGCGGATCGATGTCAGCGACAGCGAGCGCGCAAGGTCGCGCGCGAGGTTGACGATCTGGCTGCCCTTGACGCCAGTAGCCGGCTCGATTTCATAGCGGGTAATGACCGGACCGGGGTAGGCCGCAACGACCTTGGCTTCGACGCCGAAGTCCGACAGCTTCTTCTCGATCAGGCGGCTCGTGAATTCGAGCGTCTCGACACTGACCGTTTCCTGCGCCGGCGGCGGCTCGTCCAGCAGCGACAGCGGCGGCAGACTGGAATCCGGCAGGTCGGCAAACAGCGCGACCTGCTTCTCCTTTTCCACCCGTTCCGACTTCGGTACTGCCACCACCTGCGGTTCGATACGAATCGGCGGCGCTTCGACGATCTTCGCCCGCTCCTGCACCACCGTTTCTTCGCGCTTCACCGCGGCCACCTGGCCAACTTTTCGGTCTTCACGTGCTGCGTACAACCGGCGAGCAGCGTTGATGCCATCCTCGATCGCGCCACCAATACGTTCGGCCAAAGTCAACCAGGAGACGTGGAAAAACAGACTGAAGCCAACGCCGAACAGGAACAAGAGAAACAGCGTTGCACCGGTAAATCCGAACGCCGTCTGCGCCGCACCGCCAAGGAGTTCACCCAGCACGCCGCCGGGTGCGCGCGGCAGTTGTACCGTCAGCGAATACATGCGCAGGTACTCGATCGCTACGCTTCCCAGCAACATCAGCACAAAGCCGACCGACCGGATCCAGATTTCATGATGGTGTTCCGGCTCCGGCTCGATCTTCAGCAGGAAGCGCTGCGACAGTCGCCGATAGCCGGTCCACACCGAGCGCAGCAAGAAGACGCAAAACCACCATGCCGAAAAACCAAAAATGAACAGCATCAGGTCGGCAATCCAGGCGCCGATGCGGCCGCCCCAATTGTGCAATTGCGGCACCACGTTGGCCTGCGACCAGCCCGGGTCTGTCTTGTCGTATGTCAGAAAGATAAGCAGCAGGTAAACGGTAACGACGGTCAGTCCGATCCAGCGCGCTTCCGACAGCAGGCGCACCAGCCGGTTTGGCAACGGCGGGGCCTGGGTCGCTGCGGTATTGCGGGTATAAGCTTGGGTTGTTCGGGTCATAACTCGTGAAAAATCGGTGCGGCGCCGTGGCGGGTGTGATTGTGGCCGTCATCGCAGCGATTTTTGGGTCGCCACTCGGCCCCGCATGGCAGGTTCGACTATAATCTTAACCAGTTTTTCGGACGCAATACCGAATAAATCGGACGACGCTTGAAAATTCGCCTTTTGGCGACATTTGCAAGTCACGGATGCCCTTTTTGATCGGCATTGAACGCCCTTCACCGACCAATTCCTTCACTTCCCCTCACTGTTATGGCAACCACCAAACACGCCCACGTACTGATTATCGGTTCCGGCCCGGCCGGTTACAGCGCTGCAGTTTATGCCGCCCGCGCCAACCTGAAACCTGTCCTGATCACCGGTGTCGAACAGGGCGGTCAGTTGATGACCACGACCGATGTCGAAAACTGGCCGGGTGATCCGATGGGCGTGCAAGGTCCGGAGCTGATGCAACGCCTGCTGCAGCACGCAGAGCGCTTCAACACCGAGATCGTGTTTGACTATATTCACACTGCGAAGCTGAACGAGAAGCCGATCCGCCTGATTGGCGACAACGGCGAGTACACCTGTGACGCGCTGATTATCGCCACCGGCGCATCGGCGCAATATCTCGGCCTGCCGTCCGAGGAAGCCTTCATGGGCAAGGGCGTGTCTGCTTGCGCCACCTGCGATGGTTTCTTCTACAAGAACCAGGACGTCGCGGTGATCGGCGGTGGCAACACTGCTGTCGAAGAAGCCTTGTACCTCGCAAATATTGCCAACAAGGTGACGCTGGTCCACCGCCGCGACAAGTTCCGCGCTGAGCCTATCCTGATCGACCGCCTGATGGCAAAGGTCGCCGAGGGCAAGATCGAGCTGAAGCTCGACTACACGCTTGACGAAATCACGGGTGACGACAGCGGCGTTACCGGCATGAATATCAAGTCGACGAAAGACGGCAGCATCAGCCAGGTGGCGGTGCACGGCGTCTTCATTGCCATCGGCCACAAACCGAACACCGGCATTTTCGAAGGTCAGCTCGAGATGCACAACGGTTACATCAAGACCCGCGCAGGCACGGAAGGCATGGCAACGGCGACCAACATTCCGGGCGTATTCGCGGCTGGTGATGTGCAGGACCATGTGTACCGTCAGGCCGTCACCAGCGCCGGTACCGGTTGCATGGCTGCGCTCGACGCCCAGCGTTACCTGGAAAGCCTGCAAGGCTGATCCGGTTGCAGTAGAAAAGCAGTAAGCCGCCGCGTCGCACCAACTGTCGATGCGGCGGACTCAGGAAATGCATCATGTCTGGTTCGATCAAGGACTTCGCCGCACTGAAAACCGTGCGCGCGCAAATCAAGGCGCAGGAAGAAGCGCGCAAAGCGGCAGAGGAAGAGCGTCTGCGGCGCGAAAAGGAAAGCCGGCGTGATGCCGAACTGTTCCGGCGCACCGTCGGCGATGTCGCCCCGCTTCCCTCTCACGGCAAAGTGGAATCCAGCATTCCTCGGCCGCTTCCCATCCCGCGCCAGCGCATGGCCGACGAGCAGGCCGCACTCGAAGAATCCCTGTCGGACGAGTTCAATGTTGACACCTTGCTCGACACCGACCACGAGCTCAGCTATGCACGGAGAGGCATCGGGCCGGACATCCTGCGCCGGCTGCGGCGTGGTCACTGGGTCATTCAGGCTCAGCTCGACCTGCACGGCATGCGGCGTGAAGAAGCACGTGAGGCGCTTGCAGAATTCCTGCGCAATTCCGTCAAGCGCGGCATGCGCTGCGTGCGCATCATCCACGGCAAAGGCCTGGGCTCAATCAATAAAGAGCCTGTACTGAAGAGCAAGGTCCGCAGCTGGCTGGTGCAAAAAGAAGAAGTCATCGCGTTTTGCCAGGCTCGTGCGGCTGATGGCGGATCCGGCGCGCTCGTGGTCTTGCTGAAAGCATAAAGATCTATTCCTGGCCGCCGTGGCGAGGAGTGGACTGCGGCGGCGACAGGCCGCAAAGGGTTCGGTTGCATTTGCCCTGCGTCGCAGTATCATGCAGGACAAACAACTCCAACCCGCCGCATGTCCTTAATCAAGATCCTCGAAATCATGGCCATCCTGGTCGGCGCGTTCTCGGGCTTCATCGAGGCGCGCAACAAGAAAATGGACGTGGTAGGTATCTTCACGGTCGCATTCATTACCGCCTTCGGTGGCGGCACATTGCGCGACATCCTGCTCGACAAGCGTCCCCTGTTCTGGGTCACGCATCAGGAGTATGCGATCCTGATTTTCCTTCTTTCTCTCGTGGCAGTTCCCGCAATACGTGCGGTGCACAGGATATTTTCGCAACGGCTGATCGTGACGGCCGATGCACTCGGCCTGGGGCTGTTCTCGATTGTTGGCGTATCCCAGGCGCTGGAAGCAGGGATGCCGATCTTCATTGCGTCGATGATGGGTGTGATTACGGGGATATTCGGCGGAGTCTTGCGCGATATCGTCTGCAACGAGATCCCGATGGTCCTGCGCGACGGCAGGCCTTATGCGATCTGTTCGTTCGCAGGATGCTGGATGTACCTTCTGATGCAAAAATCCGGCGTGCCGCCGGATTTTTCGTTGTGGTCAAGCGCGCTCGTCATTTGCGTGCTGCGACTTGTGACGTGGGCCAAGGGCGTTCGGCTGGAGTAGCCGTCCTGCCCCTGGCATGCAGCGTCAATAGATCAGACTGCGTCTGCGCCGGTCTCGCCGGTGCGGATACGGATGACCTGCTCCACTTCTCTTACGAAGATCTTGCCGTCGCCGATCTTGCCGGTACGCGCAGCCTTGATGATGGCATCGATCGCCTGATCCACCAGCTTTTCATCGATCACCGCTTCAATCTTCACTTTCGGCAGGAAATCCACCACGTACTCCGCGCCGCGATACAACTCGGTATGGCCTTTCTGGCGGCCGAAACCCTTGACTTCAGTCACCGTCAAGCCGTTGATGCCGATCTCGCCCAAGGCTTCACGCACTTCGTCCAGCTTGAACGGCTTGATGATTGCAGTAACCAGCTTCATAACAACTCCTTATTGAATATTACTCGCGAAACTTTGAAGTAATCGGATACCGCCAGTCGCGGCCAAAGGCGCGGTGCGTGACGCGGATACCGACCGGCGCCTGGCGCCGCTTGTATTCGTTTATTTTAATCAAGCGCGTTACTCGCTCGACATCTTCGCTACGATACCCGGCAGCAATGATCTCTGCAATGCTATGGTTCTCTTCCATATACATTTGCATGATTGCATCCAGAATTTCGTACGATGGAAGCGAGTCCTGATCGGTCTGGTTAGGCCGCAGCTCCGCAGAAGGTGCGCGCGTCAGGATACGCCGCGGGATCACATCCGAAACCGAATTGCGGTAGTCGCACAACTTATAGACCAGCGTCTTGGCAATATCCTTGATGACCGCAAAACCTCCGGCCATATCGCCGTACAGTGTGCAGTAACCGACAGCCATTTCGCTTTTGTTTCCCGTAGTCAACACAATCGAACCATATTTGTTCGACAATGCCATGAGAATCGTGCCTCGGATACGTGCCTGGATGTTCTCTTCCGTCGTATCTTCCGGAAGGCCTTTGAACTCGTTCGCCAGCGTGTTGCGGAAGGCGTCAAAGCAATCAACGATGGGAATTTCGTCGTAACGCACGCCAATGCGCTGAACCATCTCCCGTGAGTCGATCCAGGAAATCTCGGCGGTATACGGGGACGGCATCATCACCGCACGCACCTTGTCCGCCCCAAGCGCATCGACCGCGATAGCCAGCGTCAGTGCGGAATCGACGCCACCCGACAAGCCGATGATGGCCCCGGGGAACCCATTTTTGCCAATATAGTCACGCACACCAAGCACGAGCACCTGATACACCTGCGCTTCAATCGACAATTCCGGCGCCAGATAACCGCTCTTCGGCTGTCCGGCTTCAAATTCCACGATTTGCAGGTCTTCCTCGCAATGTTTCATCTGCATGCAGACCGTGCCCATGGCATCCATCACGAAAGAATTGCCGTCGAAGACCAACTCATCCTGTCCGCCAACGAGATTGGCATACACCAGCGGCATACCCTCGCCCGTGACATTGGTGCGCATCATTTCATAGCGCAGATAGTGTTTCTTCATGTGGAAAGGCGAGCCGTTCGGCACCAGCAATACCTGCGCACCGGCAGCCTTCGCACGGCTCGGCGCATGCACGAACCATGTGTCTTCGCAAATGTTGATACCGAAGCGCACGCCTTTCACATCGAATACAAAAGGCTCGTCGGCTGACGAGAAATAGCGCTTTTCGTCGAATACGGTGTCATTGGGCAGATCGTGCTTGCGGTAGGTGCCTAGCGTCTTTCCATTGACGATGACGGAGGCGGCGTTAAAACGTTTTCCGTCATGCAGGATGGGATGACCAACGACGATATGCACGTCCTTGAGGTCAGCGAGCTCCTTGGCGAGCGCCTCAAACTCCTGGGCTGTTTTTGCGTAGAATGAATGACGCAGCAGGAGGTCTTCCGGCGTATAACCGGTCAAGGACAACTCCGGTGTCAATACGATGTCCGCCCCTTGTGCAGCGGCCCGGCGGGAAAACTCCACGATTTTTGCACGGTTGCGGGCGAAGTCGCCGACGGTGCTGTTGATTTGGGCAATGGCAACTTTGACTGTCATGATCAGTGAACTGATCCTCTTCTGGATCAGGAAAAGCATTAATTATCAACAGTGAATTATCGCACGCGAATCGTTTCCACTCTCTCCGAGATCGGCGAGGCGGCATGGAACAGATTGGTCGGCGCACAGACGCACACCAGCCCATTCCTATCCTACGCCTTCCTTAATGCCCTGCACGAAACCGGTTGTGCATCACCGGATACCGGTTGGCAGCCGCAGTACCTGACTCTGTGGCGCGAAGCAGGCAATGATCTCCGGCTCGATGCGGCCATGCCGCTGTATGTCAAATACCATTCCTACGGGGAGTACGTATTCGATTGGGCATGGGCGGACGCCTATCGCCGCAACGGCCTGAAATACTACCCCAAGCTGCTGTCGGCGATCCCCTTCACGCCGGTTGCGGGCAGCCGCCTGCTGGTGCGCGACGAAGCTTCCGAACAGGCATTGATTTCAAGCTTGTGTCATTTACAGGAGACCACCGGGCTATCGTCAACGCACATCCTTTTTCCACCAGAAGAACAGGCAAAGAGGCTCCAGGCAGCAGGGTTCATGCTGCGTGCCGGCATCCAATTCCATTGGATCAATCGCGGCTATGCCGATTTCGAGGACTTCCTGTCGACACTGGACCGCAAGAAGAGAAAGAATATCCGCGCCGAGCGCCGCAAGGTCCGCGACGCGGGAATCCGCTTTCGCCACATCCGGGGCAGCGAAGCAAGCAAAGCCGACTGGCGGTTCTTCAAGCGCTGCTATGACCGCACCTATGCGGCACACTATTCGACGCCCTACCTGAGCCTCGATTTTTTCCTGCGGGTCGGCGCCAGCATGCCTCAAAACGTGTTGCTGATCGTCGCCGAACGCAACAACAAGCCGATTGCCAGTTCGCTGGTGATGCACGACGAACGGACGCTTTATGGACGTTACTGGGGTGCCATCGAGGACGTTCCGTGTCTGCATTTTGAGACGGCCTATTACCAGCCGCTCGAGTTCTGCATCGCGAACAGGATCGCCTGTTTCGAAGGCGGTGCTCAGGGAGAACACAAAATGGCGCGTGGCTTCCTGCCGCAGAAGACCTGGTCTGCCCATTGGCTCGCCCATCCTGCATTCTCCGACGCCATCGACCACTTCCTGCAGCAGGAGGCAGGCGATATCGAGGCGTACATCGACGAACTGGACGAGCGCAATCCCTTCAAGGCAACGTGACTCACGCCTGCCGAGGCGACTGGCCCGAGCGTGCTGCGATAAGACACGGGCACGCATAATTTCTTGCCAAAGATTGTGCTTCGCGGCATCCTTTCGCATCATGACAACACCGTCCGCCGCAGCGCAAACCAACGCCAGTCCCGCCGTTACCCGGGTCGGGCGCTTCTACCTGACCCGCGAACTCGGCCGCGGCACCGTCGGATGTGTCTATCTCGGACACGACCCGGTACTCGACCGCGACATTGCGATCAAGACCTTCAATCCGCGGTTGACGCCGGCGGAACGCAACCGCTACGAAAGCCAGTTCATCAACGAAGCACGCGCAGCGGGCCGCCTCGCGCATCCTCACATCGTCACGATTTATGAGGCCTCGAGCGAAGGCGGCACTGCCTATATTGCGATGGAATACCTTCAGGGGCGCGGCTTGCACAGGCTCCTCGACAGCGGGCATCGCTTTACGCCGGACGAGGTTGCATCGATTATCTGGAAGATGGCCGACGCGCTCAGCTATGCGCACCAGCATGGTGTTGTTCACCGTGATATCAAGCCGGCGAACATTTTCCTGGTGAATGACGAGTACCCGAAACTGATCGACTTCGGCATCGCCCGCGCGCCGAACCGCGTGACCGACCAGCCAGTCAGCGCCGAAGAACAGTTCACCTTGTACGAACCGGACAAAATGCTCGGCACGCCAAACTACATGTCGCCGGAGCAGGCTCTCGGCAAGCCGGCAGACGAACGTTCCGATATTTACTCGCTCGGCGCAGTGATGTTTGAAATGCTGGTCGGACGCACGCCGTTTCGTTCCGATAGCGCGCACAAGCTCTTGCAGCAGATTGCGTACAAGGCACCGCCCGCACCGCATGAAATCGATGCAAAGATTCCGCTCGCCCTATCCGAAATTGTGATGCACGCAATGAGCAAGCGTCCGGAAAAGCGCTACCAGAATGCAGAACAGATGGCGCTCGACCTTCGACGCTATGTGATGAAGCAGCGGCGTACGCATCGGCGCATGCAGCTCGCCCTTGCACCGGCTGAGCCGCGCCGCGAACCGCCGGCCGTTCGACGTCAACTGCGTTGGATTGCCATACTGTCCCTCGGCGTCGCGGCAGTCGGCGCACTCGCAGCGATCCGCCTGTTGCGCTAGGCGATGTTTGCCCGGCGTAGCGTGCAGTACGCCGAGCACTTCAGTGCGAACGCGTACCGCGCAGCAGCATCTCCAACCCGCATTAACGCGGGTTCAATGCCACCAGAACCTGTCCCTTCAGCGTCTTGATCAGAGACGTTTCATCACTGGGTACGCCCTCCGTTGCAGGTTGTGCACGATCCGCATAAAACAGGCCAAGCTGTTTTTTCTGCACCACGAGCGGCAAGACAATGAAGCTGCGTGCGTCGGGGAGCAAGGCGCGATGCCAGGTGGGCAGCAAGTTGTGGATCTTTGGTGCAGTGGCATCGGAGATCATCAGGTCAGCATCGTTTTCCAGCGCCAGGTGAAACAGGTCACGCGACGACGCAACCGGAAAGACAAATCCTGCCTGTCGTTCTGCACTCTTCTCCCCGATCGCAAGCCTTGCGCGGAACTGGTGGGTGCTCACGTCTTTCAGGCACACAGTCGCAAAGCGGAATCCCAGACTGCTGTATAGCGTCTCAAGCACCAGCAGCACCAGGTCGTTCACTTTGCAGCGGCCTGACGCCATCATCTGAGTGACATCCTGGACACCCGCGAGAAGAAGGTCGCGCGCATTGACGGGCTTGCCGCTCGGATGGCGTTCAATCACCTGCAGTTGCGGCGCTTCCTCATGCGTATCCAGCAGCAATTCACCGGGAAGATCCGGCTCCGGGGCTTCAGAGTGCGTGCCGACAGCATGTTCAGGCGCTTCCGGATGTTCGTCTGCATGCAGGACGAGGTCTGCGGTGCTTGCAAGAACCTGCGTTTCTTCGGTGACGTCGGCCAGCAGTTGCGTCAGCTTTCCGTAATCCAGTCCGAGCGCGCCGCCAAAACGCGTCAGCACCGCCTTGTTTGCGGCATCCTGGCTGGCGCCGGGCTTTCCGGAAACCAGTCGGGCAGCGGCAGAACTGAAGGCCGCCACCTGCTGCAGCCACTCCTGTCGCGCCTTGGCAGGTCTCAGCACCCCCGATGGCAGCGGCGCCAACGCCTGCACGATGGAGTCGGGCATGTTCCATTCGCGCAGGACGGCATCGGCCAGCAGTTCAAAACTGCAACCGAGGACCTGCATCGACGCCTGCGGGGGCGTATGGGTCCCGCCCTCGACAAGGGCAATGATCTTGCTGTACGAATCGTGGTCATACGCAGCCACCAGCAACCGACCGATGTTCTTGAACAGGGCAGCGATGGATGCCTCTTCGGCATTCTTGAACTGGCTGCGGCTTGCCATCTCGCGCCCAATGATGCTGGCGCACAGCGCATGGCCCAGCTCATTGCGAACACTCTTTGCGTGCTTGCCCGGCATGCTGTCGACCAGCAGCATCGCCAGCGCGATGGTTTTAACGGTATCGAAGCCGAGCAGGAAGATTGCCTTCGACACAGTCGTCACCGACGTCCCGGAGGCCGTGCGATAGGTAACGGTGTTGGCAATACGAAGGATTTTCTGGGTCAGTGCGACATCGGAAAGGATGAAGTGGGCAAGGTTCCGCACCGCTTCATCGTCAGACGATGTCATTTGAACAACGCGCGATACCGAACTCCCCAAGGCTGGAAGGTCGGACTCCTCACCGATCTTTTGCAGCAACCGGTTGCGCGCACTGCGTGGAGACTCGTCATCATCCCCGAATCCGGCGTCAGGTTTGTTTGGCGCGGAATGTTGTGAAACCACTTACAGATACTCCAATGTGCACACGCGAGCAGTCATGATGACGTATCCCGGGAAAATTGTCGATGCGATGCTGCGGTGCCGGCACCAAATAAAAAGCGCACCGTGAGGTGCGCTTTCGATGACATCGTAAGCCAGGCTTACTTGCTGTGTTCCTTGTTGTAGGCTGCGACGCCGGACATGATTTCCGCTTTCGCGTCTTCCGGGCCGAACCAACCTTCGACCTTGACCCATTTGCCCTTCTCGAGGTCCTTGTAGTGCTCGAAGAAGTGCTGGATTTGGTGCAAGCGCATTTCGTTCATGTCTTCCGGCTTCTGCCAACGGCTATAGAGCGGCAGGACCTTGTCGACCGGCACAGCCAGCAACTTTGCATCGCCGCCAGCTTCATCCTTCATCTTCAGCACGCCGATCGGACGGCAACGCACCACCACGCCGGGGATCAGCGGGAACGGCGTAATCACCAGGACATCAACCGGATCACCGTCGTCGGAGATGGTCTGCGGGATGTAACCGTAGTTGCACGGATAGTGCATGGCGGTTCCCATGAAGCGGTCAACGAAAATTGCGCCGGTTTCCTTGTCAACTTCATACTTGATCGGATCGGCATTCATCGGGATCTCGATGATGACGTTGAAATCATCGGGCAGATTACGTCCGGCAGGTACGTTACTCAAACTCATGATGCTCTCTCAAAGGTAAAGAAAATTTTGCAACCGCAGATTATAGCGGCTTTCCTTCGGCACTCGTGCGTTGCAACACACGAAATGGCGTCCCGGCGACGAATTGTTTGGGATACTGGGATAAACAGGGGGATTGATGCGAAAGCTGCAAGCGGGCTCACAAAACTTCCTGCCTACAGCACGGACGCCAATGCACATTGCCGGTAATGCGCCGCAGCCTGCTCCGGTTGATTGAGCGCTTCATGCAATTGCGCCAGCTTCAGGTGTGCCTCGCGCACGGTTTCCGGAGACGTTGTATCGGACAACGCCTGTTCCAGATGGCGTTGAGCTTTGCCCCACAGTTTCTGCTTAAGGCAAAGCGCGCCGAGTGTCAATGCCAGTTCTGCATCCGTCGGCCGGGATTTTGCCCATTCTTCACAGTGTTCAATCTGGTTTAGCAATGCTGCCGAACCTTCGCTGCCGGCCGAGTCGCCGTAAGCACGAACGAGACGCTCATCCCATTCCACGGCAAGCGCTTTCTCCACAACCTGGCGCGCCTCGTCATGCAAGCCCTTCGCATTAAAGGAATTGGCTGCCCGGACCGCGACGAACGGCTTCACCCGGTCTTCGCCGGGGATGGAGCCCCAGATACGCCGGATCGACTCGGCATCGTGGGCCTGCCTCGTCAACAGATCTTCATACGCCAACTCGCGCAAGCGGCGCGATAAAGCCGGATGGAGTGCGTTGCGCTTGTCCAGCAGCCGCACCAGGCGCAGGACTTCGGGCCAGTTCTTTGCACGCTGGTTGGCCTTCAACGCGAGGCGCAATGCATGGATATGACGCGTGCCGCTGGAATTCAATTCATTCACAGCTTCGAGCGCGTTGTCCGCCTCATGCCCATCGACCCACAGCTCGATTGCCGTCATCAGGCGAGCGGTCTTGAGCGAGGGATCCTCCTGGATCTTCGCCAGCCAGGCGTCACGCCGCTCGATTTGCCCCATCCGGTGTGCAGCGCGTGCAGCGATCAAAACTGCCAGTCCGGCATTATCGGGGCTGTCCGTGGCGCGAGATGCTGCCTTTTCCGCGTGGCCGAAACGCCCTTCAAAAAGGGCTTTCAGTGCATCGCGCAACGCGCGGTTGCCCTCGCGTTCACGCTTTTCGCGACGATACGCGGCGACACGTTGGGGCATTTGCTGCGTGCTTCGGATTGCGCCAAGAATCAGGTACAGCACGAAAAACAGCAACGCCGCCACGACCAGGAAAAAATTCAACGACAAGTCGATCCGGTACGGCGGGTAGAAGAAGACGACGTTGCCAGGATTGAAACGAGCGCCGACCGCGAGTCCGATCGCGGCAGCAAACAAGATAACCAGCGAAAGAAAGATGCGCATTGTTATGGCTTCGCCTTGTAGTTACGCACTGCATTCAGGCTCTCGGCCAGCGTAGGCATCTCAATGGACAGATTGCTCGCCTGCACCTGCCGCAGCAATGCCTGCGCAGTTTGCGTCTGCTTGGCACGGGTATCAAAATACCTGGCGATTGCATCCTGTGCCGCAATCAGGTCGCTGCGGAAAGCAGCCTCGTTACGGGTCAGCAGCGCCAGGCGGGCGTTGAGCAGGCGCAGCTTCAGGTTCTCGCGTGCATAGTAAGCTTGGGATGGTGAAAGCAGGAGCGCATCGGGTACGTCGACATTGCGCACACGGATGAGCTGCCTGACTTCACCCCACATCTCGCTCGTCCAGCTATGCCATGTGTCTTCAAGGCTGGCCAGCCAGTCAGACCCGCCCGACGCTTTGTCTTCGATTGCTTTTGCTTCAGCGCTCTTTTGTGCGCGGCGCGAGACTTTTGGCTGTGTCGCCGGAACTGCGGGCTTCTCGTCGGACAGCAAGGGCATGCCGTCGATCTGGCCGATCACGCTGTCGAGGCGAAGTGCAATGCCGGTCAAGTCGACCACCGGCAAGGACTTGAGCAACTCGAGGTCCTTGGCGATGGCACGGCGGATGATGATGAATTGCGGTTTGTCCGAGCGCGCCAGGCGGTTATCCGCATTCTGCAAGGCGATCACCGCTCCCTGCACATTGCCCGCCAACTGGAGCTGTTGGCTTGCCGTCGATATCACTTGTTCGATTTCGGCCAGAGCCCAATCGTCGCGGCTCTTGGAAAGCTCCTGGTACAACTGCTCCAGTGCGAGCTGCTGGCTTTGTGCTTCGACCTGTTTGCTCTCGAGCACATTAACCTTGGCCTGCATCTCCTTCATGCCTTCCTGCACCGATTTCACGATGACCTTAGTCTCGGCCGCCGCTGTTTCCCCGCCCTTCAGGCGTTGTGCCAGGTCTTGGCGCAGATCACCGATCTCCCGCTGCGTAGCCCACCACTGGACCACCATCAGAATGATCAGGAGCCCAATGGCACCGTAGAACAGCTTATTGGCTCGCGTACTGACCTGAGGCGGTGGAAGCGGTGGAGCAGTATTCACTGGAACGGAATCAGGATGCGGTGGTGAGGAAGGTGGCAATTCGTTCATGCTCGAAATTGTAACGCGGCTATTAGTTGATCGTCGCCGGATCCGGTTTGTATGAGATTGCAGAACCCAAGCTCGCGGGCAGACTCCGCGATCCGTATATGCGGCACGATCAGCGTCGCCTTTTGCATTTTCAATAAGCCGGCATCGCCTGCGATGTCTCGCACCATCTGCATCAGGATGCGCAATGCTTCAGAACTGGTGATCACCCAGTCGCACTCTGCGTCAAGCAGGCTTGCCAGTTGCGCCTTGCCCGCAGCGTCCAATGCAGGTGCCGCCCGTCGATACGCTGCAACCGTCTCGACCTGTACGCCCTTTTCACGCAGGGCGTCTGCCAGCAACTCTCGTCCGGTCTCGCCGCGCACGATCAGGACACGCTTATTCCGCAAGGACTCGATATCCAGCACTTCGAGCAATGTCTGCGAATCGGTCCGGTGCGGATCCACAGGGCTCACGATGTCTGCGTTCGACGGCGTCAAGCCATGCTTGGCGAGTGCGGCCTTACTGCCCTCGCCCACGACCGCAATAGTGACATGTGCCGGCCAACTATCCAGCAGCGCGAAGGCAGAATCGATTGCGTTCGGGCTGACGAAAGCGACCATTGCATATTGACCGAGTCCCTGCAGCACTTCGCGCAGGTGCGTCTGATCCAGCAACGGCAGGATCTCCAGGAGCGGAAAGACAATAGCCTCGCGCCCTGCGGCACTGATGCGCTGCGCCAGCGGCGTGGCCTGTGCCAGTGGCCGCGTAATGACTACAGGGCGGACTACAGGACGTGCATTACGGTCTGTCATCATGCGAAAGGGATTGGGTGACTTTCATGCTGCCCGACAGCGCACTCGTACCGGCGGTATCTGCGCGCTATCGAACCAAAAGCGTGGATGTTCGCGACAATCTGTCGCGATATCAGGTCCGGACCACTCCAGCCGAACGTCAGCCGGCGTCCATTGCCCTGCATGCAGCAAGGATGTCGTCCGCGCCCTGCGCCTGCAATGCTTGGGCGATTTGACGTCCGAGTGCCTCGGGCGCATTCGCCGGTCCGTCTGCCTCGGCACTGGCAATGCGCTTGCCGTCGGGCGTGGCCACCATCGCACGCAAACGCATCGATGCCCCGTTGACGGTCGCAAATGCGGCGAGAGGAATCTGGCAACTGCCACCGAAAATGCGCGACACCATACGCTCGGCGGCGACCGCTTGCGCAGTCGCCTCGTGATTGAGCGGTGCGAGCACCTGCTTCAGGTCATCGCGGCCTTCAAGGATCTCGATTGCCATTGCGCCTTGGCCAGGTGCCGGAAGGCTTTGCTCCGGCTCGATCAGCGCACGGATACGTTGTGGCATGCCAAGGCGCTTCAGGCCGGCGGCAGCGAGGATGATTGCTGCGTACTCACCACGATCCAGCTTGCCGAGACGGGTATCGAGATTGCCGCGCAGCGGGCGGATGACCAGCTTCGGGAATCGCGCTGCAATCAGGGCCTGACGACGCAGGCTGCTCGTGCCAACAATTGCGCCATCGGGCAGCTCATCAAGCGATGCGTAGTTGTTGGAGACGAAGGCGTCGCGGGGATCTTCCCGTTCAAGAACTGCGGCAAGCGCAAATCCTTCGGGCAACTCCATCGGGACATCCTTCAGGGAATGCACGGCGAGGTCCGCGCGTCTTTCGGCCATCGCGACTTCGAGTTCCTTGACGAACAAGCCTTTGCCGCCCACCTTGGAGAGGGTGCGGTCAAGAATCTGGTCGCCTTGTGTGGTCATGCCAAGAATCTCAACACTACACTGTGGATATAATGCCAAAAGCCTGTCGCGGACATGCTCTGCTTGCCACATCGCCAGGCGGCTTTCGCGCGATGCGATGACTAATTTTGAGGGAGGGGTTACTTTCACGAGGCGCTCTTTCGATTTTCTTGGATGCTAATCGCATCATCTGCGGATTTTATCATGCGTATGCGCGCAAACCGTGCCTCAAAGCCACGTCCGCTTCCCCTTCCATCCTGCTAGAAAACTGATTGCAATCATTCAACATGGCAAGAAAAAACGATACGCCGCTGGGCATCGCAAAACCGGCCTCTGACAAAGACGCGCCGTTAAAGGAAGACATCCGCCTGCTGGGTCGCCTGCTTGGCAATGTGCTGCGGGAACAGGAAGGCGAAGCCGTGTTCCAGGTAGTCGAAACCATCCGTCAGACTGCAGTGCGCTTTCGCCGTGAATCGGATGCGCAGTCCGGTGCCGAACTGAACAAGTTGCTGAAGAAACTGACACGTGACCAGACGATTTCGGTGGTCCGTGCGTTTTCCTATTTTTCACATTTGGCAAACATCGCCGAAGACCAGCATCACAACCGCCGTCGCCGCGCGCACCTACTGGCCGGATCCGCCCCGCAGCAGGGCAGCATCGCCTATGCATTGGCCCGCCTGGACGACGCAGGCGTGTCCGGTTCTGCCGTGCGCAATTTTTTCAAGGAAGCGCTGATTTCGCCAGTGCTGACCGCCCATCCGACAGAGGTGCAACGCAAGAGCATCCTGGACGCCGAACGCGAGATCGCCCGCCTGCTGGCGGAACGCGACCTTCCGCTGACACCCAAGGAGATGGCGCGTAATAGCGAGCTGCTGCATGCCTGTATCGCCACGTTATGGCAGACCCGCATGCTGCGCTATACGAAGCTCACCGTAGCAGATGAGATCGAAAACGCGCTGTCGTATTACCGCATCACCTTCCTGCGTGAGTTGCCGAATCTCTACGAAGACATCGAATGCGAAATCGCATCACATTTCCCGCAACGCCATGGTGCGAAAGAAAAGGAAATGCCTCCCTTCCTGCAAATGGGAAGCTGGATCGGCGGTGACCGCGACGGCAATCCCAACGTCAATGCCGGCACGATGCGTCACGCATTGGTCAGGCAATCGACGGCGATCTTCGATTTCTATCTCGACGAGGTGCATGCGCTTGGCGCCGAGCTGTCGATCTCCACGCTGCTGATCGGCGTCAGCCCGGAACTGTTGGCATTGGCCGAAACATCCCCCGACCACTCCTCACACCGCACTGACGAACCGTATCGCCGCGCGCTGATCGGCCTGTACGCTCGCCTTGCCGCCACCGCTCGCACACTCGGTGCAGCCCATGTGCTGCGGCAGGAGGTTGCACCCGCGGCGCCGTACGCGAGCGCCGCCGAATTCAGCCGCGACCTGCAAATCCTCGTCGATTCCCTGCGCTCCCATCACGGCGCAATGCTGGTCAAGCCACGTCTCGCCGCGCTCAAGCGCGCAGCCGAGATCTTCGGATTCCATCTGGCGACGCTGGACATGCGTCAAAGCTCCGACGTGCATGAGAGAGTGCTGGCCGAACTGTTCACCCGCGCCAAGGCGCATGCGGACTACGCTTCGCTGGCGGAAGAAGAAAAGGTTGCGCTGCTGCTGGAAGAACTGGGCAAGCCACGCCTGCTCTACTCGCCATACATCGACTATTCCGCCGAGACGGCCTCGGAGCTGACGATCCTGCAAACCGCGCGCGAGATCCGGCAACGCTATGGCGACCGCGCCATCCGCAACTACATCATTTCACATACGGAAACCGTTTCCGACCTGCTCGAAGTCCTGCTGCTGCAGAAGGAAACCGGCCTGCTGCACATGGAATGGGATGCAAATACCGGGCAGGTGGTCGATTCCCGCATGGAACTGATGGTCATCCCGCTGTTCGAAACCATTCCCGACCTGCGTTGCGCAGCACAGATCATGGAAAGCTTCATGGCCCTGCCCCAGGTGCGGCACCTGATCGAACGACAGGGCGACCTGCAGGAAGTCATGCTCGGCTATTCCGACTCCAACAAGGATGGCGGCTTCCTGACATCGAATTGGGAGCTGTACAAGGCAGAGAACCGCCTGGTCGATCTGTTCGACAGTGCGGGTGTAAAGCTGCGCCTGTTCCATGGCCGCGGTGGCACCGTTGGACGTGGCGGCGGACCGAGCTATGAGGCGATCCTGGCGCAACCTGCCGGCACGGTGAACGGCCAAATCCGCCTGACTGAACAGGGTGAGATCATCGCGTCGAAGTTCTCCAATCCCGAGATCGGCCATCGCAACCTGGAGCTGCTGGTGGCGGCCACATTGGAAGCGAGCCTGGCGCCACACGCTGGCGATGGCAAGCAGGCAAAGAAGCTTGCCGCCTTTGAGAGCGTGATGGAGGAACTTTCCGAGCGCGCCTACCGCGCCTACCGCAACCTTGTGTACGAAACACCGGGCTTCACCGACTATTTCTTCTCTGCGACGCCGATTGCAGAAATCGCCGAGCTCAATATCGGCTCGCGCCCTGCCTCGCGCAAGTCCACACGCCGCATCGAGGACTTGAGGGCGATCCCGTGGGGATTTTCATGGGGACAGTGCCGCCTGCTGCTGCCGGGATGGTATGGCTTCGGCAGTGCCGTTTCGTCGTGGCTGACCGAGGGCGACGATCCGAAGGAACACAAGAAACGGCTGGCGCAGCTGCGCGCGATGTTCAAGGAATGGCCGTTCTTCGCCACGCTCCTGTCCAACATGGACATGGTGCTTGCCAAGACCGACCTTGCAGTGGCCTCGCGCTATGCGGAGCTGGTGACCGACAAGAAGCTGCGCAACAGCATCTTCAAGCGCATCGTGCAGGAGCATGAGCGTGCAACCACATGCCTGAGGATGATCACTGGCGCGAAGGAACCGCTGGAAGGCAACCCACTACTGGCGCGCTCGATCAAGAACCGTTTCGCGTATCTGGATCCATTGAATCACTTGCAGGTCGAACTGATCAAGCGCCATCGTGCCTCATCCGCGGGCGGAAGCAAGATGGACGAACGGGTGCGGCGCGGCATCCATCTGTCGATCAACGGCATTGCTGCAGGCTTGCGCAATACCGGCTGACGGCGCAGCAAGAAAAACGCGGACATCCAGGTCCGCGTTTTTCTCTACTCACCGAGCTTGTCGAGCGTATCAAACTTATCGAACTTATCGAACCAGGGCCTTGATCACCGGCCACTGCCGCCGCGAAATCGGCAGGCGCTCATCCACGTCGCGCAGGATGACCTGCCACGACTCCTGCGCCTTCTCATTGTCTCCGTCGCCATCGGGGTTATTAACGCCTTTTTCCACGCCGATGATGGCATTGCGGGCGACGAGTGCATTGCGATGCACTCGTACAAAGCTCGCCTTCATCTCTTCTTCAATGGACGTCAGGGACTCTTCCAGCAAATAGTCCTGCGTTCTCGTGCGCAGCGTCACGTACTTCAGTTCGGCCTTGAGATAAATGACATCGGCTACCGGCACCAACAGCACACGCCCACGCTCTTGCACGGAAAAATGCTGGCGCACGGCATTCAGGACGTTTGCCGCACCGGCGAGTGCCTCGCCTTGCGACGGAGCGGGTCCTCGCATGCTGCAGACACGCCGGATCGCCTCCGCGAGTCGTGAGGCGCGCACCGGTTTGAGCAGGTAATCCAGAGCATGCACTTCAAAGGCTTTCAGTGCGTATTCGTCGTAGGCACTGACGAATACGATGGCGGGAGCCGGCGCTGCGTTCTTCATCAGGTGGGCGGCGAGCTCAATGCCGGTCATGCCCGGCATTTGCACGTCCAGCAGCACGATATCCGGTTTCGCCATTGCGATGCCGTCCAGCGCCCGTTGCGCCTGGTCCGCCTCGCCCACCAGTTCATGCGGACATTCCGCCGCAATATCCGAGAGCAAGGTCTTCAGCCGGGCGCGCGCCGGCGCTTCGTCATCGACAATGAAAAGCCGCGGTTTCATCCAGTCCCCTTCACATACGGAAAGCGCAGCCGCACCTCAAAGAATCCACGGGCGACCGTTGTTGTTAATTGTGCTTCTACATCGTACAACAGCGCCAGCCGCTCGCGAATGTTATCCAGCGCCATGTGGTTTCCTTGCCCCGCATCGGCGTTCGGATGATACGGATTCACAACAACGATCTGGATGCGGTCGAGGGCGCGGCTGACATGGATCTGGATCTGAACCGGCTGCGTGGAAGGCTCGACGCCGTAGTGGACGGCATTTTCCAGCAATGGTTGCAAAAGCAGCAACGGTATTTGCGCTTTACGCAACACGCTGTCGCTGATGTTCTCTGCACGCCACTGGACCTGCAGGCGGTCGCCAAGCCGGATCTTCTCGATAGACAGGTACTGCCGGCACAACCGGATCTCGTTCTCCAGCGTCGTCATGCTGCGTGGGTCGCTCATGAACACGCGGAACAGATCAGCCAAGTCCTCCAGCGCGGTTTCCGCACGGCGCGGCTCATCGCGTATCAGGGACAAGACCGCATTGAGGCTGTTGAACAGGAAGTGCGGCCGTATGCGTGCCTGCAATGCCTGCAAGCGTGCCTCGACCAGCGCGGGGGAATAGGCGCGCGTGCGCAGTTCGAAGTAATGCTGAAGCGCCAAACCCATGACGCCACCGGTCACCACACCTTTCAATACCGTCATTTGCCCGAATGTGCCCATGAGCCAGCTAATCGATGTGAAAAAGTGGATGACCAGGCCGGTCACGGCAGCAGGAATCGCGGCGCAGGCAAGGCGCTGCAACCAGAGCGACACCGCACCGGCAGCCGGCACGCGCTCGAGAAAACGCCGCAGTCCGCACACGGCGAACAGCGACCAGAGGCTTGCCATTTCGATCACCATCGACGCTTCGACGAAGGTCGACAGGCCTGTGCGCAGGTCAGGTGATTGCGCAAGGATGCCGATGAACGCAGCGGCGTTCACCCCCAGCAGCGTGCGGCACACCACGCCGATATTGCAACAATCCGGCACCACAATTTCGGTCGGCTTGTTTGCATTCATTGTGGTTGTGGATGGCGGCATGAGGGGGAGCTTGTTCTATAATCGCGTATTCACCGGAATCCAATTATGACAGCACAACTTTCCAAAAAAAGCGAGGCCTGGTCGGCCCGCTTTTCCGAGCCGGTCTCTGACCTCGTCAAACGTTACACCGCCTCCGTCTTCTTCGACAAGCGCATGGCCGATGCCGATATCCAGGGTTCGCTGGCGCATGCAGAAATGCTCGCCCACCAGGGCATCATCAGCGCGCAGGATTATGCCGACATCCAGCGAGGCATGGCGCAGATCCAGTCCGAGATCGCATCCGGCAAGTTCGAATGGCTGCTCGACCTGGAAGACGTCCACCTGAACATCGAGAAGCGCCTGACCGAGCTCGTCGGCGACGCCGGCAAGCGCCTGCACACCGGGCGTTCACGCAACGACCAGGTGGCCACCGACATTCGTCTTTACATGCGTGCCGCAATCGACGACATCAGCGGACTGCTGCGAGACCTGCGCCTCGCGCTGCTCGATCTGGCCGAGCAGCATGCGGACACCATCCTCCCCGGCTTTACGCACATGCAGGTGGCACAACCGATCACCTTCGGTCACCACATGCTGGCCTATGTCGAAATGTTCGGCCGCGATGCCGAACGCATGGCCGACTGCCGCAAGCGCGTCAATCGTCTGCCGCTCGGTGCTGCCGCACTGGCCGGCACCACCTTCCCGATTGACCGCGAACGCGTTGCAAAGACGCTCGGCTTCGACGACGTGTGCCGCAATTCGCTGGATGCCGTGTCGGACCGCGATTTTGCCATTGAATTCTGCGCCGCAGCAGCGCTGGTGATGACGCATATTTCGCGCATGTCGGAAGAACTCGTGATCTGGATGAGCCCGCGCGTCGGCTTCATCGATATTGCGGACCGCTTCTGCACCGGCTCGTCCATCATGCCGCAGAAGAAAAACCCGGACGTACCGGAACTTGCACGCGGCAAGACCGGCCGCGTCAACGGCCACCTGATCGGCCTGCTGACCCTGATGAAAGGTCAGCCGCTGGCCTACAACAAGGACAATCAGGAAGACAAGGAACCGCTGTTCGACACCGTCGACACCGTCACCGATACGCTGCGCATCTTCGCTGACATGGCACGCGGCATCACCGTCAAGCCGGATGCGATGCGTTCTGCCGCGCTGCAAGGCTATGCGACCGCAACCGACCTCGCTGACTACCTCGTCAAGAAAGGCCTGCCTTTCCGCGATGCGCACGAAGCGGTTGCCCATGCCGTGCGCGCCTGTGAACAACGCGGCTGCGACCTGACCGACCTGTCGCTGGACGAGCTGCGCGCGTTTTCACCGCTGATCAACAATGACGTGTTCAATGTGCTGACGCTGGAAGGCTCCGTTGCCTCCCGCAATCACATCGGCGGCACCGCGCCCGCACAGGTCCGCGCCGCCATCGCACATTTGCGCAGCCAGTTAGGCTAACTCTCCCCTCCCCTGCTGCGTCGATTGGCGACGGTCGACGCAGCAATCACCTCCCGTCGCAAACCGCCAATCAGGCAGTTTCCATTAATCATCAGAGAGCCGGCAAGAGACACTTGTCACGCCATGCTTTCCCTTTTGCCCCCTTTCGCATTCGGTATTTGCGCCATCTTCAGACAGCGCAGGCATGTCCACATATCGAGGCAACAATTCCGCCGAATGTCCATACGTGTTAACACGTAAAAAACGCACAAAAACGAGGCAGAAAACTGCGCAAAAAAATTCACCTTTGTGCGAACCAGATGAAAAGAATACGGCGCCCCGCCTAATTATTCGCAGGCAAGATGAAATGACATATACTGCGGCAAAACCAAAAAACCCCCATGATTCTAGGATGTCGGTCACCCTAACCGCGTGATCGATAAAACGATTTTTCATAATTGGAGACACACCATGTCTTTCTTGCTTTCCTTATCAAGGTTCATTGATAAGCTCAATGAAAAGATAGGGCTCACCATCAGCTGGGCTTTGTTCATCGCGGTGCTAATCTGCACCGGCAACGCGCTGGTCAGGTACATCTTCCATACGAGCTCCAACGCGTGGCTCGAAATCCAGTGGTACCTGTTCTCGGCGGTCTTCCTGCTCGCCACCTCGTATACCCTGCGCCGCAATGAGCACGTCCGCATCGACGTCGTCGTGGGCAAGTTCTCCAAGCGCACCCAGGTCTGGATCGATATCTTTGGTTTCCTCTTCTTCCTCCTGCCCATCACCCTCATCGTCCTGTATTACGCCGTGCCCTATGCATGGCTGTCGATCCAGAACCAGGAGGTCTCCAGCAATGCCGGCGGCCTGATCATCTGGCCGGCAAAATTGCTGATTCCTGCTGGCTTCCTGCTGCTGACCCTGCAAGGCATCTCCGAACTGATCAAGCGTATCGGCTACCTGCAAGGCAAGGTGGATGCGAGCGAGTTCGACAAGCACGCGACCACACCTGAAGAAGAAATCGAGGCGATCAAAGCCGCGAACAAAATCAACTGATCGTCGGAGACACAAACAATGGAGCAGTTTCTAATTGCGAATATGGCGCCGATCATGTTCGGCGCCCTGGTGGTATTCCTGCTATCGGGCTTCCCGGTCGCATTTGCACTGGCCGCGAACGGCCTGTTCTTCGGTTTGCTGGGCATTGAACTCGGCCTGCTGAAGCCAGAGCTGTTGCAAGCCCTGCCGAACCGCATCTACGGCATCATGGCCAACGATACGCTGCTGGCAATTCCGTTCTTCACTTTCATGGGCCTGATTCTCGAACGTTCGGGGATGGCGGAAGACCTGCTTGACACGATTGGCCAGCTGTTCGGCCCGATCCGCGGCGGTGTTGCCTATGCGGTGATTTTCGTCGGTGCGCTGCTGGCTGCAACCACTGGCGTGGTGGCCGCGTCGGTGATTTCAATGGGCCTGATCTCGCTGCCGGTCATGATGCGCTACGGCTATGACAAGAGGCTGGCAACGGGCGTAATTGCAGCCTCCGGCACGCTGGCGCAGATCATCCCCCCGTCCCTGGTGCTGATCGTGATGGCCGACCAGCTTGGCCGTTCCGTCGGCGACATGTACAAGGCTGCGTTTGTCCCGGGCCTGCTGTTGACGGCAATGTATGCCGGCTGGGTCTTATCCATATCGATCTTCAAGCCACACGCTGTCCCTGCCCTGCCGCCTGAGGCACGCAACCTGCGGGAGCCGAATGGCAAGAGCGGCGTCGCGTCGCTGCTGGTCATCATCGCCATTGCAGTTGGAGCTTCGTACGCGTTTGCCGCGTACTACAGCTCCACGCATCCCAAAGCTGCCGCCGACGAAGTGGGAATCTATTCCGCTTCAGTTGGTATTGTTGGCGCATTTGTGATTGCACTGCTTAACCGCAAACTGCACCTCGGCATGCTATCGCGCATGGCGGAAAAAGTCGTGTTCGTTCTGGTTCCCCCGCTTGCGCTGATCTTTCTGGTGCTCGGCACGATTTTCGTTGGCATCGCAACGCCGACTGAAGGCGGCGGCATGGGCGCCTTCGGTGCATTGATCCTGGCAATGATGAACCGTCGCCTGTCCTGGTCCCTGATGAAGCAGGCAATGGATTCCACCACGCGCCTTTCCTGCTTCGTGCTGTTCATCCTGATCGGCTCGTCCGTATTCGGTTTGACCTTCCGCGCGGTAAACGGCGACCTGTGGGTCGAGCATCTGCTAACCTCACTGCCGGGTGGCCAGATGGGCTTCCTGATCGTCGTGAACATCTTGTTCTTCGGCTTGGCCTTCTTCCTCGACTTCTTTGAACTCGCCTTCATTCTGGTGCCGCTGGTCGGCCCGGTTGCTGAAAAGCTCGGTATTGACCTGATCTGGTTCGGCATCCTGCTTGGCGTGAACATGCAGACTTCGTTCATGCATCCGCCGTTTGGTTTCGCACTGTTCTACTTGCGGTCGGTGGCGCCGAAGGAGGTCAAGACCTCAGATATCTACTGGGGCGCCGTGCCTTTCGTGGTGATCCAGGTGATCATGGTCGCGTTGATCATCGCCTTCCCGAACATCGTGTCGGTGGCCGAGAAGACCGACATGCAGGAGCAGCTCGAATTGAAGATCGACGTCCCGACGCCCGACCAGGGCAGCGACTCGCCTCAGCTGGATTTCTCCACTGACAGCGAACCCAAGGACGGCGAACCGCCGCAGCTGAACTTCTCTACGGACGAAGAGAAGAAGTAAGCAAAGCGCCTTCCGCATCCAACCCCGCATGGTTTTCCCTGCGGGGTTTTTTATTGCGCAAAAAAACCCGCAGGGCGTGTGCGCTGCGGGTATCTCGAAAACCGAGGGATGTCCGCCGGTTTATCTGCGGGACATCATGAAGTTCTGCATCGCACCGTCCGCCACCGATGCCCATTGGTTCTGGTCCTGGCGGAAGCGTTTCCATGGTTCGTAGACCTTTTTGAAGTTCGGGTTCTTCGACGCCTCTTCATCCATGACTTCATTTGCGGCCTTGTAGCAGGCCTCCATGATGTCGCGCGAGAAGGTGTGCAACTTGACGCCACTCTTCAGCAGACGGGCCAGCGCCGCCGGATTCTTGGCATCGTATTCAGCCTGCATCACGGTATGGGCTTCGTAGGTTGCCGCCTCGATCGCGGCCTGATATTCCTTCGGCAGCTTCTCCCACTCCTTGAGGCCGACATAGAAGGAGAGCTGCGGTCCTGCCTCCCACCAGCCGGGCGCGTAGTAGTACGGTGCGACTTTATAGAAACCGAGCTTTTCATCGTCGTACGGCCCGACCCACTCAGCCGCATCGATGGTTCCCTTTTCCAATGCTGGATAGATATCGCCGCCGGCAATTTGCTGCGGCACCAGTCCGAGGCGCTGCATCACACGGCCCGCAAAGCCACCGATGCGCATCTTCAAACCGTTCAGGTCCTGCACGCTCTTGACTTCTTTGCGAAACCAGCCGCCCATCTGCGTACCGGTATTCCCGCCGAGGAAGTTGACGATGCCGTGTTCCTTGAAGAAGGCACGCAGCAGTTCACGCCCGCCGCCCTGATCGAACCACGCCGTTTGCTGGCGCGAGTTCAGCCCGAAAGGCACGGCGCAATCAAACGCGAAGGTCGGGTCCTTGCCGAAGTAATAGTAGGAGGCTGTGTGCCCCATTTCGACGGTGCCTGCCTGCACTGCGTCCATCACCTGCAGGGGTGGAACAATCTCGCCACCAGCGAATACGCGGATATTGAACTTGCCGCCGGTGAGCTGCGCGACGCGCTTGGAAAAGGTGTCGGCAGCACCGAAGATCGTATCGAGGGATTTGGGAAAGCTCGATGCCAAACGCCAGTTCAGCGTCGGCAGCGACTGCGCAATGGCGGGACTGGCTATCGCAGCAACCGATGCGCCGGCTGCAGCGTTTTTCAGGAAGGTACGGCGTTGCATGACTTGTCTCCTCATTTTGGATTTATTGATATCGCGCGCCCACGCCCGACGATCCCCCAGCCAGGCAGATTCACGCTCAGCCGATTGTAAGAATCACATATCAGCCTTGCAACTCAATCCGATGTGCGGTCGCAATATACCGTTGCGCGGCAATCCAAGAGGCAAAAAAAATCCGCCATGCTTGCGCATGGCGGATTTGCAGTCAGAGTCAGCCGGGCGGTTAGCGGTGGCTGATCATGAAGTTCTGCATTGCTGCTTCGGCGACCGAGGCCCATTGGTTCTGGTCCTGGCGGAAGCGTCTCCACTGGTCGTAGATCTTCTTGAACTTCGCGTTCTTGCTGGCTTCTTCGTCGTTCACTTCGTTGGTCGCCTTGTAGCAGGCTTCCATGATTTCCTTCGAGAAGGTACGCAGCTTGGCGCCGTTCTTCAGCAAGCGTGCCAGTGCAGCCGGGTTCTTCGCGTCGTATTCAGCCTGCATGGTGACGTGCGCTTCATACGCAGCGGTTTCGATCGCGTACTGGTATTCCTTCGGCAGCTTTTCCCACTCCTTGATGCCAAGGTAGAAGGAAAACTGCGTGCTCGGCTCCCACCAGCCCGGAGCGTAGTAGTTCGGGGCAACCTTGAACAGGCCGAGCTTTTCATCGTCGTACGGGCCGATCCATTCGGCGGCGTCGATGGTGCCTTTTTCCAGCGCCGGGTAAATGTCGCCAGCAGCGATCTGCTGTGGCACGAGGCCGAGGCGAGCCAGCACGCGGCCGCCGTAGCCACCGACGCGCATCTTCAGGCCTTGGAGGTCGGCAACGCTCTTGATTTCTTTACGGAACCAGCCGCCCATCTGTGCGCCGCTGTTACCGCCCATGAAGTTGATGATGCCGTAGTCCTTGTAGAACTCACGCATCAAGTCCTTGCCGCCGCCGAATTCCATCCAGGCGGTTTGCTGGCGGGAGTTCATGCCGAACGGTACGGAGCAATCGAATGCGAACGTCGGATCCTTGCCGAAGAAATAGTACGGTGCGGTATGCGCCATTTCAACGGTACCGTTCTGCACAGCATCCATCACCTGCAGCGCAGGAACAATCTCGCCGCCGGCAAACAAGCGGATGTTGAGCTTGTTATTGGTCAGTTGAGCGACGCGCTTGCAGAAGGTTTCGGACGCGCCGTACACGGTATCCAGCGTCTTCGGGAAGCTGGAAGCCATACGCCAGTTCAGCGTCGGCAGGGATTGCGCCAGTGCGGGAGCAGCGACTGCGCCGACCGACGCGCCTACAGCTGCCTTTTTTAGAAAGGAACGACGTTCCATTTTGTCTCCTTGGATTAAACATCAATAGCCATACGGACTCGTACGCAAGGTACATATAGGATCGCTATATGTTGGCGAAGATTGTATGAGGGTGACTACCGGATGGCAACCAATGAATGCCTTGCGTCGCACCATCGCGCGCACGAAGTTTTATGCCAGATGAAAAATATTGATGCAGGGAGATTATTGAGTAAGCTTCACGTAAGCTACGCGGGAATTTCATACGGAAGTTGCATGTTTCAGGCGGATTCGGGATGCATGTCCCTTGAGGTCGCTGAAAATAATTCAACACCTCTCGTTTGCCTCTCCAGTGGCCTCCTCAGTGCCCTCTTCAGTAATTAGGCTTCGCAGGTGTATGAGAACCGGACAGGAATAAAAAACATAACGGCCCGCATGCCTTGTGACATGCGGGCCGTTTGCGTCAGGACTTGATGTCGCTTACTTGCTTACTTGCTTACTTACTTGCGGCTAGCAAGGTAGTTCTGCATCGGCATTTCTGCCACTGAATTCCACTGGTTCTGCTCGCGCTGGAAGCGGCGATAGGAGTCGTACACCTTCTTGAACTTGGCGTTCTTGGCGGCTTCTTCATCCATCGTCGTGACCGACGCCTTGTAGCATGCATCCAGAATTTGCTTGGAGAAGAAACGCAGCTTCGCACCGTTCTTGATGAGTCGTGCCAGCGCTGCCGGGTTCTTCGCATCGTATTCCGACTGCATCACCACATGCGCTTCATAGGATGCAGCTTCGATCGCGGCTTGGTATTCCTTCGGCAGCTTCTCCCACTCCTTCATGCCGACGTAGAAGGCGAGCTGTGCACCACCCTCCCACCAGCCCGGAGCGTAGTAGTACGGTGCCACCTTGTAGAAGCCGAGTTTTTCGTCGTCGTAGGGCGTGGTCCATTCCACTGCATCCAGCGAGCCCTTTTCCAGTGCCGGATAAATGTCGGCGCCGGCCAATTGCTGCGGCACCAGGCCCAGCGGTTGCATCACCTTGCCGGCAAATGCGGAAATACGCATCTTCAGGCCCTTGATGTCTTCCAGTGTCTTGATCTCCTTGCGGAACCAGCCGCCCATCTGCGCACCGGTATTACCGCCGAGGAAGTTGATGATGCCGTAGTCCTTGTAGAACTCGCGCATCAGGGTCATGCCGCCACCGTCGTTCATCCACGCCGTTTGCTGACGAGAGTTCATGCCGAACGGGACGGCGCAATCGAATGCGAACGTCGGATCCTTACCGAAGTAGTAGTACGGAGCGGTGTGGCCCATTTCGACGGTGCCGTTTTGCACAGCATCGACCACCTGCAGCGGCGGGACGATTTCACCACCTGCGAATACACGGATGTTGAACTTGCCGCCGGTCAGCGCCGCAACGCGCTTGCTGAACACTTCAGCGGTGCCGAACAGCGTGTCCAGCGACTTCGGAAAGCTCGATGCCAGACGCCAGTTCAGCGTGGGCAGTGACTGTGCCAGTGCAGGCGCGGCGATAGCACCAGCCGTTGCGCCGACGGCTGCTTTTTTTAGAAAGGAACGACGTTCCATCTGTTCTCCTGAAGGATCTAAATGTTAGACACACTGGCATCCGCCACCCTTCAAAAAAGCCGGGCAGGAATACCGCGACGCCAAGATCATGAAATCGGAAAAACTGCTGTGATGCAAAAGAAATGCGCAGTGTCCGGTCAACATGCCAAACAAAGTTCTAGGAATTCTTGTCTTTCCCTAGGATTCCGATTGTACTTCGGATATGAAATCTTAGTCTAACGGCTAGCAATATTTGACACTCGGTTGCCGTTTTACCTACGTAGAAACACGTAGCAACCACCTTTCCGTTGTCTCCGTGCCGCATACCCCAAACCCTAATCATCGTCCACGTCAATATTCCTTTTCAAAAATAATCAATACCTCAGATCAACCTCCCGCCATTCTTTTCGTGCGCACGCCTGCGGATGTCCACAATTGCCCATGTATCTTCCGCCCCTGACAATACGCCACCTTGCTGCTGATCCACTCTTCGCTGTTCCTCTTCCTGAACAAAAACTTCTGTCTGGCTCCCTGACAAACGTTCTCGGATCATCGCGCGAGCGGCGGCAATTAATTCATCACGGAGAAGTAACATGGAAAAGAAACCGATCTACAAGTCACTCTATGTGCAGGTGGTGACAGCCATCGTCATCGGTGTGCTGCTCGGACATTTTTATCCGAGCCTCGGCGCCGAAATGAAACCGCTGGGCGATGCGTTCATCAAGCTGATCAAGATGATCATCGCCCCGATCATTTTCTGCACGGTCGTCATCGGCATTGCCGGCATGGAAGACATGAAGAAAGTCGGCAAGACCGGCGGCCTCGCACTGCTGTATTTTGAAATCGTCAGCACGCTGGCACTGGTGATCGGTCTCGTGATCGTTAACTTCGTCCAACCAGGCGCAGGCATGCATGTGGATCCGAATACGCTCGATACCAAGAGCATCGCCGCCTACACCGGCCCCGGCAAGATGCAGTCGACGACCGACTTCCTGCTGAATGTGATCCCGTCCAGTGCGATCGATGCATTCGCCAAGGGCGACATCCTGCAAGTGCTGCTCTTCTCCGTACTGTTCGGCTTCGCGCTGCACAAGTTCGGCGGTCGCGGCACGCTGGTGTTTGACTTCATCGAGAAGTCCTCGCACGTCCTGTTCGGCATCGTCGGCATCATCATGAAGGTCGCACCGATCGGCGCATTCGGCGCAATGGCATTCACCATCGGCAAATACGGTGTCGGCACGCTGCTGTCCCTCGGCAAGCTGATGGGTACCTTCTACCTGACCTGCCTGGTATTCATCTTTGTCGTGCTTGGCCTGATCACCGCGATGCATGGATTCAGCATTTGGAAGTTCATCAAGTACATCAAGGAAGAACTGTTTATCGTCCTCGGCACGTCGTCGTCGGAATCCGTACTGCCGCGCATGATGGCTAAGATGGAGAACCTCGGCGTGAAGAAGTCGGTCGTCGGCCTCGTCATCCCAACCGGTTACTCGTTCAACCTCGACGGCACGTCGATCTACCTGACGATGGCAGCAGTCTTCATTGCACAGGCAACCGACACGCCGATGTCGATGACACAGCAATTGACCCTGCTCGCCGTGCTGCTGCTCACTTCGAAGGGCGCCGCAGGCATTACCGGCAGCGGCTTCATCGTGCTGGCTGCAACCCTGTCTGCCGTTGGCGGCGTACCGGTCGCCGGTCTGGCACTGATTCTCGGCATCGACCGCTTCATGTCGGAAGCACGCGCGCTGACCAACCTGATCGGCAACGGCGTCGCAACCGTGGTGGTCGGCAAGTGGACAGGCGACCTCGACACCGAGCGCATGCGTCAGCACCTCAACAATGAGACGATTGAAGAAGCCGAAGAGCCGGAAGCCGTGCTCGACCAGGTCGAAGTGCACATGCCGCCTTCCAAGGCAAACGCCTGATAGCGGCGGAGCAAGCATCCCGCTATTCAAGGAAAGGAGCGGCAAGCAACAGCCGCTCAAGCGAAAATCTGGAATCCTTCTTTACAGCCCGTTCGCGGGCTGTTTTTTTGATCGTTGCAATTGCAGCGTCCACGAAAAGCTACGAAAGCCACAAAAAGAAAGGGGGTGGATCCGCTGATCCGCCCCCTTTTGTTCTCTGCAAGACCAGCCGGCCGGATTAACCAGCAGGCTTGTTTCTTAGTTGCCAGCGACAGTCATATTCTCGATCAGAATCGAGCCGGTCACCTTCGTGCCGCGGACCAGCGTATCTGCACCGACGGCGACGATCTGCCGGAACATGTCCTTCATATTGCCGGCGATCGTGATTTCCTCGACCGGATACTGGATCACGCCATTTTCGACCCAGTAGCCCGATGCGCCGCGCGAATAATCGCCAGTCACATAGTTGACGCCCTGCCCCATCAATTCAGTCACCAGCAAGCCGGTGCCGAGCTTGGCGAGCATCGCCTTGAAATCGTCCGCCGGGTTGGTGAGGCTGGAAGTGAGCGACAGGTTGTGCGAGCCACCCGCGTTGCCGGTCGTTTTCATTCCCAGCTTTCGTGCCGAGTATGTGGACAGGAAGTAGCCCTGCACCACGCCGTCATTCACCACATCGCGGCGCTGGGTCTTGACGCCTTCCTCGTCAAACGGCGACGAGCCGACGCCACCGATAATGTGCGGATCTTCGACCACCTGGATATGGGGCGCAAACACTTCCTTGCCGATGGAGTCGAGCAGGAAGGACGATTTGCGATAGAGCGCGCCGCCCGAGACTGCCTGCACGAATGCGCCCAGGAGGCCTGCGGCAAGCGGCGCCTCGAATAGCACCGGGCACTTGCGGGTGTCGAGCTTGCGCGCGTTCAGGCGGGCGAGCGCGCGTTCCGCCGCATAACGGCCGATGTCCTCCGGCTTGGCCAGATTGGCCGGGTCGCGCGTCGAGGAATACCAGTCGTCGCGCTGCATGTTGGCGCCCTTGCCTGCGATCGGCGACACCGAAATCGTGTGGCGGGAATACGGATAACCTCCCATGAAGCCGCGGCTGTTCGCCGCGACGAAGTGTGACTGCTGCGCATACACGCTCGCACCTTCACTGTTGGTCACGCGCTTGTCTACGGCAAACGCTGCCGCCTCGCAGCGCTTGGCGACCTCGACTGCCTCTTCGGTGGAGATCAGCCACGGATAGCACAGCTGCAGGTCACGCGGATTCATCTCCAGCGTATCGGCATCAGGCAGGCCGGCGCAATCATCCTCGGCGGTGAAGCGCGCGATGTTGTAGGCGGCTTCAACAGTGTCCTTCAGCGACTGGGTGGAGAAATCGGATGTGCTGGCATTGCCCCGGCGTACATGACCCTGCTCGCCCAAGTAGACTGTTACCCCGATCCCCTTGTCCTTGTTTTGTTCGATCGTCTCGATTTTGCCCTTGCGCACCGTCACTGACAGGCCGTTGCCCTCGCTGATCTCGACCGACGCATCCGATGCGCCTTTTTCCTTAGCGAAACGCAATACATCCTGCGCAAGCTCTCTCAACTGGTCCTGGGTATGGGTAAATACGGGATTGCTCATAGGCTTGTTCTTTTTTGAAGGTCGCTAAAACAGTTATCATAGCAGTCGTTTACACAATGGCTTTGATTCATCATGGTTAATCCAAACAGAGGCGCCGTCGGTTTCCGTTCCGACGAGTTCGAGCAGCAGTATGACCGCCCCTCGAAATCCCAATTGAAGCGCGAAATGACCGCGTTGCAGGAACTGGGCGAAGAACTCGTATCGCAACCGAAGGACCGCGTCATGCGCGTGCCGATGCCGGAAGACGTGCGCGAGGTCATCCTTGAATGTCAAAAGATCAAGGACCACGAAGGCCGCCGCCGTCAGATGCAATACGTCGGCAAGAAGATGCGCTCTCTCGAGGAGGATGAAATCGCCGCCATCCAGAAGGTTCTCGATAGCTGGAAAGGCGCTTCCAAGTCGGAGACGGCTGCAATGCACGCGCTGGAGCGCCGCCGTGAGAAGCTGCTGGCCGATGACAAGGCGCTGACCCAACTGAAAGAACAACATCCGGAAGTCGACGTGCAGCAGCTGCGCACGCTGATTCGCAACGCGCGCAAGGAGCAGACAGAAAACAAGCCCCCCAAGGCCTATCGCGAAATTTTTCAGATCCTCAAACAACTGCAGGCGAAGCCTTCCGCACCCACCCCAGAGCAAGATGACGACGCCGAAGAAGAGTAATCCCGACGAGCTGCTGATCGGGCTGGTATCGATTTCCGACCGCGCCTCAAGCGGCGTGTACGAAGACCAGGGCATCCCCGCATTGCGGGACTGGTTCGGCGCTGCGCTGTCCAGCCCGTGGAAGATGGAGACCCGCCTGATTCCTGATGAGCGCGCACAAATCGAAAAGACGCTGATCGAACTGGTCGACGATCTGAACTGCGACCTGGTCCTGACGACCGGCGGCACCGGCCCGGCACGGCGCGACGTGACGCCCGAAGCGACGCTTGCCGTGGCAACCAAGGAGATGCCGGGATTCGGCGAGCAAATGCGCCAGATCAGCCTGAAGTTCGTGCCGACGGCGATCCTGTCGCGGCAAGTTGCGGTCATCCGCGAGACGGCCGACCATGCGGCATTAATCATGAACCTCCCCGGCCAGCCGAAGTCCATCAAGGAAACGCTGGAAGGCCTGAAGGATGCAGACGGAAAACAGGCGGTCTCGGGCATCTTCGCTGCAGTTCCCTATTGCATCGACCTCATCGGCGGCCCCTATGTCGAGACCAACGAGGCCGTCTGCAAGGCATTCCGCCCGAAGTCGGCAATCCGGCAGAAATAGCCTGTTCTTGTGCCCCGGCACACTACCAATCCACCGAAGAGTTGTAAACGATGAACAAAGTGCTGGAAACCATTGAGATCGAATCCGGCCCTAATCCGGATGTGTCCGTCATCTGGCTGCACGGCCTGGGCGCGGATGGCAACGACTTCGTGCCCATCGTGCGCGAACTCGACCTGAGCGGCTGCCCGGCGATCCGATTCGTCTTCCCGCACGCGCCTGTCATGCCGGTCACGATCAACAACGGTTACATGATGCGCGCGTGGTATGACATCCTTACCATCGACATCGCCGGCCGTGAGGACGAGGTCGGGTTGCGCCGTTCGCAGACAATGGTCGAGCATTTGATATCGCAGGAAAAAGCGCGCGGCATCCCGGCCGATCGCATTATCCTTGCCGGGTTCTCACAGGGCTGTGCGATGGCCCTGCAAACAGGCTTGCGTCATCCGGAAAAGCTCGCAGGATTGTTGTGCCTTTCCGGCTACCTGCCTATCCATGCAATGCTGCCGAACGAGCGTCATAGCGCCAATCACGACACGCCGATCTTCCTTGCGCACGGCCGTAGCGACCCGATCATCCCTCTTTTCACTGCAGAGAAATCACGCGATATGCTGCTCTCGCTTGGTTACAACGTTGAGTGGCATGCGTACCCCATGCCGCACTCGGTGTGTGAAGAAGAGATTGCCGACATCAGCGTCTGGCTGAAGCGGGTGCTGGCGTAGGACCAGGGACACTTCCGGTCGAATGGCCGAATGAAGGGACGATGGGACTGATGAACAGGCGGCGCATGCCGCCCGTCTCGTTATTGCTGTAATTACTTGAACACGACCGTCTTGTGGCCGTTGAGCAGGATGCGGTGTTCGACAAACCACTTCACCGCGCGCGCCAGCACCACGCACTCCACGTCGCGACCGATCGCGGTCAGCGTGTCCGGCTCCATCGCGTGATCCACCCGCTCGACATCCTGTTCGATGATCGGGCCTTCATCCAGGTCGCTCGTCACGAAATGCGCCGTCGCGCCGATCAGCTTCACGCCACGCTCATGCGCCTGATAGTAAGGCTTGGCGCCCTTGAAGCTGGGCAGGAAGGAGTGATGGATATTGATCGCCCGTCCCTTCAGCGCGTCGCACATTTCAGGCGACAGGATCTGCATGTAGCGCGCCAACACGACCAGGTCGATGTCGTTTGCCTTCACGATTTCCAGCACGCGCTCTTCCTGTGCACGCTTGGCTTCGGCTGATGCGCCTGTCGCCAGCGGCAGGTGATGGAAAGGAATGTTATAGCTGGCAGACAGTTGATAGAAATCGGTGTGATTCGAGACGATTGCCGGGATCTCTACCGGCAGCAGGCCGCTCTTGTAGCGGAACAGCAAGTCATTCAGGCAGTGGCCGATCTTCGACACCATCAGCATCATGCGCGGCTTCTTGCGCGCGTCATGCAGTTGCGCGTTCATCTGTAGTTCCCGCGCCACCTCCGCAAAATCGGCACGCAGTTGCGTATCGCTGACCGCCGGGTCTTCCGCAGCAAAGTGCACGCGCATGAAGAACAGCTTCGACTGTGCATCGCCGAACTGGGCGGAGTCGATGATGTTGCAGCCATGCTCGGCGAGGAAGCCTGACACGCGATGGACAATCCCGCGATGGTCGGGGCAGGACAGGGTGAGGATGTATTCCGGATGCATCATGGTTGTTGTGATATTGCGGCGAACCAAAGTCCGATATTGTCGCACGCCTTGCTGGTGAGACAGAATGCCGCACAAAAGAAAAACCCGGATACGCAATGCGTAATCCGGGTTTTCTCCATCCTCGTCGCTAGCCAAAAGCTAGCGCATGCACTTCACAGGCAAGGCAGATTAGCCAACCTTTGCAACGGACAGGCCTTTGTTCGCCGCAGCAGCAGTACCGACCTGGATATCGCCGGAGAGCTGGCCGCCCTCTTCGATCACGACCTTGCCGTAGCGGACCTTGCCCGAAACCTTGCCGGTTGCGTAAATCACCAGCTTCTGGCGCACGGTCAGGTCGCCGTCGAATTCGCCGCGGATTTCAGCGATGTCGATTTCAGCAGAGCCCTTGAATGCGCCGCGCTCGGCGATCTGGATCACGCGCGAGTCGATGGTGGCTTCGACACGGCCTTCGACAACCAGCGTGTCGCAATCGGTGATTTCAACGCCCTTGAGCTTGATATTCGGGCCGACGATCAATTTGCTGCCGCCTTCATTGGTGCTGCTGGAGGTGTTCTCGGTTGCTGCTGCGCCCGCGGGTGCAGTTTTGGCAAAGCCGCCTGCGCCGGCCGGTACGATGCCAGGAGCAGTGTTCAGGGGGGAATTTGGCGTATTGGTTTCGCGCTTGCCAAAAAGCGTTTCGGATCGAAGCATGTGATCTCCTGAAAATAATGCGTAGTTAGAACGTGACTTTTGCGATGTAATGGAAACGCACCCAGCATTCCCATCGCGTCGAAAACGAGGCAACACTTAACTTGCGTTTGCGCTGCAGGAAGCAAACTCCCCACCTCTGTTGAACCGCAGCAATTGCGGCTCCCCACTTGGTCCGTATGCCGCCCGGAAAGTTCCATGCCCGTCTTAAACTGTTACACTTTCAGAAAAAAGCACGACCGTTTTATTTCAGGTATAGTAAGCGGCCATACCTCACCACGAACCACCACAGGAGACAGCATGAGTACAACCACCATCACCAATCAGCAAATCCGCCTCGCGGCACGCCCCGTTGGCATGCCCAAGCAAAGCGACTGGAAGTTCACCACCGAACCGGTACGCGACATCGCCGATGGCGAAGTCCTCGTCAAGACGCTGTACCTGTCCCTTGACCCTGCCATGCGCGGTTGGATGAATGAGGGCAAATCCTATATTCGCCCGGTAGCGATTGATGAAGTGATGCGCGCGGGCGGTATTGGCAAGGTGGTCGCGTCCAAGTCGCCGAAGTTCGCCGTTGGCGATTACGTTTCCGGCAGCCTCGGCGTGCAGCAATACTGGGCAGGTCGTGCGGATGACAAGACTGCAGCGCTCTACAAAGTCGATCCCAAGGCCGCACCGTTGCCGAAATACCTGAATGCGCTCGGCATGCCCGGCATGACCGCCTACTTCGGCCTGCTGGAAGTTGGCCAGCCGAAACCAGGCGAAACCGTTGTCGTCTCCGGCGCAGCCGGCGCAGTTGGGCAAACTGTTGGACAGGTTGCCAAACACAAAGGTTGCCGCGTCGTTGGCATTGCGGGCGGCAAGGATAAGTGCGATTTCGTGGTCAACGAGCTCGGTTTTGATGCCTGCATCGATTACAAGAACGAATCGGTGCGTGACGGCTTGAAGAAGCACTGTCCGCAAGGGGTCGATGTGTATTTCGATAACGTCGGCGGCGACATCCTCGACGATGTGCTCACCCGTATCAACCTGAAGGCTCGCATTATCATCTGCGGCGCAATTTCGCAGTACAACAATACGACGCCGGTGAAGGGCCCGGCCAACTACCTGTCACTGCTGGTCAATCGTGCACGTATGGAAGGCATCGTGGTCTTCGACTATGCCGACCGTTACCACATCGGCGTTGCCGAAATGGCCAAGTGGATGAAGGAAGGTAGCTTCAAGACACGGGAAGACATTGTCGAAGGACTCGAGAAATTCCCCGAGGCGTTGTTGATGCTGTTTGAAGGAAAGAACTTCGGCAAGCTGGTCCTGCAGGTAGCAAAGGACGACTGATTGACTAACTGACGGGAGAACACTTCAGCACGGCACCGAGCCCCTTCCCTTCACCGGCAAGGGGCTTTTTCTTTCTTATCTATCGCATTGGGCGGCACTGGCGCAGTTCGCACCTCGCCAGGAAGGTGGTGCCGTTATCGCATTGCATCCGGTAGACCTCGACCGGCCCTTTTTCGGTAATCAGCCCCGCGCCTGCGCCATTGCAGGCATGGCGTCTGGCAAGCCTTTCCACGCTGACCGACGATACACCGGGCCGGAATTCGACCTTTTGTACTTCGACGGTGCCAGCGGAATCGTGCACTTTGACGCGATCAGCAAGAAGAGCTGAACGGCGTGCATTCTTCGACACGTAAGTGCTTGCATCCCGGTTCTTGTCGGCTGCCGACGCGGATTTTGCATCCTGGGACAGCGAGGTGCACGCAGTGATGAAGAGTGCGGGAACCAGCATGAGGATGGACGGCAAGCGCTTCATTTACTTCTTTCTCCTGTGAACTGAAAAACGCGCCTCGCACTATACACAATGCGCGCGAAAAACAGCGGCCAGTTTAGCCGTACACCGGGAACGATGCAAAGCAGACAATTACCTGAGACGGAAACTATTGCGTCAAATCATGAAATTCGATGTCGCCTGCAGAGAAATATTGAAAATCCTATAATTTCAGGAACTACTGAATTTTCAATAGACCAAAATGACTACACTTAGCCCCCTCGCTCAACGGTTCATTCTCCATTTTGGAGAAATGGGCAGCCGTTGGGGTATCAACCGCACCGTCGGTCAGATCTATGCATTGCTCTACGTGCACGGCAAACCGCTCAACGCGGATGAAATTGCCGACCATCTCGGTTTTTCCCGCTCCAACGTCAGCATGGGCCTGAAGGAGCTGCAATCCTGGCGGCTCGTACGGCTGCTGCATCAGGCGGGTGACCGGCGCGAGTATTTCGAACCACCGAAAGATATCTGGGAAATCTTCCGCACCTTGCTCGAAGAACGCCGCCGGCGCGAAATTGAGCCCACCCTGTCCATGCTGCGCGATGCGCTGCTGGAGAACCCGACCAGTGAGGAAGATCGTCTCGCGCAGGAGCGCATGCGCGAGATGTATGAACTGATCGAGCTTTCCTCTACGTGGTTCAATGAAATGCAGCGCTTGACGCCGGAGACGCTGATGTCGCTGATGAAGATGGGCTCCAAGGTGAAGAAGCTGCTCGACGTCCGCGACAAGTTCCGGCCTTCCGCAGGAGGCAAGCCTGCCAATGATGTACCGGGCGGCGAGTCGACGGACTAGCCCATGCGGCCGCTTTCCAGAAATTGCCTGATGCGCCTGCCGCGCCTGTCGCGTCTTCCATTTGCGCTCGAGATTACTCTCGCGCTTGTCCTCAAGCTCGCAATCCTGTCACTGCTCTGGAATGCGTTCTTCTCTTCCCCGCAAACGACAAAAATGGCGCTGCCGCCCGCCAAGGTGGAGCAGCACTTGCTGAGCGCCCGCAACCCGCCTGATTCCCGATCCGTTCCATCCACACAAGAGGCTGCCCATGACACCCGTCGATGAAGTCGTCAACCTGTCGCGCCTGCAGTTTGGCGCGACAGCCATGTATCACTTCTTGTTCGTTCCGCTCACGCTTGGCCTTTCCTGGATCCTGGTGATCATGGAATCGGTCTACGTAATGACCGGGCGCGAGATCTACAAGGACATGACCCGGTTCTGGGGCAAGCTGTTTGGCATCAATTTCGCAATGGGCGTGACGACCGGCATCACGCTGGAATTCCAGTTCGGCACCAACTGGGCCTACTACTCGCACTATGTCGGCGACATCTTCGGTGCGCCGCTCGCAATCGAAGGCATGATGGCCTTCTTTCTCGAATCGACCTTCGTCGGCCTGTTCTTCTTCGGCTGGGATCGGCTCTCGCGCGTACAGCACCTTGTCGTCACCTTCCTTGTTGCACTCGGCTCCAGCCTATCCGCGCTGTGGATCCTGATCGCGAACGGCTGGATGAACAATCCGGTCGGCGCCGAGTTCAATTTCGAAACCATGCGCATGGAACTCGTCAGCATCGCGGACGTGATCCTCAATCCCGTGGCGCAGGTGAAGTTCGTGCACACAGTCGCTGCCGGCTATGTAACCGCGTCGATGTTTGTCCTCGGCATCTCGGCCTTCTATCTGCTCAAGGCACGCGATACGGCGTTCGCGCTGCGCTCGTTTGCCATCGCCGCCGGCTTCGGTCTAGCTTCGACGCTGTCGGTCATCGTGCTCGGCGATGAATCGGGCTATACAGCGGGAGAAGTAAACAAGGTGAAGCTGGCCGCCATTGAAGCCGAATGGGAGACGCACCCGGCACCCGCCGGGCTGACGCTGGTCGGCATGCCTGACGACAAAGCGGAACGCACCCACTATGCAGTGAAGATCCCATATGTCCTCGGTCTGATTGCGACCCGCTCCACGGATCAGCCGATCATCGGCATCAAGGACATCAAGCGGGAACACGAGGCGCGCATCCGCAGCGGCATGCTTGCCTATGCGGCGCTGACAAGACTGAAGTCCGGCGACAAGTCGCCGGAAGCACGCGCCGAGTTCTCAAAATACAAGGATGACCTCGGCTTTGGCTTGCTGCTGAAGAAATACACGCCAAACGTCGTCGATGCGACGCCTGAACAGATCGCACTTGCGGTCAAAGACAGCATCCCCAGGGTCGCGCCCTTGTTCTGGTCCTTCCGGGCGATGGTCGGACTGGGACTGCTTTTCCTGTTCATTTTCTCCGCGTCGTTCTACTTCCTCGCCGCAAAGAAGCTCTCATCCCAACGCTGGCTGCTGAAGCTTGCGGTATTCAGCATTCCGCTGCCATGGATTGCCGCCGAACTCGGCTGGTTCGTTGCCGAATACGGCCGCCAGCCATGGACGATTTCCGGCGTGCTGCCAACCCACATGTCGGCATCGAGCCTCGAACCCGCAAGCCTTTATTTCAGCCTGGCTGGTTTCATCGGCTTCTATACCCTGCTCCTGGTGATCGAAATGGCATTGATGATCAAGTACGCACGCCTTGGCCCCAGCAGCCTGCATACGGGCAGATACCACTGGGAGCAGTCGAACGCACCGACCATCGTCCAGCCGAACGCCGCATAAGGGAGGGAACACCATGTTTGACTACGAAACCTTGAAACTGATCTGGTGGGCTTTCGTCGGCGTGCTGCTGATCGGATTCGCGCTGACCGACGGCTTCGATATGGGCGTTGGCATGCTGCTTCCCTTCGTCGGAAAAAACGATGAAGAACGGCGCGTACTGATCAATTCGATCGGTGCAACCTGGGAAGGCAACCAGACCTGGTTCATCACCGCCGGCGGAGCGACGTTTGCAGCCTGGCCGCTCGTGTACAGCGCGGCTTTCTCTGGCTTTTACATCGCGCTGATGCTGTTGTTGTTTGCCCTGTTCTTCCGGCCGGTCGGTTTTGACTATCGCAGCAAGGTCGACGACCTGCGCTGGCGAAGTGCCTGGGACTGGGCCTTGTTTGCGGGCGGCTTCGTGCCGTCGCTGATCTTCGGCGTCGCTTTCGGCAACCTGTTCCTCGGCGTTCCTTTCCGCTACGACGACTCAATGCGGGTCACTTACACGGGCGGCTTCTTCGACCTTCTCAATCCTTTTGGTCTGCTGGCCGGCGTGGTCAGCCTTGCGATGCTGCTGATGCACGGCGCAGCTTACCTGCAGGTAAAGTGCGATGACAAGATCGCAGAACGCGCGCGCAAAGCGACAATCGTTTCATCCATTCTTACCGCCACAGCCTTCATTGTTGCCGGTTTCGGGGTCACTTTTGGAGTCGCAGGCTATCGCATTACGGACATGCCGGATGCCGGCAGCGCCTTCATGCCTCTGGCCAAGTCCGTCACAACGGCACCGGGTGCCTGGCTGGATAACTATGCACGCTGGCCGCTTGCATGGGCCCTGCCGGCGCTGGCAATTACCGCAGCCCTGCTCTGCATGCTGATGAGCGCACTACGGCGGCCGATGGCGGCCTTTCTCTCGAGCGGGCTATCGGTCGCCTGCATCATCCTGACTGCTGGTATGTCGCTCTTCCCGTTCATCATGCCTTCGTCGCTCGATCCGAAAAGCAGCCTGACCGCATGGGATGCGGTATCGAGCCACAAGACGCTCGGCATCATGTTCTGGGTGGTTGTGGTGATGCTGCCTATTATCGTGATGTACACCGGCTGGGTGTACCGGATCATGCGCGGCAAAGTGACGCTGGCTTACATCCGCGAGAACGAGCATTCCGCTTATTAGATCCTTGGGAGGATACGATGTGGTACTTCAGCTGGATACTGGGAATAGGACTGGCACTGGCCTTGGGCATCATCAATGTGATGTGGCTGGAAGCGAACTACGCGTTCGGTCTGCGCGACGAGGACAAGACGCGCGAGCGCTTTGAAAAGTCGCGTCAACTACATAAGGAAGCGCGCCTGCATCGCCGTTCGACGGATCACCAGACCTGAGAGTCGTACTGAAACAGGCATAAAAAAAGCGCTGCGAATTGCAGCGCTTTTTCGTTCCGCGGGTTCGATTAGTTACGAACCACGCGCTTGTACTCGTTGGTACGGGTATCAATTTCGATCACGTCGTCGGTGCTGACGAACAGCGGCACCTGGACGGTGTGCTGGTACTTCTCGATCGCGTTTTCGATCTTGGCTTCCTTCAGGACGTTACCCGAAGTATTGCCCTTGACTGCCGGCTCCGAGTAAACAACCTTGCGGGCGATCGTGATCGGTAGTTCAACGGAGATTGCCTTGCCATCATAGAAAACCGCTTCGCATTCCATGCCGTCTTTCAGGTAGTGCAATGCATCGCCGAGGTTTTCTTCTTCGATTTCGTACTGGTTGTATTCTTCGTCCATGAAGACATACAGCGGATCGGCGAAGTAGGAGAAAGTCACCGGCTTCTTGTCGAGAATAACGACATCGAACTTGTCGTCGCCGCGGAATACGTTTTCGAGAGGCGCATTCGTCAGAAGATTCTTCATCTTCCATTTGTAGGTGAAGCCAGTGCGGCTCGAACCGTTGACGTCAGAACGCAGCACGATAAACGGCTTGCTCTCAACCATGATGATGTTGCCAACACGAACTTCTTTTGCAGGTTTCATAGAGAATGTACGTAAAGATAAGTTACTTGAAAATCAACTGCCGCCTCATCGCCAACGGCGCCGTAGCTTACGTTTGACTGCATCAAACGATATAGATTAACCGCGCATTATACCTCGTTTTCTTTGGACACCGACTGGAGTGAACTGGCGAACGTCAGCAAATTTGAGGTCAGATCGCCGTGTGCCAGCACTTGCTGTCGCCAGCCGCTAGCTCTTTCGCCAATCGTGGGCATATCGGCCCGGAACTGCGCCCAGAGCCCCGACCATGTCATTTGCCCGTCCACTTCAATCGCAGCATTCCAGAGCAGCGATAGCGCATTCACGCTTTCCACGTCAGGGGCGTACCGCTTCAAGAAAGCACGCAACTTCACATGGTGCAGGTTCTTGTCCTGCGGGTAGATATGCCAGATAAACGGCTTGCCCGCCCACTGCGCACGGACGAAGGAATCCTCCCCACGGACAAAATTGAGGTCGCACGCCCATAACAATCTGTCATAGTCAGGTTGCGGAACAAAAGGCAGGATGCGTACGGTCAGCGCACCTCGCTTGGCTGAATCGCCCGCCCTTGCTTCGCTGCCCAGAAACGCCTTCACCGCCTCCGCTGCCACGCCTTCCGGCACGAGACAAGTCACCGGCTCACTCCCGCTTTGCCAGGCATTGAATAATGCCGAAACCGGCGCGTGCGGATAACAGAACAAGGAGACTTTCAGCGATGCCATTTCTTCCGGCGTCACGCCAAACTGCGCGAGAAAGGCCGACATATCTCGCGCGCTCGATTGAAATTGCTGGCGCTGCTCTTCCAGCATCGCCTCATGCAGCAAGCCGCCTGTCTTTTCGGTGAACCCGGGGAAGAAAAAATATTTCGTCAGCGGCAAGCGTGGATGGGAAGAAGGCAACGCATGACATCCTTCCACCCACTCCTCCGCAGTCAAGCCTTCCAGGTTGAACCATACCGGGCGCGGATTGCACTCTGCCATGGCCGCAATGTAGCCCGGGGGGATATCGCAACCGAAGAATTCGATAACGATGTCAGCAATGTCATTAGGTGAAAAGATCCCGTCTTGAGTCTGCCAGTGGCGCACCTTAACACCAAAAACCTTCTGAACCTCGGCATCAAGGGCAAGCTCCGGACAGATCCGCCGGAAGCTGCGCAAGTCGTCCACCCACAAGGTGACGACAACGCCATGCTCCTGCCATAACTGTCTCGCGAGGCGCCAGCAGATGCCGATGTCTCCGTAGTTGTCGACGACCTTGCAGAAGATGGCGAGGGACGTTGGCTGGCTTTTATCGATGAACATAGGTCAGGAGCATGCAAAACAACCGCGGCACTGCGCATCCACCGACGCTCGGGCGAGGGTTGCCGCGACAGGATCAGCAGGATTTCGGCAAGCGCAATGGTACCGAAGTCCGCATATGGCGAAAACATGCACAAAAAGAAAAACGCCACGCGATTGCGTGGCGTTTTATTTGGCGTCCCCACGGGGATTCGAACCCCGGTACTCACCGTGAAAGGGTGATGTCCTAGGCCTCTAGACGATGGGGACAGAAACCTGTCGAACAGAGCCGCGCATTGTACACCATATTTCCGGATTGCATGCAAAAAACATTCAGCACGCTTTTCTTCATAGCAAACCGGCGCGATGCTAAAAGCTCAAGCGCGTCAAAGTACACCAGAAAAGAAAAAGGACTTGATGGCTTTCGCTATCAAGTCCTTCAGATGCCAGTGTGTTCTGGCGTCCCCACGGGGATTCGAACCCCGGTACTCACCGTGAAAGGGTGATGTCCTAGGCCTCTAGACGATGGGGACAAAACCGTTATCGCACGTTATCGCTGGTGGAGGTAAGCGGGATCGAACCGCTGACCTCTTGCATGCCATGCAAGCGCTCTCCCAGCTGAGCTATACCCCCGTGCGAAGAAACGAGAGTATAGCAAAGGTTTTTCTCGGGTGTAAATCCCTTTCGAAAAATTACTTGATAAATTTTTCGAGGCGCGCGAGGACAGTCTCGCGACCGAACAACTCGAGCACGGCATCAATCGACGGTGTTTGCAGCTGTCCGGTAATGATGAGGCGTAACGGCATGGCCAGTTGCGGCATTTTCAGTTTGTGGACCGCCAACACTTCTTTCATTGCAGCCGACAGCGACGCCTTGTTCCACTCGACCGTTTCGTAGAGCACCGTCAGGCGTTGAAGTGCCGGCTTGACCTCTTCCGTCACATGCTGCGACAGCAAGGCAAGATCCGGCGATGGCTGGCGATAGAACAGCATGGCCGCGTCCGCCAGTTCGTTCACCGTATTAACGCGCTCCTTCATCAACGCGATCACGGCCTGCACGTTGGGTGCCCCGTCGAATTGCGCACCGTCCTTCTCCATCAACGGACGTGCAAGCGCTTCGAGTCTCGCATTGTCGGCCTGCCGGATGTAGTGATTGTTCAGCCATGCCAGCTTTTCGGGATTGAACTGCGCCGGCGACTTGGACAGGTGGTCGAGGTCAAACCACTGGATAAACTGCTCCATCGAGAAGATCTCATCGTCACCATGGCTCCAGCCGAGGCGCGCCAGATAGTTGAGCATCGCCTCCGGCAGATAGCCTTGCGCCGGGTACTCCATCACGCTGACGGCACCGTGACGCTTCGACAGCTTCTCGCCGTCGGCACCGAGGATCATCGGCACGTGACCGTATTCCGGCAGCGGCGCGCCGAGCGCGCGCAGGATGTTGATCTGGCGCGGCGTATTGTTCACATGGTCGTCGCCACGGATCACATGGGTGATCCTCATGTCCCAGTCGTCGATCGCAACGCAGAAGTTGTAAGTCGGCGTGCCGTCCGGACGCGCGATCACGAGGTCGTCCAGTTCGCGGTTGGAGATCGTGATCGGGCCTTTGACGACATCATTCCAGGTGACGTCGCCATCGAGCGGGTTCTTGAAGCGCACGACCGGTTTGCGGCCTTCCGGCACCGGCGGCAAGGTCTTGCCCGGCTCCGGGCGCCAAGTGCCGTCGTAACGCGGCTTTTCGCCGATGGCGCGCTGGCGTTCACGCATCGCCTCGACCTCTTCCGGCGTGCAGTAGCAATAATAGGCAGTGCCCGCTTCCAGCATCTGCGCCACTACTTCACGATAGCGATCCATCCGCTTCATTTGATAGAACGGGCCTTCGTCGTGGTGCAGGCCGAGCCAGTTCATGCCGTCGATGATCGCCTGCACCGCTTCCGGCGTCGAGCGCTCGAGATCGGTATCCTCAATGCGGAGAATGAAGGTGCCGCCGAAATGGCGGGCATAGGCCCATGAGAAAAGCGCGGTACGCGCGCCGCCAAGATGAAGATAACCGGTCGGGCTCGGTGCAAAACGGGTACGGACTGTCATGGCAAATAAAAACGGCCTTGGGGAGCCAAAGCCGTATAGGTAAAGGATGCGCTATTTTACCCTGCCGGCAACAGGGATGAAAACGGCGCAAGTCGCTGTAATAGAGTTAGTCGTTCTTGATTACAATATTCGGGAACTTGCTGGTCATGTCCTTCGCCTTCTCAGCAACCTTGACGGCGACCTTGCGAGCGATTTCCTTGTAGATCTTTGCAACGAGGCCGTCAGGATCGGCAACGACGGTCGGCTTGCCGGAATCGGTCTGTTCACGGATGGACATCGTCAGAGGCAAGGCACCGAGGAAGTCCACACCATAGTCAGCGCACATCTTTTCGCCGCCGCCCTGGCCGAAGATCGGCTCTGCATGACCGCAGTTCGAGCAGATGTGCACGCTCATGTTCTCCACGATGCCAAGGATGGGAATGTCGACTTTCTCGAACATTTTCAAGCCCTTGCGCGCGTCCAGCAGTGCAATGTCCTGCGGCGTCGTGACGATGACGGCGCCGGTCACCGGCACTTTCTGAGAAAGTGTCAACTGGATGTCGCCGGTGCCCGGAGGCATGTCGACGATCAGGTAGTCGAGATTGCGCCAGTTCGTTTGCTCCAGCAATTGCTGCAAGGCTTGCGTGACCATCGGCCCGCGCCAGACCATCGGTTGGTCCGGATCGATCATGAAGCCTATCGACGACACTTGCAGGCCGTAGTTCTCCAGCGGCTCCATGGTCTTGCCGTCGAGCGACTCCGGCTGGCCGGAAATTCCCATCATCATCGGCTGCGACGGACCGTAGATATCTGCATCCAGGATGCCGACCTGCGCTCCCTCGGCCGCAAGCGCAAGCGCGAGGTTGACTGCAGTGGTCGATTTGCCGACACCGCCTTTGCCGGATGCGACGGCAATAATATTCTTCACGTTCGACATCAGCTTGATGCCGCGCTGGACCGAGTGCGCAATGATCTTGGAATGGACATTCACCTGCACGTTGCCGATACCCGGCGCCTTGCGCAGGCCGTCCACTGTCGCCTGGCGAATCATCTCGATCTGGCTTTTTGCCGGATAGCCTAGTTCGACGTCGAGGGAGACATCCGCACCGTTGACCTGGATATTCTTTGCAGACTTGCCGGACACCAGATCCTTGCCGGTGTTCGGATCGATCACTTGCGATAGCGCCGCCTTTACGGCTTCGATGGTAGTAGTCATTACATCTCCCGAATTTTATTGCGACAAGTCTAAACCAATTCACGGGCGCCGCCGACCGGAACAGGATCCCGGAGTTTGACAGCGGATCGCTGCGATAAGCGCCCGTGCACTGCTAAAATGGCAGTTTTTCCTCAATAAGCATTGCCAAATGAGCACCACACCGCATCGCAAGCTGTTTGTCACCACCGCCCTGCCCTACGCCAACGGCGCATTCCACATCGGCCATATCATGGAATACATCCAGGCTGACATCTGGGTGCGCTTTCAGCGAATGCAGGGCAACGAGGTGCATTTCGTCGGTGCGGATGATGCGCACGGCGCGCCGATCATGATTGCCGCGGAAAAAGCCGGCGTGACGCCGCAGGAATTTGTTGCCCGGATCGCTGCGGGCCGCAAGCAATATCTCGACGGCTTCCACATCAGCTTCGACAACTGGCACTCGACGGATGCGCCGGAAAACCATGAATTATCGCAGGACATCTATCGCCGCCTGCGCGATGCCGCAAAATTAATCACGACCAAAACCATCGAACAGTTCTTCGACCCGGTCAAAAACATGTTCCTGCCGGACCGCTATATCAAGGGCGAGTGCCCGAAATGCGGCGCCAAGGACCAGTATGGCGACTCCTGCGAAGTGTGCAGCGCCGTGTACGCACCGACCGACCTGAAGAACCCGTATTCGACGCTGTCTGGGGCCACGCCGGTGTTGCGCTCGTCCGAGCACTATTTCTTCCAGCTGTCGAATCCGAAGTGCGTGGAATTCCTGCGCGAATGGACGCAGTCGCCGAACCGACTGCAGCCCGAAGTCGTCAACAAGGCCAAGGAATGGCTCGAAGGCGAGGAAGGCCTGGGCGACTGGGATATCAGCCGCGACGCGCCGTACTTCGGCATCGAGATCCCGGATGCGCCGGGCAAATATTTCTATGTCTGGCTGGATGCGCCGGTCGGTTACCTCGCCTCGCTGAAGAACTACTTCGACAAGACAGGGCGCGATTACCAAGCCTTCATGAATGATGCGTCTACCGAGCAGTATCACTTCATCGGCAAGGACATCATCTACTTCCATACGCTGTTCTGGCCGGCGATGCTGAAGTTCTCCGGCCTGAAGGTGCCGACCAACGTGTTCGTCCACGGCTTCATCACCGTCTCCGGCGAGAAGATGTCGAAGTCGCGCGGTACCGGCATCTCGCCGCTGCGCTACCTGGACATCGGTATGAATCCGGAATGGCTGCGCTACTACATCGCAGCGAAACTGAATGCAAAAGTGGAAGACGTCGACTTCAATCCGGACGACTTCGTCTCGCGCGTAAATTCCGACCTAATCGGCAAGTACGTCAACATCGCCAGCCGCGCGGCCGGTTTCATCACCAAGCGATTCGGCGGCAAGCTGAGCGATCCGATCACTGGCGAAGGCGCTATGACCTGGCGTCTGCGCTTCGGCGAACATGAAGAAGCCATCAAAGAGGCATTCGAAGCGCGCGAGTACGGCAAGGCGATTCGCCAGATCATGGCGCTCGCCGACGAAGTCAACCAGTACGTGGATACCAAGAAGCCGTGGGAGCTCGCGAAGGATTCGGCCAACAACCAGGAGCTGCAGGATGTCTGCAGCAACCTGCTGCGCTCGTTCTACTGCCTGACGATTTACCTGGCACCGATCCTGCCGGCGCTGGCACGCAAGGTTTCCACGCTGTTCGGCATCGAGCGCGACCTGACCTGGGCAGACCTGCAGAACAGCCCGACCTCCATCGGCAATTTCGAGCACCTGATGACGCGTGTCGATCCGAAGATGCTGGATGCGCTGTTCGAGCCACCGGCGGAAGCGGCACCAGCTGCAGCAAAAGGTTCCGAGCAGCCTGCCGGCGCAATCGAACCACTCGCCGAAGAGATCAAGATTGATGACTTCGCAAAAATCGACTTGCGCATTGCGAAGATCATCAACTGCGAACATGTCGAAGGTTCCGACAAGCTGCTGCGCCTGACGCTCGACGTGGGCGAAGGCCGCACGCGCAATGTTTTCTCCGGCATCAAATCGTCGTACAAACCGGAAGACCTGATCGGCAAGTTGACCGTGATGGTCGCCAATCTTGCGCCGCGCAAGATGAAGTTCGGCATCTCGGAAGGCATGGTGCTGGCCGCTTCCGCTGCGGACGAAAAGGCCAATCCGGGCATTTATGTATTGAACCCGTGGCCCGGCGCGGAACCTGGCATGCGGGTGCGTTGATCATGTCAACTGAGAGTACCCCGGCGAGTAGCCGCCGGGAGCAGGGCAAATGAGCATCGTCGTTCGCGAAGCGTCGCTCGACGATGCTCCCTTGATTGCAGAGCTCACGCGCTCCGCGTGGGCGGACAAGGTGGCCGTGACTTCAAGCGGGCACCGCGAAACAGCAGTACGCGTGCTACAGGACCTGCAGGCTGGCGGCGGATTCATCCTGCTGAAGGGCGACCATCCTGTCGGCTCGGCGCGCTGGGTACCGGTCGACAGCGAACCGGATGTCTGGGAAATCATGCGCATGGGCGTCCTGCCCGCGTATCGCGGCGAACACCTGTCGCAATATCTCGTTGAGGCCGTGATCCATCGTGCTCTTGCTGCCGAAGTGACGGAATTGCGGCTCGCCGTACGTGCCGACCAGGTCAGTTTGCTGGACTTGTATGCGGCATTCGGATTCGAACTCGCGCCCGAACTCGAGTACACCCACGCCAACCCGGCTGAGCCGACGCCGACTGTCATGAGGAAGCGTCTCGGCTACTGATCCAGGTCATGCGCGCGACAGTCCGAGCCGGTAGCACTTGGCAGGTTCCACTCGGCGAGCGCACAATAACTCCCATATAACATCATTCTGCGTCGGCCAGTCGCATGCTCGGCACTGGCTTTCATGACAAAAGCAGCAAGGGGGGAGAAGACTGGATGAGCCGGACCAACATTAGCTTTCGCCCCCGTCTGATCGATGCGCTCCAGGGATATGGCCGCACACGGTTCCTGCAAGATGTGAGCGCCGGGCTCACCGTTGGCGTGGTCGCATTACCGCTTGCGATGGCATTTGCAATTGCCTCCGGCGCAAAACCGGAAGCCGGCATTTTTACCGCCATCATTGGCGGATTCCTGATTTCTGCGCTGGGCGGTTCGCGCGTGCAGATCGGCGGACCGGCCGGGGCATTCATCGTTGTCATCTACGGCATCATCGAGAAATACGGCCTCGCCAACCTGCTGATCTCGACCATATTCGCCGGCATGCTGCTCTTCGCCATGGGCATGTTCCGCCTCGGCTCCCTGATCCGTTACATACCACTTCCGATCGTGATCGGCTTCACCAACGGGATTGCGGTGCTGATCGCGCTCTCGCAAATGAAGGACTTCTTCGGCCTGGACATCAGCAAGATGCCAGGCGACTTCTTCGCGCAAATCAATCTGCTGGCGATGAACGCACATACGGTGAATTGGGTGGCGCTCGGAATTGCAGCCGGGTCGCTCATCATCATGTTCAGCTGGCCGGCAGTATTTCGCACCGTTCCCGGCCAGGCGCCGCCGAAGTACCCGCGCCTGTTCAAACTGCTCAAACCGGTTCCCAGTCCCATCGTGGTACTCGTTGTGAGCACGATTGCCGTCAGCCTCTTCCAGCTTCCTGTAGAAACCATCGGCAGCAAGTTTGGCGGCGTTCCGCAAGCTCTGCCGAGCTTTCAGTTGCCTGAATTTTCCTGGGACCTCGTCAAGCAGCTGCTGGCACCAACGATCACCATTGCCCTGCTGGGCGCCATTGAATCCCTGTTGTGCGCCCGCGTGGCTGACAACCTGACGGGCGACCGTCACGATCCGAACCAGGAACTGATGGCGCAAGGTGCCGCAAACTTCATCGCCCCTTTCTTCGGAGGCATTCCTGCCACCGGCACGATTGCACGCACCGTCACCAACATCCGTACGGGAGCAACCTCGCCGGTCGCCGGCATCGTGCACGCGCTCACCCTGCTGATCATCGTGCTCGTCGCCGCTCCGCTGGCGACAAACGTACCTCTTGCAGCGTTGGCAGCCATCCTGTTGCATGTCGCATTCAACATGGGCGAGTGGCATGAGTTTGTCCGCCTGATGCACTTTTCGCTCAATTACCGGATCCTGGTCATTACCACCTTCCTGCTCACCGTGATCATCGACCTGACGGCGGCGGTGGAAGTCGGGCTGGTACTGGCATGCATTTTCTTCATCTACCGGATATCGACCCTCACCCGCATCGAGCCCCTGGCGCAAGGTGCATTGCCGGCGCCGCTGGCACCAGGCGTTGAGGCTTATTCCGTCTTCGGTTCGCTCTTCTTCGGCACGGTGGGAAAAATGGAACAGCTGAACAATCCCAAGTCGGCTCCGAAAAAAGCGATGTTGCTGGAACTGCACCAGCTCATCAATCTCGACACGACCGGTCTTGATGCCTTGGAAACCGTGCACAAGTCGCTGATGAAGCAAGGCTGCCAGTTGATCATTTGCGGTGCGAACCACCAGCCGCTTAGCTTGATGCGGCGCACTGGTTTTCTTGACCGGCTCGGCAGCGAAAACTGCGTGGATGACTTGCAGCAGGCGGTTGCACGCGCCAATGCCGTTGCTGCGTGAATCCGGCGCGTCAGGAATTGCATTTAGTGCAACAACATTTCTCCATTACCAGCTTCGTGTTTGACTGAATCGTCATGAAGACGGGGTAAAATAGCGCCCAACTTTCACGGCCATCCTTTCAACATCATGAAATTCAGCAAGCAACAGACGCGCTACCAGTCCGAATTCACCAACTTCCTGAACGACATGAAGTCCAAGGATCCGGGGATCGAAGAAAGGCAGCGTGAGGGCCGTGCCCTGCTGTGGGACAAGGCTCCGCTCGACCTCGACGCGACCAAGCGCGCAAGGGAATCACGTGTGAAGCAACAGCCCTACGTGTATCAATCCAAGTAATCAATGAGCACGCAGCAGGACGCGCTGCTTGCGCATTTGCCGGCTGACGCCCCGGAACGCGCACTGGCGGGCCAGCCGGACTCGACACCCAATGTGATCGACGGCATGGCGTACGCGAAGTTATACGGCGAGCCGCTGTTCAAGCTCCCGACCGACTTGTACATCCCGCCGGATGCGCTGGAGGTCTTCCTCGAGGCATTCGAAGGTCCGCTCGACCTGTTGCTATACCTGATCCGCAAGCAGAATTTCAACATCCTCGACATCCCGATGGCGCAGGTCACGCGCCAGTACCTGGAATACGTCGACCAGATCCGCGTCCACAATCTCGAACTGGCTGCGGAATACCTGCTGATGGCGGCCATGCTCATCGAGATCAAATCGCGCATGCTGCTGCCGGTGAAGAAAGCGGATACCGGCGAAGAAGCTGCCGACCCGCGCGCCGAACTGGTGCGCCGCCTGCTGGAATACGAGCAAATGAAGCTCGCCGCGCAGCAGCTCGACACGCTGCCGCAACTCGGCCGCGATTATGTCCGCACGCAGGTCTATATCGAACAGAACGTCGTGACGCGCTGGCCCGATGTACACATCAGCGAATTGCAGGCAGTTTGGGCCGATATCCTCAAGCGCGCCAAGCTAACCCAGCACCACACGATCACGCGCGAAGAACTATCCGTGCGCGAGCACATGACCGGCATCCTTCGCCGCCTGCAATCGGCCAAGTTCGTCGAATTTGCCGATCTGTTCGATCCTTCTCGCGGCGTGCCGGTTGTAGTCGTCAACTTCATCGCATTGCTTGAGCTGGCCAAGGAAACGCTGATCGAAATTACGCAGGCCGAAGCGTTTGCACCGATCTACGTCCGTCTCGCCTATTCCCCCACCTGATCCTGCCGTCCCGGCATCTAACCGTAGCAAGGCTGTTTCATGAAAATCATTTCTTCCATTGACGAATTGCGCGACCAGTTGCGCGGTCAACTGCGCACTGCCTTCGTGCCCACCATGGGCAACCTGCACGAGGGCCACCTGTCGCTGATGCGCCTGGCGCGCAAGCATGGCGATCCGGTGGTGGCATCGATCTTCGTCAACCGCCTGCAATTCGGGCCGAACGAGGACTTCGACAAGTATCCGCGCACCTTCCAGGCTGACGTGGAGAAACTGGAGAAGGAAGGCGTGTATGTGCTGTTCGCGCCGACCGAAAAGGACATGTATCCGGAACCGCAGGAATACCGAGTTCGTCCGCCGGATGACCTCGGCAACATCCTGGAAGGCGAGTTCCGTCCCGGCTTCTTTACCGGCGTGACCACCGTCGTGCTGAAGCTGTTCTCCTGCGTGCAGCCGCGTGTGGCGGTCTTCGGCAAGAAGGACTATCAACAGCTGATGATCGTGCGGAACATGGCCAAGCAGTTTGCCCTGCCGACCGAAATTATCGCCGCAGAAACCTATCGCGCGGATGACGGGCTTGCGCTGTCCTCCCGCAACGGCTACCTGTCCACCACAGAGCGCGCCGAGGCACCGCAGCTGTACAAGTTGTTGAACGAAGTCGCCGAAGAAGTACGGTCGGGTCATCTCGACATGTTCGAGCTGGAGCGCCATGCGATGGCAAAGCTGGCCGGACGCGGATGGAAGCCAGACTACATTTCGGTGCGCAAGCGCGCCGACCTGCAACCGCCGTCGGCAGGGGATCTCGCACAAGGCGCCCCGCTGGTGGTGCTGGCCGCAGCCAAGCTAGGCACGACGCGCCTGATTGATAATCTGGAAATCTGAAAAAGCGGTCACCGTCTGACCGGTGACCGCCCCCTCACCTTATGCGACTGCGCATCCTCCGGCTGCTGGCATTCTGCGCGCTGGCGCTGTCCTCACTGTCTGCGGCGATCGGTGCGGTCTCCGTCGTCGACGACTCGAAGCGCAAGGTCACCCTTCCCCAGCCGGCGCGGCGTATCGTCAGCCTGTCGCCGCATGCGACCGAAATCCTGTATGCGGCCGGCGCAGGCCGCTACATCGTCGGCGTGGTCGAATACAGCGACTATCCTCCGGAAGCAAAACACATCACCTCTGTCGGCAGTGGCGTAGCACTCGATCTTGAGCGGATCATGTCGCTCAAGCCGGATCTCGTTGTTACGTGGGGTAGTGGCAATTCTGCCGCGCAGATCAGGAAGCTGCGTGAATTCGGCGTTCCGGTTTTTGAAAGCGAGCCACGCGACTTCCCTACGATTGCGACCTCGCTGGAACGGCTTGCCACACTGGCCGGCACCGACCAGACCGGAAAGGCAGCTGCGAAAGTGTTCCGCGATCACCTGCAACGCATCCAGTCGACATACCAGCAGCGCACGCCGGTGACCGTGTTCTATCAGATATGGCGCAATCCGCTGATGACGCTCAACGGCGAGCATCCGGTATCGATCGCGCTGCGCCTGTGCGGTGCACAGAACATATTCAGCAACCTGCCGCAGCTTGCTCCCACCGTCAATGTGGAAGCAGTGCTACAGGCAAATCCTGACGTCATCATTGCCAGCAGCGGCGAACAGGACGACGTGCTGTCCGGCTGGCGCCGCTTCTCAGGGCTGAAAGCGGTAGAACGCGGCAATCTTTTCCTCATCGACGGCGGAATCATGAATCGCTCCGGACCGCGCATTCTCGATGCAACCGAGGCGCTTTGCCGGCAGCTGGATCTGGCTCGCAGCCGAAAATAGGTGCTTGGACGCTTCGCCGGAGCCCTGTTCGAACATTGTTATAACGTGGAAACGCTGTCGATCCGTAGCAAATTGATAACACACTAGCGAGCGGCCAAGGCTTGGCCCTCGTCTTTCTTCTTTGTGAATTGCGGCTCCTGCAGCGAAGCCCGAGTGGGTTCGCCGCCTCTTGCAGGCCGCTAGCCGAGCCAGCTCACCATGGCCTGCCACTGTTCAACGTCCTTCTCCACGCGGGAGGGGGCAACGTCCCAGAGCGTGGCGCCATGGGCGGCGAGCTGTACGTAGTTCTGTGTATCACGGAGATAGCCAAGTACGGGCAGACCGAGATTGCCGACGTAATGTGCCAGCTGGTCTGCTGCGCGCGTGCGGACGTTGATCCGCATGCCGATGACGCCGACGTTGTATTTCCCCTGTTTTGCGGCCAGGCGCTGCAGGAATTCCTGTGTTGCGAGGATATCGAACATGGATGCCTGCAGCGGCACCACGACTTTGTCGGCAATGCGGAGCACGTCATCCAGACGCGTTCCGCCAAGGCCCGCAGGCGTATCGAGCACAACATGTGTCGTTCTCTTGGGAGGCTTGGCGACATGGCCATCGACGATATCCCACGGCGCAATCGGGGCGAGGCTGCCGGGGCGCAGGGCCAGCCAGGCACGGGAAGACTGTTGGGCATCCACATCGCCGAGCATGACCTTGTGACCTTGTTTGGCGAAATAACCTGCCAGGTTGGTTGCTATTGTGCTTTTACCAACACCGCCCTTCGGATTCGCAACAACAATGACTGGCATGTTTTCCTCCCTCTGGAATGCTGATATTCACGCTCGATAAGTGGTTTTTCGTGCTCGTGGACAACATTGTTATTAGGATAGCACGCAGATTTCCGGCTAAGACGCCGGAAGAGGCGATTTCTGGTTCTGTCAGGCAAGGTGCTGCCTTAAAATACCGGGATGCAAAACACATCGACGAATGCCGGCCTCCCGCCGCCGGACGAAGATCAACAAACGTCCCTGCAAGCCTACTTCAAGCCGGAAATCTCCCCCGACGACATAGAACAGGTATTTCGCCTGAAGCGGTCGCAACCGCTGCTGCAGGCTTTTACCGCCTTGTTCCATGGCGGCTTCGATGGCGTGCTGGTGCGTCTCCTGGTGCTTGGCGAACTGGCCGCAGATGCGCAGGCCGGCGCCCTGTCGCGCGCCGACATCAACACCAAACTCGGCTATCTCGACCCGGACAGCCTGGAAACCGTGCTGGCTCGCCTGCGTGCGCATAACCTGCTCGCCTGGGATGCTGCGCAAGGGGTCTATCGCATTACGCCAACCGCACGCAACGTCCTCGCCGCCATTGAAGGCCTGATGTCGATGGACGAGGACAATGACGAAGCCGAGATGGGCTTCCTGCTGTCGCAGGTTGCCGGCGCGCAAGCCGTTGGCGGCGTGACCGTCGAGCAGTTGCAGCATCTGCTGGGCCGCATGGTCGACCTGACCGAAGAATTCCGTGATGCGATCGCGTCCGGCTCCGAATTCCGCCTGCGCGCGGCACAGGAAAAGTGGCACACCGCCTGCGACTGGGTGGACAAGGGATCGCAGATCATCCAGGCAATCACCACCGACCCCGACGCCGATGCGGCCACACACCGCGCGGCGCAGGCCATTGGCCGCGCCCAGAGCGCATTGCTGAACATGCAGGGCATGTTCTCGCGTGCACTGAACCAGATCGAGCGCCAGCGCGTGCATCTCGGCCAGTCCGGCCTGTCGACGACCGACATCAAGACCTGGCTGATGCAGCATGAAGATCTCGCCGGCCTGGCGCGCAATGCGATTTCCCTGCCGGTCACGCCGATGTTCATCACACCATCGGAAATGATCGACGTTGCCGAGACCGAGCTGTTCACCGACCGAAACAAGGGCATGGACGACGCACTGCCGACCGGCGAAGACGCGCACATCGCCCAAAGCGAAGCGGCGACCATCCCAGTGGAACTGGATACCTGGCTGACCCGCCTGTCGACCTTTGCCAGTTCCACCACCGCCGCAGGGGAAGTACATGAAACGCTGCTGCCCGCACACTTCGCGGTGGCATCCTATCGCGCTTCGCTATTGCCCTTGCTGGGCGATGAAAGCGAAGCTGCGCTCCAGGGCGGCACCGCCACCATGGCCCGGCTGCCGCTCGTTTTCGCGCCACGCGACGACATGGTGCAACTGAAAGACCCGCACGTGGCCGCGATCTCGCTCGCGACACTGACACCCAAACAAGACAATCAACCGGATTCCGAAGATGAGTGATGAAGCACAACTCCTGATTGCGCAACTGCTGACACATCAGACACTGGCGCGCGAGAACAAGCTGGTCAAGCGCGCACTCACCGACGAAGTGTTTCGTCTCGATGTCGATAACCGGCTCGCCGCCTGCGGAATGAAATTCCTCGACAACGCGTATGCGGACAACGTCACGCTCGGACTGGCGCGGGAAATCGAGCCGAAGATTTTCGGTTCGCGTGAAGTCTGGCAGAACAACAACATGGGCCTGGCGCGCGACGGCGTTGCGCTGCTCGTGGTGTTGTGGGCAATGATCATCCTGCCCAAGCGCGAGCGTCAGGAAGCGCACCAGCATGCGCTGGAAGACCAGGAAGACATGTTCGGCAAGGAAAAACCGTTGCCGCGCGCGGAAGATGCATCGATGGGCATTTCCTACCGTGCGTTGCTGGCCGACTTCGGCGACAAGCTGGGCAAGAAGACGCGCATGGACATGAACCTCGGCATCCTCAACAAGCTCGGCTTCATCGAGCGTCGCGGCGACATGATCGTGGAAGGCCCGCTGCTGGACCTGATGATGGACACCGATGCACTGAAGGATCGCATCATCAACGGTGCGCTGGCCGACATCTTCCATCGCCCGCCGCCGAAGGAAGCCGCCATCCTCAATTTCCCGAACGTTGAACAATAAGACTCGCGAACAGGACACGCATGTTTCATATCAAATCGCTGGAGATGGTCCACTGGGACTACTGGCAACGCGTCAAGAACATTCCGCTGGATGCGAAGATCATTACCATCGCCGGCCAGAACGGTTCCGGCAAGACCACGCTGCTCGATGCGCTGCGCACGCTCTTCGGCCTTGACTGCTCGATGGGCCGCTCGTACAAGCATTACGCGCGTCACGCCGGACAGCAGACTTCCTGGCTGCGTGCCGTGGTCGACAACCGCGCTTCGGGACGCCAGCTGTCCAACCGACCTTTCCGCTCGTCCGGTTTCTTCAGCGAAGACGAAGTCACGCTGTTCTGCCAGATCCAGAAAAACGGCGGTGACTGGAAACGCCAATACCTGATGCGCGGCGGTGCCGTCGACATTGAGGAGGTGCAGGACGCCACCGACTGGCTGGGTCTGGAAACCTACCGCAAACGCCTTGCCAATGCCGGCCTCTCGCCAGCGATGGCCAAAGTACTGGCGCTTGAGCAGGGCGAAACCGACAAGCTGTGCGAATACGCACCGCGCCAGTTGCTCGACCTCGTGTTCCAGGTGTTCGGCGACAAGGAAGTGCTGGATGCTTACGATGAGGCCAAGCGGCACCAGCGCGATACCGAGCTGGAACTGCAGCGTTTCGAAGCCGAGCTGGAATCCGCACAGACCAACCTCGAACGCCTGCGCCTGCGCGCTGCGAACTATCACCAGTGGGAAGGCCTGAACAAGGAGCAGCGCGACCTGCAGGAAGAAATCCTGCCGACGCTGCAATACCACGAGATCCGCGAAAAGGCGGCGGCCACCAGCCAGGCGGTGCGCGAGTCCCGTTCTACGCTGCTGGTGCAGGATGCGCAATTGTCGGACCGCCGCGCCGAAGTCGCGGAACGCGCAAACGCCTTGACTGCCGCGCATCAGCACGAAACTGCACTGGAAGAAGAGAAGTCGACGCTGGAAAAGCGCCTCAGCGAAATCAACAGCAAGCTCAAGCCGCTGGAGAGCCTGCTGGAACAGAAAACACGCTTGCAGAAACTGGCTGCCGATGAGGGTGCCGACATCGCCGACGTCGCGACGCAGCTCGAGCAAAAGGAAGCCGAGTACATGCGCCAGCGGCAGACGCGCGACGAACTGGCGGCGCGCATCGCCGCCGACCGTGCTGCCATTGCTGCGCTGGAAAGCAAATCCGCCCTGCCCGACCCCGAGAACGTACGCTCCATGCGCCGTGCGCTTGCCGATGTAAAGATCGAACATGCGATGCTGCCGGACATCGTCGAGGTGACCGATCCGCGCTGGCAAGGTGCGGTCGAAGGCGTGCTGCGCGGCTATACCTCGGTCGTGCTGCTGGAAAACCCGCGCGACGCTGCCGCCGCCTATCGCATCGGCGAAAAGGAACGTTACGGCCACTTCATCGTGTCCGACCGTGTGAAAGCGCCCGAAGTCAAGGACAAGAGCCTGCTGTCGGTCGTACGCTTCACTGCTCCCGCGCCGGCATGGTTGATCGACCAGCTCGAGCGCATCACGCGTGTCGACTCCGTCGATGCCGGCACCAAGCTCTCTTCAAACGAAGAATGGATCACGCCTGAAGCCTACCATCGCGAACGCCGCGGCGGCCGCTCGCTGTTCGTTGAGGCTTCGCGCTACCGCTTCGGCGATGCCGGACGCATCCAGCGTCTCGCAGCATTGCAGGCATCGCTGCCCAAGCTGGAAGCACAGGAAGATCAGCTGACGCTGAAAATCAACAAGCTCGCAAGTGAAGTCAGCGCACTGAAGGCGCGCATCGCAGGCGTCGACGCGGCCAAGGAACTGGTTGCGCGTCAGGCGGAATTCGACGAAGCAACGCACAGCGCGACGCCACTGAAGGCGGCACGGACCGAAGTCGGCTCGCGCCTCGGCGAACTGTTCCCGCTGACAAAGAAAGCAACCGAGGACCGCACGCTGGCCGACAACGCATGGCAAAACTCCAAGCGCGCGCTGGCCGACAGCGAGGCGCATGTTCGCCAGTCGCAAAAGCGCCTGCGCGAGGAACGCCAGACTCATGCGGAGAAGCTGCGCGAAATCCGCCAGACCTGGCGTCACCTTCCCTTCGCATGGCGCAATCTCGGCCGCCGGCAGCAGCTGGTGGAAGAACACCAGAACGCGCACCAGGTGGAACTGCGCCTCAAGCACCTTGCAGCCGACCTCGAGCGCGACGACTGGGAAACCGATTCAACCGTGGTCGACCAGCATGTGCGCCTCAACGGCCTGCTGCAAGGCCGTCAGGCCGAAACCGAGGAGCGGCGCTACCAGAACAACCGCGCGATCGAAGCAACCGAAAATGCACGCGGTGCGTACATCGAACGCCTGCGGTACACGATCAAGACTTACAGCAAGAACATCAAGGAGCTGGGTGAGCTGGCCGGCATCGAAGTCCATGTCGATCCGGTGCGTCTGGAAAACGACGATGTGCAGCTGGCGCAAGCCGGCTTGCATGTGCGCTTCAAGTTCGACGGCAAGGGCCCGATCGGCCTGAATGACGGCGAAGCATCCGGCGGCCAGCAGGTGATGAAATCGCTGATCTTGCTGATCGGCCTGCTGAAGTCGGATGACGGTTCGGGCGGCTTCGTGTTCATCGACGAACCATTCGCCCACCTGGACATCCGCAACATCCAGCTGGTCGGTGAGTTCCTGAAAAACACCGATGCGCAATACCTGATGACCACGCCGCTCACGCACAACACCGACGTGTACGATCCTTCGGAACTGACGCTGATTACCAGCAAAAAGAAGAAGGATACGCACTGGGCGCAGCCGATCTTTGTGCTGCAGCGGCGCGGTGAACAAGCAGCTTGAACGCGATGCGCACTGAACCCATCGGACGCAACAAACAGCGCCGTTTCTGCGATGACTTTGATCGGAATGCGTTATCCACGATACGCGGAGCGCAACGCGCTCTGCTGAAAAAATGGCTGAAAGACGACGTAAAAAGACGCACCTGGGATACGTTGCTTAAACTCGCCATCAAAAAATGCGCTGAAGATGAACGTATCAAGCGTGTTGAGGTGGCGGAAACGCTTACCAAGGCGTTGGTCGCCTGTGGTGCAGCTATCCTGGAAGAGCGATTAGAACACACGATATGGAAACCGGTTGCACTGACATGGTGCGATTATGAGCAACTGTGCGCGGCTCTGGAGCTACCTACTTCCACAACAAAACGCAATGACTTCACCATTGCATGGGAAGCTGCCCAACACGTTGGTTGGGAGACGTCAGCATTGGCCGATGCCTACCACGCCTTGCCGAATGCAACAGCGAACACAAGACAGGCTAAGCTGGAATTGCTGCTCAAGCTCAACGATTGGATTCACGATAAAAAAAGCGGCACGCGGCTCGAATTCGCCATCTATGCGCGTGAGCACACCAAGCAGATCACCCCGACCGAATGGGCCTGGCTGGAAAAAGTCACTAACCTTTCCGAATGCGGCATCGAACACCACTCTCCATTGCTCTGCTTTTCTGGCGAGGTAACCACTTTCTATAATTTACTTATTCACGGCAACGAAGAAGCGTGGCTCGGCACATCTGCGGTCATGCCGAGGGACCGGCTGTTCGAATATACGCAAGACGCAGTTATTAGATCATTCAAATCTGGGGATCTGGTGAATTTCGACGCGCTAAAAACATTGCCCACCCTGTTTGCTTATGAGCGGTACGCGCGCACTCCCGCACGCGTAGGCCGTATCATCGACATCACGCATCGCAATGATGGCTATGGTTTGACGTTTGCCATCGACCCCACAGTGCCACCCATTCCACCCGATCAATTCGAGACGCTTCTGCCATTACTAGACATTGATCCGAAGCAGGAAATGCACCGGACTCACTGGGCCGTAAAACATGTCGATCTCGGTAACGTCCTGCATCAAGCCAAGATGGCGCCTACTCCGACGTTAGCATCGAAACTGCGTCCACCTCGTGTCTTCATCTCGTACTCGTGGGATTCGCAGGAGCACAAATTGTGGGTAGCCAAGCTAGCGGAAGATCTCTACGGTTTTGGCGTCGAAGTCATCCTCGACCAGTGGCATGTCGAGGCGGGTCAAGATCTGCCAGCGTTCATGAATACGAACGTGCAAAACTGCGACCGCGTGCTTGTCGTTTGTACCGAGCTATACGTGCAGAAGGCGCAGAAGCAACAGGGTGGCGTCGCCTACGAACAGCTGTTGGTAACTAGCCAAATGATGCAAAACGTCGGAACGACGAAATTCATCCCTATAGTAAGACAGTCTACGCACCAGCGCGTTTTGCCACCGTGGCTAGCTGGGCGGTTGTACATTGATCTGTCCGAGGGCGCCTCATATCAGGAGGCCGTGGAGGATCTTGCACGTCAACTACACAATATGCGCCCTCCTATCCCGCCGTTGGGTCAGCCACCGGGATACTGATGGTCTGAAGCGGTTCTCCTATCGATAAATGCGAAAGGAGCATCACGCGTACCAGCATGTACGCCTCAACGGCCTGCTGCAGGGCCACCAGGCGGAAACCGAGAATGCGCGCAGCGGCCAGCACGTAATAAAGTCGCTGATCTTGCTGATCGGCCTGCTGAAGTCGGATGACGGTTCCGGCGGCTTTGTGTTCATCGACGAACCGTTCGCTCACCTGGATATCCGCAATATCCAGCTGGTCGGCGAGTTCCTGAAGAACACCGATGCGCAATATCTGATGACGACGCCGCTGACGCATAACACCAACGTGTACGATCCTTCGGAACTGACGCTGATCACCAGCAAGAAAAAGAAGGATACGCACTGGGCGCAGCCGATCTTTGTGCTGCAACGCCGGATGGGGCAAGCTGCCTGAGTGTAAAAACAAGCGCAGAAACAAAATGGCCGGCTATCATGCCGGCCGTTTTACCAAGTAACGTGCGGGTTATTCGGCAAGTGGAACGAACAGGCGTCCGTACTCGGCCTCGACGACGTCGAAGCGGCAGCCGAATGCCTCCTGCAAAACGGATGGAACCAGTACCTCGTCGGTCGGCCCTGTCCAATGCTGGCCCTTCGCCAGCGCGAGCACATGTGTCGCATACCGCGACACGAGGTTAAGGTCATGGCATGCGGCAATCACCGCTTTGCCGCGCCCTGCCGATACCGGATCACGCCCGACGATTTCCCGCGCCAGCCCCATGACCGCCAACTGCGCAGCCGCATCCTGGTGCGCGGTGGGTTCGTCCAGCATCAAAATGTCCGGGTTCTGCGCCAGCAGCGTCGCCAGTGCCACGCGCTGCCTTTCTCCGCCGGACAGTTTCATCACATCTTTTCCTTCAACGCCTTCGAGCCCCACTGCCGACAAGGACCAGTGTGCGATTGCACGGTCATCGTCATCTTCCCAGCCGAGCCCGACCTGGTATGGATGCCGCCCGGCCATCACCGTGTCCAGTGCCGTGCTCGAAAACGCGTCGAATTGCTGCTGCGCCATCAGCCCACGCCGCCGCGCAAGCAGGTCCGGCCGCAGGCTACGCATTTCAGCACCTTCCAACAGAATGCGTCCTGAGGAAGGATCGAGCAATCCCGCCAGCGTGTGCAGCAAAGTGCTCTTGCCCGCGCCGTTCTTGCCGATGATGCACCAGAACTCGCCGGCGCGGACCTCAAGATTCAGTCCATCGACCAGCGGCTTGTCGCCCGCCTCTACGCGCAGCGACTCCGTCGTCAGCAGCGGCGTATTCATACCTTGCTCCTCGATAGCAGCCAGAGGAATACCGGCACGCCGATCAACGCGGTAATCACGCCGACCGGCAATTGCGTCGGTGCGACGACCGTGCGCGCAACAAGATCCGCCAGCGTAAGCACGGTGCCGCCAGCGAGTGCAGCGGCAGGCAACAGGATGCGCTGGTCGTTACCAAAGAGAAGCCGCATTGCATGCGGCACCACCAGTCCGACGAAACCGATCGTGCCCGCAACCGTGACTGCTGCTGCGGTGGCAATGGATGCCGCGCAAAGTGCCGCGACGCGCAGGCGCACTACAGGCACGCCGAGCAATTGCGCAAAACTCTCGCCGCGCGCAAGCAGGTTCAGGCGCTTGGCATTGATGACGGCCCAAGCGGTCACGGCAAGCAGCACGAGCCACGCGGGCAAGATGAAACGATTCCCCTCGAGGTCACCGAGCAGCCAGAACACCATGCCGCGCAATTGGGCGTCCGGCGCCAGGCTCAGGATCAAGGTAATGATTGCGCCAAATCCCGATGCGATCATGACGCCAGTGAGGATCAGGCGATGACCCACCGCATATGGCGCAACTGGCAAACGACGCAGCGGCTGGCGCACGAGTGCAAACAGCAGCAGCATCGCCGCAGCCGCACCCGCCCCCGCACCGA
>DASRXG010000026.1:0-6203 GCA_035654275.1 Noviherbaspirillum sp.
TTGTACTTGGGGACTACGCGACATTGCTCTCTGTCGCTGTTTAGCCAAATGCGTCTTGCCCGCGATTTCGCAGCAGCGACCGCTATGCCGCAGCTTTCAGACCCACACCTTCATGCCGTCAAGTGGAGCAGTCGACCCTAAGCTGTCGGTTGTGGCTCTCCGAAGCGGACAAGCACCGCCCAAGGTGAGCAGTGTGGCTCCATTGGAAATGTATGTTCGGTCGGTGCGGATGTTTGACGTCACTCTCCTACGTCTGCCGAGAGAGCGCCTTTCGACCGGTTGGCCCACGCCTTCTTGGCCGCAGCCGACTTCTTCGCCGCAGTAGACTTGGCCAGTTTTGTTGCCGCTGCCTTGACGCCTGCATCTTTGATTCGAAGCCCCCAGTTAGCCTTGGTCGGATTGTCCCGAAGAGTGCGAACTACGTCTCCGTGAATCAGTCCGATGTCATGCATTTTGTGGCAGTTCGGACAGAGGATGGCGAGGTTATCGACATCATTGTTTTTCCGATTCTGGTCCAGGTGCGCCACTTCAAGCACCTCTTGAACGCCGAACCCACAGACAACGCATAGGTTGAAAGTAGTCCCATCTAACTCACGCTTGTAATGAGCGAGCGCCGTCTTCCTGTAGCTCGAGGACACAGCTTTCTGATCATTGGTTGCCATACACTCCCCTATACGATGAAATCTGTTTAAAACGCTTAGCTTGGCACAAGCTGAGAGACGACCATTTAACATGTCCGATAGCCGTTTAACATCGCAGGTTTGTGCGTGGCTACTTCACTTGCAATGAAGCTAACAATGCGAAACGCGCCTAATTAATCACATTCTGCCACGAGCGCGTAGAACTTTTGGGCGTCTAAGTGCGCAACAACAGCTTTGACCTCATCAAGTTGCTTGACGAGATACGCTACACCGTCCCACATAAGCATATGCGCCGGGTCGTTGTAACTGGGTTCCGAGCCGTATGCAAACTCGATGTAATCTTCAAGCTGTGCTTTTGTGACTTGAGCGACATATCCGGAATGGTCTGTCTCCTTGACCGGAATTTGTCTCGCTTTTACCCATTCATGAAAGGGACCGTTGTAGTGCCGCCCCACTGAAGGAAAGTCAGGCGCCAGACTGCAAGGAAGATTCCCGCTTTTGAAGACGTTGAAGTTGAATTTCGGATCGTCCAGGTCACCGATATAGGTGCTGCAGCATGTCATAACATCCTCCTTATCTGTAGAATTTATTAGGTGACAGACCCGCGGTCCCATTTAATTAGCATCAGGTCTTTTCCGGCCGCAGCGATGCCGGCGGCACTGGCCTGGTTGCTAGTCGCTTTCTCGTTTTGATACGCGCAATCTTCTGCTTCAAGCTCATCCCACGACTGCATCAGTTCGTCAAATGGAGGGATAACATCAACCCGGATTGGCGGTTGTGCCTTGTGGCGGTTTTTCATATTTTCCTCCGTATTCAAGATGCCATGACAGTGGCTGCAGGCTATCGCGCTTCGTTCTGCTGAAAGCGGTACATGGAATCCCAAACGTCCATGTATGCTTCATGGCGCATGTGTTTGCAGACCGCAGACTTGAAGTTGGCATAGGTAATCAAGCCAATTTCTTCAGCGATCCGCTTGGCGACCTCATTCCGATTAATGCGCGCGCGATACCGGTAGTCCGTACCCAATCCTTCGCTTACGCGTGCATCCGCAAATACCGCCTCGATATCACCTGCCTTGCGGGCACGGACAAGCAGGGTTTTGCCAGTCGGATCACCCTTGTCCACAATACTTAAGAAGCTGTTCTTTAAAAAGATCCACATCCGCGACTCCTTTCTTATTAACGTAGGCTTCAGGCATTTGACAGATCACAATCGCCTTTGCACAGCGTACAGGGCCGCGACAACCTGCCTGTCATTCGGATTTTTAAGTAGCTCGCGCAGGGATTCCACGGTGGCCATATGTACGGCCTGCGACTCCCATCCCATGTCAGCGGGTGATCCGGCAATGCGTCGCGCCAGGTAGTAGCGCGTCGTTGATGTCGTGCGCGTCACGTCGGTCAAAAAACTAAGTAGTTCAACCTGGAGACCCGTCTCCTCGTAGGTTTCTTTCAGTGCATTTGCCTTGAGCGACAAGGGCATTCCTTGCTCAATTTTCCCTTTGGGGAAGGTATGGCAGTAGCCGCCAAAACGATTGGTCGGTGACACGATCCAAACCCGGCCATCAGGCTCGATGGCTACCGTCCCTGAAGCGAGACCTTTGCCCGGGGTTGCACAAAATGGCGGTTCCGGAAACTGGTAATGCTGCGCCAGAGCCTCCCATCCTGCATTGTCACAAGGCGCGGCCTCCCAGACAGTCAGAGAAACACCATACAATAGCGGCGGAACCGGACCACCGGGCACTGCAGTAGCGATGGCACCTGCGTCGAACCAGTCCGCCCAAGCGGTGCGGCGACTGGGGACTGTGATCGCCACGCACTTCCCGTCTTCGTTACGTTTCGGATGGATGTGCGGCAAGCGGCACTCTACGTCAGTGTGATTGAACAAAATGTTTCGTGGATAATGCCTGTTCGCCGTCCCAGCGGTACGCGACCAGCGGGCCATCTGCTCCTGCACTGTAGTCAACGCATGCTACTGTTGGTGACAGCACCTGCGGATCGCCGGTCAACCAGTAGTGGCCGAAGAAGATCGGCTTGTCGGACGGAACGGTCAACTGGAGGTGTACCGGTATATCAGCCTCAGGCAGGGTGCTGGCTTGCTCATGTGGCAAGATCGCCAGCCGGTTGAACGTTTTTGCGCCCGGTTCCCACCAGCGTAACCTGACGCGGTCTCGTGGGATGCCGTACTTGTCGAGAAACTGTACGCCCGGCGGCAGCGGCGCTTCCAAGCCCTTTGTCAGCGCTTCGACCGCCTTGAATGCGCTTGGCTCCGGCGTGTCTTTCTCCTTATCGTCTTTTGGTTCCCTGGTGGCGTCGGGCAGAAGACCGTCCGGCAGATTGCGCGAGATCCCTATGCGTGCCGTAAGCCAGTCGATGTAGCCGGTATGCCAGCAGGCGTGAACGACGCGCAGGCCGGGCAAGTCGAGCCACAGGGGCAGAGTGCGGAACCAGTTGACGATATCGGCGTGAAGACGTGCATCGTGCTCGACCTCTTCTAAGAAGCGGATGTGCTGGACCCGGTTTTTTTGTCCCCACTTTTCGCTGAAATGGGGGCGCAGGAATTCTTTCTTGTTGTCGGGGTCCGGTGTGTGCCATGCAATGGCGTTCAGTTCGTGATTGCCCAGTACCGCAAGCGCCGCGCCCGAATCCACCATCTGGCGCACCAGGTTGATGGTGCGCAGTTGCGCCGGCCCCTTGTCGATGAAGTCGCCGACGAAGATCGCCTGCCTTCCCGAGTGCTGATAGCCATTGGTACCGAGACGGTAGCCAAGCTTACGCAGCAGCGCCTCCAGCTTGTCCGCCTCGCCATGGATATCGCCAATGATGTCGTAGCCCATGTTTTCTCCCTTAATTGTGGATTGTTGATGTGAAACGAACCGTGTCGTATCAGTACCCAGGATAACGGTCCCAATAGAACTGACCCTCCGCCTCGTCGTCCAGCCTCCAGTCTGCTACGGTCGCCAGATCATCAGCAACCGCAACGATAGTTTCTCGCAACTCCAAAGGCTGCAGCCAGCGATCGGGAATCGCTGCAGCCCCGTGCATTGCACCAAGCAGGTGACCTGCGATAGCACCCGTTGAATCGCTGTCGCCGTCATGATTGACGGCCAGGACAATGCCCGACTCCAGATCCGTGGAAACCAGAGTGCAGTAAATGGCAATCGCCAGCGCTTCCTCGGCAATCCATCCTTCCCCGATAGAACGGATCGCCTCCTTGGGCGGCGTCTTCCCTGCCGCCAGTGTTCTGGCCAGTTCCATCGCGTCTACCGTTTCCCGGCTATCGCCATGTTCCGCTAGGATCTCCATCGCTTGACGGAGCGCCGTATCGAAGGTATTCCCTGCCAGCAGGGATGCAATCAGCACACTCAGCACCCCGGCGGGGAGTTGGCCAGTCGGGTGGCCGTGGGTGATGGCGGCGATTTGCGTACCGAGACGGAAGGTATGTCTAAGGACCTCAATCGGGGCCTTGCTATTGGCAACGGTATTGGCGAAATACATGCCGACGGGAGCGACGCGCATCACCCCGCCGCAGCCCTTGCTATTGTTCTGCGCCGGGCTATCGAACGACCGCAATTCTTGCAGAGCCGATATGCAAGTGCGGCCGGGCGCACGCCGGGAAAACAGTTCGCGGTGAGTAATGAGCCATCCCTGGGGGCCATCGCTCAAAAGCAGCGGCGAGCGTATGCCCTGCGTGTCGAGCCAACGCAGGTACGCGTGTGCGGTGACACCTGCATAGGACGCGTCAATGCCCCTGAGGACACTGCGGACATGTACGCGCAGCAGGCCGTCAGCAGTGAAGAGCGTCATCTGGGTGTCGTCGGTAATCGCGCCCGTGCGGCCATAGGCTGACACGTAATCCTGGATGCCGGGCTCGCCAAAGCGACGGACAATCTCTTGCCTCGCCATGAACTCTACGGCGGCACCGAGTGCATCGCCCACGGCGCCGCCCAGCAGGCAGCCGCGATAACGTTCACGGATCTGTATGTCGGCAGGTATTCGAGGTTGAGCAGTACGGGTATTTTCCATTTCACCTCCCTAGTTTTATTGTCGATAGCTTCGGCGGGGCTTCACTTAGTGGTAACATGCCGCTATTATACCGTGTTAGTGGCATAACGCCAATAAGTCGAATGAAAAAACAGCTTTTCCCGTTAGTGACCGCAGATATCGCGCTATTTACCTTGATTGAGGAGCGTCTGAGCGTATTGCTTGTTCAGCGGGCAAATGAACCTTTCATTGGACAATGGGCAATTCCTGGCGGCGTCCTTGATCCGTCAACGGATTCTGACCTTGAACAGACGGCACGACGCATCCTGCAAAGCAAAATCAACGTTAAGCCAGGGCATCTGGAGCAGGTCAAAACTGTAAGTGGCGCGGTGCGAGACCCGCGTGGATGGTCTATCAGCATTCTGTTTTCCGCATTGCTGCCAGCCGACCAGGTGCCGGCAGTCGTCGGCGACAAGACGCAGGCAGTTCAATGGTGTGATCCTCAGAACTGCGGGCACAAGCTTGCGTTTGACCATCAGGAATTGCTGGAAGCCGCGCTTGAGGGATTACGAAAAAAAGTGCGGAATCGGGCTCTTCCTCTGCACCTACTGCCTTCGAAATTCACTCTCACCCAAGTGCAACGAGTATGTGAGAGAGTTCTTGGACAGGAGCTCGATAAAGGGACATTTCGACGGCAACTACGTGAAAATGCAGACCTTGTAGAACTCGAGGGCGAGTACGTGCGCGGGGCGCAACGTCCAGCGCAGTTATATACGGCAGCACCGGGCTTCGTGTTCAAAGACGCTTAGATACAGACGCATTCACGTAATCAATTGCAGTGCATTATCCTGCTTCAGGTCCAAGTAGAGCGGTTCGGCCCCGAAGAATCGGCCGCGGCAAACTGCTATTGATGTATTTCGAACGGCGGCTTCTGGGTGGCAGGCGATTATGTCAGCTGTCCGCAATTGGCCGCGTGCTGCCTGATAACGTTGCCGAGCGAATGGCGGGTTTCAGGAAACGAGCAGCCGCCTCGCTTCGCTGCAAAATAGCATCTGCTGGCCTCCCGCACGAGAAACACAACAGTTCGTCTGCTTTTTCACAAAAACGCTCATCGGAATATCGGTTTCGCGGGCATCACGGCTCGTCTACTAGACGATCCTTTAAATCAAGCGTTTACAAAAAACGAATCGACTGCCGTGGTGCTGAAACAGCACTGTCATATTGGCGGCCAATGGCGTTGAAACATCGACCTATTCCACCTCTCAAAGGTTTATCGTATGCCGTTCTTTATAGCGTTGCAAGAATGGCGTGACAACCGTCTCTAGTGCCAAATGCGGACTGGAATTGCATGGACACTGCAGCACCGCTGCTCGCGCGGCAGAGTATGGCGTTTCAGGGGTTATCGCGCGGGTAACGCAGCGCCCGCCATCCGGCAACGCCAAGCGTGACATTCGTTTTCAGCCGCACCAGTTCCCGTGACAGGAACGCCATGGCGCGCCCGGCTCGCAACCGGCTGCCTGTAGTGGTCAGCAGGATGCCTGCGCCGCCCATTACCCCTTCAAGTGTTCCGTACGAATTGAGC
>DASRXG010000027.1:0-94276 GCA_035654275.1 Noviherbaspirillum sp.
ACTTCACGATCAACCTGATCAAGTCGAAAGTCGCCAAGCTGCGTGAACTGTCGCCGCTGTGGGATATGTACAAGGAAGGGATCGATCTGAACTCGATCCAGTGGGCGGCACACTGAACCTCACAGAGTTATAAGGAGTATCAAAATGTCTTACTCGGAAAAAGTTCTCGACCATTATGAAAACCCGCGCAATGTGGGTGCCTTCGACAAGGGTGACAACTCTGTCGGCACCGGCATGGTCGGTGCGCCGGCTTGCGGCGACGTGATGAAGCTGCAGATCAAGGTTGGTGCAGACGGCGTGATCGAGGATGCAAAGTTCAAGACCTATGGTTGCGGCTCTGCGATCGCTTCGTCCTCGCTGGTCACGGAATGGGTGAAAGGCAAGACGCTCGACCAAGCGCTTTCGATCAAGAACACGCAGATCGCGGAAGAACTCGCTTTGCCTCCGGTGAAGATCCATTGCTCGATCCTGGCCGAAGATGCCATCAAGGCGGCTGTGCAGGATTACAAGACCAAGCACGCGAGCGATTCGAAGGAAGCTGCCTGAAAGAGGTAAGGGTCTATGGCAATTACATTGACTGAAAAAGCCGCAAAGCACATCAGCCGTTATATCGAGCGCCGCGGCAAGGGGATCGGATTGCGGTTCGGCGTGCGCACGTCCGGATGCTCCGGGCTTGCGTACAAGCTGGAGTATGTGGATGAGAGCGCGCCGGAAGACCAGGTGTTCGAGTCGCACGGCGTCAAGGTATTCGTGGATCCCAAGAGCCTTCCTTATATCGATGGCACCGAACTGGACTTCGCGCGGGAGGGATTGAACGAAGGATTCAAATTCAATAATCCCAATATCAAGGACGAGTGCGGTTGCGGTGAGAGCTTCCGCATTTGAGCTTTTCCAACCTTTTCCGCTGAGGTTCAAGCGGGCGTGCGAATCACGCGATGCGCGGGCCGAAGTGCTCGCTCTGGCTCGCTTCTGCAATGACCTGGGTGAAGTCAAGCCTGTTGAAGTTTGAACAGGCTTTTGTTTCAAATAAACATGCAAAATCACTTCGAGCTTTTCCACCTGCCACAGCGCTTTTCAGTTGATATGACTGCGCTGGAGCAGGCTTACCGCGAAGTGCAAAACCGCGTCCATCCGGACAAGTTCTCCAACGCGACAGATGCCGAGAAACGGGTTGCCATGCAATGGGCGACGCGCGCAAACGAGGCATATCAAACCCTCAAGAATCCATTTAAACGCGCTGCTTATCTGTGCGAGCTGAACGGTATTGACCTGCAAACCGAATCCAACACTGCGATGCCGCGCGATTTTCTGATGCACCAGATGGAGTGGCGGGAAGCACTGGAAGACGCCAAGGCCGCCAGGGACATCGACGCCCTTGAACAGTTGGAGGCGGAGTTGCGCGATACCCGTAAAGCGAAGGTGGCGCACATTGGGGAATTGCTCGACTCACGCGATTTCGAAGAGGCCGCGCAGGGTGTGCGGCAACTGATGTTCCTTGAAAAGTTCGGTGAGGAAGTGCACTCGGTCTTTGAAAAGCTGGAAGACTGAACAAGAATACTAAATTACGATTGCGGTCCCTCTGCTGAAGCGTCGATTACCGCAATGCCGATCGGGCACGTCGAAAGTCTGAATACTGAATATGGCTCTACTCCAAATCTCCGAACCAGGCATGTCCACCGCTCCCCACCAGCATCGGTTGGCGGTCGGCATTGACTTGGGAACGACCAATTCACTGGTTGCGACGGTACGAAGCAGCATTCCCGAAGTGCTGAACGACGAAGAGGGACGGCCGCTGTTGCCTTCGATCGTGCGCTATCTGCCAGACGGCCGCGCGCATATTGGTTACAAGGCGCAGGCAACACAGGCGACGGATCCCAAGAATACGATCGTTTCGGTCAAGCGCTTCATGGGGCGTGGCCTGAAAGATATCGCCTACGTTGAGAACCTGCCGTACGACTTTGTCGACGCACCGGGCATGGTCCAATTGAAAACCGTGGCTGGCACGAAAAGCCCGGTCGAGGTCTCTGCGGAGATACTCGCGACGCTGCGTCAACGGGCAGAAGATGTACTGGGCGATGAACTCGTCGGCGCAGTGATCACTGTGCCGGCATACTTCGATGACGCACAACGCCAGGCGACCAAGGATGCCGCCAAGCTGGCAGGTATCAATGTCCTTCGCCTGCTTAACGAGCCAACCGCGGCTGCGATTGCATATGGGCTCGACAACGGGTCCGAAGGCATCTATGCGGTATATGACCTGGGTGGCGGCACCTTCGACATCTCCATTCTGAAGCTGACAAAGGGTGTATTCGAGGTATTGGCCACCGGTGGTGACTCCGCCTTGGGTGGCGACGACTTTGACCACCGTCTTCTGTGCTGGATTATCGAGCAGGCGAAGCTCGCACCGCTGTCCGACAAGGACACCCGGATATTGATGATGAAGGCGCGCGAGGCGAAGGAGCTGCTGTCCTCGCAGGCTGAAACGCATATCGATGCCGTCCTGAATTCCGGGGAAGAAGTCCACCTTGCGCTGAGCGCCGCAACTTTCGCGCAAATCACTCAGCACCTGGTCGCAAAGACCATTACCCCGGCCAAAAAGGCGCTGCGTGACGCAGGCCTCACGGTTGACGACGTCGACGGTGTCGTATTGGTCGGTGGCGCCACCCGCATGCCGCACATCCGCAAGGCAGTCGGTGAGTTTTTCCAGACGACGCCGCTTGCCAACATCGATCCCGACAAGGTCGTTGCCTTGGGGGCTGCCATTCAGGCCAATCTGTTGGCTGGAAACCGTTCCGCCGGCGACGACTGGCTCTTGCTGGATGTGATTCCGCTGTCGCTCGGCATCGAAACAATGGGCGGGCTGGTCGAGAAAGTCATTCCGCGCAATTCGACTATCCCGTGTGCACGCGCGCAGGAGTTCACGACGTTCAAGGACGGGCAGACCGCGATGGCAATTCACGTAGTGCAGGGCGAGCGCGAGCTCGTCAGCGACTGTCGCTCCCTGGCGAAATTTGAGTTGCGAGGCATCCCACCCATGGCAGCGGGAGCTGCGCGCATTCGTGTCACTTATCAGGTTGACGCCGATGGCCTCTTGTCCGTTTCCGCGCGCGAGCAGCGCTCAGGCGTGGAAGCGTCGATTACCGTCAAGCCGTCATACGGGCTGGGTGACGACGAGATCGCCCGGATGCTGCAAGAGTCTTACAGCTCAGCTGACATCGATATGAAGCTCCGCGCCCTGCGGGAAGAACAGGTTGAGGCCGAGCGCATCCTGCTCGCAACGCAATCTGCGCTGGATGCGGATGGCGACTTGTTATCCGATGAGGAGAGAGCCGGCGTACTCGCCCTGATGGACGCTGTACGCACTGCGGGACGAGGAGAAGACCAGGCTGCGATCAAGGCAACTGTCGACGCCTTGGCGCGGGGGACCGAGGAGTTCGCTGCGCGGCGCATGGACCGGAGCGTGCGCAATGCATTGGCTGGCCGCAAGCTCGACCAGATTGCGTAACCTGCGCCCCCTGAGGGCTAATTAACAAATACAAACCGAGGTAATACACGTGCCCCAAATCGTAGTTCTTCCCCATGCCACCTTGTGCCCTGAAGGCGCCGTAATCGAGGCGCCTGCCGGCAAGTCGATCTGCGACGCGCTGCTCGAGAACGATATTGAGATCGAGCATGCCTGCGAAAAGTCCTGCGCGTGCACTACCTGCCATGTCGTTGTGCGGGAAGGGTTTGATTCACTCAAGGAAGCGGAAGAGAAGGAAGAAGATCTGCTGGACCGCGCGTGGGGGCTGGAAGCGACCTCGCGGCTGTCATGCCAGGCGCTCGTTGCTGACGAGGATCTTGTGGTGGAAATTCCGAAATATACGATTAACCAGGTGAGCGAGAATCACTGAGCGGAGGACTCACATGAAATGGATCGACATTACTCGGATTGCCGAAGAACTGCATGACAAATTTCCGGATATTGATCCGGTGACCGTGCGCTTTACCGATCTCCATAACTGGATTTGCGAACTTGAGGAGTTTGACGACGATCCTAAACGGGGCGGAGAGAAAGTCCTGGAAGCGATCCAGATGGCTTGGATCGAAGAGGCAAAATAAGCGGCCTCTGAAGGCTGGCTAAGTTCCAAATAATTCAAGGCGGGAAAAAAGAAGGGGCGGCAAGTCGCCGCCCCGTAAGATTGCACCCCTGGGTAAGACACTTGAATTCTGATCAGGCCCGCGCGGTCAACTGGCCGTCTACCACTTTGACGCGGTCGCCGACGCTCCAGGTCGGTTGTTGCGAATACGGGAAGGTGCGGATATCGCCATCTTCCATGCGGACGCGAACGTTATAGGTCGTTGTCGCACGAGTCCGCTTTTCAATCTCGTTACCCGCATAACCACCACCTACTGCACCGGCAACCGTCGCCAGCTTGCGCCCATTTCCGCCGCCGACCTGATTTCCCAACACGCCCCCGAGGACTGCGCCAGCAACCATGCCGACGCCGGAAGCTTGCGCTTGCTGCTGGACGGGCTGAATCGATTCCACGCGACCGCAGCTATGGCAAATGGCCGGTGCCTGTGCAACTTTGGCAGGCGCATAAGTACGGCGCGGTTGCGGTGCGTTCGCTTCTGCTGTGCGTGGCGCGTACGAGCGTGGTTTCTCTGATTTCTCTGCTACGGTCTTTTTCTGCGGTTCTTCAGCGGCATCACCCTTGGACTCGACCAGTGCGGCCGGGGAGGTCGCTGCGCTCGCAGCCCCAATGGTGCTGGCGACAGGCGCTGTCGAAGCAGGCGCCGAGTTGCCATGCGAATTTGGAAGCAGGCCAGTAATCGCAGCGACGCCGGTGAGGCTGACCAGCATGACTGAAATGGCTGCACCGGCGACCAGGGGATGAATTCGATTTGATGTGTTGGTGTTTTCCATTGTTGACTCCTCATGCATGGAAACGGCTGTTCAATCAGATGAGTCGATTATCGAAGCTAACCCAGGTCGAAAATAGGGGAATAGTGTGTCAGGTGTAAGCCTTTGTAACCAGGAGGCTGGCTTTTTCTTGAACGGTAATGTCTTCGTCCATGTTCAATGCAACAAAACAAAACGGGACCGAAATTCGGTCCCGTTTTGTTTTGTTGCTGTCAAGAGCGAAGAACGATGCCGTCAGTCCTCGCGGCGCAGGTGCGGGAAGAGGATTACATCACGGATGTTCGGTGAGTCGGTGATCAGCATCATCAGGCGGTCGATGCCGATACCGCAACCTCCGGTGGGCGGGAGGCCGTATTCCAGCGCACGGATGTAGTCAGCATCGTAATACATTGCTTCCTCGTCACCGGCGTCTTTGGCAGCAACCTGTGCATGGAAGCGCGCGGCCTGGTCTTCCGGATCGTTCAGCTCGGAGAAGCCATTGGCGATTTCGCGACCGGTGATGAACAGTTCGAAGCGCTCGGTGATGCCGGGCACCGTGTCAGAGGCCCGCGCCAACGGCGACACTTCGATCGGATAATCGATGATGTAGGTTGGGTTCCACAGCTGCGATTCCGCCGTTTCTTCAAACAAGGCGAGCTGCAACGCACCGAGGCCGGAAATGACATGTGGCTCGACGTCGAACTTCTTCAGTTCCGCACGCAGGAAGTCTGCATCGTGGAGCTGTTCATTGGTGTAGTGCGGTGCGTATTTGTTGATGGCGCCGACGATCGTCAGGCGCTCAAATGGTTTGCTGAGGTCCAGCTCCCGCCCTTGATAGGTGAGTTTCGCAGTGCCGTGTGCATCGACTGCCGCCTGGCGGATCACTGCCTCTGTGAAGTCCATCAGCCACTTGTAGTCCACGTAGGCTGCATAGAACTCCATCATCGTAAATTCCGGATTATGTCGCGGGGATACACCTTCATTGCGGAAGTTACGGTTGATCTCGAACACTCGCTCAAACCCACCGACGACGAGACGCTTCAGGTAAAGCTCCGGCGCAATACGCAGGAACATTTCCATGTCCAGCGCGTTGTGGTGCGTGATGAAGGGCTTGGCTGCCGCACCGCCGGGAATGGGGTGCAACATGGGCGTCTCGACTTCCATGAAGCCGTGTTCTGCCATAAAACGGCGCATCGAGGACATCGCCGCGGTGCGTTCCTTGAAGACACGACGCGTATCCTCGCTCATGATCAGATCGACATAGCGCTGCCGGTATTTGGTTTCCTGGTCGTGCAGGCCATGGAACTTGTCCGGTAACGGGCGCAGCGACTTGGTCAGCAGGCGCAGCGAAGTCACCTTCACGGAGAGCTCGCCGGTCTTGGTCTTGAACAGCAGGCCCTCTGCACCCAGGATGTCGCCGAGGTCGTAATGCTTGAACGCAGCGTGCGTCTCTTCGCCGGCATTGTCATTGGTGATGTAAAGCTGGATACGGCCCTCTGCTTTTGCGCCCGAGGAATCCTGGATAGTGGCGAAGGATGCCTTGCCCATCACGCGCTTGAGCATCATGCGGCCCGCGACCTTCACCGGAATCGGCTGCGCTTCCAGCTGTTCATTGGTCTGGTCGCCGTACTGTGCATGCAGGTCCGCCGCCTTGTGCTCGGGGCGAAAATCGTTCGGGAAGGCAACACCCTGTTCGCGGATTGCGGCCAGTTTTGCGCGGCGTTCGGCGATGATCGAATTTTCGTCTTGGGCCGGTGCAGCGGTTTCGTTTTGGTTATTCATTGACATGGAACGGTCTATTTAGGAATGCGTGGGCGGTTACACACCTTGCTTGAGCGATGCGGCGATAAAGTCGTCCAGGTCACCGTCCAGCACTGCCTTGGTGTTGCCGACTTCGTAATTGGTGCGCAGGTCCTTGATGCGCGACTGGTCGAGCACATACGAGCGGATCTGGTGGCCCCAGCCGACGTCGGTCTTGGAGTCTTCCAGCTTCTGCTGCTCGCTCATGCGCTTGCGCAACTCCAGCTCGTACAGGCGGGACTTGAGCATTTCCCATGCTTCGGCACGGTTACGGTGCTGGCTTCGGTCGTTCTGGCACTGGACGACGATGCCGGATGGAGCGTGCGTCAGGCGAACCGCGGAGTCGGTCTTGTTGATGTGCTGACCACCGGCACCGGAGGCGCGATAGGTATCCACACGAACATCGGCCGGATTGATGTCGATTTCGATCGACTCGTCCACTTCCGGATAGACGAAAACGCTGGAGAACGAAGTATGGCGGCCGTTGGCAGAGTCAAATGGCGACTTGCGCACGAGGCGGTGCACGCCGGTCTCGGTGCGCAGGAAGCCATAAGCGTAATCGCCTTCCACCTTCAGCGTAGCGGTCTTTATGCCGGCAACTTCACCTTCGGACTGTTCCAGAATTTCAACCTTGAAACCTTTGCGTTCGCAGTAGCGCAGATATTGGCGGAGGAGCATTGATGCCCAGTCCTGGGCTTCGGTACCACCGGCACCGGCCTGGATGTCGATGAAGCAATTGTTCGGATCCATCGGATTGTTGAACATCCGGCGAAATTCCATGCCTTCGACCAGGTTTTTCAGCTCTGCGGCGTCGTGCTCGATGGCTTGCAGGGTGTCTTCATCCTGCTCTTCGCGCGCCATGTCGAACAGGTCGCGCGCATCGGCGAGGTCGGTTTCGATTTTGATGAGGGTGTGGACGATCGCTTCGAGCGATTTCTTTTCCTTGCCGAGGTCCTGGGCCCGTTTAGGGTCGTTCCAGACGTTAGGATCTTCCAGTTCGGCGTTGACTTGTTCGAGCTTCTCCGACTTCACATCGAAGTCAAAGATACCTCCGAAGTTCGGCTGCGCGGGTGGTCAGGTCCGCGAGCAGCGAGGAGAGGGAATTGAGGCGTTCGGCTTCCATGGCTATGTCACTTGCAATCAAACCGCACATTATACCCGACCGGAAAACGCGTTTGGCGTTGCCGGACGTGCACTGCTGCCAGAAACGGGATGGTTTCGTCTGCTACGTGACGTGCCGAAACGGCAACTTATCGGGCGTGAGACATGGCGTACGGTTCATGCCCCTTCTGCGTGCTCGACGAGCAATTGCACACGGGTGACGCCGTTGTACTCGTTGGCATCCAACCGGTAAGCCACCTTCGCCCGGGCGGGCAAATCGTCAATATGGCCGAACCAGATGGCGTCGTAGCGGCGCCCATCCTTTTCGAGCGTCAGCTTCAGGTGTTTTTCCTTCAGGATCCGCTGGTTGATGACACGGAACTCGTCGCAGAATACCGGCGGCGGGAAGCCTTGTCCCCAAACCTGCCCGTCCATCAGTTCGATGAATTGCGCAGTGAAGTAAGCTTCTTCCAGCGGGCCGTCCGTTTCAATGACGCGTTCCAGCTGGTTCTGGGTAAGCCAGTCGCGCCCGACCGCCTCGAAAGCTTCCGAGAAGACGTCCAGCGCCTCCGCGCGGATAGTCAGGCCAGCGGCCATGGCATGTCCGCCGAACTTCGTGATGACAGAAGGCGCATGCTTGGACACGAGGTCCAGCGCGTCGCGCAGATGAAAGCCCGGAATCGATCGTCCAGACCCCTTGATCAGCCCTTCGCCGCCCGGGGCAAAAGTGATCGTCGGGCGGTAGAACTTGTCCTTCAGGCGGGATGCAACGATGCCGATCACGCCTTGATGCCATGAGTCATCAAAAACGCTGATGGTTGTCCGGTTCTTCGGATCGAAATTGTCCAGCAAGCTAAGTGCGGTGTCCTGCATGTCGGCTTCGATGTCGCGCCGCTCGCGGTTGATTGTGTCGAGTTGCTGCGCGATGGCCCAGGCACGGCCTTCATCGTCGGTGGTCAGGCATTCGATCCCTAGCGACATGTCGGCCAAGCGGCCGGCAGCGTTCAGGCGTGGTCCGAGTGCAAAGCCGAGGTCGAACGGGGTGGCGCGCCGCGCTTCCCGGCCCGCGGCGCGGAACAGGGCCGCAATGCCGGGCTGCATGCGACCGGCACGCATCCGCTTCAGGCCTTGCGCCACGAGGATACGGTTGTTGGCGTCGAGCTTTACCACGTCGGCAACGGTTCCGAGGGCAACAAGGTCGAGCAGGGCATCGAGCTTGGGCTGCGTTTGGGCGTCGAAAACGCCTCGCTTGCGAAACTCCGCGCGCAGTGCGAGCAGCACATAGAACATGACGCCGACGCCTGCGAGGTTCTTGCTCGGGAAGCCGCATTCCGGCTGATTGGGATTGACGATCACACGCGCGTCGGGCAGGGTGTCGCCCGGCAGGTGATGGTCGGTGACGACGACGTCGATGCCACGCCGGTTTGCTTCTGCCACGCCATCGATGCTGGCGATGCCGTTGTCGACGGTGACAATGATGTCCGGTGATTTTTCCCGGACAGTCAGCTCCACGATTTCCGGCGTCAGGCCGTAGCCATATTCGAAGCGGTTGGGGACGATGAAATCAACCTGCGCCCCAAGCATGCGCAAGCCGCGCAAGGCGACGGCACAGGCTGTCGCCCCATCGCAATCGTAGTCGGCAACGATGACCAGCTTTTTCCCGGCGGTGATGGCATCAGCGAGAAATTCCGCGGCTGCGTCGATATGGCGCAGACCGGACGGAGTGATCAATGCGGCCAACTCACTCGAAAGTTCTTTTGTGTCGACCAGTCCGCGCGCGGCATAAAGGCGCGCCAGCACGGGGTGGATGCCTTGCTGGCGGAGCATTTCCGCGGTGCGGAAGGAATAGGGGCGGGCGGCGATGCGGGTCATGGACGTAGGCTTGCGAGGGTTGGTTTGATCCAGAACTTCCGCAGCGACGATCTGGTTGTAGCGAAATGCGAAATGCGCGCGTCGTTGGTAAGGATCGTTGTTATTCCGCCGATTGTTCCTGATTTCAACGCGTCCAGCAATGGTGCGAACCATTCCGCTTCGAATGAGCGCATGTGTTCCAGCCAGCGCCCCCAGTCATTCGAAAGCGCCGGTTCCAGAAGCCCGTCCAGTACGAGAAGACCGCGCTTGGGCCGTGCCGAGATGGCCTCGCTCGCTTTTTCTGTCGTCATGCGATGCGGCACATATTCTTCGAATGCCTTCATCCAGGATGAAAGGTTGAACGTGTGACTGTATCCGTCCGAAACGCCAGGCACATCGGCAGAACCGCCCCATAGCCAGAGCGAGTTAATCGGCTTCAGTCGCCGTGTTTCCCGTTCTTCGTTGAGCGGATGATTGTGCCAATGCATTTGCACTTCGTTCTGTACCCTGCGCCAGTCGCGCTCACCGGGCCCTTTGGGCATCCAGATATCGATATTGTGTCCGGTGGCCGCATCCGGCGAGGACGTTTTCAGGTCCGTCCACTCGTCGGAGCGGAGAAACCATGTAGTGGCATTTCCGTAGAAAAGTTCCTTTCCCGCTTCCTCAAACAACGGTTTGGCGATGTCGAAAAGGCTTCTGGATTCCGCTTCTGTAAGGTCAAGGTGACGCACATCGGTCAGCACCAGGTGATCGCGCGCGATGTGAATGTGAACGGGCTGCAACACGAACCAGCGTCCCGGGTGCGGAGGCAGGCCGAAAGATTGCATCAATGCTTTAGCTATCGGTGGGCTGCCGGTTCCTGTCATGGTGTCGGCCATGCCGAATTGCTGGGACAGCCATTTTTCATGGGGCAGGGCTCGCGAAAATTCGGTGCAGACTTCATTGCGCCGTGCAGCTCCCGAAGCGCGGGCTGTCAGCGTGGCAAGGGCTGGGAGGTGCAGTTCCTTCAACAGGTCGGCGGACATTTCCGCCGGCGGCAAAGCGAACGGGATCAGGATATCAAGATGACTCATGGCGCGATTGTATGGCAAACTGCGGGCTGCATTCGATGTTGCCAATCAATCTATACGGTGCAGCAATGCCCGCTCTCCGTCCAGGCAACCTCCTTCAGGAGTCATCTTTGAGTATCACAAAAAACCTTCCCTTTGAGTGGCTGGTAGGGATGCGCTATACGCGCGCCGGCCGCCGTAGCGGACGCAACAGTTTCATTTCCTTTATTTCCCTGATTTCGATGGCCGGCATTGCGCTCGGCGTCGCAGCCCTGATCGTCGTCCTTTCGGTCATGAACGGCTTCCAGAAAGAAGTGCGTGACCGCATGCTTTCCGTGCTGTCGCATATTGAGGTGTTCGACGCCTCGGGCAGCATGACCGACTGGCAAGCGACGGCGAAGGAATCCTTCCAGGTTTCGGCGGTGAAAGGCGCTGCACCTTATGTTGCCGCGCAGGCAATGTTGACGCGTGACGATACTGTGCGCGGTGTCGTCATACGCGGTGTGCTGCCGGAGGAGGAGCCCAAGGTGTCGGATGTGGCCGGGCAGGTCTATGACGGCAGCTTCGGCAACCTGCAACCCGGACAGTTCAATATCGTTCTCGGCAAGGAGCTCGCGCGAGGACTGCGACTCGGCGTAGGGGATAAGGTCACGATGATTGCCCCGCAAGGGCAGGTAACGCCGGCAGGCGTATTGCCGCGTCTCAAGCAATTTACGGTCGGCGGCATCTTTGAAGCCGGACACCATGAATACGACTCCAGCCTTGCGTTCATCCACATCGATGATGCAATCAGGATGTTCAAGCTGGAAGCGCCGACCGGGCTACGGCTGCGCGTGGAAGACATGCAACGCGCACCGCAAGTGGCGGTTGACCTGTCCCGCATCCTGAGCGGCAACCTGCTGATTCTCGACTGGTCGAAGCAGAACCGGACCTGGTTCGCTGCCGTGCAAACTGAAAAGCGCATGATGTTCATCATCCTGACGCTGATCATCGCAGTGGCGGCATTCAACCTGGTGTCGACGCTGGTCATGACCGTTACGGACAAACAGGCTGATATCGCCATTCTCCGGACATTGGGTGCTTCGCCGGCATCGATCATGAAGATCTTCATCATCCAGGGGGCGCTGGTGGGCTTGCTTGGCACCGCGATCGGCGTTGGACTTGGCGTCACGGTCGCACTGAATATCGACGTGATCGTGCCCTTCATTGAGCGCATGCTTGGCGTGCAGTTTCTGTCGAAAGACATTTACCTGATCACGGAATTGCCGTCCGACTTGCGCTGGCCGGACGTCTGGACAATCGGTGGCGTTGCGGTGGTGCTGGCCTTCGTCGCGACCCTGTATCCGAGCTGGCGTGCAGCCAATGTGCGGCCGGCAGAAGCCCTCCGTTACGAATAAGAAGGAATAACCATGAAACTGATCGGCTTGTACGATTCTCCGTATGTGCGCCGCGTGGCTGTCACCATGCGCTTATACGGGCTGGAGTTTGAACATGTGGCGCTGTCGGTATTTCGCCATCAGGACGAGATGCGCAAGATCAATCCGCTTTTGAAGGTGCCGATGCTGGTGCTCGACAACGGCGAGAAGCTGATCGAGAGCAGTCTCATCCTGGATTATCTCGACAGCGAGGCGCCGGAGGAAAAGCGGCTGACGCCCCTGTCCGGCCCCGCCCGGCGCAAGGTGCAACAACAGTGTGCCACTGCACTCGTAGCTGTAGAGAAGGCCGTTGCGATTTACTACGACACGACCCTCCGGCCGAAAGAATTCTCCTACGCGCCATGGGTCACACGCTGCACCGAGCAGATGCATATAGCATTCGGCATGATGGAAGCACAGCCGCAATCGGCTGCGTTGGCAGGTGCTCCGCTTACTCAGGCCGATGTTACAGCGGCGGTCGTGCTGCGCTTTGCGCAATATGTGCTCCCATCGGAATTTCCGCAGGGACGTTATCCGCAACTTGAGAGGCTGTCAGCGTTCTGTGAAGCATTGCCAGCATTTGTGCAGACACCATTGGAATGACGATGAATCCAGTCGTATTGTCTTGTCGAGGCTTGGCAAAAACCTTCACGCAAGGGAAATATTCGGTCGATGTTCTCAAGGGCATCGATTTCAGTGTCTCCAGGGGGGAGCGTGTCGCCATCGTCGGTGCTTCCGGTTCCGGAAAATCGACGTTGCTGCACCTGCTGGGTGGGCTCGATACACCATCTGCCGGAAACGTCACGCTGCTAGGGCAGGATTTCGCCAGCATGAGCGAGAAGGCGCGGGGCGACTTGCGCAACGATGCGCTTGGGTTCGTCTATCAATTCCACCATCTCTTGCCCGAATTCTCTGCTCTGGATAATGTCGGCATGCCGCTGATGATCCGGCGGATGAACCGGGACAAGGCACATGAAGCGGCGCAACAGGTGCTGGCACGGGTAGGGCTGGCAAATCGCGTCACCCACGTGCCGGGCGAACTGTCCGGAGGTGAGCGCCAGCGAGTCGCACTGGCGCGAGCCTTGGTGACGCAGCCGGCCTGTGTTCTCGCCGATGAGCCGACCGGCAATCTCGATCGAGTGACGGCCCACAAGACATTCGATCTGATGCTGGAGTTGTCTCGCACCTTGGGGACGGCATTTGTCATCGTCACCCATGACATTGAACTGGCCCGGCATTGCGACCGGGTATTGCGGCTTTCCGAGGATGGCCTGCATCCCTATGTGGATTGATACGCACTGTCATCTCGACGCGAACGAGTTCGCCGGTGAGTCGGATACGATCGCCGAGAGTGCAGCGCGGCAGGGAATATCCTGCATCATTATTCCCGCGGTAGAACGGGCTAACTTTTCCGCCGTCCAGGCCCTCGCCGCGCGCCACGCGAATTGCACCTATGCGCTGGGCATCCATCCGATGTACGTTCCACAGGCTGAGGAAGGCGATCTGTCTGTATTGCGTGCGGCCGTCGGGCAGGCAATGCAGGACCAGCGATTTGTCGCCGTTGGCGAGATCGGCCTCGATTTCTTCATTCCCGAGCTCTCCGCAGGTGCACTACGCGAGAAGCAGGAGTATTTCTTTAGCGAGCAATTGAAGATCGCGCGGGATTTCGGCTTGCCGGTTCTGCTGCATATTCGTCGGGCCCAGGACATTATTCTGAAATACCTCCGTCGAACCGGCGTCACTGGCGGGATTGCTCATGCATTCAATGGCAGCTTCCAGCAGGCCGAGTCGTTTATTCAACTGAACTTCAAGCTTGGCCTGGGCGGAGCCATGACATTCCCTCGCGCTTTGCAGATACGGCGTCTCGCTGCCGAGCTTCCGCAGGACGCACTGGTCCTGGAGACGGACGCACCCGATATTGCTCCAGCATGGGTGCATACGGGGCGAAACACTCCCGAAGAGTTGCCACGCATTGGGCAGGTGCTTGCTGACTTGCGTGGCATGCCGGTCGAAGCGCTGGCCGCCGCAACGTCGGAAAACGCACGCGCGGTATTGCCGCGTCTGAAAGCCTTGTCGTAATCCGATGCGCAGTACCATCCTGGGTTTCGTCGTTGGCGCTTTGCTGCTGCAGAATCAGGCGACATTGCCAGCTGCTTACATACTGTTCTTGGTCCTTATCGGTGCCGCCATTTGTGGCGTACTGGCGAGGAGACAACGGCAACCTGCCATCCGGATCCTTGCATTGTCAGCCAGCGGAGCGGCAATGGGATTTGCATGGGCGGGACTGTTTGCCCAGCATTATCTGGCGCAAGAGCTGCCTAAGGAATGGGAGGGGCGCGATGTCACGGTCGTGGGTGTCGTTGATAGCCTGCCTTACCACTTTGAGCAGGGCGTGCGTTTCAATATCGCCGTTGAGCGCATCATTGGCAGCGACGATGCAATACCCGTTTTGCCGCGCCGGCTCGCGCTGTCGTGGTACTCCGCATTTCGCATGGACGAACTGCAGGCAGTCGGGAAAGTGCAGCCAGGTGAGCGTTGGCAACTGACCGTGCGCCTGCGGCGCCCCCATGGCAATGCCAATCCTTATGGCTTTGATTATGAGGTGTGGCTTCTCGAGCAGGGACTGCGCGCGACCGGTTACGTCCGTCCGGACCAACGTTTAACGCTGAAGAATGAACGGCTTGACGAGTTTGTGCCTGGATTCGGCAATGTGGTGCAGCGCAGCCGCGCATGGCTGCGGGACCGCATCCATGCAACGCTGCCCGATAGCGAATACGCAGGTGTCATCGTAGCGTTGGTCATTGGCGACCAGCGCGCGATCGATCAGTCCGACTGGAAGGTGTTCAACCGCACAGGCATCGGTCATCTGATCTCCATCTCAGGTTTACATATCACGATGATTGCCGGGATGTTTGCCGCACTGGTGTTCGCCTTGTGGCGCCGTTCATTTTTCACACAGGCGAACCTGCCCCTGATTCTGCCCGCTCAAAAGGCAGCTGCGTTGGCCGGCGCTCTGGTTGCGCTCTTATATGTGTTGCTGGCGGGCTTTGGCATTCCAGCACAGCGCACGCTCTACATGTTGTCCGTCGTGGCAATAGCGCTTTGGCTGGGGAGAGCGACCAGCGTTTCGCATGTGCTCTGTAGTGCACTAGGTGTTGTCGTTCTGCTGGATCCTTGGGCGGTGCTCTGGCCAGGATTCTGGCTTTCATTCGGTGCCGTGGCGGTTATCCTATATGCGTCAGTCGGTCGGGCTCAGCCATACGTGTCTGAGCCAGGTCTTCATGGCGAAAGGTGGATCGCTACGCTGAAGGCCGCAACACATAGCCAATATGTGGTCACGGTTGGATTGGTGCCATTGACCATGCTGTTATTCGGCCAGATTTCACTGGTCAGCCCGATTGCGAATGCGGTGGCGATTCCCCTGATTAGTTTTATCATCACGCCGTTGTCACTGATTGGCAGTGTGTTGCCTTCACCGTTGTCGGATGGGGCGCTGCAGTTCGCGCATTGGCTGATAGCGCTGTTGGCGGAGGGGTTGCGGTGGCTGAGCGACTATTCGTTCGCGGTCTGGAGCGCTCCAGTTCCGTCCTGGTGGATGTTTGCTGCAGCGCTTGCCGGCATCCTTTGGTTGCTTGCGCCACCAGGTTGGCCCGTGCGCTGGCTGGGCCTTGCTGGTCTCGTTCCCTTGGCGCTCAATACGGCAAGCCATCCTGCTTACGGCGAGATGTGGGTAACAGCCTTTGACGTGGGCCAGGGTATGGCGCTGTTGATCGAAACGCCGCATCGGCGTTTGCTTTACGACACCGGACCCGCTTACTCCACCGAGTCGGATGGCGGCAGCCGCGTGGTTGTTCCTTACCTTAAGGCTCGCGGTATAACAAGCCTCGATGCAGTCATTATTTCTCACAGCGACATCGATCACTCCGGCGGTGCACGGTCAATTTTCGAGGAGATCCGGGTCGCCTCGGTGTCGTCGTCACTTCCAACGGGACACCCGCTTGCGGAGCAGGCACCGAAGCATCAGCGTTGTAAAGCAGGGCTGGCATGGATATGGGACGGCATCCGCTTCGAAATATTGCACCCTGCCCCGGCCAGTTACGACAGCAGCAAATGGAAACCAAACGCGCGCAGTTGTACGCTCAAGATTACCTCGGGCGCACAATCGATTCTCCTTCCTGGTGACATCGAGGCAGTACAGGAAGCTGAGTTGCTGGGAAGTGTTCCGGATGGATTGCGCTCCAACGTTTTGCTGGCGCCGCACCATGGTAGTGGCACGTCCTCGACTCCTGATTTCCTGGACGCAGTCCGGCCCGAGATCGCGCTGTTTCAAGTCGGGTATCGGAATCGCTTCCGGCATCCGAAGCTCGAGGTGTTCGAACGGTACGGCAAGTTGGGCATCCGAAGGATTCGCAGCGACGAGTCGGGAGCAGTGCGATTGCGGTTTAGGACGCCCGGCGCCGGGTCTACTGATGCAGCAGAGGGTGCAGGAGAGCTCCTCTCCGCGGCGACAAATGCAAACGCTCCGATTCAAGTGATCGAATTCCGTACGGAACATGCCCGTTACTGGTATGGCCGCTGATTCGTTCATGTCGGTGTACACCACCGTGTCACGTTGACCACAGTGTATTCCTATTACGGTGCTTTTAGAGTGATGCTTCGGCGCTGCTCACGCGATGATTGCGGTATCCAATTACAATTCGACGCATTCTTGAGTTCCCGTGGGACCGGACAAGGTTCCAGGTATGTTTATGAGCCGACCAATTCTTCACTTTGCACACGCGAATAGTTTCCCGGCAGGGACCTACCGTGTTTTCTTTGATCACCTGCATAAACATTACGACGTGCGCGCGCTTTCGATGCACGCTCACAATCCGAAGTACCCGGTGACCAATGGTTGGACCGCACTCGCACGCGAGTTGATCGACGAATTGGCGGCCTGCTACAGCGAGCCCGTCATACTCGCCGGCCATTCGATGGGGGGCATGCTGAGTCTGATGGCCGCCAAGTCGCGGCCAGACCTCGTGCGCTGTGTGGTATTGCTCGATTCGCCGGTTGTTGCCGGCTGGCGCGCTGTCCTGCTGCGTACGGCAAAGAGGCTTGGAGTCGACAAGAAATTCTCTCCTGCCCAGTTTTCCGAGAAACGTCGCAACTTATGGCCGGATATTGAATCCGCCTATCAGCATTACGCTTCAAAACCGATGTTTACCGTATGGCCGCCGGAAGTATTGCGCGATTATGTCGAGCATGGCCTTGCACCGCACCCGGAGGGCGTTACGCTGCGGTTTACGCGAGAAACCGAAACCGCGGTCTATCGAAGCCTGCCTCATCATGTTGGCGCGATGGTACGACGACCGTTTCCTGTGCCAGTAGGTTTTGTCGGTGGCACACACTCGGTAGAGTGTCGTCAGGCCGGGCTTGCGGCAACCCGGCGTCTGGTGGGCCGACATTTCGTACAAATCCCCGGTGGCCACCTGTTCCCGATGGAGTCGCCTGCCGCTGCTGCAAATGCTGTCCACGGCATGATTCAATCATTGCTTCATTACTGATTCTCTTATGCGAGCGATTCTTCTCACGCGTTTTGCGGCACCCTTGCTGTTTGCCTTCAGCAGTGTGGCGATTGCCGATGCGACCAGTTGCCCCTTCTCCGATTATCCCAAGGTCCGGGAGAGCGGAAAAATCTCCCATGTGCTGGAGATCGATAACGATACCTTGCTCCTCAACCGCAACGATGGCTTCTATACCAGCGGCATGCGTTATGCCCGCCGCCATGCGCTGCGTGACGGCGAGATCTTGACGGTCTTCGGCTGGCGGATTGGACAGGAGCTGTACACTGCCTCCGACATCAAGCTGCCTCCCGAAGAGGTTGGCGCGCCGGACCATCCATATGCAGGCTGGCTGTTTGGCGGATTTTTCAAGGAAGTACATCATGCGAACGGCACACGAAAGAAATTCGGTATTGACATCGGTTGCATCGGTCCTTGTGCAGGCGGTGAATGGACGCAAACACAGTTCCATCGCATCATCGACCAGCCTTTGCCCAAGGCATGGAGCCGGCAGGTGAAGAACGAATTCGGCGTCGTCCTGTATGCAGAGATGGCCCCGGTAAGATGGACGCTCGGGCCGTCCGTGGATCTGACCCCGAGCTTCAATGCACGTTTTGGCAATATCTATACGGATGCCGGCGCAGGTCTCCTGCTACGGGCTGGCCAGCCCAATGTGCTGCCGGGACTGCGCACGCTTCACGCCTTCCTGCGAGCCGATGCGCGGGCCGTCGGATATAACGCAACACTCCAGGGGGGCTATTTCTCGAATGGCAACCCGCACACCGTGGACCCGAAACGGTTCGTGGGGGAGGGCGAAATCGGTATGGTCTGGGCGGGAGAGACATTTGGTACGAAGCTTTCCCTTGTCCGCAGAAGCAATGAGATCCGCGGCCTGCCGAACTCCGAGGGGGCTCAGAACTATCTCCAGTTGCAGTTTTCTTACAGTCCTTGACCGGATGTCAGCGGCGGAGACGTTGAATGGCGCCGAAAGGCACGGAACGGATCCGGTTTGGGGTATAATTTGAATTTCCCGCACGTGCCGTCCGGCACATCTCAGCAATGACCAAGTTTGTATTCGTCACTGGCGGCGTTGTTTCATCCCTCGGTAAAGGGATTGCAGCCGCTTCTCTCGCTGCGATCCTCGAATCGCGCGGCCTCAAAGTCACCCTCATCAAGCTCGATCCGTACATTAACGTCGATCCGGGAACGATGAGCCCGTTCCAGCACGGCGAAGTGTTCGTCACCGATGACGGCGCCGAAACTGACCTGGATCTGGGACATTACGAGCGCTTCATCACGGCCAAGATGAAGAAGCTTAACAATTTCACCACCGGTCAGATTTACGAATCCGTGATCCGCAAGGAGCGCCGCGGCGAGTATCTCGGCAAGACCGTGCAGGTGATCCCGCATATCACGAACGAGATCCAGGATTACATCCATCGTGGCGCCGAAGGTTATGACGTCGCCCTGGTTGAAATCGGCGGTACGGTCGGCGATATCGAATCGCTGCCGTTCCTCGAGGCTGCCCGTCAGCTGAGCCTGCGTGCCGGCCGAAATGAAACTGCGTTCGTACACCTGACTCTAGTACCGTATATCGCTTCGGCTGGTGAACTGAAGACCAAGCCGACTCAGCACAGCGTGCAGAAGCTGCGCGAAATCGGTATTTCCCCGGACGCGCTGCTCTGCCGCGCGGACCGCCGCATTCCGGACGACGAGCGGGCAAAGATTTCCCTGTTCTCCAACGTGCCGGAAGATGCAGTCATCTCCGTCTGGGATGCCGACACCATCTACAAGATTCCGCAGATGCTGCACGACCAAGGGCTCGACAAGATCATTTGCGACAAGCTCGGCCTGTCGCCGAAGCCCGCCGACCTGTCGGTGTGGAACAAGCTGGTCTACGCGCTGGAACATCCGAAGGCGGAAGTCACCATCGGTATGGTCGGCAAGTATGTTGACCTGACCGAATCCTACAAGTCGCTGACCGAAGCTTTGCGTCATGCAGGTATTCATACCGAAAGCCGGGTCAATATCGAATACATCGATTCGGAAGAAATCGAAGCCAAGGGCACAGCCAATCTCGCGAAATACGACGCCATCCTAGTGCCAGGCGGCTTCGGCAAGCGCGGCGTGGAAGGCAAGATCGCTGCGGCCCGCTATGCGCGCGAAAACAAGGTACCGTACCTCGGCATCTGCCTCGGCATGCAGGTTGCATTGATTGAATTTGCACGCAACAAGGCTGGCCTGACGAACGCAAACTCCACCGAATTCAACCCGGAAACCGAAAATCCGGTCGTCGCGCTGATTACCGAGTGGCAGAACCACGACGGCAAGGTGGAAAAGCGCGATGCCAATTCCGATCTCGGCGGTACCATGCGCCTCGGTGCGCAGACCTGCGCGGTCAAACCGGGCACGATCGCTGCAGATATCTATGGCAGCGAAGTGACCGAGCGTCACCGTCATCGTTACGAAGCGAACAACCATTACCTCGGTCGCGTGGAAGAGGCAGGCCTGGTCGTATCGGCGCGAACACCGACGGAAGGCCTGTGCGAGATTATGGAATTGCCGCGCGTCGGTGAGAATTCGCATCCTTGGTACGTCGGCGTCCAGTACCATCCGGAATTCAAGTCCACGCCGCGTGACGGACATCCGTTGTTTATCTCCTTCATTAAGGCTGCGCTTGCCCATAAGCAAGCTTCGCAGCAAAGGAAAGTTGCATGAAGCTTTGTGGTTTTGAGGCCGGACTTGACCGGCCGTTTTTCCTGATCGCCGGTCCCTGCGTAATCGAGTCTCAGCAGATGGCCCTTGATACCGCCGGTCAGCTCAAGGAAATCACTTCTCAACTGGGTATTCCCTTTATCTACAAGTCGTCGTTCGACAAGGCCAACCGTTCCTCCGGCACATCGTTCCGCGGTCTGGGAATGGAGAAGGGACTGGACATTCTCGCTGAAGTGAAGAAGCAAATCGGCGTGCCGGTTCTCACCGACATCCACGAAATCGACGAGATCAAGCCAGTTGCGGCAGTCGTCGACGTGTTGCAAACACCTGCTTTCCTGTGCCGTCAGACGGATTTCATCCGAGCATGCGCCCAGTCCGGCAAGCCGGTGAACATCAAGAAGGGGCAGTTCCTTGCACCGCATGACATGAAGAACGTCATCGACAAGGCACGCGCAGCCGCCAAGGAAGTCGGCCTCGAACAGGATAACTTCATGGCCTGTGAACGCGGCGTCTCCTTCGGCTACAACAACCTCGTCTCCGACATGCGCTCGCTTGCGATCATGCGCGAGACCGGTTGCCCGGTCGTATTCGACGCCACCCACTCGGTGCAATTGCCGGGCGGGCAGGGCACTTCGTCTGGTGGCCAGCGCGAGTTCGTGCCGGTTCTGGCACGCGCCGCTGTTGCGGTCGGCATCGCCGGCCTGTTCATGGAAACCCATCCGAATCCGGTTGAAGCCATGTCCGATGGACCGAATGCGGTTCCGCTCGGCCGCATGAAGGAACTGCTGACGACGCTGCTCGAGCTCGATCGTGTCGTGAAGAAAGCAGGCTTCCTCGAAACCGATTTTTCGTAACCGGTTTTGCGATTTGTTGGTGCACATGGTGCCGGATCCGTCAATCATGCGGATTTGGCGCATAGCGCATACATGCCGCGCACGTACTGAATTTTTCTTTAATCTTGGAGAAGTGAATGAGTGCCATCGTAGATATCATTGGCCGCGAAGTGATCGACTCGCGCGGCAATCCGACCGTCGAGTGTGACGTACTGCTGGAATCCGGCGTGATGGGCCGTGCGGCTGTGCCGTCCGGTGCTTCCACTGGTTCGCGCGAGGCGATCGAGCTGCGTGACGGCGACAAGAGTCGTTATCTCGGCAAAGGCGTGCTGAAGGCCTGCGAAAACATCAACACCGAGATCTCCGAAGCGATCATGGGCCTCGATGCCAACGAACAGGCATTCCTCGACCGCACCCTGATCGACCTTGATGGCACCGAAAACAAGGGCCGTCTCGGCGCCAACGCGACACTGGCCGTATCGATGGCCGTCGCGAAGGCAGCTGCCGAAGAGTCCGGCCTGCCGTTGTACCGCTACTTCGGCGGTTCCGGCGCCATGCAGATGCCGGTCCCGATGATGAACGTCATCAACGGCGGCGCACATGCAGACAACAACCTCGACCTGCAAGAGTTCATGATCATCCCCGTCGGCGCTCCGAGTTTCCGCGAAGCGATCCGCTACGGCGCCGAAGTGTTCCATACACTGAAGAAGATTCTGCACGACAAGAAACTGACTACCGCGGTTGGTGACGAAGGCGGCTTTGCTCCCTCCGTGGAAAACCACGAAGCGGCGATCAAACTGATCCTGCAGGCGATCGAGCAGGCAGGCTATGAGCCGGGCACGCAAATCGCCCTTGGCCTTGACTGTGCTGCATCCGAGTTCTACAAGGATGGCAAGTACCAACTTGAAGGCGAAGGCCTGTCGCTGTCGTCGTCCGATTTCACCAACCTGCTGGCCACATGGTGTGACAAGTACCCGATCATCTCGATCGAAGACGGCATGGCCGAGAACGACTGGGAAGGCTGGGCAACGCTGACCAATGCGCTCGGCAAAAAGGTGCAGCTGGTGGGCGACGACCTGTTCGTCACCAACACCAGGATCCTGCGCGAAGGCATCCAGAAGAATATCGCCAACTCGATCCTCATCAAGATCAACCAGATCGGTACGCTGACGGAGACTTTTGCAGCAATCGAAATGGCCAAGCGCGCCGGCTATACCGCCGTGATCTCGCATCGCTCCGGCGAGACGGAAGATTCCACGATCGCCGACATCGCAGTGGGTACGAATGCCCTGCAGATCAAGACGGGTTCCATGTCCCGTTCTGACCGTATGGCCAAGTACAACCAGCTGCTTCGCATCGAGGAAGATCTGGGCGATATCGCCAGCTACCCAGGCCGTAGCGCGTTTTACAACCTTCGATAAGGTAAACGTAAATACGTAAGGTGTACGACAATTTGGGGGCGCAAGCCCCCAAATTTGTAATTAGAATGTCCGCATGCGTTTGATCACCCTAAGCCTTGCTGCCCTGTTGCTGTTGATCCAGTATCCATTATGGCTGGGCAAAGGAGGGTGGCTGCGCGTCTGGGATCTTGATAACCAGGTGGCCGCAGCACAAAAGAAGAACGACGAGCTGAGGGCGCGCAATGCGATGCTCAACTCGGAAGTGCGTGACCTTCGCGAGGGTACGGATGCGGTCGAAGAGCGTGCGCGTTATGAGTTGGGGATGATCAAGGACGGAGAAATTTTCGTCCAGATCCTGGAGTCCAACGGCCAGCCGACCAAAAAGCCAGGCCAGCCGCAGCCCAAGACCAATTAGAACCGGCGAGGGTGCGCCGGTAACCAATCGTCAATGCTTGACCTGACTCGCCTGCTGCAACCCATCCGAGCGGTTGTCGGCGGCAAATAACTGGGCACAATCGACTTTGTCGAAGTCGTAGTGCTGTCCGCAGAAATCGCAATTGATCGCGAGCTTTCCCAGCTCTTCTATTGCCGAATCCACTTCTGCTTTACCAAGCATCAGAAGCATGTTGCCTACCTTCTCGCGCGTGCAACTGCACTGAAACGTCGGATGGCGCGGCTCGAATACACGAATGGTTTCTTCCCAGAACAATCGGCGCAGAAGTGTGTTGATGTCGGTCGACAGAATTTCTGCGTTGCGCAACGTGGAAGCCAGTGTGACGACGTGATTCCAGCTTTCGGCATCGTCCGCGACTGGTGCGCCGACGCCACCTTCTTTCGGCAGTTTCTGCAGTAACAGGCCTCGAGATACGTTCTGGTCAGCGGCGATCCACAACTTGGTGTCCAGCTGCTCGGAGCGCAGCATGTAATTCTCGATTACGACTGCTACGGAATCTCCGTCAAGTGGCACGATCCCCTGATAGGGTTGTTGGCCGGGGAATTTTTCCTTTGGATCGAGCGTAATGATGAAGCGTCCAGTGCCATGGGCATTGACCAGTTGCTTCAATGTTGCATTGTCAGGAATGACGGCATCCGGCGCAATCTTGGCCGTTGCCCGCAGATGGAGTTCCGAATCACATTCGACGACCAGCAGGCGAATCGGGCCGTCGCCATGCACTTGCATGACCAGCATGCCGTTGAACTTCAGGTTTGCTGACAGCAGAGCGGCTGCTGCGAGCATTTCGCCGAGCAGGGTCCTGACCGCTGGCGGATAATCCTTCCGTGCCTGGATCTGCTGCCAAGTGTCGGAAATCTCAACCAGTTCACCGCGAACTGCGGCATTCTCAAAAATAAATCGTTGCAGCGTATCCATCATTACCCAATTCGTTTCAGCTCTCGTTTGAACAACTGGCCGCGCTTGACGTAGTTCGCTGTGTTGCCCTGGATACGAGCGATGTCTTCCTCGCTCAGTGTGCGGACAGCCTTTGCGGGAGAACCAATGATCAGCGAGTTGTCCGGGAATTCCTTGCCTTCCGTGATCAGCGCGCCGGCTCCAACCAGGCAGTTCTTGCCGATCTTCGCGCCATTCAGTATCACCGTCTGGATGCCGACAAGGGACCCATCGCCGATAGTGCAACCATGCAGCATCGCTTGATGGCCGACTGTGACATTTTTCCCGATAGTGAGCGGATAGCCCGGGTCCGTATGCAGCACACAGCCTTCCTGGACATTGCTGTTTTCGCCAACCGTAATCAGTTCGTTGTCACCGCGGATGGTCACGTCAAACCAGATGCTTGCATTGGCTTCGACCCGCACTTTGCCGATGACGTTCGCGGTATCGGTGATGTACGCGGAGGAATCGATTTCGGGCGCGTGCTCGCCCAATTGGTAGATGGCCATGGATTTTCGTAGAATCGAAAGTTCAGATTGAAACCGTCATTTTACCGCCGCTTGTATGAACACAACGCCTCACCAGGATTTCCAACTGCCGTCTGCAGAACTACGGGATGCAGCCCTTTACTGGCTGTGCGAGCCGGAGGCTGATTGCAAGGCGAGGGGTGTCAAGGCACTGGCGATGGCATGGAACGGAGGAAAGCTTGGACTCGACACCGGCGCCGTACTGGCACCATCGGCGCCGATTCCAGGACGACCGCAGCGTCCGGAGCTCGTTCCTCCGCTGGCGGTTAAGCACCGCTCCATGCGCACGACGGAGGGGCGCGCGGCAATGATTCATGCGCTGGCGCATATAGAGTTCAATGCCATTAACCTTGCGCTTGATGCGATATGGCGTTTTACCGGCATGCCCGATGACTATTATTCGGACTGGTTGCGTGTTGCGGCTGAAGAATCATTGCATTTCACACTGTTGTCGGAGCACTTGCGAACGCTTGGTTTTCGATATGGCGATTTCGCCGCGCACAACAGTCTGTGGGACATGGCCGAAAAGACCAGGGATGACGTGCTGGCCCGCATGGCATTGGTGCCCCGCACGCTGGAGGCGAGAGGGCTTGATGCCTCGCCGCCGGTGCGCGCCAAGCTTGCTCAGGCGGGAGACAACACTGCGGCAAAAATTCTCGACATCATCCTGCGTGACGAAATCGATCATGTCGCAATCGGCAATCGATGGTATTTCTGGGTATGCAACGCGCGCGGGTTGGAGCCCTTCAGGACGTACGCAGAGCTTACCGAGAAGTACAAGGCGCCTCAATTGCGTGGCCCGTTCAATCTCGAGGCCAGACGAGCGGCGGGATTCAGCGAGGCTGAATTGGCTGCGTTGGGCGAGTGAGCACAATCCAGCGTTCTGATTGCATATACGAAACAGCCATTAATGTAACGGAAACTTTTGTACAGCTAGCCAGTCTGTTTCTGGACTAGGCATGGAAGCGAAATTGCGTCCACGCATTACCTGCACACAGTGCAGGATCTATGAGCTGCTGCATACAGAGGAGGATGCAATGATGAACGCCCCGAAACTGGCCGTACGATTGATCTCACTTAGCGTTTTGATGACGGCTCTTGTCGCATGTGACAAACAGGACGCGACTGAGGGAAAAGGTCCCGCCGAGCAAGCCGGCCAGCAAATTGACCAGGCTGCTTCGCGTGCCGGTGAAGAGTTGAACAAGGCGGCCGATAAAGCTGGGCAGGGTTTGCAGGAGCTCGGCCAGAAAATGCAGAACGAAAGCAAGGAAGCGCAAGAATCAGCCAAGAAAGAGTAGTGCTGATTCCAATTCCCTGATCGTCATTCCATATCGCGGCGCGAGGCTGCCGGCACCTTCATGCGCGCGCTTCATATTCATGCTGCCTTGCTCCGTGGTGCGGCGTGTTGTCGTGTCCCGCGAAGCATAATGCGGCTGGAGAATCATGACGAGAAAACTCATCACCTTGGCATTGCAGGGCGGCGGTTCGCACGGGGCGTTTACGTGGGGCGTGCTCGACCGCCTGCTGGAGGACCGTCGGATCGACGTCGAAGGCATCAGCGGTGCAAGTGCGGGCGCGATGAATGCCGTCGTGCTGGCGCACGGCCTGACTATCGGGGGCGCGACGGCGCGCGACAGGCCCTGAAAGAATTCTGGACTGCTGTCGCGAGACACGCGCCGTTTAGCGCAGTACCCGATCATCTCTCAATGCCGACGAGCCTGGCCGCGCAGTCGGACCTGCCGCCAGCGTTAAAGTCGATCTTGTCGCTGGCGCGCTTTTTCTCTCCCTACCAGCTCAATCCATTCGATATCAATCCGCTGCGCGATATTCTCGCACGACAGATCGATTTCGAACGCCTGCGTGCCGAATGCCCGATACGCCTGTTCATTGCAACGACGCAGGTCAGCACGGGCACGCTCAGGCTGTTTCGTGAACGGCAGATGAAGCTGGATGTTCTTCTTGCGTCAGCCTGCCTGCCGTTGCTGCATCACGCGGTGGCAATAGACGGCGACGCTTATTGGGATGGCGGATTGACGGCTAATCCACCGCTGTTCCCGCTCCTGCATAAATGCGTAGCGCCTGACATCATGGTGGTGCTGCTGCATCCCCACCCGAAAACAAAGACGCCGATCACTGCCAATGAGATCTGGCACAGGCTAACGGAGATGGGATTCAGCTCGACTTTCTTCACCGAGCTGCAAGGCGTGATGCTCGCGCAGCGAGAGGCAAGGCGCGGATGGTATGCGTTCGGCCGGCTCGAACGCCGCCTGCGCCATCTCAATTTGCATGTCGTCGAATCCCCGGAGGTAATGAGCCAGCTGAGCCCGCACAGCAAGCTCAATACCCATCCGGCCTTCATCAACGGCTTGCATGAGGAAGGCCGGCAGTGTGCGGAAAACTGGCTGGAGCGCAATTTCCACCAGCTCGGCGTTCGCTCTTCGTTCAGCTTCGCGCGGATGTTCGGCTGACAAGGCGTTGCCGGTGGTGTGGCGTCAGTGCGCCTGGTTGTGTGTTTGCGCTACGCGTTCTTGTTCTTTCATGCGCAGCACGCGCCGCTGCACTTTCCCGGTGGTGGTCATCGGGAGTTCATTGATGAACTCGATTTCCTTCGGATACTCGTAGGGTGCAAGCTTGCCGCGGACATGCGTCTGCAGTTCCTCGATCAGCCTTTCGTCGGCTTCCTTGCTGCGGACGGTGCCTTGCGTGAGGACGATATAGGCCTTGACGATGTTTCCGCGCTCCGGATCGGGCTTTGGTACAACCGCTACGTTGGCGACAGCGGGATGCTTGACCAGGCAGTTCTCGATTTCCGACGGGCCGATGCGGTATCCCGCTGCCTTGAACATGTCGTCGGCGCGCCCCTGGTACCACAGGTAACCGTCTTCATCCATCGACGCGAGGTCACCGGTTCGGCACCAGTCGTCGGTGTACTTGTTGCGCGTCGCCTCCGGATTCTTCCAGTAACCGATGAAGAAAATCGGGTCAGGGAAACCATGGATGTCGGTGCGATTCAGTGCGACCTCACCGATCTCTCCCGGTTTGACCGGATTGCCTTCGTCATCGATGACTGCGACGCGGTGACCGGGGTAGGGGCGCCCCATACTGCCGGGTTTGGCGGGCCACTGCTGGGCACTGTTGCCGACGATGTAGTTCATCTCGGTCTGGCCGAACATCTCGTTGGGCGTGACTCCAAGCGCAGTCTCGCACCAGTTGAAGACTGCATCCCCGACCGCTTCACCGGCGCTCATGATCGCCCGCAGCTTGAGCACGAACTTTTGGCGCGGTGCGGGGAAAGCCTTCATCATCATCTTCAACGCGGTAGGGAACAGGAAGGTATTGGTAACGGCGTATTTCTCCAGCAGGCGGAAGGCGGTCTCTGGCGAGAACCTGCCACGGTAGCCGACGATCGGCATGCCGAAATACAGTGTCGGCAGCAAGGCATCCATCAGGCCGCCTGTCCAAGCCCAGTCCGCCGGCGACCAGAACACATCCCCTTGCTGCGGGAACCAGTTTTGTGATGCTACAAAGCCGGTCAGGTTGCCGATGATGGCCGAATGCGGAATCAGTGCGCCTTTCGGGGCGCCCGTCGTGCCGCTGGTATAGATAAGGACGGCAGGATCATTGGCCTGTGTCGGCACGGGAGAGAATGCCGGAGCGGCGTCGCGGAGTTCTCCATGCCAGTCCAGTGCCTCACTGGTGTTGCACTCGACCGCGATGATATGTTTCAACGCGGGACAGGTGGACCGAGCTTCCTTGAGATTGCTGATGCCTGCCTGGTCGACGATGGCGACGGATGCATCGCTATTCTGCAAGCGGTACTCCAGTGCATCCGGTCCGAACAGGATCGACAACGGCATCGCAATCGCACCAAGCTGGTAGCAAGCCATATGGGCCACTGCCGTTTCCGGGCGTTGGGGAAGAATGATGGCTACCCGATCACCTTTCCGGACGCCGAGCCGATGCAAAACATTGGACAAACGGTTGGCCTGTTCGAACAGCTCTGCGTAGGTCACTGTAGCGGTGAACCCGGCTTCATCCTCGTAATGGATAGCAATACGCTTTGTATCCTCTGCCCAGCGCTGGCAACACACGTTGGCAATATTGAACTCGGCCGGCACATGCCAGCGAAATTGGCTGTACAACTCATCGTAACGGTCTTGTCGTTGCGGTTGCTCAGCAGAAGTCATGGTCTCTCCAGTATAATTATCGAACGGTCGTTCTATTATTCTATTTGCATGTCTGGCAGCGTCTAATTATGCCGTTTTCGGCAAATTCTTCCATTCTTCCATTGATGAGGCTTACGGAAAAACATGAAACCGTCACGCTCCGAATTTATTCTCGTCCGAGGCCTTCAGTATCACGTTCGTCACTGGGGAAATGCAGACGCGCCCAAGCTGTTCATGATGCATGGCTGGATGGATGTCTCAGCTTCGTTCCAGTTCGTGGTCGATTGTCTTCAGCGCGACTGGCACGTGATTTCTCCCGACTGGCGCGGCTTTGGCCTGACCAATAACCCGGGCGTCGACTGCTACTGGTTTGCCGATTATCTCGGCGACCTCGATGCAATCCTTTCCCATTATTCGCCCGCCGAGCCGGTCAACCTGCTCGGTCACAGCATGGGAGGAAACGTCGTTTGCCTATACGCCGGTGTGCGCCCGCACAGGATTCACAAGCTGGTCAACCTGGAAGGTTTCGGCTTGCCCGCGACACGCCCAGATCAGGCGCCTGCGCGTTATGCAAAATGGCTCGATGAACTCCGTACACCCCCCGTTATCCGTCCTTATGCATCAAAAAGTGCCGTAGCCGCGCGCCTGCAGAAAACGAATCCCCGCCTGACGGACGAGCGGGCCGCATTTCTGTCCGAGCATTGGGCTGCACAGGATGCGAATGGCGGATGGCAAATCCTTGGCGATCCGGCGCACAAGCTCAGCAGCCCGATTCTGTACCGCATTGAAGAAGTGCTGGCATGCTGGCAAGCGATCACCGCCCCGGTGCTGTGGGTGGAAGCGGACGATACGGAAGCCTGGCGCTGGATGGGGCCGAAGGAAACGGCACGCATCGAAATCGACCGGCGTATCCAATTCATTCCTAAGGTTAAGAAGACGACGATCAAGGATGCCGGGCATATGCTGCACCATGACCAGCCGGAAGCCTTGGCCAGGTTAATTGAGGAATTCCTCGACTGACACAGTGCAGGATGCATGCGCAGCGATCTGCGATGCGGAAATGGCAGGAAGAGAACAGAGACGTTCTGCAAGCGTCCTGCAGGAGATCGCCAAGCGCGTACAATGTTTGTGTTTCTACCACTCGTTTTCGTCCCCGCATGCTTAACGTTGACCTTCACTGCCACTCGAGCGTTTCTGACGGCGCATTGTCGCCGGCGCATGTTGCCGCCCGTGCAAAAGCCAACGGTGTCGATGTCTGGGCATTGACGGACCATGACGAAGTCGACGGCATCGAAGAAGCGCGGGAAGCTGCAACTGCATTAGGCCTGAAATATGTGACGGGCGTCGAGATCTCCGTAACCTGGGCGCTGCAAACTGTGCATATCGTCGGCCTGCAGTTTGATGAGAAAAATGAAGACTTGCGGCGCGGACTGGAACATACCCGCTCCGGACGCGAGCGGCGCGCACGCGAAATGGAGGCACAGCTTGCAGCGTCAGGCATTCCTAATGCGTTTGAAGGTGCGCTCAAATATGTTGGCAACCCGGACCTGATTTCGCGTACGCATTTTGCGCGTTATATCGTGGAACGTGGCGTATGCAAGGACATCAGCGAAGTGTTCCGTAATTACTTAACAGAAGGCAAGCCCGGATATGTGCCACATCGCTGGGCCTCGTTAAAGGACGCGGTTGGATGGATCCGGGGGGCGGGCGGCATTGCAGTGGTTGCCCATCCGGGCAGGTACGATTTCAGCGACCTTGAGCTTGATGTATTCCTGACCGAGTTCAAGCGCCTGGGAGGAGCAGCGGTTGAGGTCGTCACCGGAAGCCATACAGTCGACGAGTATGGCCGCTTCGCGTCGGTTGCACGAAACTATGGCCTGCTTGCGTCGCGTGGTTCGGATTTCCATGCTCCTGAAGAGTCCGTGGCCGAACTTGGCACGCTGCCCCCACTGCCGGCGGGAGTACTGCCAGTCTGGCACAACTGGTCGTTTTGAATCCCATTCCGAAAGGCTGCATGCTGGTGTAGTCGCATTGTGGCATCATGCCGCCACTTGAAATTCCCGATGAACAATCCTATCTATGTAGCGCTTGCAGATCAGGAGACTGTTGTATGAAACGAATAGTGCTTTTTCTTATGACTAACCTTGCCGTCGTGCTTGTCATGTCGGTGGTTCTTTCCTTGCTAGGCGTCAATCGCTACCTGACGGGTACCGGCTTAAATCTCGGTTCGCTCATGGTGTTTTCGCTGGTTGTCGGCTTTACCGGCGCGATTTTTTCGCTGCTGATCAGCAAACCGATGGCGAAGTGGTCGACCGGAGCGCGCGTAATCGATGCACCGTCCTCGTCCACCGAACTGTGGCTGGTCGATACGGTAAAGAAGCTGGCGGACCGTGCCGGTATCGCCATGCCCGAGGTGGCAGTTTACGAAGGCGAGCCGAATGCCTTCGCGACTGGCGCTTTCAAGAATTCTGCCTTGGTTGCGGTATCGACAGGATTGCTACAAGGCATGACCAAAGACGAGGTTGAGGCGGTTCTCGGCCACGAAATCGCACACGTCGCCAATGGCGACATGGTGACGCTGACCCTGATCCAGGGTGTGGTGAATACCTTTGTCGTGTTCCTGGCTCGTGTCGTCGGCTACATGATCGACAAGGCAGTGTTCCGCAGTAATGACGACCGCCCCGGCGTAGGCTATATGGTGACGGTATTCGTGTGTGAGATCGTGTTCGGCATTCTTGCATCGATCATCGTCGCCTGGTTCTCGCGTTATCGCGAATTCCGCGCGGACGCGGGTTCGGCCAAATTGCTCGGCAGCCCACAGCCGATGGTCAAGGCGCTGGCGCGCCTTGGTGGCCTGGAGTCGCCGGAGCATATGCCGCAAGCTTTCCGGGCATTCGGCATCAATGGCGGTGGCAGCGGTTTTGCCGCGCTGTTCTCCAGCCATCCGCCGATCGAACAGCGTATTGCCGCATTGCGCGGTACACACTAACAAGTATCATGCAACAACGGCGGTCGAGTGCGACCGCCGTTCTTTTTTATGAGCCAATTCTTCCAGATTCATCCCGATAACCCGCAACTACGTCTTATCAAGCAGGCAGCGCAGATCATTCATGGTGGCGGCATCGTCGCACTGCCGACGGACTCGTGTTACGCGCTGGTTTGCCATCTCGATGACAAATCCGCAGTGGAGCGCCTGCGTCGTATCCGCGGCGTGGACGACAAGCATCACCTGACATTGCTGTGTCGCGACCTGAGCGAGATCGCACTCTATGCCAAGGTCGACAACCGCCAGTACCGCATGCTCAAGGCGGCCACCCCCGGTCCCTATACCTTCATCCTGGAGGCGACCAAGGAGGTGCCGCGCCGGCTCAGCCATCCCTCACGCAAGACCATCGGACTGCGAGTGCCCGAAAACCCGATCGCCAATGCATTGCTGGAAGAGCTTGGGCAGCCCTTGCTCGGTACGACGCTTATCCTGCCCGAGGAGAGCGACCCGCTGACCGAGCCCGACGACGTGCATGAACGGCTGCAGCGCCAGATCGAGCTCATTATCGATGGCGGTGCGTGCAGCTTCGAACCGACAACGGTGATTGATCTGACCGGCAGCGAGCCGGAGTTGCTGCGGCAAGGGCGGGGCGACGCGGCGATGTTCGGATTGTGATTCCAGCCCACCGGGCAGGCTGCTCGCCCGGCGCTGTTATCACTTCGGCAGCAAACGCTCCCTAGTTGCTGACCCCTCGCAGGCGGCTGCTCCCCCTCTGATAAAATCCCGCCATGGATGAACTTATTCGAACGATTGCAGTGTACGCACTGCCGGTAATCTTTGCGATTACCTTGCATGAGGCAGCACATGCGTACGCTGCCCGCTACCTTGGGGATTCGACGGCCTACCTCCAGGGGCGCATGAGCCTCAATCCCGTCAAGCATATCGATCCTTTCGGCACGATTGTCATTCCGGTATTGCTCTACGTTGCGACGTCGGGTGCATTCTTGTTCGGCTATGCAAAGCCGGTACCTGTTGACTATGGAAACCTGCGCAAACCCAAACGTGACATGGCATGGGTTGCGCTTGCCGGGCCTGCGGCCAATTTTGCTATGGCCTTGCTCTGGATGATATTCGCCGTGCTGCTGGCGCTGGTCGGAATTGACGAAGAGTTTTTTAGCCGTATGGCGCAGGCAGGGGTGCTGACCAACCTCGTGATGCTCGCCTTCAATCTGTTCCCGATCCCGCCGTTGGACGGAGGGCGCGTACTGACGAGTATTCTTCCACACCGCTATGCGTATAAATTCGCGCAAATCGAGCCGTACGGTTTTTTCATTGTGATGGCGCTGGTGCTGCTCAAAGTGCTGTATTTCTGGATGGTGCCGGTGATGGCTGCCGCGCATGCCGTTCTGAAAATAATGATTCTTCCCTTGACCCTTTTTCTCTGACTGATTCGCTATGTTTCCCGAACGTGTTGTTTCCGGCATGCGCCCAACTGGTGCAATGCACCTTGGCCATTATCACGGCGCCCTCAAAAACTGGATCAAGATGCAGTCCGAACTGGAGTGCCTGTTCTTTGTCGCCGACTGGCATGCATTGACCACGCATTACGACGATCCGAGCATCATCGAGTCCAGCACGTGGGATATGGTGATCGACTGGCTTGCCGCCGGTATCGATCCATCCAAGGCAACCCTGTTCATCCAGTCCAAGGTTCCCGAGCATGCCGAGTTGCACCTGCTGCTGTCCATGGCGACGCCGCTCGGCTGGCTCGAGCGCGTGCCGACCTACAAGGACCAGCAGGAAAAACTCGCCGACCGCGATCTGGCGACTTATGGCTTCCTCGGATATCCACTGTTACAGGCCGCGGACGTGTTGATCTATCGTGCAAGCTTAGTGCCGGTAGGCGAAGACCAGATCCCGCATATCGAAATGATGCGTGAAATCGCGCGCCGTTTTAATCACCTCTACGGCAAGGAAAAGGGTTTCGAGGAAAAGGTCCAGGAAGCGATCAAGAAGTTGGGCGGCAAACGTGTCAAGGCTTACACCGAACTGCGCACCGAGTTCCAGGAGCAGGGCAGGGGAGAGGCGCTGGCCCAGGCGAAATCCATCATTGAAGAAGCGCAGAGCCTGTCCATGGCTGACCGTGAGCGCCTGTTTGGTTACCTAGAAGGCGGCCACAAGCTGATCCTCGTGGAGCCCCAGGCACGCCTGACGGAAGCTTCCCGCCTACCGGGCCTCGACGGACAAAAGATGTCCAAGAGCTATGGCAACGCGATTGCCCTGCGCGAGGACAAGGAATCGGTCACCAAAAAGATCCGTACGATGCCGACCGATCCGGCACGCGTACGCCGCACGGACCCGGGCGAGCCGGAGAAATGCCCGGTATGGCAATTGCATAAGGTCTATTCGGATAACGATACGAAGGACTGGGTTCTGAAAGGATGCCGCTCCGCAGGTATTGGCTGCCTCGAATGCAAACAGCCAGTCGTCGATGCCGTCTTGAAAGAGCAGGAGCCGATGCGCGAACGCGCGCAGAAATACCTCGACGATCCTGCGCTGGTTCGTTCCATTGTGGCGGATGGCTGTGACAAGGCACGCAAGCTCGCGCAGGAAACCATGCGCGACGTGCGCGAGACAATGGGCCTTAGCTACCGCTAATCGGCAGCATCTGTCGCAAGTGCATAGTCCTGTCACTTCACATATCGTGCTGGATCAACCTTCAGCTTGGGTCAAGCGGTTTGCTCCTTTGATTCCGGCTGGAGAAGTGCTGGATCTGGCTTGCGGTGGTGGCAGGCATGCCCGTCTCCTGGCCGGATTGGGGCATGTCGTACTGGCCGTCGACCGGGATGCTGACGCTCTTGGTCGAGCAGCAGGGCAGGGAATCTCAACCCTGCAGGTTGATCTTGAGGTAGGACCCTTGAGTGGGGGCGGGATTTGGCCGTTCGAGGCAGGGCGTTTTGCTGGCATCGTTGTAACCAACTATCTGCATCGCCCCTTGCTGCCACATATCTTTGATAGCCTTGCACCAGGCGGCGTTCTTATCTACGAAACCTTCGCACAAGGGAATGAGCGTTTCGGCAAACCGTCCAATCCGCTCTTCCTGCTGCAACGCGGCGAACTGCTCAATGCGGTCAGACAGGCGGTTGAGCTCTATCACGTGCTTGCGTTCGAAGAGGGATTCGTCGATATGCCGAAACCTGCCATGGTGCAGCGGATCTGCGTAGTAAAGAAAGCCGGGGAAGACTTGGCGCCCGAGCAGTTGCGCCTGTTTTAATGCCGCTTTCGGCCTCGGATTGCCCCACGGGAGCAACCTATCCGCTACAATCAAACCTTTCCATCTTTACCTACTAACATCATCATGATCCAGGGCAGCATTGTCGCAATCGTCACCCCCATGCACGCAGACGGCAGTCTCGACTTGCCGGGTCTGCGCAAACTGATCGACTGGCATATCGCAGAAGGCACCGACGGTATCGTCATCGTGGGCACGACAGGTGAGTCGCCGACGGTGTCCGTTGAAGAACACTGTGAATTGATTAAGGTCGCGGTCGAGCACGTGGCCAAGCGTATTCCGGTTATTGCCGGCACAGGTGGCAACTCGACCACTGAAGCGATCGAGCTGACGAAGTATGCGAAGAGTGTTGGTGCCGATGCATCGCTGCAGGTGGTCCCTTACTATAACCGTCCGACCCAGGAAGGCATGTATCAGCACTTCAAGAAAATCGCTGAAGCAGTCGAACTGCCGGTGATTCTCTACAACGTGCCGGGACGGACTGTCGCAGACATGTCGAACGAAACTATCCTGCGCCTGGCAGAAGTATCCGGTATTGTCGGCGTCAAGGATGCAACCGGCAATATCGGACGTGGCAGCGACCTGATCCGCCAGGCTCCGAAGTCATTTGCCGTGTACTCGGGCGATGATGCTACTGCAATGGCACTGATGTTCTGCGGGGCCAAGGGGAATATCTCCGTTACCGCCAACGTCGCACCGCGTGCCATGCATGATTTGTGCGCCGCTGCCATGAGCGGCAAGGTGGCCGAGGCAGTCGAGATCAACAACCGCATGCTACCTTTGCATAACAAACTGTTCGTGGAGCCGAATCCGGTGCCGGTCAAATGGGCAATGGCGCAGATTGGGCTGATTCCTTCTGGCATCCGGCTGCCGCTGGTTACTCTCGGTGCAGGCCACCATGAGACGGTACGTGCCGCGCTGCGCGAATCCGGTGTATTACAATAAGCGCCGCGTTTCGCTCGGCAGCCTGGCAGTTAATCAGACCTCATCTCCTCAGCATCGACATGACTATTCGTAAGAACTCTCGCATGGCTCAACGTGGACTCATCTATATGCTGGCGCTGACCGGCCTGGTCGGCTGCAGCTCGGTCGGGGAGATGCTGGAACCGGGCAAGATGGATTACAAGAGCGCGGGCAAGGCGCCTTCGCTCGAAGTGCCGCCGGATCTGACGCAGCTTCAGCGCGAGAACCGCTATTCGATTCCCGAAGCGAATCGTGGAACGGCAACCGCCTCCGGTTACGCCCAGCAGCAGGGCGCACGCCCCGCGACGTCTACGGCGGCCGCGCCAACGGTCGCCCCTGCGCCAACGGCAGATATGCGCATCGAACGTGCAGGCAATCAGCGCTGGCTGGTGGTGAAACAGCCGCCGGAAGCGCTCTGGCCGCAACTGAAGGACTTCTGGCAGGAATCCGGTTTCTTGATCAGCGTCGAGACGCCGCAAGCCGGTGTCATGGAGACTGATTGGGCTGAAAACCGCGCAAAAATCCCCCAGGACATTATTCGCAGCACCATCGGAAAGGCGCTTGATGCGCTCTACTCGACCGGCGAGCGCGACAAGTTCCGCACTCGCCTGGAGCGGACTCCAGATGGCGCAACCGAGATCTATATCAGCCACCGTGGCATGCAGGAAGTGATCGTTGGCCAGCAAAAAGACTCCACGATGTGGACGCCACGTCCCTCGGACCCGGAGCTTGAAGCCGAATTCCTGTCCCGTTTGATGGCCCGCCTTGGCGCGGAAAATACGCAGGCCAAGACAAACGTCGTCAATGCTGCCCTGCAGCCGCCGCGAGCGAAACTTGTCAAGGGCAATGAATCTTCCTACGTCGAAGTCGATGAAGGCTTTGATCGGGCTTGGCGACGTGTTGGCTTGGCACTGGATCGCGTCGGCTTCACCGTTGAAGATCGCGATCGCGTGCAAGGCCTGTATTTTGTCCGTTACGTCGATCCCGAGTACGATCAAAAGAAGGCATCTGAAAAGGGCTTCTTCTCCAAACTTTTCTCGTTTGGCTCTGATGACAAGGCAAAATCGGCACTGCGTTATCGTGTGTCGGTGAAGGGTGCGGGTCCCGTGAGCCAGGTTGCTGTCCTTGATAACGAAGGGCGTCCGGAATCTTCGCAGACTGCGAGCAAGATTCTGTCCCTGCTGAACGAGCAGCTCAAGTAATCGATTATCTGTATTGAAATTTGCAAGTCTTGGGAGCGGCAGCGAGGGAAACGCGCTGCTCATCTCCGCATCATCCGGTCTCTCGCGTACGACAGTCATGCTGGACTGTGGATTTGCCGTACGCGAGACCGAGCGCCGTTTGCAGCGTCTCGGTATGACACCAGCGGATATTGACGCTATTGTCGTCACTCATGAGCATCAGGACCATGTTGGCGGAGCGTTCAAGTTCGCCCGTCGTCACAGGATCCCTGTGTGGTTGAGCTACGGCACCTTTCAGGCAGTGCAAAAACACTGTGACGGTGTGGTCTTCCACTTCTGCCGAGACGGCGAAGCGGTCACCATCCGCGATCTGGAACTGACTCCTTACACGGTGCCGCACGACGCGCGTGAGCCTGTGCAGTATGTTGCCCATGATGGCGAGCTCCGGCTGGGCGTGCTGACCGACGCCGGACATTCGACGCCACATATGATCAATGCACTCGGGGGCTGTGACGCATTAATGCTCGAGTGCAATCATGATCGGCAAATGCTCGCCAACTCCAATTATCCACCCTCGCTGAAGCAACGGATTGGCGGTGCATATGGACACTTGGCAAATGATTCAACCGCGGAACTCCTTGCCGCCATCGACAAGTCTCGCTTGAAGACTGTAGTCGGTGCGCATTTAAGTCGTCAGAACAATACACCGGAGCTTGCTCGCGAAGCTTTGCATAGCGCCGCCAATCCTGCCAGCATCCACATAATGATTGCCTGTCAGGATGATGGGTTCGGTTGGGTGGATGCGCGGGAGTAGGGAAGTAAGAGGCTGGTAAAGAGGAGAAAAACTGCTTCGATCGCCGCCAAGGTTTGGAGAAGACAGCAGAAATAAAAAAAGCCGACCGTAAAAACGGTCGGCTTTCTTTTTGTAATCTGAGATTACTTGGATGCAGCCGGAGCGGCAGCGGCAGCGTCAGCCGGTGCGGATGCAGCCGGAGCAGCAGCAGCGTCAGCCGGTGCGGAAGCAGCCGGAGCAGCAGCAGCGTCAGCCGGTGCGGATGCAGCCGGAGCAGCAGCAGCGTCAGCCGGTGCGGATGCAGCCGGAGCAGCGGCAGGAGCAGCGGTTTCAGCGGCAGGAGCAGCAGCTTCTTCTTTCTTGCCGCAAGCAGCCAGAGCAACAGCCAGCAGGGAAGCGATCAACAGCGTCTTTTTCATGGAGTTTCCTTCAAAGATTATTATTTAAAAAATTATGCGATGAATAATTACCGGTAATTATCGCTCTCTAGGTGTTTTCGCAGGTTTCCCGCGTTCTTATGCTGCAGTGCCACACAACGAAAACTTCCTAGCCGGAAATTATAGCGTTTTTTTTAGCAATAAACACATCTTGCTAGCTTTTTAGTAAGCCAATTGTAAGTAAAAGCTACGGCGTCCTGTAGCTGTCGTCATCCGAGCAACAGCCAGCCATCTTCGTACCAGATATGTAGTGCTTCCAGCACATCTTTTGACGCCACACTCACCGTCGCGCCATCGAGTTTACGCTCATCGGCAAGGCGCATGAGAACGGTTCTGTCGATACGGTTCAGGGCAAACGACTCGCCATTGATGAATACATGCTTCCCGCGATAAAGCATGCGTGTCTTGCGTGACAGGGAGACGCCGCGCTTTATCGCGGCTTGAAGAAAACGGGGAAATGTCAGCGGGCGTGGGGGGCAAGCAAAAATGACGTTTGCCTTCGACTCGGAGAGGTATTCGCCAAGAAAAATCAGAAAGTCATCTTCTGTAAATTCGATTTTCTTTAGTTCGGTCGCGAACCTGGAAACCATCGTGCCGCTGAGTTCGGCCGGGTGTTTGGTCAATTTGAGATCGGGATCCGCATAACGTCCAGGTAAGTCAATGGTGTCAGCCATAAACTGCAGGAACGCTTCGCCGATTTCCTGATAGGCGGGCGCACGGAATCCAACCGAATACGTCATGCATTCGCCGACGGCGATGCCATCGTGAGCGTAATGCGGGGGCAGGTAAAGCATATCGCCCGGGTTCAACACAAACTCTTCTTCCGGATGGAAGTTCTTCAGGATTTTCAGGGGCATGCCTTCGACCAAGGTCAGATCCGTCTGAGCACTGATCCGCCAGCGTCGCTGTCCATGGGCCTGCAGCAGGAATACGTCGTAGGAATCGAAGTGCGGCCCGACGCCCCCTGTGTCGGTGGCATAGCTGATCATCAAGTCATCGAGGCGGGCATCCGGAATGAAACGGAATTGCTGCATCAGCCTGTCAGCCGCATCGTTGTGCAAGTTCACGCCCTGGACGAGCATGGTCCAGCCCTTCTTGCCAAACGGCGGCAGGTTTTTGAGGGGGCCACGCTGCATTTCCCATTGGGTGCCGAAATGGGAAATCAGGCGGGATTCCACCTCGTCCTGGATCGCCAGGTCGCACAGGTCTTCACGTGAAAGCAGGGGTTTGAATCCGGGTATTGCTTGCCGGATTAAAAAAGGTTTCTTACCCCAATAATCACGAAGAAACTGTTCGGGCGTGAGTCCGCCGAGAAGAGTAGGTTTAGTCATGGGCGCATTATATAGGCATGCCTATTGCTGATCAGCTAAGGAGATATGTTGCCGGGTATAATCCGGTGAACCATTATTTAAGAGGAGTGGTGATGAAGATTGCCAAGAACACCGTAGTGACCGTCCACTACAAACTGTCAGACGCGCAAGGCAATCTGATCGAGGAGAGCCGCGAGCCAATGGTGTATCTGCACGGCGGCTATGAGAATACATTGCCGAAGATCGAAGAGGCGCTGGAAGGAAAAGCCGCTGGCTTTGAAACCACGATTCAGGTCGAGCCCGAAGATGCTTTTGGTGAATATGATCCCAACCTGATCAAGATCGAACCACGCAGCCGCTTGCCCGAGCCGGTCGAAGTCGGCATGCAATTCGAGGGCACACCGGATAGCCCGGACAGCGGGGAAGAGTCGCTGATCTTTACCGTGACCGACATTGCCGAAGACAAGGTCGTGTTGGATGGAAATCATCCTTTAGCCGGCATGGCGTTGCGTTTTACGCTCAACGTGGCCGAGGTGCGTAGCGCAAGTGATGAAGAAGTCGCGCATGGGCACGTACATGGGGAGCACGGCCACCATCACGGCGATATCGAAGGGGAAGAGGGCGACCACTTCCGCAGTTACCCGATTCAATGAAGAGCAGTGTGCCGTGCAGGTATTACAAATCATGAGTGATTAATACACGGCGCACGTCTGAAGCGTACTCGGGCTAGCTGGTTGCGTATGGTCCTGACGTTTTGCCAGGACTCTTCACGTTACTAATGGCTCTCTGCCATGCCTGCATGTTTGCGTGATACTTTGAATGCAGGCGCGCCCTTGTGATTGACGCTTATCTTGAGCCAGCCGGAACCGACACTGATTTCACCGATATTGCCTTGCCAGCGAATTGCAGGCGAAGCTGACGCGCGAGCAGAATCTCCATGGACGAGTAGCACCTTGCCGGGAAATTTTGCCGCCACCGTTGTGATCTGCTTCCGGACTTCTAAATAGCCGTCGCGCTTGGCAGTACGCGGACGAAATGCCCCGAGCGGGTTTCCATCACTAAACAGCACGATGGCCTTCATCTTTTTTCGCGTCGCAGAGGTGAAGATGCGATACAGCCAGTCGTTGTTCGCAACCACCCGGTCCTCAAACTCACTGTTGCGCCCGGCATCAGAAACATAGTGGTTGTTATTCGCCGGTATGTTGATCGTGGCAAACAACGTATCGTCTATCTCCCAGCGCGCATTTTCTGCAAAGCTGCGGTGCTTTACGGTCATTGATTGCCGGATGACCGGAATCTTGGTTGCACCGATCGAAAACTCATCACCGAAGAAAAGCTCCCGAACTCGGTTCAGTTTTGCAATGGCGGCCGATCTGCCGTTTTCATTCTTGCATACGGCCCAATCGCTTGCCGCAAGCGACACAATCAAACCGTTCTTTGCAGCTTCCAGAAGCGCTTTGCGCTGCAGATAAATCTTGTCTGTGCAAGGCTCATTCGCCGCTTTCATGCCGTTTACTACGACGAAGGCGAGATTTTCCTCATCCGTATGCTCAATGGCATCCTGCAGCGTCGATTCGTCGGCGGTTGCTTTGACCGGATGGGAGATGACGGCAAAGCTGATCTCGTCATTCACGCTGGCGATCGACGGAAACGATACCAGCGTGGTGCAGAGCAGTACAGTTTTCAGTAGGCCTGTTCTCATCACTGTCCTGCCAGTCTTTTCAGGCGATAGAGGGCTTCCAGCGCCTCGCGTGGAGACAGTTCGTCCGGGTCTGTATCGGCGAGCGCATCCATGACAGCACCAGCCGTTTCCGGTAATGCCGGCTCATCAGCCTCGGCCGAATCCTCGGTTTCCTGTACTGCGCTTGCGAACAAGTCGAACTGCGGTGTTGCCTGCACCGAATGAGCTTCGAGCGCCGACAAGTGTTTTCGCGCCGCCTTGATCACCGGTTGCGGTACACCGGCAAGTTGCGCCACCTGCAATCCGTAGCTCTGCGATGCCGGCCCCGGCTGCACTGCGTGCAGGAACACGATGGTGTCCTTGTGTTCCACAGCAGACAAATGCACATTGGCAGCTGTGGGATGTGTCTCCGGCAGCTGGGTTAGCTCAAAGTAGTGTGTCGCGAATAATGTGAAGCTGCGCGTGGTCTCGATGAGATGCCGTGCAATTGCCCAGGCAAGTGCGAGGCCATCGAACGTGGACGTGCCACGGCCGACCTCGTCCATCAGGACAAGCGAGTGTTCCGTCGCGCCATTAAGAATGGCGGCCGACTCGGTCATTTCAACCATGAAGGTGGAGCGGCCTCCCGCCAGGTCGTCTGCTGCGCCGATGCGGGTAAAGATCCTGTCGATCGGCCCGATTGTCGCGCGAGTCGCCGGCACGAAGCTGCCGACATACGCCAATAGCGTAATCAGCGCCACTTGGCGCATGAATGTCGATTTGCCGCCCATGTTGGGGCCGGTAATCAGGAGCAGCTTGCGTTCACTGTTGAGTTCACAGTCGTTGGCGATGAAGCGTTCGATCTGGTTTTCCACGACAGGGTGACGCCCCTGTTCAATGAGGATGGTCGGCTCGCTAACGAGTTGCGGTGCGCACCAGTTGTTGCGCATGGCATGGTCGGCAAGGGCAACCAGTGTATCGAGCTGTGCCAACGCATGTGCGATCGCCTGCAGCGTACCGATGTAGGGGGCAAGGTCGCCAAGCAGTTTCTCGTACAGGTATTTCTCTCGGGCGAGTGCACGTTCCTGTGCTGACAGTGCCTTGTCTTCGAATGCCTTCAACTCAGGCGTGATGTAACGCTCGGCATTTTTCAGCGTCTGGCGGCGGCGGTAATCTTCCGGAACCTTATCCGTTTGACCATGCGTAACCTCGATGTAGAAACCGTGAACTTTGTTGTACTCAACCCGAAGGTTGCCGATGCCTGTGCGAGCGCGTTCGCGGGTTTCAAGATCGACCAGGAACTGGCCTGCATTTTCCGAGAGGGCGCGCAGTTCATCCAGTTCGCTGTCGAAACCGCGTGCGATGACGCCGCCATCACGCACCATGGCTGCCGGTTCGAGCGCGATCCCGCGTTCAAGCATGTCGAGGCACTCCGTCGGTGTGGCGAGCGCGTCGTAAATCGACTTCAGCAGCGGTGCGTCGGCGTCCCTGTTGCACATGGCAACGTATGCACGCAAGGAGGGCAGTTGTTGCAGGCCGCTGCGGAGGCCTGCAAGGTCGCGCGGGCGTGCCGACAGCAGAGCAATGCGCGTCGTAATGCGTTCGATGTCCGGCACGGCGGCGAGCGTGGCGGAGAGTCCTGCCGATGCATCCGCACGCATCAGGGTGTTGATCGCAGCATGGCGTGCCTTCGCAACTGCCTGGTCGCGGAGGGCGTGGTGCAACCAATGGCGCAGCAGCCGCGAACCCATTGGCGTGCGGCAGTGATCGAGTTGCGAAAACAGGGTAGGGGACGCGGACGAGCCTTCTTGACCACGGATGGTTTCTGTCAGTTCGAGATTCCGCCGGGTGGCTGCATCCAGGCCGATGAACTCGTTCTCTGCCTCGACTGCGAGGGTGCGCACATGCTGCAGTCCCTTTCCTTGCGTCGATTGGGCGTAACGGAGAAGGGCGCCAGCAGCGCCGACTGCGGCACTCAAGCCTTCTGCGCCAAAGCCGGTCAGCGTAGCGAGTCCAAGCTGCTCGAGCAATGCCTTCTCGCCGCTGGCACTATCGAAATGCCAGTGCGGAACTGTCGTGAGCTTGCCTGGAATACCCTGCATCGAAAGCAGTCCGGTCTCGTCTGCCACCAAAGTCTCTGCTGGTGCGATCCGTTCGAGTTCCTGCTTCAGGCGTGTATCGAAGGAACGGACATCGCCCGCAAATTCCATCAGCTTCAGTGCGCCGCTTGCCAGGGACAGCCAGGCAAGTCCTATCGTCGCCGTCTTTCGCTGGGTCGTGATGCAAAGCGCAAGCAGCGGCCGGTCTGCCTTTTCCGGCAGGAGGTCGGAGTCGGTCAGCGTTCCCGGTGTGACAATCTTCACGACCTTGCGCTCGACCGGACCCTTGCTCGTGGCAGGATCGCCGATCTGCTCGCAGATGGCGACTGACTCGCCGAGCCTAATCAGCTTTGCGAGGTACTGTTCTGCCGAGTGGAATGGCACGCCGGCCATCTTGATCGGGTTACCGTTGGAGCTGCCGCGTTGGGTCAGCGTAATGCCCAGAAGACGGGCTGCTTTTTCGGCGTCCTCGAAAAAAAGCTCATAGAAGTCTCCCATCCGATAAAACACCAGTGTGTCCGGATGCTCGGCTTTGATGCGGAGGTATTGCTGCATCATCGGAGTGTGCTTCTCCAGCAGCGCGTCAAGTCGGGAAGGGTTTGTGTCGTTTTCCGGTTTCACGGCAGGTTTTAAAGCCATTCCAATCTTTCTCTATGACGGAGGCATGTCGTGCATCAACATGCATAGCCCGCCATTTTAATGCCGCGAAGGATTGGATCAAATATGGAGGCATATTTGTTTGCACTTTTGCCGCCATAACGACATCGGATTGCAGCGCGCCGCCTGCGTACGCTGCAATCCGTGGCGGTTTAACGGCCGCGTCCGCCGCTGCGATGTGGCGCTGGCTGCTTTCCAGTAGGAGGTTTTCCCGTGCTCTTACTTGCCTGGGCGGGTCTAGTGGCAGTGCCGGTTTGCTGCTTGTTTGCTGGTTTGTTTCGCGGTGCGCGGCTGCGGGCAGGAGGGTTGGCGCTTCGAAGCTGAATCGGCTGCGGACGTGCATTCGGATCCGGCTCGAATCCGGGAATGATTTCCTGCGGCAGGCTGCGTTTGATCAGCTTCTCGATTCCCTTGAGCATATCGTGTTCATCCACGCAGACCAACGACACAGCTTCGCCTGCCGCGCCGGCCCGGCCCGTGCGTCCGATCCGATGCACATAGTCTTCCGGCACATTGGGCAGGTCGTAGTTGACTACATGTGGCAACTGGTCGATATCGATCCCGCGCGCAGCGATATCCGTGGCGACGAGCACCTGCAGGCTGCCGTCCTTAAACTCCGCGAGCGCGCGCGTGCGTGCTGCCTGGCTCTTGTTGCCATGGATGGCCAGCGCACTGATGCCATCCTTGCCCAACTGTTCGACCAGCTTGTTGGCACCGTGCTTGGTGCGTGTGAACACTAGCACCTGGAACCAGTTTCGCTCCTTGATCAAATGGCTCAACAGAGGATGTTTGCGGTTGCGGTCAACCGGGTGCACCTTTTGTTCGATGATTTCGACAGTGGAGTTGCGCCTGGCGACTTCGATCATTGCAGGCGCATTCAGCAAGCCGTCTGCGAGTGCTTTGATCTCATCTGAGAAAGTTGCAGAGAACAGCAGGTTCTGACGGTGCTTCGGAAGCGCGGCGAGGATACGCCGGATGTCCCGAATGAAGCCCATGTCCAGCATGCGATCGGCTTCGTCCAGCACAAGGATCTCAATATGGGCAAGGTTAACGGTCCCTTGCTGCATATGGTCGAGCAAGCGGCCTGGTGTGGCGACAAGAATGTCGACTCCCTGCGCGAGCAGTTTGATCTGCGGGTTGATGTTCACGCCGCCAAAGATCACAGCCGAACTGAGCTTCAGGTATTTTCCGTAGACCCGGACGCTCTCTTCAACCTGCGCCGCGAGCTCGCGCGTAGGAGTCAGGATCAGCGCGCGAATGGATCGCTTGCCACCAGCGGGGCGGACCAGTTTTGAAAGGCGGTGCAGGATCGGCAATGTAAACCCGGCAGTCTTGCCGGTGCCGGTTTGTGCTCCCGCCAGCAGATCACCGCCGCCCAGTACAGCCGGGATCGCCTGCGACTGAATTGGGGTAGGGGTGCTGTACCCCTGTTCTGTAACGGCACGAACAATTTCATCGGTCAAGCCGAGTTCTTTAAAAGTCATTTCAATCAGTGGAAAAGGATTGGTACGCCGGCACGAGGCGTGCGAGGTTACAGGCGTGCGAACAGGATGAAATAGGATGCAAGTGAGCGCGTGATGAAGGGTGAGAGGCCTGTCTGTCACGCAGAATGTGGACAGCGCCTACTGCGCCGTCCACTCGGGTTTCGTCAGGGCGGGATAATTGCGGCGAACTTATTTCGCAAACGGTGACAAAAGGTTGACCATCTGCGCAAAGATTTTCGGAGTGCCGGCAATCACGTCACCTTTGTACAGGTAGTCGGACTCACCAGAGAAATTCGCTACGATACCTCCTGCTTCAGTGATCAGGAGCGCTCCTGCTGCCATGTCCCAAGTCTGCAAGCCCTTTTCGAAGAAACCATCGAGGCGGCCTGCCGCGACATAGGCAAGGTCCAAAGCGGCTGCTCCGGGGCGGCGCAAGCCTGCACAGCGTTCCGTCACGATCTTGAACATCTTCATGTACTCATCCAGGCCTTCCATGTCCCGGAAGGGAAAGCCAGTGCCGATCAGCGCCTCGTTCATCTTGTCGCGGCGGCTGACGCGGATGCGTTTGTCATTCAGGTAAGCACCAGCGCCTTTGGATGCGGTAAATAGATCGTTGCGGCAGGGGTCATAGACTACCGCTTGTGTGATTTGCCCGCGCTGCTGGAGCGCAATTGAGACGCAATACTGCGGGAAGCCATGGATGAAATTGGTAGTGCCGTCGATCGGATCAATGATCCAGACGTTTTCATTCTCGTCGTGCAGGTTGGCGGAGGCGCCGGTTTCCTCGCCCAGAATTGCATGGTCGGGATAGGCGGTTTTCAGAACTTCGATGATCGCCAGTTCGGCAGCTTTGTCCACTTCAGTAACGAAGTCGTTGTGTCCCTTTTCGGTTACTTTGATGCGGTCGATGTCGAAGGAGGCGCGGTTGATGACCGAGCCGGCCCGGCGAGCGGCCTTCACCGCCGTATTGAGCATGGGATGCATAGGATGTTCCGTTAAAATTGCGGTGCCGTTCGCTACCGCGCCGGAACTCCGCAAGAGAATGAATTAATGAGCGATGCGGCAAATCGAACGAGATGATTCAAGAAGTGATTGCCGCGCAATGCCGCTATTCTAAATGAACAAGCCTCAAACAAATACCCCTCTTTTTGACCGCCTAAGGTTCGTGCTGGTCCAGACCAGTCATCCAGGCAACATTGGCGCCGTCGCGCGCGCAATGAAAACCATGGGTTTTTCGCAACTAGTGCTGGTCAACCCGCGCTTCCCTGACGCACTCCAGCAGGAGGAGGCGGTCGCTTTCGCCAGCGGGGCTCAGGAAATCCTCGCAAACGCAAGAATCGTGGGAACGATCGAGGAGGCGCTGGAAGGATGCAATTTTGCGGCTGCATTAAGTGCGAGATTACGGGAGTTCTCTCCGCCGTTGCTGACGCCTCGTGCGCTGGCGGCGCAGATCGCCTCGGAGCCAACCGTTAATGCTGCACTTGTGTTTGGGAGTGAGCGCTATGGCCTGCCGAATGACGTTATCGAAAAGTGTAATGTTTTAATTAATATCCCAGCCAATCCGGATTATTCTTCATTGAACCTGGCACAGGCAGCCCAGGTACTTGCATATGAGGCGAGGCTTGCGGCATGTGGCGACGTTCTCCCGGTGGCACCAATTGGGTTTCAGGGTGAGGCGGCCAGCGTTGCGCAAATAGAAGGCATGTACAACCATCTGGAAGAGGCCTTGGTCGCGATCGACTTTCTTGATCCAACGAACCCGAAGAAACTGATGCCTCGGTTGAGGCGTCTGTTTTCACGCACTCAGCTGGAAACAGAAGAAGTCAATATTTTGCGGGGTATCGCGCGCCAGATTTTGCTGAAATTGCGCTCTTAATTGCCCACTTAGGTCGTACACCTGTATGCGCATGCTCCAATGGTTTGCCGGAGCAAGTGCAGGGGAAAGCATTAACCCCAAGCGCGTAGCAAGCCTACGGCCAAGCCTTCCAACGCAAAACTTTCCTCGTTTGCGTTCACCCGGATTGGTTCAAAGTCCGGATTTTCTGGCAGGAGCTCGATGATGGAGCCAGACTTTTTATAGCGTTTTACCGTTACATCGTCACCCAGTCGCGCCACGACGATCTGACCATTCTTTGCAACATCGGTCTTTTTTACGGCAAGCAGGTCGCCATCAAGTATTCCAACGTCGCGCATCGACAGCCCTCGGACCTTCAACAGGTAGTCCGGTTTTGCGGAAAACAGCGATGGATCGACGCTGTATGTCGCTTCAATATGTTCTTGGGCGAGGATGGGAGAGCCAGCAGCTACCCGGCCGACAAGCGGCAAGCTAAGTTGCATCAAAGACGAATGAGGAAGCGCCATCTGGCGCGCGCCGGGCCGCTGCGATGAGCCGTCTGCATGCATTTCACGTAAGCGGATCCCGCGGGAGGTGCCGGGAGAGATCTCAATGGCCCCTTTGCGCGCAAGCGCCTGCAGGTGCTCCTCTGCAGCATTGGCGGAGCGGAAGCCAAGTTCAGAGGCAATCTCGGCGCGAGTGGGGGGGAAGCCGGTATTTTCAATGGCTTCGCGGATCAGGTTGAGGATCTGTTCCTGGCGGGCGGTCAATTTGATCATGGCGGATACCCCGGCGCCGGTCGGCGCTGTTCATAAAGACAGCCTGTATTTTTATACAGCCTTTGTGGGAATGCAAGCGCTATTAGTTGCTATTCCCCCGTTATTTGAAGCTCGAGCCCGGATACGTGGATTAAGAGCTTGAAAGCATTGAAGTTTCTTTGCATCCAAGCTATTATGTTCGGCTTTCCTCTTCCCACACTCGTCTTGACGCCGAGGTGGGCGCTTAATCCGACCAAAAGGAGATTACATGCGTCATTATGAAATCGTTTTTATCGTCCATCCGGACCAAAGCGAGCAAGTGCCCGCGATGATCGACCGTTACAAGGGCATCGTCACTGCGCGTAACGGCAAAATCCACCGCGTTGAGGACTGGGGCCGCCGCCAAATGGCTTACATGATCCAGAAACTCGCCAAGGCGCACTATGTTTGCATGAACATCGAATGCGACAGCGAAACCCTGGCTGAAATCGAAACCGGCTTCAAGTTTAACGACGCAGTTCTGCGCCACCTCACCGTCAAGATGAAGAAGGCCGAAACCGCGCCGTCTCCGATGATGAAGGCCGTGCAGAAGGAAGATGCCGCCAAGAGCCAGCGTGCCGAGGCCTCTGCAGCGTAATTGCTAGACGAGGAGCGTGAACCAGCTTCGCTTGATTGCCACCATCGCCGAGCGTGACGTATTGCGTTACACACCGGCAGGCATTCCGATCGTGTCCGCAAGATTGCAGCATGCGTCGGAGCAGGTTGAGGCAGGCATCCTGCGCCAAGTTGAATTCGAAATGGCCGCGATTGTCGCTGGCGAGCTTTCGGGAAGATTCAATCGGGTTGAGTTGGGAGCGAGGTTGGTGCTGACGGGGTTTCTTGCGCGGAAAAGCCGCAACAGTAAAAGCCTCGTGTATCACGTTACGGATTTCGAAACATATACACCAGATCACTAGATACAGGAGCCAAACATGGCATTCGGTAAAAAATTCGATAAAAGCAAACTCAAGCAAAAGCGCCAGCAGCAAAACCCGCTGTTCAAGCGCAAGAAATTCTGCCGCTTCACCGCCGCTGGTGTTGAGCAAGTTGACTACAAGGACGTCGACACGCTGAAGGACTTCGTTCAGGAAAACGGCAAGATTATGCCGGCACGTCTGACTGGCACCAAGGCACACTACCAGCGTCAGGTTGATACCGCGATCAAGCGTGCACGCTACCTCGCGTTGCTGCCGTACACCGATCTGCACAACGCCTAATTGACGACTGAGGAAAATAGGAGAAAAACATGCAAGTCATTCTGTTGGAAAAAGTCGTCAATCTCGGTAACTTGGGCGATGTGGTGAAGGTCAAGGACGGTTACGCACGTAACTTCCTGATTCCGCAACGTAAGGCACGCCGCGCAACGCAAGCGGCAGTTGCAGAATTCGAAACGAAGCGCGCTGAGCTGGAAAAGGCGGCAGCGGAGAAGCTGGCAGCTGCTCAGGCTCAAGGTGAAAAACTCAACGGCATGACCGTTCAGATCTCGCAGAAGGCCGGTGTCGACGGCCGTCTGTTCGGCTCTGTCACCAATGCGGACATCGCTGAGGCAGTCACCAAGCAAGGCTTCCCAGTCGAGAAGGCCCAGATTCGCATGCCGCAAGGCCCGCTGAAGATGGTCGGTGATCACACGATCGCGGTTGCACTGCATACCGATGTAGTCGTTGATGTCACTGTTTCCGTTCTGGGCGAACAAGCTTAATACCGCTTTAAGCAAAGCAACAAAAAAGGCCGGGCTTCCGGCCTTTTTTGTTTTTAGCGACCTTCTCTGCTATCGGCTAGAAGCCGAGTTGATGCCAGGAAAATAAAGTCACGTTCTCTCTCTTCGAGCCCGAAAACCGGCGGCCTAACCGGGTATAATTCGCGCCATGAATGACCGAGCTGATCCGCAACTAGAAGCACTCCGCGTTCCGCCTCACTCGATTGAGGCAGAACAATCTGTACTGGGTGGTTTGCTGCTCGATAATGCAGCATGGGATCGCATCGCCGACTTCGTTGGCGAAGACGATTTTTACCGTTACGACCACCGCATTATTTTTCAACACATCGTCAAGCTGATCAACGCAACCAAGCCGGCTGACGTCATTACTGTTTTCGAAGCGCTCAGCACAAGCGGCAAGGCCGAGGAAGTCGGTGGGCTGACATACCTGAATGCGCTTGCGCAGAACACGCCGTCTGCGGCGAATATCCGTCGCTACGCCGAAATCGTGCGCGACCGCGGCGTACTACGAAAACTGATCACGGTTTCGGATGAGATTGCTACCCAAGCGTTCAATCCGCAAGGGAAGGAAGTCAAGCAGATGCTTGACGAGGCAGAGGCCAAGATCTTCGCTATCGCCGAGGAAGGCTCGCGCGGCGCGCAAGGCTTCCAGGCCATCCAGCCGCTGCTCACCGAGGTGGTTGAGCGCATCGACGAGCTATACAACCGAGACAACCAGAACGATATTACTGGCGTGCCGACGGGATTTATCGACCTGGATCGCATGACTTCCGGCCTGCAGCCAGGTGACCTGGTCATTGTTGCAGGCCGTCCATCGATGGGTAAGACCGCGTTCTCACTGAACATTGGCGAAAACGTAGCGATCGATAGTGGCCTGCCTGTCGCAGTGTTTTCAATGGAAATGGGCGGCGCTCAGCTGGCAATGCGTATGCTTGGTTCTGTCGGCCGTCTCGACCAGAGTCGCCTGCGTGTGGGTAAGTTGAATGATGAAGACTGGCCGCGGCTAACGCATGCAATTCAGAAGATGAACGAAGCGCAGTTGTACATCGACGAGACGCCGGCATTGAGCCCGATCGAAATGCGTGCCCGTGCGCGGCGGCTGTCGCGACAGTGCGGGCGGCTTGGCTTGATCATCGTCGACTACTTGCAGCTGATGTCGGGTAATGGCGGTGGCGGAGAAAACCGCGCGACCGAAATCTCCGAAATTTCGCGAAGCCTCAAGGGGCTCGCAAAAGAACTGCATTGCCCGGTCATTGCATTGTCCCAGCTGAATCGCTCTCTGGAACAGCGTCCGAACAAGCGCCCCGTGATGTCCGACCTCCGTGAATCCGGCGCTATTGAGCAGGACGCGGACGTGATTCTGTTCATCTACCGAGATCAGGTCTACAACCCGGATTCGCCGGACAAGGGAACGGCAGAAATCATTATTGGTAAGCAGCGTAACGGCCCGATCGGCACCGTTCGACTGACATTCCTTGGCGAATATACGAAGTTCGACAATTACACCGGCGGCAACGCGATTTTCGACAACGAATAAGACGATCTCCTGCCGGAGATCTTGCGCGCCTGCTGCCACAAGTGGTTGGCGCGCTGACGCAAGACAGATTTATTGCTTTAACTTTAAGAGAGCGTAATTATGTTTGGACGACTGATGCCCAGCGAGGGCAAATTTTTTGACCTCTTTGTTCAGCACGCTGACCTGTGCGTGAAGGGTGCACGTGAAATGGTCGCATTGATGACCAATTTTGACGATCTTGAGAACCGCGTGCACGCGATTGAGACTGTCGAGAAGCAAGCTGACAAGGTCACTTATGAGACGCTGGACATGCTGCACAAGACCTTCATTACGCCTCTTGATCGCGACGACATCCACAAGCTCATTACCCGCATGGACGATATCCTCGACCTGCTGGAGGATGCGGCACAAACGATTTCCCTGTACGACATCAAGGCTGTGACACCGGAAGCAAAGCGTCTCGCCGAACTCTGCCTGGCCTGCACGGAGCGCGTGAAGACTTGTGTTGGCCTGTTGCACAACATGGATAACTCCGGACAGATCCTCTCCGTTTGTGAAGAAATCGACCGTCTCGAGTCCGATGCGGATCATGTCATGCGTGCGGCGATGTCCAAGCTCTTCCGTGACGAGCCGGACGTACGCAATCTCATCAAATTGAAAGCGATTTACGAACTGATGGAAACGGTTACGGATCGCTGCGAGGACGTCGCAAATATTATTGAAGGCATTATTGTCGAGAATGCCTGAAGTGCATGAGGCGCAAGGGGAGGGAGTTAAACCCGTGCGCGCATTTCTACAATACATAGAACTGACTGAATAGAAATCTCATGCAAACCCTACAAATCAGCATCTACGTCCTTGCGTTCCTGATTGCGCTGGCATTGCTGTTCGACTTCATGAACGGCTTCCATGACGCAGCAAACGCAATTGCAACCGTCGTCTCGACCGGTGTGCTGAAACCTCAGCACGCTGTGGCAATGGCGGCTTTCTTCAACGTTATTGCCATTTTTTTCTTCCAGTTGAAAGTGGCCACCACCGTCGGCAAGGGCACCATCGAACCGATCGTGGTTGATCATTATGTGGTCTTCGGCGCCCTGGTTGGCGCAATCTTCTGGAACGTCCTGACGTGGTATTACGGCATTCCGTCCTCATCGTCGCATGCGCTGATCGGTGGCTTGGTCGGTGCTGCAGTTGCGAAGGCCGGTACCGGTGCATTGATCTCTTCCGGCCTGATCAAGACAATCTCCTTCATCCTGCTGTCGCCACTGCTTGGCTTCGTTTTCGGATCGATCATGATGGTCCTGGTGTCCTGGCTGTTCGTACGTTCGACGCCGCGTCGCGTGGACAAGTGGTTCCGCCGCATGCAGTTGGTCTCCGCGTCCATGTATAGCCTCGGCCATGGTGGCAACGATGCACAGAAGACGATGGGTATCATCTGGATGCTCCTGATCGCGGCGGGTTATTCGACCGCGAAGGATCCGCTGCCGATGTGGGTCGTCATCAGCTGCTATGCTGCAATCGGCCTGGGCACTTTGTTCGGTGGCTGGCGTATCGTGAAGACCATGGGCCAGAAAATTACCAAGTTGAAGCCTGTCGGCGGCTTTTGCGCGGAAACCGGCGGCGCGATCACACTGTTCCTGGCAACGTCACTTGGCATTCCGGTCTCGACAACGCACACCATTACCGGTGCTATCGTCGGCGTCGGCTCTTCGCGGAAGATGTCTGCGGTGCGCTGGGGCGTCGCAGGCAACATTGTTTGGGCATGGGTCTTTACGATTCCGGCCTCGGCATTTGTCGCGGCGATTGCATGGTGGATCGGGACACAAATCCTGTAACTCATCCGTGAAAACAAAAAAGCCTGCATCGTCCGATGCAGGCTTTTTTTGCCGGCTTCTTTGCCGGCTAGGCAGGACGGTTGACCTGACTACAGCACCTCGCTCGCATGGTCTGCCAGGCGCGAGCGTTCGCCGCGCGCCAGCGTGACATGCCCGCTGTGTGTCCATCCCTTGAATCGATCCACTACATAGGTCAGGCCGCTTGATCCTTCGGTCAGGTAGGGGGTGTCGATCTGTGCAATGTTGCCCAGGCAGATAATCTTCGTTCCCGGACCCGCGCGCGTGACAAGCGTCTTCATCTGTTTTGGTGTCAGGTTCTGCGCTTCATCGATGATGAGGAACTTATTGACAAATGTGCGCCCGCGCATGAAGTTGAGCGACTTGATTTTGATGCGCGAGCGAATCAGGTCCTGCGTTGCGGCGCGACCCCATTCGCCGGCGTCGCTGTCGGACTTGTTGAGCACTTCGAGGTTGTCATCGAATGCGCCCATCCAAGGCGACATTTTTTCTTCTTCCGTACCCGGAAGGAAACCAATGTCCTCGCCAACCGGCACGGTGACGCGGGTGACGATGATCTCGTTGTAGAGCTTGGTTTCCAGTACCTGGGCAAGGCCAGCAGCCAGTGCGAGCAGCGTCTTGCCGGTACCTGCCTGGCCGAGCAGCGTCACGAAGTCGCATTCCGGATTCATCAGCAGGTTGAGTGCGAAGTTCTGCTCGCGGTTGCGCGCTGTGATGCCCCAGACGTTGTTCTTCCCATGCGTATAGTCGCGCAGCGTCTGGATTACTGCGGTCTTGCCATTGATCTGCTTGACCTGCCCGTAAAACGCCGCCTCGCCATTGTTCGGTTCGAGGAAGACAAACTGGTTGATCAGGAACGAGGGGACTGCAGGACCGGTCAGTCTGTAATAGGTATAGCCCGTGCCGTGCTTGTTTTCCTGCCAGGATTCCATTCCCTTGGCATGCTTGTTCCAGAAGTCTTCCGGCAGTTGCATGATGCCGGAATAGAGCAGGTCGGTATCTTCTAGCACGTGATCATTGAAGTACTCCTCTGCGGGCAGGCCCATCGCGCGCGCCTTGATGCGCATGTTGATGTCTTTTGACACCAGCACGATCGGACGTCCCGGATGCTGAAGCTCGAGGGCGCGGACCACGCCAAGGATCTGGTTGTCCGCTTTCCCGATAGGCAGGCCTTCGGGCAGATCGGCCACCTGCAGCTTGGTCTGGAAGAACAGGCGACCCTTTGCGTCCTTGTTGCCCAGTTTGGAGAGTGGAATGCCTTCCTCGATGTGGGTTTCTTCAACCCCGGCCACCAGCGCATCGAGCGAACGCGACACTTGCCGTGCATTGCGTGCAACCTCCGACATGCCCTTCTTGTGGTTGTCGAGCTCCTCCAGCGTCATCATCGGCAGATAGACGTCGTGCTCCTCAAATCGGAACAGCGAGGTCGGATCGTGCATCAGCACGTTGGTATCCAGCACGAAAAGCTTGGTGACGCCGAGTCTGTCGCCAATTCGGCTGGCGCTGGACTTGATCAGGGTTTCGACCTCTTTTGGCTTGGTCGTGCGTTTTGGAGCAGGGGCTTTTACGGTGGTCTTGGCACGGGCTTGCGGTGCAGATTCTGTTGCTTGTGGCGTGGGTTCAACCAGCGTCATCACGGGCTTTACCGATTTTCCTTTCTCTGCCTTCGGATAGTCTTGCGGGGAGAGTAATGTTGCTGGCTTGGTCGGTAATTTGGGCAGTGGCATCAGGACCTCAGTTTAAAAATGTAGTGAATCAGCAACTCTAGTGAGATGCTCGCGGGGCCAAACGGTCGTGCAGTGGGTTGAACAACAGGGAGGAGAGGCGGTGCAAAACAAAAAAGCCGTTTGAGGGGGAGGTTCGACACCTCTTCCACAAACGGCCTTCTGCAATAAAAATCTTTTAGATTCAATGTTGTTTGCGTATTGTGCGATTACGCCAGCGCCTTCACGAATTCCAGTACTTCATCAATGTGCCCAGGCACTTTCACTCCACGCCATTCTTTCACCAATTTCCCTGTTGCGTCAATCACAAATGTGCTGCGCTCGATGCCGCGGACTTGCTTGCCATACATAGTCTTCATTTTCATGACATCGAACATGACGCACAGCGTTTCATCAGGATCAGAGATCAACTCGAACGGCAGTTCGAGCTTTGCCTTGAATCCTTCATGCGATCGGATGCTGTCACGACTCACTCCGAATATTTCCGCATTTGCCTGTTTGAATTGCGGATACAAGTCGCGGAACTGCAAGCCCTCCGTGGTGCAGCCGGGCGTATTGTCCTTCGGGTAGAAGTACAGCACGATCATCTTTCCCTTGTAGTCAGACAGCTTGAATGTCTGATTGCCGGTCATGGCTGCGGTAAAGTCGGGAACGGTCAAGTTGAGTGCGGATGGGCTTTCTGCCACGTTATTCTCCTGATGCGGTTATCGCTTGTGGCGACATGTTTGACGACCGTACCGATGGTAAGGGCGTAACGGGAATGTTAGCCAATGTTTATCTTATTGGGAACCGCGCACGCAGATCCTGATGTTGGCCGACGTACTTGCGGCTTGCACGTAGTAAGAGCACAAGGGCATGGTTCCCGCTCTGTGGTTCTGTTCCGCCGTTGACATGCCCTTGCTCTCGTATGCGGCGTTCAAAGGCGGCACGAGGCAAATGAGGCCAAATATTTCTTTTTCAAGACGGATCTGCGTCGGCCCAATTGCACGACCGGAAACTACGCATGACGAATACAGTGTCAATCCTCACCAAGAGTTGTGCGCCTCGGCGTGCGAGCGTCGCCGCCTCAGTCGAAGATCAGTGCCAGAGCCACCTTGCGACCTTCGCCCATCAAGATATTGTAAGTTCGGCAGGCCGCCTGGTTATCCATGCATTCAATCCCGATACGGCGTCCAGTGAGGGCCGCTGTCAGGCGCGGATGGACGAATCGCTGTCGTTTTCCCGTTCCGAGTATCACAACATCGGGATCGGTGGCATCGATCTGCGCAAAATGCTCAGCTGTGAGGCTCTCAAACGAAGTCGGCGGCCAGGCAACGGGAGGCGTTTCCGGCAAGACGATGAGGCTGCAGGAAAAACGCACTGCGTTGATTTCGACTGCCTGATCATCGTAGCCAGTCACGGTTTGATAGTGCTGGGTCGGGGTGGAGTGGAGCTTCATGACCTTGTTGACCCGCCGGCGGACGGGGATTTCCGACAATTAGAAGAAAAAGATGGGGCATTGTAGCGTTTTCCATGCCAAAAGGTCCCGGGATACATTGATAAAACGCCTTCCTTTCGGCAAAATGGACCTTCTGGCGGTGCAGCATTGCATCCCAAACTTTGCTTAGACTTCAAGGGATTGCACGAGTGCGACCGATTCAAAAATCCAAAAAACTGGCAGACGTCTGCTACGACATCCGCGGCCCCGTCTTGGAAAAAGCCAAGCAGATGGAGGAAGAGGGCCACAAAATCATTAAATTGAACATCGGCAACCTGGCCGTGTTCGGCTTCGATGCGCCGGACGAAATCGTGCAGGACATGATCCTGAACATGTCTAATGCAGCCGGCTACACCGATTCCAAGGGCATGTTTGCACCGCGGAAAGCGATCATGCACTACACGCAGGAAAAGAAGATTCCGGGCGTGACCATTGACGACATTTACATCGGCAACGGCGCCTCCGAGTTGATCGTGATGGGCATGAATGCCTTGCTCAATTCTGGCGACGAGGTACTGGTTCCTGCACCTGACTATCCGTTGTGGACTGCGGCGGTTAGCCTCTCCGGCGGCAAGCCCGTGCACTATATCTGTGATGAAGAGTCGGGCTGGTTGCCGGATATTAATGACATCAAGAAAAAAATCACGTCGAACACCAAGGCGATCGTCGTCATCAATCCCAACAACCCGACAGGAGCCTTGTATCCGGTCGAGTTGCTCGAACAGATTGTCGAAGTCGCCCGCCAGCATCAGCTGATCGTGTTCGCCGACGAAATCTACGACAAGACCCTGTATGACGGCGAGGTGCATACCTCGATTGCGTCGCTGGCGGACGATGTGCTGTTCCTGACGCTGAACGGTCTGTCGAAGAATTACCGCTCCTGTGGCTATCGCGCCGGCTGGATGGTGGTGTCCGGCGAGAAGAAGCATGCGAAAGATTACATCGAAGGCCTGAATATGCTGGCTTCGATGCGTCTGTGCGCCAATGCGCCGGGTCAATATGCGATTCAGACTGCGCTCGGCGGCTATCAAAGCATCAACGACCTCGTTAGTCCTGGCGGCCGCCTGTTGAAGCAGCGCGATTTGGCGCACAAGTTGTTGACCGATATTCCCGGCGTGAGCTGCGTGAAACCGAAGTCGGCCTTGTACATGTTCCCCAAGCTCGATCCCAGGGTCTACCCGATCGACGATGACCAGAAGTTTGCGTACGAACTGCTCGCGGAAGAGAAGGTGTTGATTGTGCAGGGTACAGGCTTCAACTGGATCGCGCCCGATCATTTCCGTGTGGTTTTCCTGCCCAATTCGGACGACCTGACCGAAGCAATCGGCCGGATTGCGCGCTTCCTGGATGGATATCGCCGGCGGAACAAAGTCGCCGCATAACGCTACCTGGTTCTACTTAATCAACGTACCGCTGCCGGACTGCATCCGGCAGCATTTTATTTTTTAGTGACTATGAAACCCATCAAAGTAGGCTTGTTAGGCATCGGCACCGTCGGGTCCGGCACATTCAACGTACTCAAGCGCAACCAGGAAGAAATTACGCGCCGCGCCGGTCGCAACATCCAGATTACGATGGTGGCAGATCTGAATACGGCCCGTGCGAAGGAACTGACCGACGGCGAGTGTGAGGTTGTCAGCGACGCCAACCTGGTGGTGAACAATCCGGAGATCGATATCGTTATCGAGCTGATTGGCGGTTACGGCATCGCCAAAGACCTCGTGATGAAGGCGATTGCCAATGGCAAGCATGTGGTGACCGCTAACAAGGCTTTGCTGGCGACGCACGGCAACGAGATTTTCAAGGCTGCGCAGGAAAAGGGCGTCATGGTTGCGTTCGAAGCTGCAGTGGCCGGCGGCATTCCGATCATCAAGGCGCTGCGTGAAGGCCTCACCGCAAACCGCATCGAGTGGCTGGCAGGCATCATCAACGGCACGACTAACTTCATCCTGTCGGAGATGCGCGACAAGGGCCTGGATTTCGACGTAGTGCTGAAGGAGGCGCAACGCCTGGGCTACGCGGAGGCCGATCCAACCTTTGATATTGAAGGTGTTGACGCCGCCCACAAGGCAACCATCATGGCCGCAATTGCGTTCGGTATCCCGGTACAGTTCGACAAGGCGCATGTGGAAGGCATTACCAAACTGCAGGCAACGGATATCCGTTATGCGGAACAGCTTGGCTATCGCATCAAGCTGCTGGGCATTGCCAAGCGCACGCAGGTCAACGGCAAGGCAGGCATCGAATTGCGTGTGCATCCGACCCTGATTCCGGCCAAGCGCCTTATTGCGAACGTGGAAGGTGCGATGAATGCTGTGCTGGTACACGGTGACGCCGTCGGCGCGACGCTCTACTACGGCAAGGGCGCCGGCTCGGAGCCGACCGCGTCGGCGGTGATCGCAGACTTGGTGGATATCACCCGCCTCGCAACGGCCGATCCGGAACATCGCGTGCCACATCTCGCATTCCAGCCGGACGCAATGACCGATACGCCGGTCGTACCGATGTCGGAAGTCACCACCAGCTATTACCTGCGAATGCAGGTGGCGGACCAGCCGGGCGTGCTGGCTGACGTCACGCGCATCCTGGCCGACTCGACTATCTCGATCGATGCAATGCTGCAGAAGGAGCCGGCTGAAGGCGAGACGAAGACTGACATCATCATCCTGACGCACCAAACGCAGGAAAAGAATGTGGTCGCTGCGATCGCAAAGATCGAAGCGCTGTCGACCGTCGTCGGTCAGGTGACGAAGATCCGTCTCGAGCAACTGAGCTGATCCTGCGGCGTCGAAGCGACGCTTGGTAAAGGTATTTAGGTAACGCAGATAGGCGTGCCGGTCGATCAGGCCGGTGCGCCTATCTCACATTGGACATGTCGGGCAACTGATGCGCGATGCCCTTGTGGCAGTCGATGCAGGTTTTTTCGCCGCTGGCGAGTTGCGTGGAATGCGCATTTACCGCTCGCTTGGATTGTTTAGTGAAATCCATCGACTCGAACTGGTGGCAGTTGCGGCATTCCAGTGAATTGTTTGCCTTCAGGCGGCGCCATTCGTTTTGTGCAAGTTGCAGCCGATGCTCTTCAAATTTCTCCCGTGTATCGATCGTGCCGAAGAGCTTGCCCCATACTTCCTTTGATGCCTGCATCTTCCGTGCGATCTTGTCGGTCCAGTTGTGCGGCACGTGGCAGTCGGAACAGATTGCACGTACGCCGCTTCGATTGGTGAAGTGGATGGTGCCCTGCAGCTCGGTGTAGACGTTGTCACGCATTTCATGGCAGCCTGTGCAGAATTTCTCTGTATTGGTCAATTCCATCGCGGTATTGAATCCGCCCCAGAACAGGATGCCGAAGATGAACGCACCGATCGTGAGGAAGCCGAAACTCAGATGAGTGCTGGGCCGCCGCAGGATACCCCAGTAGCGCTTGAGCAATCGCTTCATGAGCGGCCCCCTTATCTTTTCCGGGCTGGCGCCGGAGCATTCGCGGCAGGTTGCGCCGGTTTGGCCAACATCGTATCGACATCGACAAACTGATTATTGACGAGCGGGTTCAGGTTGGCTTGTGGCACATGGCACTGCAGGCAGAAATAACGGCGCGGCGACAGCTCGGCCAAGAAGTTGCCTTCGCGGTCCATGAAGTGCGTAACGCTGATCATCGGTGCCTGGCTCTCCTGCGTCCGGGTGCGTGCATGGCACATCATGCAGCGGTTCGCATTCTTGTCGATCTGATAGCCCTCAATCTTGTGCGGTACGACCGGTGGCTGCATTGCATAGTTGCGCGACCGGCGCACATCGCTGTTGTCCGGGTTGACCAGCGTTGGCGGCTGCGTGGTCTGGTCAAGTGCGGTCGGCCCGCGCATCTTGTCCTGAAATTCGGCAGCCGGCGCGACCAAGGGAGCGAGCAGGAACAGCGCGATGAGCAGTCTCTTCATGATCACCTCCTATACTTTGCGAATCTTGACCGCGCACTTCTTGAAGTCGGTCTGGAACGAAATCGGGTCGGTCGCATCCAGCGTCACCTTGTTGATCAGCTGGCTGGCATCGAAGAACGGGATGTAGACCAGTCCCTGCGGCGGCCTTGTACGCCCACGAGTCTCCACCCGTGAACGGATCGAGCCGCGCCGTGACGTGATTTCGATGATTTCTCCGCGTCGCGCACCGAGTGCCTTCGCGTCTTCCGGGTGCATGTAGCACACTGCATTTGGCACAGCGCGATACAGCTCCGGCACGCGGCGCGTCATCGTGCCGGTATGCCAGTGCTCCAGCACGCGGCCGGTTGATAGCCAGAACGGGAATTCCTTGTCTGGTTCTTCCGCGGCGGGTTCGTAAGGAAGAGCAAAAATGACTGCCTTGCCATCGGGCATGCCGTAGAAACGGTAGCCTTCGCCCGTTTTTACGTATGGATCGTAGCCTTCACGATAGCGCCACTGGGTTTCCTTGCCATCGACGACTGGCCAGCGCAGGCCACGTTCCTTATGGTAGACGTCAAACGGTGCAAGGTCATGGGCATGGCCACGTCCGAACTGTGCATACTCTTCGAACAGACCCTTCTGGATGTAGTAGCCAAACGCTTTTGCGTCGTCATTCGCATAACCGGCTTCGATCTGGTTGTTGGGAAACTTGTCAACGACGCCGTTCTTGAAGAGCAAGTCGTACATGGTCTTGCCGCGCCACTGTGGCGCCTTGTCGAGCAACTCCTTCGGCCACACTTCTTCCATCTTGAAGCGCTTGGAGAATTCGACCAGTTGCCACAGGTCGGAGCGCGCTTCGCCTGGCGGATTGACCAGTTGGTGCCAGAACTGGGTGCGGCGTTCCGCATTGCCGTAGGCGCCTTCCTTTTCTACCCACATCGCGGTCGGCAACACCAGGTCGGCTGCCAGCGTGGATGCGGTAGGGTAGACGTCTGACACGATGACGAAATTGTCCGGGTTGCGCCAGCCGGGCAGGATTTCCTGCATTACGTTTGGACCGGCCTGCACATTGTTCGTGACCTGAGTCCAGTACACATTGAGCTTGCCGTCCTTGAGCATGCGGCTTTGTGCGACTGCATGGAAACCGGGTTTGTCCGGGATCGTGCCTGGTGGAACCTGCCAGATCTTTTCCGCGACCTCGCGATGCTTTGGATTTACCACTAACATGTCGGCCGGCAGGCGGTGTGCAAAGGTACCGACTTCACGTGCGGTGCCGCAGGCCGACGGCTGGCCGGTCAGCGAGAAGGGGCTGTTGCCCGGTGTGGAGATCTTGCCAGTCAAGAGATGCAGGTTGTACAGCAGATTGCTGCACCAGGTGCCACGTGTGTGTTGGTTGAATCCCATCGTGAAGAATGACATCACCTTGGTCTTCGGATCGGCGTACATCTCGGCGAGGCGCTGCAGGCGTTCCTTCGGTACATTCGACAGCTTGGCGACGGAGTCGAGGTCATACTGGCTGACGAATCGCGCAAATTCATCCAGCGTAATGGGCTTGCCACCACCAGCATCGCCAACGTTCTTTGCTGCTTTCTGCAACGGATTGTCGGGACGCAGGCCGTAGCCGATATTGGGATTGCCAAGTACAAAGCGGGTGTGCTTGGTGACGAAATCTCGGTTCACCCGGTTGGTCTGGATGATGTGGTTGGCGATGTAATTCAGAATCGCCAGGTCCGTCTGCGGCCGGAAAATAATGGAGTTGTCCGATAGTTCAAAGCTGCGGTGCTCGAAGGTCGACAATACGGCAACCTTCACATGGGGGGCTGACAGCCGGCGGTCTGTGACGCGGGTCCACAGGATCGGGTGCATCTCCGCCATGTTCGAGCCCCACAGCACGAAGGCGTCGGCGGCTTCAATATCCTCATAACAGCCCATTGGCTCGTCCATGCCGAACGTGCGCATGAAACCGGCCACGGCGGAGGCCATGCAGTGGCGCGCATTCGGATCGATGTTGTTGGAGCGGAAGCCTGCCTTAAATATCTTTGCCGCGGCATAGCCCTCCCAGATCGTCCACTGGCCGGAGCCAAACATGCCGATTGAGGTGGGCCCTTTGTCGCGCAGCGCCTGCTTGAACTTCTGCGCCATGATGTCGAAGGCGGCATCCCAGGATATCGGCGTGAACTCACCGTTCTTGTCGTACTTGCCGTTGGTCATACGCAGCAGGGGGCGGGTCAACCGGTCCTCACCGTACATGATCTTCGACAGAAAGTAGCCCTTGACGCAGTTCAGCCCACGGTTGACTTCGGCATTGATGTCGCCGTGAGTGGCCACCACCCGGCCGTCCTTGACGCCGACATTGACGCCGCAGCCCACGCCGCAGAAGCGGCAAGGCGCTTTGTCCCACTTGAGCTGGGTTTTCGATGCATCCGTGATGACGTTGGAGGCCTGCGCATCGAGTGACAGGCCGACGGAACTGGCTGCCGTGACAGCGGCAGTCTGCTTGATGAAGTCGCGTCGCGTGAGCTTCTTCATGATGGAATCTCCTGGTCAAGCGCGGTCAGCGGCTCCGCGTGCTGGTAAACCAGGGCGACATCGACGACGCCTGGCAGCGCGCGGATCGCATCCATGTAGTCGAGGATGCGCCTGGTGCTTTCCGTTTCTAGGGTTACGATAAGTTTGCCGTCTTTGCTGGCGGCATGGATTTCTGCAGCGGGTAGGGATGCAATGCGCGCTTTCGTGTTGTCGAGGTGTGCCGGCAGTGAGTGCACCACAATGCCGGCAATATGGACTTCCTGTTCCATGGAAGGCTGCCTTTCAGCGTTTACGGGCGGACGAAGCAAACGCTCCGTTTGGTCTGCGCTTCGAAGTGGCATTTCATCCGGATGGCAGCGTGCCGGTGACAAGCTGGTACATCCATACGAAAAAACCGTAGCCGCCAACCACTATCACGGCAATGATGGGGGCGGTCACGATCGTCAAAAAGAAGAATGCACGTAGTTCCTGGGCCTTGGTCGGCACCTGGCGGTCACTATCCATTCACGTTCCTCAGGCGGGCAGTCGACGGATCCGGAAGCGTTGCCTTGTTGCGGCGCACAGCAAAAACGCCCGGGGCGAAGGTGTTTTCTGCCTGTATAGATTAATCGACCACAACGATGGTTCCCGCCAAGCAGAAAGCTTGGCGATTATTTCGGGAAGGGTGTTTGCCGGACGGCAAGTAGAGAGTGTGCTCGGAGAGCCCGGCGCTTGCGCTTGAGCGCGTCACGGATTCCGGATGGTGGCTGAGCCTTCGGAATGGGGCAGATGCAAGGAGCAGCGGTAGCGAGTTAGCGCGACGAGTCATAACGCAGCAAATGGCGCATTATGGCGACTCCAAGCCCGTTCTGGGCGCATGCACGCACTAGCGGTGAATAACGACCAGCAGGGCTCTTGCTTCGGATTTTCCGGGATTGAGAATCGCGTGCGCTTTGTCTGCCTGAAAGCGTGCGGTCGCGCCGATTTTCAGTTTCTTCGTCGTCCCGTCCACCTCGACATCCATGGCGCCGCTCAACAGGGTCAGATGCTCCACGGTGCCGGGGTCATGGGGATTCGACCTGAGCGCCCCGTTTGGGCCCAGCGTCAATTCATACCACTCGAACTTGCCCGCGAGGTCCATCGGGCCAAGAATGCGCAGCACGTAGCCCGCATGGTTACCGGGGAGGGTAGGGGTTTCGTGCGGTTCAAGCACGTGGATTGCGTCCGCTTCCTGGTCGTTGGTGGCGAGCAATTCTTCGATGCCTATCCCCAATGCATTGGCGAGCCTCCAGGCAACGGCGATTGTCGGATTCGCTTTTTCCCTTTCAATCTGCGAGAGCATTGATTTGGACACGCCCGCCGCACGCGAGAGGTCATCGAGTGTCAAACCGCGTTTGAGGCGAATTCTCTGCAGGGTGGCACCGACTTCCGGCGGCGTATTCGTGGCTTGGGCTTTTTTCATGAAAGAGGCTTGCAATGTTTAGGCAGACTAATTAGTATTCAATATATTGAACAGTTGTTCTTGATATTGAACTTTGCTAATTGCAGTGAACTTGTATCGTAGCAGAGGTCTCGTAATAACAGTAAGTAAATATTGTGTGCGCGACGGTGAACACGGTATATGACGGAGGAATGTAATGGCGAATAACGAAAAACAGGCGTTTTATGGAGGTTTGGCGAGCAACTTGGATCAGTTGCGCGAACAGGGCTTGTACAAGCCGGAGCGGGTCATTACCTCGCGCCAGGGCGCCGAAGTGGTATGCGACGACGGTCGTCATCTTATCAATATGTGCGCCAATAATTACCTCGGCCTGTCCGGTGACGAGACGGTGGTGCGTGCCGCCGTCGAGGCGACGGAGAAATATGGTTACGGGCTGTCTTCCGTGCGGTTCATCTGCGGCACCCAAACAGTGCACAGGCAGCTGGAGCACGCCTTGTCCGACTTCCTCGGCATGGAAGACACGATCCTGTATGCAGCGGCCTTCGATGCGAACGGCGGTGTATTCGAGCCACTGTTCGACGAAAACGACGCGATCATCTCCGATGCGCTGAACCACGCATCCATCATCGACGGTATCCGCCTGTGCAAGGCGGCGCGGTACCGCTACCAGCACAACGACATGGCCGACCTGGAAGTGCAGCTGCAGGCGGCATCCGGCAAACGCCACAAGATCATTGTGACCGACGGCGTGTTTTCCATGGACGGCACGATCGCGCAGCTGGACAAGATCTGCGACCTGGCCGACAAGTACGGCGCGCTGGTGATGATCGACGAATGCCATGCCACCGGTTTCATGGGCAAGACCGGGCGCGGCACGCACGAGCATCACAACGTGATGGGGCGTATCGACATCATTACCGGCACGCTCGGCAAGGCACTGGGCGGCGCGATGGGCGGATTTACCGCGGCGCGCAAGGAAGTGGTGCAAACGCTGCGCCAGAAGTCTCGGCCGTATCTGTTCTCCAATTCGCTCGCGCCCGCCATTGCGGGCGCTTCACTGGCGGTGCTCGAGCGCCTGTCCAAGTCCACCGAACTGCGCGACAAGCTGCACGCTAACACCGCCCACTTCCGCAAGGCTATCACTGAGCTCGGTTTCACCGTCAAACCCGGCACGCATCCTGTGGTCCCGGTCATGCTGTTCGACGCGCCGCTTGCGCAGAAATTCGCGCAGCGCCTGTATGAACTCGGCGTGCTGGTTACCGGTTTCTTCTATCCCGTGGTGCCGATGGGGCAGGCGAGGGTGAGGGTTCAGCTCTCTGCGGCGCATACAACGGAACAGCTGGACCGCGTGCTGGCGGCATTCCGGCAGGCCGGGCAAGAGCTCGGCATCTTGAAGAATTAATGGAGCAAAGAAGAATGGAACGAATCCTGGTCATTGGCGCCAACGGGCAGATCGGCAGCGAACTGGTGGAAGCGCTGACTGCGAGGCATGGCACAAATAATGTCATTGCGGCCGATATCGGACCGCGCAGCCTGTACGGAGCCGCTCGCTACGAAACGCTGGATGTGCTCGACAGCAATCGCGTCGCGCAGGTTGTAGAAGGTTACGGCATCACGCAGGTGTACCAGCTGGCGGCGCTGCTGTCGGTGACTGGCGAACAGGCGCCGCTGAAGGCATGGACGCTGAACATGAATGGCCTGTTGAACATCCTGGAACTGGCGCGGGAGCGTAATGCGGCCGGCAAGCCGCTGAAGGTGTTCTGGCCATCCTCGATCGCCGCCTTCGGGCCGCATACGCCGGCCGTCGACACGCCACAACTGGCGGTAATGGATCCGACCACGATTTACGGCATCAGCAAGCAGGCGGGTGAGCGCCTGTGCGAATACTATTTCAGCAAGTACGGCGTCGATGTGCGCAGCATCCGTTACCCCGGCATCATCAGTCACAAGTCGCCGCCGGGTGGTGGCACGACCGATTATGCGATCGCGATCTTCCACTCGGCTAAGCGCGGCGAGCGCTACTCCTGCTTCCTCGGCCCGGAAACCACGTTGCCGATGATCTACATGCCGGACGCGATCCGGGCGACGATCGAGCTGATGGATGCTCCTGCGGAGCAGGTCCGCATTCGCTCTGCCTATAACGTCGCCGGGCTGAGTTTCTCCCCGCGCGAGCTGGCCGACGCAATCCGGCAGCAGTTGCCGTCGTTCGAGATCGAATACCGGCCGGACCACCGGCAGGAGATTGCCGCCACCTGGCCGCACAGCCTGGACGACACCTATGCGCGCGCCGACTGGGGCTGGAAGGCGAAGATCGGCCTGAAGGAGCTGGTTGCCGACATGCTGGCCAATATCCATCCCCAGTCGCGTTCCCAATCGCAGCCCTTGCACCACGCTGCATAAAGTTGCCGAAGTGGCACGGTTGGCGTGCATAACCGGATGAAACGGTGAGGAAGCAGGCGCACGGCCTTATAATGGCAGGCTTGCTTCCGACTACTCCTTTTTCAACAGCTTATGCAATACGTCTCCACCCGCGGCCAAGCTCCGGCGCAGTCCTTTTCCCAGATCCTGTTAGGCGGCCTCGCACCTGATGGCGGCCTTTACCTGCCTGTCGAATACCCGCGGGTAAGCGGCGCCGAACTCGATGCCTGGCGCAAGCTGTCCTATGCCGATCTGGCATTCGAGGTGCTGAAGAAGTTTGCGACCGACATTCCAGAAGCTGACCTGAAGGCGCTGGTGCACAAGACCTATACCGCCGATGTGTACCGCAATGCCCGTGCGGGGGAAGACCCGGCACAGATCACGCCGTTGCGTGCGCTGGAAGACAAGGATGGCAGCAAGCTGGTTTTGCAGGCGCTTTCGAACGGCCCGACGCTGGCGTTCAAGGACATGGCGATGCAATTGCTCGGCAACCTGTTCGAGTACACGCTGGCCAAGCAAAATGCAGAGCTGAACATTTTCGGCGCGACCTCGGGCGACACCGGCAGCGCAGCCGAATACGCGATGCGCGGCAAGAAAGGCATCCGCGTGTTCATGCTGTCGCCGCACAAGAAGATGAGCGCATTCCAGACCGCGCAGATGTTCAGCCTGCAGGACCCGAATATCTTCAACATCGCCGTCGAAGGCGTGTTCGATGACTGCCAAGACATGGTCAAGGCGGTCTCCAATGACCTCGAATTCAAGAACCGCCAGAAGATCGGTACTGTCAACTCAATCAACTGGGCGCGCGTCGTTGCGCAAGTCGTGTACTACTTCCGCGGCTACCTCGCCGCAACGACGAGCAACGACCAGAAGGTGTCGTTCACTGTGCCGTCCGGCAACTTCGGCAATATCTGCGCCGGGCATATCGCGCGCATGATGGGCCTGCCGATCGACAAGCTGGTTGCCGCAACCAATGAAAACGATGTGCTCGACGAATTTTTCCGCACCGGCGTCTATCGCGTGCGCAAGTCGGCCGAGACCTATCACACCACCAGCCCGAGCATGGACATCAGCAAGGCGTCCAACTTCGAGCGCTTCATCTATGACCTGCTCGGTCGCGATGCGCAGCGCGTGAGCGCACTGTTCAAGAAAGTCGAAACGCATGGCGGATTCGACCTGTCCGGCAAGCCGGGCAGCGATGGCGACGAGTTCAAGAAGGTCGCCCAGTACGGTTTCGTTTCCGGCAAGTCGGTGCATGCTGACCGTGTCGCGACGATCCGCGATGTGCATGCGAAGTATGGCGTGACCATCGATACCCATACCGCCGACGGCGTGAAGGTCGCGCGCAAGCAGATGACGCCCGGTGTGACGATGATCGTGCTGGAGACAGCGTTGCCGGCCAAGTTCAACGAGACCATCCGTGAAGCGCTCGGCCGCGATGCGGAGCGCCCGGCTGGTTTCGAGAACATCGAGGCACTGCCGCAGCGCTTCGAAGTGATGCCGCCGGATGTCGAAAAGATGAAGGCGTTCATCGCGAAGCATACCGGCCTGTAAGACCTTTCCATGTCGAGCATGACTGAAAAGAAACCCCTGTTGAGCGCCTCCGAGGCGCTCAATTTCCTTCTCGCGGCGGTACGTCCCATCGCGCAGGTCGAAATTGTGCCGACGCTGGAAGCAAACGGCCGCGTACTGGCCGTCGCACAGCAATCGCAGCTGAATGTGCCGCCGATGGATAACACCCAGATGGACGGCTATGCACTGCGCGCGGCCGATTGCGCAAGTGGCAACGCGCAGCTGAAAGTGTCGCAGCGCATACCGGCCGGCCATGTCGGCGAACCGCTGCAACCGGGAACCGCGGCCCGCATCTTTACCGGTGCGATGATCCCGCCGGGAGCGGATGCCGTCGTCATGCAGGAGCAGTGCGAGGCAGCGGGCGACATGGTTACGATTAAGCATGCTCCGCAAGCGGGCGAATGGATACGCCGCACCGGCGAGGACATCAAGGCCGGCAGCACCATTCTTGCCGCTGGTACCCGCCTGCGCGCACAGGAGCTTGGCCTTGCCGCATCCGTCGGCCTTTCCAGCCTGCCGGTCGTGCGCAAGCCGCGCGTCGCCGTCTTCTTCACCGGCGACGAACTGGCCATGCCCGGCGAGCCGCTGAAGCCGGGTGCGATCTACAACTCCAACCGCTTTACCTTGCGCAGCCTGCTGGAAAACCTCGGCTGCGACATCACCGATTACGGCATCGTGCCAGACTCGCTCGCTGCAACCCGCGAGACACTGCGTACAGCGGCAGCCGATCATGACCTGATCATCACCTCTGGCGGTGTGTCGGTCGGCGAGGAAGACCACATCAGGCCAGCAGTCGAGGCGGAAGGCCGCCTGAACATGTGGCAGATCGCCATCAAGCCCGGCAAGCCGCTCGCCTTCGGTGAGGTGAACCGGACCGATGGTTCGGCATTTTTCATCGGTTTGCCAGGCAATCCGGTATCGAGTTTTGTTACCTTCCTGCTGTTTGTGCGGCCTTTCCTGCTGCGCCTGCAGCACGTGGCTGAGGTTGTGCCGCGCGCATTTTCGATACGCGCCGACTTCGCGCTGACGAAGGGCGACCGCCGCAATGAATTCCTGCGCGCCCGCATCAACGCCAATGGAGGCCTCGACCTGTTTGCCAATCAGAGCTCGGCAGTGCTGACCTCTACCGTGTGGGGTGACGGCCTCATCGACAACCCGCCGGGACAGACGATTGCTCCGGGCGACGTTGTGCGCTTCATTCCCTTCAGCGAACTGCTTTATTAGGAAAACGTCAGGACGACGATGAATATCCAGCTCCGTTTTTTTGCCAGCGTGCGCGAGGCACTGGGCACCAGCCAGGAAGCCGTGGCGCTTCCGGCCGAGGTAAAGACAGTAGGCGATCTGCGCACCCACCTGCGCAACCGTGGCGGTGCTTGGGCGGAGACCCTGGCAGAAGGGCGTTCGCTGCGCATGGCCTACAACCAGGTCATGGCCAGCCCCGACACGCCGCTCGCCGACGGTGGCGAAGTGGCCTTTTTCCCGCCGGTGACCGGCGGCTAGGAATCGTATGGCTATCCGCGTCCAGACCCAGGATTTTGACCTCGGCAAGGAGGTCGCAGAACTGCGTGCCGGGCAGCCGCAGGTCGGGGCCGTCGTTGCCTTTGTCGGCACGGTGCGAGACATGAACGAAGGTGCCGGAGTTTCCGAAATGGAGTTGGAGCACTATCCCGGCATGACGGAGAAGGCGCTGGAGGACATCGTTGCGGAAGCGAAAAACCGCTGGAATATTCTCGATGCGCTGGTCATCCATCGCGTCGGCCCGCTGAAACCGCTGGACCAGATCGTGCTGGTCGCGGTGACGTCCGCGCACCGCGGCGAAGCCTTCAATGCCTGCGAATTCATTATGGATTACCTGAAGACGCAGGCGCCGTTCTGGAAGAAGGAACAAACGGCGCAGGGTGCGCGCTGGGTGGACGCCCGGGTGACCGACGACGAGGCGCTCGCCAAGTGGGGCATCCGCTCCGATAACTCCGGCAAGCCTGCATGAGCTGGCTGGCGGTTGGCCTCGGCGCAATGCTGGGCGCCTGGCTGCGCTGGGGGCTGGGCATCTGGCTGAACAGCCTGCACAACCACTTTCCCATGGGGACGCTTGCAGCCAACATCGGCGGGGGCTACCTGATCGGCCTTGCGGTCGGCTTTTTCGCCGCGCATCCGACGCTGCCGGCGGAATGGCGCCTGTTCGCCGTTACGGGCTTCCTTGGCGGCCTGACGACGTTTTCCTCTTTTTCCGCTGAATCCATGGTCCTGCTGCAGCGGGGCGACTTCGCACTGGCCTTGGGCCATACGTCCTTGCATTTGGTCGGCTCGATCGCGTTCTGCTTCGCCGGTTTTGCCTCCTACCGGGCATTTGCCGGCTAGGTCAGCACCGGCCCGTTGCCGGAAAACTGGCCTTTCTTCTCCATAAATTTCTCAGAAATTGATCTGGATCCTTCGCAACGGGATTGCGAAGTGGACAAAATTTAGAGTCCTTTCTTGAAATGATGTCTGTCGTCCCTACCTTGTCTGCAGTGAACTTACGGAGAAGACCATGCGTCTCGACAAACTGACAACGAAATTGCAAGAGGCCCTTTCCGACGCCCAGAGCCTGGCCGTCGGGAACGACAACCAATACATTGAGCCGGTCCACATCCTGACTGCGCTGCTGAACCAGGAAGACGGTGGTGCCCGCTCGCTGCTGCAGCGGGCAGGGGTGAACGTTGGCGGACTGGGCTCGGCGCTGAAGAATGCGCTGGAACGCCTGCCAAAGGTGTCCGGCACCGGCGGCGAAGTGCAGATCGGCCGGGAATCGGTCGCGCTGCTTAACCTTGCCGACAAGGAAGCGCAAAAGCGCGGCGACCAGTTCATTGCCAGCGAAATGATCCTGCTGGCGCTCACCGACGACAAGTCGGACGCCGGTCGCATGGCACGTGAAAACGGACTGACGCGCAAGGCGCTGGAAGCGGCGATTACCGCCGTGCGCGGTGGGGGCAACGTAAACTCGCAGGAGGCGGAAGGCCAGCGTGAAGCGCTGAAGAAATACACGCTCGACCTGACCGAGCGTGCCCGTGCCGGCAAGCTCGATCCGGTGATCGGCCGCGACGACGAGATCCGTCGTGCGATCCAAGTCTTGCAGCGCCGTTCCAAGAACAATCCTGTGCTGATCGGCGAACCGGGCGTGGGCAAGACCGCCATCGTCGAAGGCTTGGCGCAGCGTATCGTCAACGGCGAAGTGCCGGACAGCCTGAAGAACAAGCGTGTGCTGTCGCTCGACATGGCTGCATTGCTCGCGGGCGCCAAGTACCGAGGTGAATTCGAAGAGCGCCTGAAAGCGGTGCTGAAGGAAATCGCGCAGGACGAAGGCCAGACCATCGTCTTCATCGACGAGCTGCACACGATGGTTGGCGCCGGCAAGGCGGAAGGCGCCATTGACGCAGGCAACATGCTGAAGCCTGCGCTGGCACGCGGCGAGCTGCATTGCGTCGGCGCGACCACGCTGGATGAATACCGCAAATACGTGGAAAAGGACGCCGCGCTGGAGCGCCGCTTCCAGAAGATCCTCGTGGATGAGCCGAGTGTGGAAGCGACCATCGCGATCCTGCGCGGCCTGCAGGAAAAATACGAAGTGCACCACGGTGTGGACATCACCGACCCGGCGATTGTCGCCGCGGCGGAGCTGTCGCATCGTTACATTACCGATCGCTTCCTGCCGGACAAGGCCATCGACCTGATCGACGAGGCTGCCTCGAAGATCAAGATCGAGATCGACTCCAAGCCGGAGGTAATGGACAAGCTCGACCGCCGCCTGATCCAGCTGAAGATCGAACGCGAAGCCGTCAAGAAGGAAAAAGACGAAGCGTCGCAAAAGCGCCTTGGCCTGATCGAGGAGGAAATCCACAAGCTCGAACGCGAGTATGCGGACCTCGAGGAAGTCTGGAAGGCCGAGAAGTCGGCGGTGCAGGGCAGCCAGCACATCAAGGAAGAAATCGAGAAGGTCCGCCTGCAGATGGAAGAAGCCAAGCGCAAGGGCGACTGGCAGAAGATGTCCGAGCTGCAGTACGGCAAGCTGCCGGAGCTGGAAGCGCAGCTCAAGCAGGCTGACACTGGCGAAACGAAGCAGACGGTTGCCAAGCTGCTGCGCACGCAAGTCGGCGCGGAAGAAATCGCCGAGGTCGTAGCGCGCGCCACCGGCATCCCGGTATCCAAGATGATGCAGGGCGAGCGTGACAAGCTGCTGCACATGGAAGACGAGTTGCACAAGCGCGTGGTTGGCCAGCATGAGGCCATCGTCGCGGTGTCCGATGCGATCCGCCGCTCGCGTGCCGGCCTGTCGGATCCGAACCGTCCGTACGGCTCGTTCATGTTCCTTGGCCCGACCGGCGTGGGCAAGACTGAGTTGTGCAAGGCACTGGCGTCCTTCCTGTTCGACACCGAGGAGGCGCTGATCCGCATCGACATGAGCGAATTCATGGAGAAGCATTCCGTGGCACGCCTGATCGGTGCGCCGCCGGGATACGTCGGCTATGAAGAGGGCGGCTACCTGACGGAAGCAGTGCGTCGCAAGCCGTACAGCGTGATCCTGCTCGACGAGATCGAAAAGGCGCACCACGACGTGTTCAACGTGCTGCTGCAGGTGCTGGACGACGGACGCATGACCGACGGCCAGGGACGTACGGTGGACTTCAAGAACACCGTGATCGTGATGACCTCCAACCTCGGCTCGCACAAGATCCAGTCGATGGAGGAGAGCGATCCGGCGCTGGTGAAGCTGGCGGTGATGGCAGAAGTGAAGACACATTTCCGTCCGGAGTTCATCAACCGCATCGACGAGCTCGTCGTGTTCCATGCGCTCGACGCGAAGAACATCGGTTCGATCGCACGCATCCAGCTGCATGTGCTGGAGCAGCGTCTGGCCAAGATGGAGATCAGGCTCGACGTCACGGAGGCGGCGCTGCAGAAGATCGCAGAAGCCGGTTTCGATCCGGTGTATGGCGCACGTCCTTTGAAGCGTGCGATCCAGCAGCAGATCGAGAATCCGCTGTCGAAACTGATCCTCGAAGGCCGCTTCGGCCCGAAGGATGTGATTTCGGTAACCACGAAAAACGGCGAGCTCGCGTTCGAGAAGTCGGCGGCATAACGCCCACGTTGCGCAATTCGCAAGGACAGGAAAAGGCCACTTCGCGTGGCCTTTTTCTTTTGCAGGGAGAAATCTGCGTTATTCCGTTGCGCGTGCGAAGAACGCGCTCGGTGACTTGCCGAAGGTTTTCTTGAACATGGCGGAGAACGCGGACTGGCTCGTATACCCGAGTTCTGTTGCGACATGCGACAGCGGCATGCCGCGTGCGAGCATGGGCGCAGCATGTGCAAGGCGCACCTGCTGCCTCCACTGCACGAAGTTCATGCCGAGTTCGCGCTCGAACAGCCGTGCCAGCGTGCGGGCGGAGGCGCCGACCCGCCCGGCCCATTCATCCAGTGTAAGCGGCGAGGCGGGCTCTGCGATCAGTGCCTCGCACAGCATCTTCAGCCGCTTGTCCTCGGGCAGCGCCACGCGGATCGGCAGCGTGCCGAGGTGCGGCAGCTCGTCCAGGATCAGCATGCCAATCATCGATTCGCGCGGCGTGCCGGCATGGGCCTGTACCAGCGCGACGACCAGCTCGCGCAGCAATGGAGAGACTTCCAGCACTTCGCACTGGTCGCCATGGAAGGGTGACAGCGATGCATCCACATAGAGTGCGCGCAGTCGAGCCTTTTCCAGCGTCGTCACCTCGTGCTGCACATCCGGTGGAATCCAGATCGCGCGCTGCGGCGGCACGATCCAGCTGCTGTTGCCGACCGTCACGCGGACTACGCCGTCGAGCGTGATCGTGAGCTGGCCCCAGGGGTGCGAGTGCGCGGCCAGCAGTTCCGACGCACGAAGGTCGCGCGCCACGACGCGTACCGGGCGTGCCGGCGACGGTGCGCGGTCCGGGAGATTGGTGCGTGTGTGGGTGATGGGGGTGTTCGGCATGGGGTTGGGCAGGGGAAGGAGCTAAACCAAGGTTGGCTGAATTTCGACAACTCATGTCTTTTTATCTTAAAACAGACGAGCCGGCTTTGCATACACTGCATTCATCCGATTTGAAAAGAGCCTGCAATGTCTACCACCACAGCGCCGACACTTCGCCAGGATGCCCAGGTCATTACCCTGGTGGGCATCGCCCATGGCATTTCGCACTTCTTCCACCTGATCCTCGCGCCGCTCTTTCCGTGGCTGAAGGAGGCGTTCAGCCTGTCGTACGCCGAGCTCGGCCTGCTGATGACGGTGTTCTTCGTTGTCTCAGGCATCGGGCAGGCGCTGGCCGGTTTCGTTGTGGACCGCGTCGGCGCGCGCGCGGTGCTGTTTGCGGGCATCGCTTTCCTCGGCATTGCGGCGCTCGTGCTGTCGCAGGCACAGAGCTATGCAATGCTGCTGGCCGGTTCGATGCTGGCCGGCGTCGGCAACAGCGTGTTCCACCCGGCTGACTTCACCTTGTTGAACAAGCGGGTCTCCATTCCGCGCCTCGGACATGCGTTCTCGGTCCATGGTATCTCGGGCAATCTCGGATGGGCTTCCGCACCAGTCTTCCTGACCTCGCTTGCGGGCCTGTTCGACTGGCGGACGGCGCTGCTGTGCGCAGCATTCCTGCCGTTTGCCGTGCTGGCGCTCCTGTTTGCGTACAGGGACATCCTGCAAACGGAAGACAGGCACGCTGCGACTGCCCATGGCAAGACAGCGCAAGGGCAGGGCGGGAACCTGCTGGATTTCCTGCGCCTGCCGTCTGTCTGGATGTGCTTCGCCTTCTTCCTGATCACGGCGCTGGCGTTGGGCGGAATCCAGAGCTTTGCCTCGCCCAGCCTGCGCTCGCTGTACGGCATGTCCCTGGCCTCGGCCACGACCGGCTACACGGCGTACATGCTGGCCTCTGCGGCGGGCATGGTGTGGGGCGGCTTCCTCGCATCGAAAACCACGCGGCATGATCGGACGATTGCCATCGCATTTACCGCTGCCGGCATGTTTGCGCTGGTGATTGCCTCCGGTGTCGTGTCGCCGATAATGGCAATCATCCTGATGGGCGCGATCGGCTTTGGTGCCGGCATTGCAGGTCCTTCCCGCGACCTGCTGATCCGCGCTGCGGCGCCGAAGAACGCCACTGGCCGCGTCTACGGCGTCGTCTATTCCGGACTCGATACCGGCCTGTCGATGGCGCCGTTGTTGTTCGGCGCCGTGATGGACGCCGGCCATCCGGGCTGGGTGTTTATCGGTGTCGGGGTTTTCCAGTGCATGGCGCTGTTGACGGCACTTGGCGTCGGTTCCAATACCGCCCGGAAGTCGACGCAGGCGCAAGCCGCCTGACGTTGCTGTCGTTGCTGCCGTTGCTGTCTAGCGATACGAAAAGCCACCTCCCGAGCGAGGTGGCTTTTTTGCTTTCCGAGTCGCTTACAATCCTGTCTGACCGTTTTAACCAGAAAAAGGAGAACCTGATGAGTTTTGCGACCTGCGACCTCTGCGACGCGAATGAAGACAAGATTGCAGCCGGCACACTTTCCGTCATTCCACCGGTATTCCAGAAGTTCGGCAAGCGGACCGCTTTTTCCGGCCCGGCCGCCACGCTGAAGGTATTCGAGGACAACGTGCTGGTGCGTTCGGCGCTGGAGACGCCGGGCAATGGCCGGGTGCTGGTCGTGGATGGCGGCGGCAGCCTGCGTTGCGCACTGGTCGGCGGCAACCTTGGCGTGCTGGCCGAGAAAAACGGCTGGGCAGGTATCGTTGTCAACGGCTGCATTCGCGATTCGGAAGAGATTAACGCTTGCGACATCGGCGTGCGCGCGCTCGCAACGCATCCGCAGCGCAGCATCCGCAAGGGCGTCGGCGACCGCGATATTCGAGTGACGATTGCAGGCGTTGCGGTCAGTCCGGGAGACTGGATCTATGCCGATGCCGACGGCGTCCTCGTCTCCACGCAACAACTCGGCTGACAAGGATAGGGGATGAACACAGCCGCCAGAACTTCGCTCTCCACCCAGCCGCTGCTGCAATCGCTGCCGCAGTCCGTGATCGCGCAGCTTGCCGCACAGCCGGTCATCGACCTGCCGTCCGGCACTCAGGTATTCGAGAGCAGCGCGAAGTGCGCCGGCTTCCCCATCCTCCTGTCGGGCATGGTGCGGGTGTTCAAGCACCTGGCCAACGGCCGGCGCATCGAACTGTATCGCGTTACGCCCAGTGAACCGTGCATCCTGTCGCTCGGCTGCCTGCTCGGCGACAACCGTTATCCTGCCAGCGGCGTCACCTACGGTCCCACCCGCATGATCGTGATGCCGCCAGCGCTCTTTGCCCAGTGCCTGGCAGAGCAGGCTGATTTCCGTACGGCGATGTTCCGCACGCTTGGCGACCGGCTGGTGAATACGATGGAGCTCGTGGAGGAAATCGCGACATTGCGGCTGGATGTCCGACTGGCGTCGGCATTGCTCGCTCATGCGGAAGCGGCCAGCGGAGCAGGGCAGATCGCGATTACGCATCAGGAACTGGCCGATGAGCTCGGCACGGTGCGCGAAATGGTCAGCCGCCTGCTGGACGAATTTGCCCATCAGGGCATGGTGACGCTGGGAAGGGGACGCATCCAGATCGTTGACCAAGCACGCCTGAAGACGCTCGCCACGACCCGTTGAGGCGCCGTTCCGATACCTGTGCGGCTCTGTGACCTGAGTTACAGACAAGCCGCGTACGGCTCTTTATCCTGCCAACGTTTTCAACCTTTTGGAGTGCACCATGAATGCGAACGTTGGCAAAGCTGACAAATCGATCCGGCTGGTGATGGCCGTCATCCTGTTCAGCCTCTTCTTCATCCTTGAAGGCAACCTCAAGTGGATCGGCCTGGTCGGCATCGTGCCGCTGATGACGGCGCTGATGAACTGGTGCCCTCTGTACACAGTGTTTGGCATGAATACCTGCAAGCGCTGATTTCACCCATCTCCTCAAAGCCTGTTTGAAAACTTACTGCGCGGCCCTATTTTGGCCTTGCGATGCTTGCCGTACCTCACGTACGACTGCGCTTCTCAGACCAAACTCGGGCCGCTCGCTACAGTTTTCAAACAGGCCCTCAGCTGCACGGCATCGATCAAAGCAATTCGATGCTGCGGAGGTTCAGATAGCAGCTCTCCCGCGTCGTGTCGACGAAGTCGGCAAGGAACGGCCTAGCCGACAATTCGGGTAGGCATGCCGCATACAATCTTCCCGTCAAACCCTGTGCAGTAATTCGCTTCGCAAGCACGTAGTTACGGTCCAGGTAGTTCTGCGCCGCCCATAGCGGCAAGGTTGCGATTCCGCGCTTGCTGGCGACGAGCTGCAATATGGCCACCGTGAGTTCGGTCGTGCGGCGTTCCGTCTCGACGCCGGCCGGCTTGAGCACCTGCCGCACGATATCGAGCATGTCGTCCGGTACCGGATAGGTAATCAGCGTGTCGGTGGCGAAGTCTTGCGCCACCAGATAATCGCGCCCGGCCAGCACGTGATCCTTGGCGACGAGTGCGACGATCTCGAAACGGAACAGCGGATGGTAATCGACGGTCTCGTCAGGATCGATTTCGGACACGATTGCCACATCCGCACGCCGGCTATAGAGCAAACCAACCGGGTCGGCCTGGAATCCGGACACGATGTCGAGCTCCACCTCAGGCCAGCGAACGCGGAAGGTATCCATCGCCGGCATCAGCCAGTCGAAGCAGGTATGGCATTCCACCGCAATCCGCAGCTGGCCCGCTACCCCTTGTGCAAGGCGCACGATGTCGCGTTCAGCACTCTCGATCTGCGGAAGCACCGTGTCCGCCAACTTCAGCAGGCGCTCCCCCGCCGGCGTAAACCGCACCGGCACCGACTTGCGCTCAAACAGTGCCGTGCCGTGATGGTCTTCCAGTTGCTTGAGCTGGTGCGACAGGGCCGATTGCGTGACGTTCAGCAAGGTTGCTGCGCGCAATAGATTGCCTGCTTCTCGCAAGGCAACCAAAGTTTTCAGGTGGCGCACTTCAAGGATGGATTGCATTATGAGTGAAATTCAAGATGGATATGAAAAAGTATCGTTTGAATAATAATAACCTAGGCGCGACCATGACGGCTTTCGACAATACGAATCGGAGGAAGCTATGGCACTGGCACACATCTTGGGATTTCCGCGCATCGGCGTAAGGCGTGAACTGAAATCTGCACTCGAATCATTCTGGCGCGGCGAATCAGACGAGGTTTCATTGCAGGAGATTGGGCGGCAGCTGCGTGAGCGCCATTGGACTGCACAGTCCGGGGCAGGCATGGATTCGGTAACGGTCGGCGACTTCGCCTGGTATGACCATGTGCTCAACACGCTGGCATTGCTCGGGGCGATCCCTACGCGCTTCAAGCTAGATGCCCGGGATTTGAGCCTGTCGGACTACTTCACCATGGCGCGCGGCAGTGCGTCGCACTTTGCGATGGAAATGACCAAGTGGTTCGACACCAATTACCACTACCTCGTGCCGGAATGGACGGCGGACGTGCGTTTCGACGGCGGTATCGACTGGCTGTTTGATGATGTCGCCCACGCGCAGGCGTGCGGCCACCGACCCAAGGTGGTACTCGTCGGACCGCTGACACTGCTTTATCTGGGCAAGATCAAGTCGGGGCTGGAGCATAAGCTCGACCTGCTTCCGCATGTGGTCGAAGGCTACAGGAATGTGTTGAGCCGCCTGCGCGATGCCGGTGTTGAGTGGGTGCAGATCGATGAACCGATACTCGCGCTGGAACTCGCTACAGCCTGGCGCCATGCATTTACGCCGGTGTACGCTGCGTTGGCCGAAGTTTCCCCACGCATCCTGCTTGCTACCTACTTTGACGACGTTCGCGAGCACGCGGACTTGCTGCGTAAGCTACCGGTGGCCGGCATCCATCTCGACCTTGTGCGTGGCGCAGGCCAGCTTCCCAGCTTCCTGAACGACTGGCCGCAGGGACGCGTCCTGTCGGCCGGCATTGTCGACGGTCGCAATATCTGGCGCACCGACCTCGATTCCGCGCTGAGCCTGCTTACTCCGCTGCACAGATCGTTGGCTGACGATCTGTGGCTCGCGCCGAGCTGTTCGCTGTTGCATGTGCCGGTCGATCTGGCGCAAGAAAACAGGCTTGATGAAGAACTGAAGAGTTGGCTCGCGTTCTCGGTGCAAAAGCTCGAAGAACTGGCAACGCTCAAGCGAGCGCTCAACGAGGGCGAACAGTCGGTGCAGCAGGATCTGCAGACCGCGCGCGCGGCGTTCCACACACGCAGGAGCTCGAAGCGCATCCACAACGCCCTTGTCCAGAAGCGCATGGCGACGGTAACAGAAGCCGATGCACGCCGTACTTCGCCATTTAAGGACCGCATTGAAGCGCAACGTGCGCGCTGGAACCTGCCTCTCTTTCCCACGACGACCATCGGCTCGTTCCCGCAGACCGCCGAAATCCGTCAGGTGCGTGCCGCTTTTAAGCGTGGCGACCTCAGTCATCTCGATTACCTGGACAAGATGCGTGCCGAAATCCGGCTGATGGTGCAAAAGCAGGAAGAAATCGGACTGGATGTGCTGGTGCACGGCGAACCGGAGCGTAACGACATGGTGGAGTATTTCGGCGAGCAGCTCTGGGGCTATGCGTTCACGGCCAATGGCTGGGTGCAGAGCTATGGTTCTCGCTGCGTGAAGCCGCCGATTATCTACGGCGATGTGTACCGTGCAGAGCCGATGACTGTGGGATGGAGCCAGTTTGCCCAGAGCCTGACGCAAAAGCCGATGAAAGGCATGCTGACCGGCCCGGTAACGATGCTGCAATGGTCCTTCGTGCGCGACGACCAGCCGCGCGCGACCACTGCGCTACAAATTGCGCTGGCCCTGCGCGATGAGGTGTGCGACCTGGAGCGGGCCGGCATCGGCATGATACAGATCGACGAACCTGCGTTTCGCGAGGGACTGCCCCTGAAGGAACGTCAATGGTCGGACTATCTCGACTGGGCGGTGCGCGCATTCCGCGTGTGCTCATCCGGCGTGGCCGACGACACGCAGATCCACACGCACATGTGCTATTCCGAGTTCAACGACATCCTGCCGTGGATCGCGGCGATGGATGCGGACGTGATCACGATCGAGACATCGCGTTCCGATATGGAATTGCTGGAGGGCTTCGGTGAATTCGCCTATCCAAATGATATCGGCCCCGGCGTCTACGACATTCATTCGCCGCGCACGCCGCGCGTGGAGGAGATGGTGCGCCTACTGCGGAAGGCGCGGGAAGTGATTCCGATCAAGCAGCTGTGGGTGAACCCGGACTGCGGCCTGAAGACGCGCGGCTGGGACGAGACGTACGAGGCGTTGGCAAACATGGTACTTGCGGCACGAACATTGCGCCAGCAGGCGCGTGTTTCAGCGGATAAAGCCGCCGTTTAAGCCAAAGTTGGCTCGTCCCAAGCCGAAGATTCGGCAAATCTCGGCTGATATAGGTTCTCTCTAACGGGATGGTCCGGCACCATCCCGTTATCTCTCATGCTCTTGCGAAATCTTATGCTGAAGGGACAGAAATTTCACAACCCGAAATGAGCGTTTCGTATTGCGAAAAATCACGACGCAAAGCACCAATGATTTTTTTCATTTTGAGAAAAAGAATTTCATATCGCAAAATCAAAATCGCAAGTATTTGAAATTTAAAAGAATAAATTTGGTTATATGTCTTATATAAGACCTTGTTGCCTCGCAAAAAACCGCATACTATTTAGTCACCAGGTTTTCTTTTTCTTTTCTACTTGCATTACCACAGGAGAATGACAATGGCATCTCGCGAACAGCAAATCCAAGCACTCCAGAAGGACTGGGCTGAAAACCCGCGCTGGAAGGGCATCAAGCGCAACTACACCGCTGAAGACGTTGTCCGTCTGCGCGGCTCCAAGCAAATCGAGTACACGCTGGCAAAGGAAGGTGCCGAGAAGCTGTGGGCGAAGGTCAACGGCGGTGCAAAGAAGGGCTATGTGAACGCATTCGGCGCAATCACCGCTGGCCAGGCAATGCAACAAGCCAAAGCTGGCCTGGAAGCTGTTTACCTGTCCGGCTGGCAGGTCGCTGCTGATGGCAACACCTCCGAAACCATGTACCCCGACCAGTCGTTGTATGCATACGACTCCGTCCCGACCATGGTTCGTCGTATCAACAACACCTTCAAGCGCGCTGACGAAATCCAGTGGTCCCGTGGCGTCAACCCGGGCGACGAAGGCTTCATTGACTACTTCCTGCCGATCGTTGCTGACGCTGAAGCCGGTTTCGGCGGCGTTCTGAACGCATTCGAACTGATGAAGAACATGATCGCCGCAGGTGCTGCTGGCGTTCACTTCGAAGACCAGCTGGCAGCAGTGAAGAAGTGCGGCCACATGGGCGGCAAGGTTCTGGTTCCGACGCAAGAAGCGATCGAGAAGCTGGTTGCTGCACGTTTCGCAGCTGACGTCATGGGCGTTCCGACCATCGTTCTGGCTCGTACCGACGCTGAAGCAGCTAACCTGATCACCTCCGATCACGACGCAAACGACAAGCCGTTCCTGACCGGTGAGCGCACCCAGGAAGGTTTCTATCGCGTCAAGAACGGCCTCGAGCAAGCAATCAGCCGCGGTGTTGCATACGCTCCGTATGCTGACCTGGTCTGGTGCGAAACCGGCACGCCGGATCTGGGCTTTGCACGTGAGTTCGCACAAGCCGTTCACGCCAAGTGCCCGGGCAAGCTGCTGTCCTACAACTGCTCGCCGTCGTTCAACTGGAAGAAGAACCTGGACGATCGCACGATCGCCAAGTTCCAGGACGAACTGTCCGCACTCGGCTACAAGTATCAGTTCATCACGCTGGCTGGTATCCATATCAACTGGTTCAACACCTTCCAGTTCGCACATTCGTACGCTCGCGGCGAAGGCATGAAGCACTACGTCAACATGGTGCAAGAGCCGGAATTCGCAGCTCGCGAGAAGGGCTACACCTTCGTGTCGCATCAGCAGGAAGTTGGCGCTGGCTACTTCGACGAAGTGACCACCGTGATCCAGGGCGGTTCTTCCTCCGTCAAGGCACTGACCGGCTCCACCGAAGAAGAACAGTTCCACTGATCCAGGCTTCAGGCAGGCTCCGTCCGCCGAGGACGGAGGTTTGGCTGAGTCAAAGGACGAAACAAAAAACCGCATCTTTGGATGCGGTTTTTTTATGGCAGGCCACCTCAGGCCGACCATGCGGCCAGAGGGACTTATGCAGGTTCAGTGCAGCTATTTCGCCACCAGCCGCCAATCCTTGTCCCACCTTGAATCGTTGAAGCGCGTTGAATCGTCACGCTGAAACACCTTGGCCATCGATTTCCCTGCGCGCCTGGCGAATGACGGTCACCGAAGCACTCAGGGCAAGAGTGCCCATCAAACCCGCGACCAGCCAGTCCGGCCAGCCGCTGCCGGAACCGAATACACCAGCTGCTGCCAGCATGACCGCTGCATTGCCGATCGCATCGTTTCGGGTGCATAGCCAGACAGAGCGCATGTTCGCATCGCCGCTGCGGAATGCGTAGAGCAGGACGGCAACCCCGAGATTGGCGAACAAGGCGAGCAGACCGATGGCACCCATCGTCACCGGATCTGGTAATGTGCCTGCGGTGATGCTCCATGCCGTCTTGGCCAGTACGAAGCTCCCGAACATTCCCATGCACAAACCCTTGAGCAATGCGGCACGACTGCGCCATAGTGCGCCAAGCGACAACACGAACAGGGATACACCGTAATTTGCAGCATCGCCAAAGAAGTCGATCGCATCTGCCAGGATCGATGTGGAGTAAGCCTGCATGCCGCCCACGATTTCTATACCAAACATCAGTGCGTTCACGACAAGCGCTATCCACAATACGCGCCGATAACGTGGATCCCGCGATGCGTCTGAAGTGCACGCGCTCGCACAGCAATGGTCTGCCATATTCACCTCCGGATAAATAATTGCGTATTACAGACCCTGTAGCTACTATAGGGTCAAGCGCTTGATGAGGGGATGTGCCGTGAAGATTGGCGAACTGGCAAAACGAACGGGATGTGACATAGAAACCATTCGTTATTACGAACGGGAAGGATTGCTGCCGGCCCCACCGCGTAGCGACGGGAATTACCGACAGTACAGAGAGCAGGATGCCGAGCGGCTGCTCTTCATTCGCCATTGCCGTTCGCTTGGCATGTCGCTAGCTGACATACGGGTGTTGCAGCGCTTCCAAGCGCAACCGGAAATGGCGTGCGAGGAAATCGATGCACTGCTGGATCGGCACATCGAGCAGACAGAAGTGCAGATCGCGTCCCTGCAGCGGTTGCAGCAGCAGCTGCAGACCCTGCGCAATGCCTGCCAAACCCATTTAACCGCGAGGCAGTGCGGGATCTTGCAGAACCTCCAGAACGCCGCCAGCAGTAGCGAATGCGTCTGCCACGATGTACGGAGCACAGAGTTAGCCGTCACTCGAGGGCGGAATTGATACAATGAGCGCCCTTTCTTTTCCACACCTCCACAGGCTCCCCCTATGCTGAGTTACCGCCATGCCTTCCATGCGGGTAATCACGCCGACGTGCTCAAGCACACGGTACTTATCCAGTTGTTGCGTTACCTCGGCCAGAAAGAAACGCCGTACATGTATATCGACACGCACGCCGGTGCCGGCGTGTATGCGCTCGATACCGGTTACGCAGCAAAAAATGCCGAATACGAGACGGGTATTGCGCGCTTGTGGGACCGCACCGACTTGCCTGAAGCGCTCGCCGAATACGTCCAGCTGGTGAAGGACATGAACCCGAGCGGCAAGATGCGTTACTACCCCGGTTCACCATATTGCGCCGACAAGATCGCGCGCGAACAAGACCGGATCCGCCTGTTCGAATTGCATCCAAGTGACGGCAAGATACTGGAAGAGAATTTCCGCAAGCTTGAAGCGCATGCTGCGGAGCAGGGAAAACGAAGCGCGGTCCGCGGCAAGCGCGTAATGATTCAGAAGGGTGATGGTTTTGTCGGCTTGAAGGCTTTGCTTCCGCCGCCGTCACGCCGCGGCCTAGTCCTGATCGACCCGCCTTATGAAGTGAAAGATGACTACCGCCGTGTCAAGGACACGCTGGCGGATGCATTGACCCGTTTCCCCACAGGGACCTATGCCGTCTGGTATCCAGTCCTGCAGCGCATGGAGTCTCGTCAGTTGCCCGACAAACTCAAGCGCCTTCCCGGCAACGGCTGGCTGGATGTCACCCTGTCGATCAGCGGCCCGGCACCCGATGGCTTCGGGCTGCACAGCAGCGGCATGTTTGTGATCAACCCGCCGTGGACGCTGGAACCGATGTTGCGCGACTTGATGCCCTATCTCGTTAAGGTGCTGGCGAGTGATACGGGAGCGAAATTTACGCTGGAAACAGGGACGACTGTCGTTGGTCAGGCGGCTGGGCGTCCGGTAAGACGCGGCGGATAATCGGCGCTCCGGTTTTTACCGAATGCTTGCTGCATGAGTCGCTTTAGTGGGACGAAATAAGACGTAACGCAATGTAATGCGACGAAATGCAATGTGTTGAAATTATTGGCTCTGTTTTCAGTCATAGAAGGGAACAATAACTTCAACTTTCGCCTGTGCGTTCGTCTCTTGCCTCATGGTAGTCCCAGTGCGTGGAGGCGAGGTGAAGGCACTTTCCATGCATGCCAGACATTGCTCAACATCGTTCGCCTGACTCTTCCATTCACACGCAGCGCATACGGGATTTTTTCCTCGCGCGCCAACCCATCCTCGATCGGGAACAGGCGCTCTATGCCTACGAACTCTTGTTTCGTAGCACGGCGGTTGGACCCGCCAACGTCACCGACGATGTAGCAGCGACTGCTGCCGTCATTGCCCATGCCTCGGAACTGGGCCTAGCGAATGTCTTGGGGGCGTCGCTTGGATTCATCAACGTCGATGCCACCGTGTTGATGAGTGAGTTCATCCACTTTCTGCCGAGGAAAAACGTTGTTCTAGAGATACTCGAGACGGTCAAGGCGTCGGACCGTATTGCCACTCGCGTGAAGGAGCTTGCGCAGGCAGGTTATGTTTTTGCGCTGGATGATGTCGTCGGGGCCTCCCTCGACGTGAACAAGCTCCTACCTCTTGTCCGGTTCGTCAAAATCGATATATGCGGCGTGAAGCCTGACAAGCTGGAGGCCATGGTCTGGCAATTCAAGCGCGAGAATAAGTTATTGCTCGCTGAGAAAGTGGAAAGCGTAGGCCAGTATCAGCAGTGCCTTGATCTGGGTTTCGACTATTTTCAGGGGTACTACTTCGCGACGCCGACAATACTTTCGGGCAAGAAATTATCTCCATCTCAGCTCACGATCATGCAACTGATGGCCCAATTCGCCTCGGGGGCGGATCGGGATGATATTGAACGCAGCATCAAGCAGGATGCATCGCTGGGATTAACCCTGCTGCGGATGGTAAATTCGCCTGCAAATTCGCCTGCCTCAAGCACTTCGTGCCGAATCGGGTCCTTGCGGCAGGCGCTCTCTTCAATGGGGCGCAAACAGTTGCAACGCTGGCTGCAGATCCTGCTCTACTCGGAAACGGGGAAGGCAGGCGGGACGGCCAGTCCTCTGCTGCGCTTGGCAACGACCCGGGGCAAATTGCTGGAACTGATTGCAGAGAAAGCTCATCCCGGTAACCGCACCATGGCCGACACGGCATTTACCGTCGGCGTCATGTCGCTGATGGATGCCTTGTTTGGCCTTCCTATGGACAAAATCCTGGAGCGGTTCGCGGTCGCCGATGAAGTCAGGGAAGCTCTGTTGTTCGGCACTGGCATTTTTGGCAACATGCTCCAGTTGGCCAAGCATATCGAGCGCGCCGAAGAATCCGGCGCCTTGGTGCTGCCCATTCTGCAACGCCTCGGCCTCACTATCGAAGATCTGAATGCGGTGCAACTGGCAGCGTTCGAGTGGAGCGATGTAATTTCTAGAAGTGCAGCCTGAAGTTGATAGCGAGGCCGGGAGAGTATCCTCGCAGTTCGCGACAGCCGCTACAATATGCGCTTATGAATAAGGCATTTGTCAAAGAGTCGGACAACGACGATGATCTGGATGCGTCGACGCCAGCCATCCCCGCCGGCACGAAAAACTACATGACGCCGGAAGGCCATCGGCGCATGAAGGAAGAGCTGCTGCATCTGATCGATGTCGAGCGCCCGGAAGTCGTGCGCGTCGTTTCATGGGCGGCTTCCAACGGCGATCGCTCGGAGAACGGCGACTACATCTACGGCAAGCGACGCCTGCGCGAGATTGACCGTCGCATCCGCTTCCTGACAAAGCGCCTCGATATCGCCGAGGTTGTGGACCCAAGCGTGCACCATGGCAGCGACCAGGTGTTTTTCGGCGCGACGGTCACGTACGAAAACCAGGCAGGTGAAGAACACACAATCACCATCGTCGGCATTGATGAACTCGATCCGTTGAATGGTAAGATCAGCTGGATTTCGCCGGTAGCACGCGCGCTGACCAAGGCGCGCGAAGGTGACTCGGTGGTGCTCAAGACGCCCGCCGGAGTGGATGAGCTTACGATCCTCGAAGTCAGCTACCCAGCAAAGTAGGAACGCCGGGCGTAAAACTGCTCGCTTTTTGGCGTTCCAGGCAATTTCTGACGCATTTCAGGAGCCATCCCGACCAGGAGTCGGGTTGCGCTGGATGTCATTGTCGTCACGGCGCCGTCACCTATGCGGCCCATGATTTGCTGCGGTAAACAATTCCTATAAAGCTTCTGAGATTTCATGCCCATTATCTATTCCAGTCTGAACCACGCCTTGCGAGTGCCGTTGGCCGCCGAAGTGCATTCGCGCCCTTATCTTCGCCTCGACGCACCGGAGAGCTTGACGCATCTTGCCGTCTACGCACGTGATGAGGCCAGCTCCAGTTTTTCCAATGCAGCGATTCAGCATACGACGCTGACAGCCTTATGCACGCATTTCGGTGTCACTGCACCGGGGCCGGATGCGAAGTATTTTTTTCATGATTTCGGCCGCTTCCGCCTGAAATGGGAATGCCACACCGAGTTTGCGACCTATACTTTTGCCGAACGCCATGATGCGGCCCTGACGCCTGCCGAGGCATTCGAGCGGGTGCCCTTGTTCCAGATCCCGCAGGAGTGGCTGATGGGGCTGAAAGGGAAAATCATGGTCGCAGCCCATGTGGTGCTCGACCAAAGCAGAGGCCCGGCAGAGGAGTTTGCAGGCACGCTGCGGCGCGTGTTCGAAGGGAATACGCTCGTCGGCAGCCATGTGCTGGAAGGCGGTGAAATCTGGACGGATTTCCTGATCCAGTCGGACGGCTTTAGCCGTTTCGTGATCCGCGACGTCGGATTGCATGACCAGCAGACGGGCCGCCTGGTGCAGCGCGTGCTCGAAATTGAAACTTACCGGATGATGGCCTTGCTCGGACTGCCGCAAGCGCAGCGTGCTGCGCCGGTGCTGAGCGAAATCGAAGGTGAACTGGCCACACTGACCGCGGCGATGGTCAATGCCGATACATCAAAAGGTGCAGAACTGGCTGATGCAGAGGAGGAGCAGGCGCTGTTGAGCAACATCACCGGCCTCGCTGCGAGGGTAGAGAAGCTATCGCTGGAGAACAGCTATCGCTTCTCCGCATCGCAGGCGTACTTCCGACTGGTCAATGCGCGTATTGAAGAGTTACGCGAGATCCGCATCGACGGCATCCCGACGGTAGGCGAGTTCATGGACCGGCGCCTCACCCCGGCGATGAATACCTGCGAGGCGATGGCGCGGCGGCAGGAAGCGCTGGCGGAACGGATCGCACATACCAACGACTTGCTCCGCACGCGCGTCGGCATTGTGCAGGAGCGGCAGAACCGGCAGATCCTGCAATCGATGAACGCGCGCGCCGCGCAGCAACTGCGCCTGCAGCAGGCGGTCGAAGGGCTGTCGGTGGCTGCGATCTCGTACTACATGGTGGGGTTGCTGAGTTACGCCGGCAAGGCGCTCAAGGCGATCGGCTGGACCATCAACCCGGATGTGGCGACTGGCTTGCTGGTGCCGGTCGTTGCAGCGGGTGTGTGGATGGGGCTGCGCCGGATGCACAAGAGCATCCACCGCGCCGCCTGAGTGCGCGTCAGCCCGATCCGCGCTCACGCAGGATGCGGGCAACCCCTGGGATGCGCCGCACATTGCGCATCAGGCGCGCAAGGTGGATGCGATCCTCGATCTGGATTGTGAAGCGCAATTGCTTCATCAGATGCTCGCGGTCGTCGTCCATGCCGACATAGGTAATGTTGGCATCGGATTCGCCGATTTCTGCGGCGACCCGCGCCAGCACACCTTTTTCGTTAGTCACGAGCACCTTGATGCGGCAGTCGAAGCGGCGGCTGAGTTCCTTGTCCCATACCAGTTCGATCCAGCGGTCCGGCTCTTTCGCATACTGACGCCGTGCCACTTCACAGTCGGTGCTGTGCACGCTGATACCTTGATCACGCTTGAGCTGTCCGATGATTCGGTCGCCGGGGATCGGCAGGCAGCATGTCGAGAACTGCACCGACACACCTTCGTTGCCATTGATGACAACCGGATCGAGCTTGCTGGACGTCCGTTCGCTGTCGATCGGAGGCAGCGGGTTGGCGGTGTCGCTTTCCATCAGGTTGCGGATGTGGCGTGCAACCAACGTGGCCATCCGCTTGCCTACGCCGATATCCGCATAGAGTTCGTCGAGCGATTTTGCGCTCGATTCATTCAACAGCTTTTCGACCAGGTGATCCGGCAAATGCGGGTCGATGTGCAGCGTCGTCAGGGACTGCGCCAGCAGCCGCTTGCCGAGTTCGGTGGATTCTGCAAGGTTGATGGTGCGCAGGTGATGCCGGATTGCCGAACGCGCCTTGCCTGTGCGCACAAAGGTGAGCCAGTTCGGGTTCGGACGCGATGCAGGCGCCGTAACGATTTCAACGATGTCGCCATTGCGCAGTTCTGTGCGCAACGCCGCATGCTCGTGATTGACCTTCGCAGCGATCGCCTGGTCGCCAATGTCGGTGTGGATGGTGTAGGCGAAATCGAGAACGGTTGCACCGCGCGGCAGTGCGATGATCTTCGATTTCGGCGTGAATACGTAGACGGAATCCGGGAACAGGTCGACCTTGACGTGTTCGAGGAATTCTGCGGAATCGCCGGTCTGCTTCTGGATATCCAGCAGAGACTGCAACCAGGCATGCGTGCGCTGCTGCAGGTCGGTCAAACTGGCATCCTCATCCTTGTACAACCAGTGCGCGGCAACGCCGGCTTCGGCAACGCGATGCATTTCCTGCGTGCGGATCTGGAACTCGACCGGCGTGCCGTAAGGGCCGATCAGCGTTGTGTGCAGGGACTGGTAGCCATTGAGCTTCGGGATGGCGATGTAGTCCTTGAACTTGCCGGGCATCGGCTTGTACAGCGCGTGCAGGGTGCCGAGGGCGACGTAGCAGTTTGCAAAGCTGTCAACCACGATGCGGAAGCCGTAGACGTCGAGCACCTGCGAGAACGACAGGTGCTTGTTGCGCATCTTGCGGTAAATGCCGTACAGCGTCTTTTCGCGACCGTACACCTGCGCCGGGATGCCTGTCGCTGCCAGCGTGTTATTCACTGCATCCAGGATCTTGCTCACCACTTCGCGGCGGTTGCCGCGCGCTGCCTTGACCGCTTTGGACAAGGTCTTGTAGCGCACCGGATACAGATGCGAAAACGCGAGGTCCTGCAGCTCACGATAGATCGTGTTCAGGCCGAGCCGGTGGGCGATGGGTACGTATACCTCCATCGTCTCGCGGGCAATGCGGCGCTTCTTTTCGGGCGACATGAAGCCGAGCGTGCGCATGTTATGCAGGCGGTCGGCCAGTTTGATCAGGATGACGCGCACGTCGCGCGCCATTGCGAGAAGCATCTTCCGAAAGTTTTCCGCCTGCGCCTCGATCTGGCTCTGGAATTCGATCTTGTCCAGTTTTGACAGGCCGTCCACCAGCGTTGCAACCGGTGCACCGAAACGTTCGATCAGCTCTTCTTTCTTGACGTCCTGGTCTTCCATCACGTCATGGAGCAGGGCGGCCATGATGGCTTGCGCGTCAAGCTTCCAGTCGGCGCAGATTTCGGCGACGGCAATCGGATGGGAAATGTAGGGCTCGCCGGACTTGCGGATCTGGCCCAGATGCATTTCGTCGGAAAAGCGATAGGCCTCCTTGACCTTCTTCATCTCGGAAGGAGTAAGGTACTCGGCCAGCTTATTGTTGAGGAGCGTTACGGACGCGACGCCAGTGTTCTGCACTGCGTTTGGATCGGACTTCGGGGTGGAATCGGAATTCTTGGCAGCCGGGCGTTCAGGTGTCGCCCGGCTTTCTGGAGCGACTGATAGGGTCGAATCTGCGGGCGTCAGGTTCATATTCGAAGCATATCAGCCGCAGCAGGTTTGGTGAAACTAGCTCGGCACTTTTTTCAGCATTTCGAGCCCGACCTTGCCGGCAGCAATCTCGCGCAATGCGATGACGGTCGGCTTGTCCTTCGCTTCGACCTTCGGGGTATGTCCCTGCAGGAGTTGGCGTGCGCGATAAGTGGCAGACAGCGTCAGTTGGAAGCGGTTCGGGATTTGCTTGAGGCAGTCTTCAATGGTGATACGGGCCATACATACTCCTAAAAAATATGCCTATAAATGGGGGATCAGCTTAAATTCGCGTGAATGCCCAGCTGGGCGAACAGGGATGCGTTGCGGGCAGCTTGCTGTGCGAAGCGGCAACGGGTCGCTTTGACGATTGCTGTTAATTCGGACAAAGCGGTCGCAAACTCTTGATTAATAATAACATATTCGGACTCCGGGGCGTGCGCGATTTCGCCGCCGGCAGCCAGGATACGGCGTGTAATCACGTGCGGATCATCCTGGCCGCGTTTCTTCAGGCGCTCCTCCAGCGCGGCGATCGATGGCGGCAGAATGAAGATTTCCACGGCATGAGGGAACTGCTTTTTCACCTGCTGCGCCCCTTGCCAGTCGATTTCCAGCAACACGTCGGTACCGGCCTTCATTTCCGCCTCGATCATCAGGCGCGATGTTCCGTAGTAGTTACCGTGGACTTCGGCTGATTCCAAAAATTCCCCGGCTTCGCGGCGCTTCAGGAAGTCCTCGACCGTGGTGAAGTAGTATTCGCGACCATGTTGCTCGGCTGGCCGCGGTGCGCGGGTCGTATAGGAAATCGATAGTTTGATGGTCGGCTCTTGGGCGAGCAGGGCATTGACGAGCGTCGATTTGCCTGCGCCGGATGGAGCGACCACCATGAAAAGGCTGCCGGAAGAGAGATTTGTATCGATCATAGATTTTTTGTTGCGGGTATTGATAGGAGCGTGGGGCTCACTCAAGATTCTGGACTTGTTCTCGCATCTGCTCAATCAGCAGCTTCATCGCCATGGACGCGTCCGACAGCTCCTTGACAGCTGCTTTCGAGCCGACGGTGTTTGCTTCGCGATTGAGTTCCTGCATCATGAAATCAAGCCGCTTTCCGACCTGGCCGCCTTTCTTCAGGATGTGGCGGGTTTCCGACAGATGTGTCGACAGCCGTGATAGCTCTTCTGCAACATCAATGCGAATGCCGTACAGCGTCACTTCCTGCCGGATGCGCTCAAGCGCTTCTTCATGTGACACCGTTGAGGAGGCTGTATTGTTTTGCGTCGCTAAGCCAAGCGCTTCCTTCATGCGCTCCGTTGCCTTTTGTTGAAATTGTGTAATCGCTTGCGGGATCAGGGGGGCAATACGCGCAACAATCGCTTCCATTTCATCTATGCGAGAAAGCAACATCGCCTGCAAAGCCGCGCCCTCCCGGCTACGCGACTCGACAAAGGCGTCGAGCGCCTCCTGCATGACGGCTTGGACATCGGCTTGCAGCGTGTCCTGCGCGATTTCCGGTTCTTCAATGACGCCGGGCCAGCGCAGCAATTCATTGACCGACATGACAGGTGCATCGGCAAAGTGTTGGCGAACATCGGCTTGCAATTTTGATAGCGTGGCCAGTAGCGCGGTGTTCAGGTTTTGCGCCGATTCCGCAGCGGATTTGCGGCCGAAACTGAGGCGGCACTCCACTTTCCCTCGGCTCACGCGTGACATAATCGCCTCGCGCAACGCTGGTTCTACCGCGCGCAGCTCGTCGTTGATCCGGAACTGCAGGTCCAGGAAGCGGGAGTTGACGCTCTTGAGCTCCACAGTCAGGGTTCCGGCAGCGCTTTCGCGTGTTGTGACCGCGTATCCGGTCATGCTGCAAATAGTCAAGGTTCAGTCCTTCTGCTTTACAAAACAGTGATTTATCAACACAATCCGAAGTACATAATGGTTAGGACAACATGGCTGCGCAAAACAACGCCCCATTGCCGGACGGACTCGAAATTGCTGGATACCGCATTGTAAAGAAGATTGCGTCCGGCGGGTTCAGTATTGTCTATCTGGCATATGATGAAGATGGCAATGCCGTGGCCATCAAAGAATACTTGCCAAGCTCCCTGGCATTGCGTCAACCGGGAGAGCTCGTCCCCGCAATTTCGGCTGAAAACCTGCCGGTGTTCCGCATCGGCCTGAAGTGCTTTTTTGAAGAAGGCCGGGCGCTCGCGCGCATCTCGCACCCGAATGTGGTGAGCGTCGTCAATTTCTTCCGCGCCAATGACACTGTTTACATGGTGATGGCGTACGAGTCGGGACGTTCGTTGCAGGACCATATTCTGCGCCGCCGCGATAAGGGCGAGCGGCCTTTGGTGTCGGAACGCTTCATCCGCAAAATGTTCAACCAGGTGATGAATGGATTGCGTGAGGTGCATGCAAACAAGCTGCTGCACCTCGATCTGAAGCCGGCCAATATTTACCTGCGCATGGATGGCACGCCGATCCTTCTCGATTTCGGCGCGGCACGCCAGACGCTGAAGACCGACATGCCGAAGCTGTATCCGATGTACACGCCTGGTTTCGCACCGCCCGAGCTTTATACGAAGAACGGCAACCTGGGACCATGGACGGACATCTATAGCATCGGTGCTTCGATGTTTGCTTGCATGGTGGGTGCGCCTCCGCAGCCGGCGGACCAGCGCAAGACCAATGACAAGATGGAAGAGCATTTCCGCAAGCTGGAAGGCATGTATTCGCAGGAGCTGATCGAGGTGATTCGCTGGTGCCTGCGCATTGATCCGTTAGAGCGGCCGCAGAGTGTGTTCGCCGTTCAGAAAGCCCTGCGCGAGTCGGTGCCCGAGAAAAAAGAGGCGGACCTGATGGAGAAGATTTCCACCAAGTTGCGCGGTTTGTTCAGCGGTGGCGACAAGAGTACCCATACCGGTAGCACGTCCACCCACAACACACGGTAATTACGCTCATGCGATTTTCTGTCTATCAAGAAAGCCACATCGGCGGTCGGAAGAATAACCAGGACCGCATGGGCTACAGTTTCACCCGCGACTCGTTATTGCTGGTCGTTGCCGACGGCATGGGCGGGCACCTGCAGGGCGAAGTTGCAGCGACGATCGCATTGCAGACGATTGGCACTTTGTTTCAGCAGAACGCCAATCCGTATGTGAAAAAGCCGGAAAAGTTTTTGGAAGACAGCTTTCTTGCTGCGCATCGCGAGATCCATCGTTATCGCGCGATCAATAATCTGCCGGAAACACCGCGTACGACCATCGTCGCGTGTCTGGTTCAGCACAACAGTGCCTTCTGGGCACATTGCGGAGATTCCCGCCTGTACTGGATGCGCCATGGCCAGATCCTTGCGCGCACGCGTGACCATTCGCGCATCGAAACATTGATTGCGCAAGGCAAGGTCGATCCGTCCGAGCGCGACACCCATCCGGACCGCAACAAGCTCTTCAACTGCCTTGGTGCGCCAAACATGCCTATCGTGGAACTGTCGCGTCGTGCCAGCCTGCAACCCGGCGATGTGCTCCTGCTCTGTTCCGACGGGCTATGGTCGGTGCTGCC
>DASRXG010000028.1:0-188268 GCA_035654275.1 Noviherbaspirillum sp.
ATGCGGCCAGTTTTATCCAACAGCATGGCGGTGAAGTCCGGCATGGGGCCTCCGTGAAGTCCATCCGGACTACACTATCTGGCTGGTGCGTCACATGCAACGGACAACTTGAGGGCGCACACGAGCACTTCGACGCGGTTATTGTGGCAACGTCACCGGCGCATGCGGCCAACCTGCTGGAGGGGCTTGGCAACGCAGTCTCGGTTCCATCATTCACGTACGAGCCGATCACAACCTGTTATTTGCAATACGATGCGACGGTGAGGTTGCCAAACCCGTTCTTCGCACTTATCGACAATACGAGAAACCGGGAATGGGGACAGTTCGTATTTGACCGCGGCTGGCTCGACAAAGAACAGGCGGGTCTGCTGGCGGTCGTTGTGAGCGCATCGGAGGAACTGCTGGAGCACGCTCATGAAGAATTGACCGATGCGATCAGCGCCCAGCTCGCGCGCGCGCTTCAGCGGCCAGAACTGTCCACACCGCGCTGGACAAAAGTCATCACCGAAAAGCGGGCAACCTTCTCATGCACACCTGGGCTGCTCCGGCCGGCGAACGCCACCGCCCTTCCCGGACTTGCACTCGCCGGAGACTACACCGAATGCGACTACCCGGCCACGCTGGAGTCGGCCACGAGAAGCGGCGTACTTGCCGCACGATGCATCTAAGAGTACTTTCTAGGCAGGCACCGCCTGGCGCACCTCTACCGGATCGGCTCCAATAAAACCGCCGTTTTCATCATGGTAAGCAATGAGGCATCGTAATTTCTGCCATGCCGCGATATCCAGCGGCGACAATCCGCATTTCAGGGACAGTTCCTTGGGGCTAACCGGTTCTGCGGAAGAACGCCGGTGCTTATTATGAAAACGCAAGTACTCCGAGACAGCCCACAACAGCAGGATGCTGCCAAGTGCAACGACGACGATCGAGTACAAACCCATGAGCCGCTTTAGCTCCGTGACCTGGTACTCCCACTGGAAATAGGTATGCGCCTGGTAGAAACCCAAACCCCATGCGGCAAGCGTAATCAGCGGCAACCAGAGGTATAGCCAGATTGCCCAGAATGCCGTGGTGATAACACTCCAACCAATGCGGCTGGACATGGGAACCAGCGACGGCTGGTCAATGATCAATGGCTTCTTCTTTTTTTCGCTCATGGCTCAATGCTCCGATGTGGTCTCCAGCGCTGCTGTAGGCGCCGCCTTTGCGCCGGGCTGCTGTGCCGCAGCCGGTGCATTCTCCAGCCCGGTTTCCGTAGCGCGTATTCCACGATCCGGGCTGACCCAGACAGCACGCTTTCCGGGCCGACGGAGGAAGGCCTTGGGTACTGCAACAACTGTCGTTGCCATATTGAGCATCCAGTACGCAAGCGGATACCAGATCATCCAGTAGAAGTGTCGCAGCATCGGACGGTCATACGAGCGGTCCAGCATCATGGCCACCAAGACCTGCATCAGGCAGGTCGTTCCGATCAAGACGCCATGCCATCCGGGCAGAATGGAAACTTGCCACCGTTCCGGAAGGGGGAACACGAGGCCGAGAAGCCAGGCGCCGAGCACAAAGAACATCGAATACGCCCAGCAGACCGAGGTAATGTATTCGAGATAGATCACCCACATGCGCCGGGAGCGCCAGTGGCCGAAGATGAAAGCGTACTTGCGTAGCGCCTGGCTGCCGCCCATTGCCCAGCGAAGACGCTGTTTCCATAGTCCCTTTAAAGTTTCCGGCATGAGGATCCAGCACAGCGCGTGGGGCTCGAAGCGGACATCCCAATGGTTAACCTGCATCTTCCAGCTGATGTCGATATCTTCCGTCAGCATGTCGGGACTCCAGAAGCCGCTCTGGACTATCGCGCGGCGACGAAACATGGCTGCCACACCGGAGACGGTAAAGAGTCGTCCGTAGATGCGCTGCGCGCGCTTGATCACGCCGATGATTGAAGAGAATTCGCCGACCTGCAGTTTCCCGAGCAACGTGGAGCGAGTGCGGATGCGCGGATTGCCTGTAACGGCACCCACACGCGGGCTTCCTTCGAAATGACGCAGCATCCAGGGGATTGCATCGCGATCAAGGATTGCGTCGCCGTCGATACACAGCAGGAATTCACCCGAGGCCATCAGGGTTGCAGTATTCAGGCCAACCGCCTTGCCTTGGTTCTTCGCAAGATGCACGACCCGCAGCCTGGGATGGGTCAACAGCAGTTCATTGAGTATCTTGCCAGTGTCGTCCGTGCTACCGTCGTTGACGCAAATGATTTCATAGTTCGGATAATTCAGGTCCGACAAGGCGTCCACCACGTCGCGGATGTTGTCTGCCTCGTTGTAGCACGGCACGACGATGCTCACCATCGGCGTCGAGGTCAATAGGGTCATCGGATCCTTCGTCTTGAGGCTCTTCCGCTCGTAATGGAAGTAGTACGCGATGGCGCCGATCATCCACACGTACGCCATGAACAGCGGATAGTAGAAGGTAAAGTCGAACAAGAACGTGTCGAATCTCATTTAGCGCCTCACTGGGAAGGTTTCGACCGAAATCGCGGGCTTGATTACAGTCTCGTCCGGCTGGTTCTGATGAAAATCGTCCGGGTAGTAGCCCCAATGGCGCGCGCCGGCCAGGCGCAATTGACGCGAATGTGCGACAAGGGTCTTTGCCGGAATCGGTTTGCCTGTCTTCCAGTCGCGGCTCTGCAGCTCAAAGATCGTCTTCCGCAGCCCGTCAGGCTGTGCCTTCACTTTCGATAGCAACTGGGAGTACCACTTCCCGGGATCGGGTGCCCCCTCCATGTAGGGCATCGCCATCACCGCCGTGTAGTCGTATGCCGCCAGAAAATCTGACAGGCGCTGCGCATACCACTCTTCAGACGCAGGCTCCATCACCGGTTGCGCGTACAGGTTGCGGGCGGTCAGCAGGTTCGGCTGGTATTCGCGCAGCACGCGCGCCAGTTCCAAGGTAAAGGACGTCAGATGCGCCGTCTTCTTTTCAGTCCATAAGCGGTGCTTTATCGGATCGCCCCGCAGGGCATCGACCGAATCCGCCATCTGCCACTGCTCCCGGTAATACTGCAAGGCAGCCGGGCTACTGTCTTCGTAGTCGGACAGCGTGGCGTCATCATGGAACAGTACCCCGGCGAACTGTGCATGCTTGCCAAGGTCTTCATAGATTTCCATGATCGTTTTGCGTGCCTGTGCATCAAACGGTGAAAGGCGGTGATAGCGACCTTCGCTTGCGCCGGCAGGTGCGCCCGGCATCACCTGCACCAGACGTTTGGCAGCCGGATGCTCGCCTTTCAGTTTGAATGCCAGCACTGGCATCCAAGCATAAACCTTCACCGCGGTACGAGTCGTAAGTTGCCAGGCGACGCGCGAAAACAGGTCGGCACGCATCTGCAGATGCCGGTTCGGAAAATACAGCTCTTCCGCTACGCCATCCCCGTCTGGATCTGCATAGGCCTGCAGATAAACAGTACTCGGACGCAGCCGGACCATCCGGTCAAGCAGCAGGGAGAGATTTTCTTCCTGCTTCTGCGGGTCGGCGTCATAGACATAGTCGAGGTCGACATGAATGACTCGTTCCGGGCGCCCCGGCGCACCTGCCTGCGGCGCGGGTTCTCGCAGCAACTGCGCAAGGTCGGAGATATTGGTGTCGTATGTAATCAGCGTACGCCGGATACGCTGCAGCGAGTCGGACGGAGTATTCGGGCCCGGCTCTAGGTTGAGCGTAAGCTGCATACCGGCTTCTGCCGCGAACCTGAGGACGGGATGATTGTAAGCACCGTACGGCCATACCATTACGCGCGGTTTGGCGCGGAGCTCGCGCTGCAGCAGATCATTGTTCCGCTGCAGATCGCCCCTGATGCGCTCGGCGTACTGGTCATCGGTTTCGTAGCCCTGTTGCTGCCCGAAATAAAGGCGCGAAACTGCCGAAGGAATTTCGTTGCCTTGCGGGTTGGCCTGGATCCCCTTGTGCAAGCCATAGGAGTGCGACGCAACTTCCACGAGGCCGGATGCGACGGTCTCCCGCACCTCCGCCCAGCTCATGAACTCGGTGCGCGGCATCAAACGCTCCCCATACTGGACCTGCTCCCCCGGTTGCGCGTCCATCCACTCCCCTACCAGCGCCAGGACCGCCGGATAGTTGAATAGCTTCAGCAACGGAAAGACCTTGGTGTAGAAGCTCTTGTATCCGTCGTCGAAAGTCAGCAGGATGGCCTTCTCAGGCAGCACAGCACGCCCGGCGCGTGCATCAATCACCTGCTGGAGACTGACTGGCTGGTAGCCGCTTTCTGCAAGCCAGGAGAAATGCTCTACCAGGTCGCGCGTATCGATCGCTGTCGGTTCAGGCCAGGTGCGAAAAGACTCGCGTACGTTGTCGCGAACATCGTGATACGACAGCACGCGGAAGCTCTGTGCGGGGTCGCGCACTTCCTTTGCCGTGACCGGCAACAGCACTGCTCCGGTGCGCTCCTGCGCAAACGCGGCGTTGGAGAGCATTACAAGCGTGAGCCAGGTACACACCATGCAGAACACGGTAATGACCCCCCGCGACGGCGAGCGTCCATACTTGTTTTCGAGTACCGAGATCGAGTACATGCTCATTTCATCCGCCAATAGAGACTCAGATACGCGTAGTTGCGGTGCTCACGCTCGCCGTCATACGGATGAAGCGAGTGCCCGATTCCGTACAGCAGATACAGGGTTGGATCCATGCGCCATTCATGCTCGTAGCGCAGGTCGCCGACCTCCCCGCCGGAATAGCCTTTTTGCGAATAATGTCCCGCCGTGAACGAGACCCGCTGCCGGAATGCGTTCTCGTAACGCCGCCAGCCCAGCCATTCCCCCACCATCGTCACGGTCGCTTCTCGATCGCGCTCCGGATTGAAGTAACTGGTATCGGTCTCGCTGTTTCTCGATGCGGAAAACGCTGCCGTGGTCGACAGCTTGAATATCGGGCCGGAGATCCAGCGTTCGGTCCACCACAAGCGCGCGGCATAACGCGTGTTGTCATCGGAAAAACGCGTTTGTGCGATCTCGGCACCAACCATGCGCGATTCGTGTTTCGTCCATGCCGTACCAAGGGACAATGAACGGCCGGTCACGCCATCGCGGTAAGCGGCAGCCGCAAGGTCGTTCACGTTGCTGTCGAATTTTGCGTAGCTTCTCCACTGGTCGGACCAGCCAACGGAGACGCTTGCCGCGACACCGTCGCGGTCCGCGTCGCCTGAAGCATGGTTCAACTCCACTGCAGTGCTAATACCGTTCAGACGGTAATCCATGCCGATGCCGTATCGCGTGCGTGACACCGACTCGTCGTCCGCGTCGCCCTCTGCACGGTTTACGCGGACAAATGCCCGGTACGGCGTGCCGATCGACTTGGTCAGCGGCGGCGAGTACAGGATCGCATCGAAAACCGATTCCGCACCGGCGTTTTCTGCGCCCCGCCCTATTACCGTGTCTACCTGCAAGTGGTATGCGTCGTGGCTGTCTAGCTCCCGCTTGAAGACCTGAACCGCCATCCGGTCGGGATAATTTTCCTGCACCGAGGCGAAGACAACATTGGCGTCATCCAGCCTGTTCAATGTCACCAAGCCTTCCGCATGTCCGAGCCCGGCCTCGACCGACTCGGGATAGTCTGCCTGCAGAAGTGCATATTCTTCCAGCGAGGCACGGGGATGCTCCCTCACCAATTGCAGCAATGCCCAGGAAGAACGGATGTCATGATTGAAAGGAGCCAGTGCGCGGAGTTCTGCAAGCCGTTGCTCCGCAAGCTCAGCGCGGTCGGCATACAGGCGCACAAGTGCGGCCATCAGTGCGCTCCGCGCGTATTCATCATTCGGCGCTTCAACGGCGGCAACACCCTTGTTCATGTAGGCAGGCATACCTGCAAGAAGGCGGTCTGCCAATTCCTCTGCTTCGCGATGTTGTTCGGCCTCGCCGTAGGCGTACAAAAGCGCGATTTGCCAATCGAATGCATCCGGCAGCTTTGCGCTTTCCGCATCATTGAGCACGCTCAGGTAAAGATCGCGCGCACGCTCTGGCTGTCGCTGTTCAAGATAGGCATCCGCTGCGGCCGCCCTGACATAAGGCGGTATCGCTACCTTTTGTTCTAGCAAGGACTCATAGAGCTCGATCGCTTCGCGCGTGCGTACGCGATTGCTCAACGCAACGACACGGTCGAATGAGTTGCGTGTTGTCGGGCCAAATTGTTTTGCAGTGTCTTCATTCTGCTTTAGGGCGAGATCAGTGGCAGCAAAGCGACCAGGCGTATCATCCGCCTCCAGCTGCGCCTTACCGAAGAGCACGGTTCGTGCAGAAGCGTCATAGGCAAGGCGGCTACGCTCTTCCACCGTGAACGCTTCCGGGCGGCTTTCCGCCAGCCGACGTGCGAGATGAAAAGCACCTGCGTTATTGAGCGCAAAGACGCGCCCGCGCAATGCATAACGGAAGTTCGGTTCAAGCCGCAGTACCTCCTGATACATAGCTGCGGCGGGGATCCATTCCTTGCGCGTCTCATATGCCTCGGCCAGAGCAACGATCAACGGCGCATCGCGACGTGTATAGGAGGAAGTTGTAGCGGGCAATCGCGACTTGATGTGATCGAGCGCTGCCTGATCCTGCCCTTGTGAAAGCCACGCGTAAGCGAGGCCAGCATGCGCTTCAGCATCGTCCGGTGTCTTAGTAAGGAGTAGTTGATAAGCGGCTTCGGCTTCTTTCGCCTTTCCTGCCGCCCGTGCCGAGTGCGCTACGGATTTGATTGCATACGGCGGCGCTTCGGCCTGAACGACCTTGCCGTAGTACTGCAACGCGGCCTCATGCTGGCCGGCCATATCGAGTACTGCGGCGAGGTCATAGACGATCCTGAGGTCCTTTGGATCGTTGCGATGCCATTCATTGAGTTTGGCAAGAGCGGTGCCTGTGTCGCCGCTGCGTGCAGCGTAAATAGCGGCGTCGTACTCTGCGGCCGGCACTGCTGCGCGCACCGACGCCATAAGCAGCCATGCGGCAGAGGCAATATAGATGGAATACGGCCGACCCAAATGCATTGCGGTTCCCCCTGAGGATGAAAAGTGCAACAGTGCACTTTTGCCGCAATGTCATTTTCTCTCTGGAACTTAATGCATCACAGCATGTTTCCAGACTAGCATTTTCATAATTGCATTGTAATAATTTGTAAAAACCGTTGAGCTAGGTCAACCCACCATTTCCCTGTGGAAATGCAATCAATCGTGCTCCCGCACGCGGTTTAGTGCTTCGTCGATCCGCTCGACACCGATCACTGTCAGGCCTTCGATCTTTTGCTTCGGTGCATTCGATTTGGGGATGAGCGCCAACGAAAATCCGAGTTTGGCCGCTTCGCGAAGCCGCTCCTGTCCACGCGGCGCGGGCCGGATCTCGCCAGCCAGTCCAACTTCTCCGAATACCACCAGCCCGCGCGGTAGCGGTTTGTTCCGCATCGATGAATGAATGGCGAGCAATACCGCAAGGTCTGCGGCGGGCTCGCTGATTTTCACGCCGCCCACTGCATTAATGAATACATCCTGGTCGAATGCCGCGATCGCTGCATGCCGATGCAATACGGCAAGTAGCATGGCCAGCCGGTTCTGCTCCAGTCCCACCGAAAGCCGCCTTGCGTTAGGCACATGGGAAGTATCGACCAGTGCCTGGATCTCAACGAGCAACGGACGCGTCCCCTCCTGCGTTACCATCACGCAGGAGCCCGGGACCTGGCTGTCATGCTGGGACAGGAACAAGGCCGAGGGATTGGATACGCCCTTCAAACCTTTTTCCGTCATGGCGAATACACCTAGTTCGTTTACCGCACCAAAACGGTTCTTGAAAGCGCGTACCAGTCGGAAACTGGAATGCGTATCACCTTCGAAATACAGCACGGTATCGACGATGTGCTCCAGCACGCGCGGCCCAGCCAACGCACCCTCCTTCGTCACGTGGCCGACCATGATGATGGTGATGCCGGACTGTTTCGCAACGCGCGTCAACTGAGCAGCGCATTCGCGCACCTGCGCCACGGAGCCAGGCGCTGAAGTCAGCGCCTCCGAGTACACCGTCTGGATGGAGTCGATCACCGCAACCTGCGGCTTGTGCTCGGCGAGCGTATTGAGGATCTTCTCGAGCTGGATCTCTGCCTGGAGCTGGAGTTCCTTCGCATCAATCGCAAGGCGTTTGGCGCGCAGCGCAATCTGCGCGCCGGATTCCTCGCCGCTGACGTAAAGCACTTTCTTTACGCGCGACATATTAGCCAGTGCCTGCAACAGCAAGGTCGACTTGCCGATGCCCGGGTCGCCGCCGATGAGGACGACACCACCGGCCACGAGCCCACCGCCCAGCACACGGTCAAACTCTTCAATACCGGTGCCGAAACGCGGCACGTCGATCGCTTCGATATCCGCAAGACTTAGAATCGGGGAAGTCTGGGCCAGCCCTTGATACTGCGCGGAAAAGCGGTTTCCCGCAGGTTCGACGACGGTTTCGACCAGCGTATTCCACTGACCGCACGAAGCGCACTGGCCAGCCCACTTGCTCGCAACGCCGCCGCATTCGGTACAGGTGTAATTTGTCTTCTGTTTTGCCATGAAAATAAAATAACTGAGTTCCGCTCGACGGGCTGGCTGTTATCGCTCCACGATTGCGACGCGCGGCGCGAGAGCGCACATCAGCTCATAGCCAATGGTTCCGGCAGCGGTTGCCACCTCGTCAATCGGGAGACCTTCACCCCATAAAACGACCTTGCTACCAACATGGGCACTGGGGACATCCGTAAGGTCGACCGTGATCATGTCCATTGAAACCCTGCCGACGATTCTGGTTTTTACGCCGTCAACCACCACTGGAGTGCCGTTCGGCGCATGACGGGGATAGCCATCGGCGTAACCGCAAGCGACAACACCAGTCGTCATTGGTCGATCGGCAACGAAGCGACTGCCATATCCGACCGCATCGCCAGCCCGGATATGTTGCATGCCAATGATTTCACTCGTGAGTGTCATGGCAGGTTTCAGCCCGAATTCTTCCGCAGTGCGTCCGCCCGGGGTAGCGCCGTAAAGCATGATTCCCGGACGTACCCAATCCGATAACACATTCGGAGACGTCAATACCGCTGCCGAATTGGACACGCTGCGCGCACCAGGCAGTCCTTCAGTTGCAGCCTCAAAGCGGCGAAGCTGCTCCTGCATCGACATCCCGGCATTGGCCGGATCATCCGCGTTGGCGAAATGCGTCATCATTGAAATGCCCCCCACAGAAGCGGTCGCACGCAAGCGCTCGTAGGCGGCACGAAATGCTTCGGGCCGGAATCCCAGCCGATTCATGCCACTGTTCATCTTCAGATGGACATCGATCGGCGACGCAAGCTTAGCCCGTGCAAGCATGTCAATCTGCTCATTGCAATGCACCGCCACCTGAATACGATGTGATGCAACAAGCGGCAAGTCCGCTTGATCGAAAAACCCCTCCAGCAAAAGGATAGGTTTTTGCCAACCCATTTCGCGCAACCTTACCGCACTGTCGACTTCGATCAGCGCCAGTCCATTCGCATCTGAGAAGGCACGCATTCCGCGCGCCAGTCCATGGCCATATGCATTTGCCTTCACCACCGCCCATATGTTTGAGCGTGGGGTGGAAGTCCTTGCAACGTTGAGGTTGTGCCGCATCGCGGCGGTATCAATGGTGGCGACGAGGGGTCTGGGCATGAAACAAAGTTAGATGATGTACAACGAGGGGAGCTGTTCATTTTACCGGACGCAGCAGATTCGCTCTCGGGAAAACCTGCGGTTCTGCCGACTTTTCATGGTATAAAGCAAGCCGGAGACAGATGAGAGACATTGGTACGGCTCAATATGCGGATGAATCGCGGTTTTTATACCATTATGGCGGCGCAGTTTTTTTCGTCGCTTGCAGATAACGCTCTCCTCATCGCGGCCATCGCACTTTTGACAACAATGCAAGCACCAGCGTGGATGACCCCGCTGCTCAAGCTGTTCTTCGTGCTGTCTTACGTGCTGCTCGCTGCGTTCGTCGGCGCCTTTGCAGACTCGCTGCCCAAGGGCCGCGTCATGTTCATTACCAACCTGATCAAGATATTCGGTTGTGTGATGATGTTCGCCAGCGTCCACCCTCTTATTGCCTATGGCATCGTCGGCTTTGGTGCTGCAGCGTATTCGCCCGCCAAATACGGCATTCTTACCGAACTGCTTCCACCGGAAAAACTGGTCGCCGCCAATGGCTGGATCGAAGGCCTGACGGTTATTTCGATTATTCTCGGCACCGTGATGGGAGGCGCCCTCGTTAATTCACAGGTGGCAGCTTCCCTGTTGAGCATCGATTTCCCGGTCATTGACCTGGGCATTGACACGGCTGCCGAGGCTGCGCTCTCGGTCATCATGCTGGTCTACCTTGCCGCTGCCGCGTTCAACCTGCGGATCCCGGATACAGGCGCTCGCTACCCTCACCAGGAACGAAACCCAATCAAACTAGTTGTTGATTTCGCCGGCTGTTTCACCACTCTGTGGAAGGACAAACTGGGGCAGATTTCGCTCGCCGTTACCACGTTGTTCTGGGGTGCTGGCGCGACGCTGCAGTTCATCGTCCTCAAGTGGGCGGAGAAATCACTCAATATGCCGCTCGACAAGGCAGCGATCCTTCAAGGCGTGTTCGCCATCGGCGTGGCTATTGGCGCCACCGCTGCAGCGCGCTTCGTGCCCCTGAAAAAGGCACTTACCGTAATGCCTCTCGGGGTCGGCATGGGCTTGATTGTAACCACCATGACCATGGTGCACTCCGTCTGGCTTGCTTATGTGCTACTTGTGTTGATCGGTGCTCTCGCCGGCTATTTCGTCGTACCGATGAATGCACTGCTGCAGCATCGCGGCCATGTGCTGCTTTCGGCCGGCCACTCGATCGCGGTTCAGAATTTCAACGAAAACCTGTCTGTGCTGACCATGCTGATGCTGTATGCGCTGATGGTCAAACTGAACTTGGACATTAATGTCGTTATCGTTTTGTTTGGTCTGTTCGTGGCTGGCACGATGATCCTTGCCATGCGCAAGCATGGAGCAAACCAGCGCTTGCATGACTCCCTTTCATTGATCGGCGAACACAAGCACTGATGCAGTAGCGGCAAAGGCCTTGCTGTCGTGCCGCCATCAGGCAAAACTTGCTCAGGCAGGATGCGCGATGCGTGACTCGGCGCGGCTGCGCCAGTCATCTGGCACGATGAATCCGCGATCCATCTCCAGCATGTCTTTTCCATCCGGCTCGACAATCGCAATCAATACAGGGGTACGGTGTTGCTCAAAATGACTGGCCAGTAACAAATTCAAATCAGCCGAATCCAAGGTATTTTCGATAGATGTTTTGGCTGGAGCGAGCCAGCTCAATCTTGGCAACACCGCATAACGCCCTGTTTCGCTTCCGCTGAATTCCCCGAAGTCCTTTTGCTCCAGCCAGAAGCCGCGGCAATGTGCACGCGCAATCCCCTGCGGCAGTTCAGTCACCGGCGTCTGCCGGTGGTAAAACAGCCATCCCTTGACAAGGGCCTGTGCGAAAGCGATTTGCTCGGTCAGTTGTTGCCGCGCGGCCGGATGCTGTGACAACGACAACTGGCGCTCCATGATCTTGCGGACTTTCGCGCCCAATGTGTCGGCCAGGTTCGGCCCGACGAAATACTCTGCATGACGTCCATGGCCGCTCGACTCCAGCAGGTAGAGCTTGGTTGCGAATTCCCAGTGCACCAGGTCCTTGCCCTGACGCACCAGAAAGTCAAATTCGCCAATGGTCTCGTTCTTGCCTGCTTGCACCTGCACACCATGTGCGACGAGCATGTCGCGATGCATGAGGTAAAACGCCATCAGTTTTTCGGCATACCTACCGAGACGGGTGAAGGGTTGCAAGCCGATGAAGGCGTGCAGGTCGCCTGGTGCGCGATCAATCGAGGTTAGCCACGCTGCCGTATCGTCATCAACCGAACCGAGCGTGGCAATGCGGCCGCTCCACTGTTCGGCCCCAGGGTCAAGCAGGTCCGGCGCATCGAGCAGCCATGCCAGAGTCCGGACATGCGGGTCGACCAGATGATTCCAGCGCCGGTGGAACTGTGCCTGAAAAGTCTGGGGCGAATGGTCAGTCGGCACCTGCATAGGTTGCCATGGCGAGGCACAAATCGGTCCACGTTTTCTTCTTGTCGACCAGATTGCGCAATAGATAGGCTGGATGGTAGGTCACCACCAGCGGTTTTCCCGCATAGCGATGGACTGTCCCGCGCAGCTTGGAAACCGGCGTCTCGGCATCGAGCCCCATCAATGAAATCGCCGCGGTCTTGCCCAGTGCGACAAGCACCGTCGGCTGGATCAGCTCGATTTGCCGTCGCAAATAAGGCAAGCATGCCGCGGCTTCGGCCGGTGTCGGTGGACGATCACGTCCGCTTTCATCGGTGGGGCGGCATTTCACGATGTTGGCGATATAGGCGTTGTCACCACGCTTTAAGCCCATCGCAAGCAGCATGTTGTCCAGCAGCTTGCCTGCCGGTCCAACGAAGGGTTCGCCTTTGAGATCTTCATTGCGCCCTGGCCCCTCGCCGATAAAGAGCCATTTCGCCTTCTCGTCACCGACGCCAAAGACCGTATTGGTTCTCCCACGGCACAGTCCACACTTGGTGCAGTTGGCGACAGTATTCTTGAGTTGCTGCCAGTCCATGCCGGCGACGTCGTCATGCTCCATTCCGTCGTCTAGGACAAGACTATCCTCTGAGAAGAACGGCTCCGACATATCAATCGGTGGCACGTCAAATTCGGCGTCTGCCTGCCTGACCTCCGCAACAACGGCCTCTTCGACGCGTGTGACGGGTGCCGCAGGAAGGTCTCGGCGTTGCCAGACTGGTCCAATGCCGATCTCCTGCAGAAAAGCAAGCCGGCGTTCGTCCATCGGCGTCGTCATATATGAAACCTCATCACGATTGCATCTTCCCGGGTATTGCCGTCACCCGGGTAATAGCCCTTGCGAAGTCCAATCTGCACAAAGCCGTAGCGCTGGTACACGGCCAATGCGCGGACATTGGAGGGCCGTACTTCAAGTAGCACGGACGTCATGCCATTTTCCTTGGCGATGGCCATGATTTTGTCCAGCTGCAGGCGTCCGACTCCCTGTCCATGCAGATCGCGCCGCACGCTGATATTCAGCAGGTGCGCCTCGTCCACTGCGAGCATCAGCAAGAAATATCCAGCCAGCGCGGCGGACGGTTCGCGCACGGTCCAAGCCTGGTATCCGCTATACAGCGAGTCGAGGAAATTGCCGCGTGTCCAAGGATGCGGATAGACGCTGTTTTCGATATTCATCACTTCCGGCAGGTCATTGACCTGCATCGGTGCGAAGCGTAGTGCGGACAAATCGGTCAAGCGTGCGATGTCCTGGTAAACAGCGCTCATGCAGCCACCTTGGCCAGACGCTCGACTGTTGTGAGCGCCACCTTGTTGCGCAAGTAAATTGGCTGTGCATCCCGTGCGCTGACCGTCCGTCCGTTTGCCAGCTCATGCTGCGCGAGCTGCGCAATCTGCCGCGCGTGCGGCATCACGTCCTTTTTGGCATTCTTTGCAAACGGCATGACGTCGAACACAGAGGCGTAGGAAATCAATCCGTTGCCGCAGGCGACTACAGGCCCGCACGAGACAACCTCTTCGGGTGACGACAACGTGGGTGCAGTCACAACCTGCCATCCACCGTCGTAACGGTACTGCGCCCAATACACTTCTTCCATGCGGGCGTCGAGCAGGACCAGTACCTCGCTCGCTGCAAAACTTTCGCGGCACGCCTGGGCCATTGCCTCCAAGGTAACAACCGGAATAACGGGCAAATCGAGTCCAAACGCCAAACCTTGCGCTGCGCCGCATGCAGTACGCACTCCGGTAAATGCTCCCGGCCCGGCACCAAATGCGATAGCGTCGCACTGTACCAGTCCTATCCCGGCCTGCGCCAGCAATGCCTGCACCATCGGCAGCAGCGTCTGGGAATGGGTTTGCACGCCCTCCGCTTCATGCGCGATGATGTCGCCGCGATGCAGTAAGGCGACCGAGGCGAGTTCGGAAGAGGTTTCAATGGCAAGAATCGTAGGCATGGCGATATTTTACCGTGCCGGCTTGCTCGGGCGTGATGACAAATTGCAGGCGAAATAGCGGCATGTCGGCTTGACAACCAACGTCGCGCCGGAGTCAACGTGACGAGTGTTACTGGCACTGGAGCAATTGGGATCCCTATCCCTTACAATAGGCACCCACGCCAACTTGACGCTTACCATGCAACAATCCGCCATCACACTGGACAGCCAAAACATGGCACAACTGGCCCAGTGGCTCGACGAAGATTCCTGGGTAATTGCCTGCCTCTGCGCAGCCTGGTGCGACACATGCCGTGCCTACCGCAGCAGTTTTGACAAGCTGGCCGCCGAACATCCGGACAAGCGCTTCGTGTGGATCGATATCGAGGACCAGGCGGATTTCATCGGCGACATTGATGTCGAAAATTTCCCGACGTTATTGATACAGCGTGGCGAAAATGTCGCGTTTTTCGGCACCGTGTTGCCTGACGCAAAACTCGCTGATCGCCTGATTCAGGCGCAGGCAGAAAAAAGCGATGCGGAGTTACGTTCGGAGGCATCAAGCTCGCCTGAACGCGCCGAGTGGCAGCGCGACTGCAATTTGCGCAGCCGGCTGCATGAAGCTGGAATTTAGATCAACCTCGCAGGCTGTTGAAAAACTACTGCGCGGGCTGATCCTAAGGCCTGCGGTGTTCTGCGTTCCACTCGTACGCTTGCGCTCGTCAGCCTCAATCCCCGTTCGCTCGCGACGTTTTCAACAGCCTGCTAGGCAAGGCGTAATGGCAAGCTGCGCAGGCGTTTTCCGGTCAGTGTAAACACAGCATTTGCCACTGCCGGCGCAATCGGTGGCGTGCCCGGTTCGCCAACACCTTCGGGAGGTTCCGCATTCTTGATGATGACCGTATCCACCACCGGTACCTGGCTCATTCGCAATACCGGATAATCGTGGAAGTTCTGCTGCTGCACCTTGCCATCCTTGAGCGTGACTTCGCCGAACAGAGCCGCGCTCAGTCCGAATATGACGGACGACTCCATTTGCTGCGCGATGATATTGGGATTGACCGCAATCCCGCAATCGATGGCGCACGTAACCTTATGCACCCGGATTTCGTTACCCACAAGAGAGACTTCCGCGACTTGGGCGACGATGGAACCGAAGGACTGGTGTAGCGCTACACCATGCGCCCTCCCGGATGCCGGTTTGCCAGCCTTTGCCACTGCCGCGTCAAGCACTGCACGATGGCGCGGGTGCTTCTTGAGGTAGCTTCGTCGGAAATCGACCGGATCCTTGCCTGCGGCGTGCGCCAGTTCATCGATGAAGCTCTCCTTGAAAAACGCATTGTGCGAGTGTCCGACGGAACGCCAGTAACCGAGCGGCACCGGCGTCGGCACCGTCACATGCGCAATGCGCTGGTGCGCGAATTCATAAGGCATGTCGAAAGCGCCTTCGGCCGTGGTCTTGTCCGGCCCTGCCCCCATCAGTCCAAACGTGCGCTCGAGGACCTGGTGTGTAATTGCACCTGATGCCAGCTTGTTGTCGTAGGCTACGACATTACCCTCGGCGTCCACCGAAGCCGTGAAGCGTGCCAGAGCCGCCGGGCGGTACATATCGTGCTGCATGTCCTCCTCGCGGCTCCAGATCACCTGTACCGGCAAGCCACCTGTCGCCATCGCGATTGCGACTGCCTGCGCCACCATGTCGACTTCCAGCCGTCGACCGAAACCGCCGCCGAGGTATGTGACATGCAGCGTCACATCATCCGCATCGACGTTGGCGACCTTGGCCGCGGTATCGGCTGCAATGCTCGGAACCTGGGTGGAGACCCAGACGTTCACCTTGCCGTCCTTGACTTGGGCAGTGCAATTGATTGGCTCCATCGTCGCGTGCGCGAGGAAAGGTGCTGTGTACTCGGCTTTCAGGTTTTTCGCCGCCTTCTCAGGTTGCGGCTCGCCGTTGTGGTAATAGGTAAAGCCCGATTCGGTATCGAGTTTGGCGCGCAACTCCTCAAACACACCGGCAGTGGACAGCTTCGCATGAGGACCATCGTTCCAGCTGACCGGCAAGGCAGCTATGGCTTGTTTTGCCTGCCAATAGGACTTCGCCAACACCGCAACACCCGTCATGCCTGGAGCAGCCCCCGAGAAATCCACAACGCGAATCACACCCGGCATCGCCTTGACGGCGTCGGCATCGAATTTCTGTACCGCGCCCCCAATCGTCGGCGACATCTTGACGGCGGCATAGATGAGGCCTTCGGGGCGCGCATCCAGCCCATATCCCGCCGTGCCGTTCACCTTGGCAGCGGAATCGCGCCGCGGCTGCGGCGTGCCGATAAGCTTGAAGTCCTTCGGGTCCTTAAGCCGGATGGTATCGGGCGAGCTGCCAACGGCCTTGGCCGCCAGTTCCCCGTATGTCGCGTGCTTGCCGCTGGTGTGCAGAACCGATCCGTTTTCGGTCGTGCATTCCGCCGCTGGCACATTCCACTCTTTCGCTGCAGCTGCGACCAGCATTGCACGTGCCGTCGCACCGGCTTCGCGCAGCGGGTGCCATGTGTCCTTGACCGAGGAAGAACCACCGGTAACCATGAGGCCGAGTTCGCGCGCTGTCTTGCCGGTCAACCAGCGTGCCACTTCCTTGAGCGTGCCTGCGCCATCAGGATGAAACGGCAATCCATCCTGCAGCATGGCGACATTGCCGAAAATCTTGTCGAGCGGAGCGCGTTCGATCTGGACCATCGACAGCGGCACATCGAGCTCTTCCGCCACCAGCATGGGAAGCGCGGAATACACGCCCTGTCCCATCTCGCATTGCGGCATCGCCACGGTCACAATGCCGTCGCTGGCAATTTTCACCCAGCCGTTCAATGCGACTTCCCCTTCCTTTGTCGGCAGGCTCTTTGCGGTATGCAGGCGCTGACGAGCCGGCGTCACGCCCCAGCCAACGATCAACGCCCCGGCAACGCCCAGGCCACCGAGAATAAAACGGCGACGCGATCGCTTTTCCGGCTTGGTGGATTGCATGGTTCCTCCGTATTTTGTTTTGTGTTGTTTGTGGCATGCTACTCGAAACCCTTGCCCCTTTGCTCGAGGAGAACCGAGCATATCCTCTACATCTTTTTCGACGCAAAACAAGATGACCCAGAATTTTTTTCAATCCTTCATCATCCTGTTGCTGGTGACCGATCCGTTCGGCAATGTGCCACTGTTCGCAAGCGCGCTGGCCAATGTCCCGCCTGAACGGCGCGGGCGCGTGATCGTGCGCGAATGCGCGATCGCCTTCCTGATCCTGCTCTTGTTCATGTTCTTCGGACGTCACTTCCTGACTGCACTGCAACTTAGCGACATCGCGCTGCGCATCGGCGGTGGCGTGATCCTGTTCCTGATTGCGCTGCGAATGGTTTTCCCCCAACCCGGTGGCGTCTTTGGTGATCCGGAGACTGTGGGCGAGCCGTTTATCGTTCCATTGGCCATCCCGGCATTGGCCGGCCCATCCGCCCTAGTGACAGTGCTACTGTTCTCTTCGACAAGCACGACGGAAACCCTGTTGCATGTCGCTGTGTTGTCGATAGTTGCTGTCGTGTGGCTGATCGTGCTTTTGGGGGCTGAGCGCATGCAGCGCGCGCTGGGTCCACGGGTGATGGCGGCGTTTGAACGCCTGATGGGCCTGATCCTGACGGCGATGGCGGTAGAGATGCTGCTGGCCGGGATAAGGGAATATGTGCAGTCGCTTTAGCCGTGAAGCCTTAAGAGGTTACAGCTTGCTTCGTACCCAGTTTGCGAGCTCGTCCTCACCGAGATCGGCGGCGCTGGCCTGCCATATGACACGCGCGGCTTCTTCCGATGAAGCATTCAACTGCCAATTATTCAGGTACAGGAACAGCCCCATCGCCAGGAACGCGGCGTGCTCATTCCCGACGACGAAAGGACGGTATTTCAGGATACCTACCGCGTAGGCTGCGGCGAGATCGGCGACATCTGCATGTTGCATGACTGCCTGATTGAGCGGATAGGCGAATGCCTGGTCAAGCAGCATCCCGTCGGAGGCGTCGAGGTCGCCTGGAAGATCGCTCAGGCTTTCCCGCTGCAACAGGAGCAGCGCATCGGGGTCAATGGAACGCAGGTTCATTCGCTTAACATGCGCAGCGCGTCACGGTAATCACGTATAAATGCGCGCCCTGCCTGGAGTTGGTCTTGTATGACCGGGTTATGGGATGTCAGCGTCAAGCCCCCTGCCGTTTCGGTCAGGAATACGGTCCCACCTACACCGCATTTCAGCTTGGCCAAGGCCTCCTTTGGAAGGGCCAAACCTACCGATTCGCCGACCTGTATCAATTTGAGCGCATGCATAAGCATTCCCATGACGTCCGGATCCACTCCATGGTATTCGGGGCACGCAAAAAATCAACGAGTTGCGTCAAAAGGTCTGACGTGGATCGATCTCTTCCCGAGAAGAAATGCTGTGCAATGTGCTGCCGGCTCCTCATCGTCCCACTATCGAGCCATGTGCCTTGGCGCCCCGCCCTTCAGACCGTCTTGTAGAAATAGAAAACAGTCAGGATGAAGCCGACGGTGATGATGAACCGGCGAAGCCACAGCGCCGGTATTTTTCGGGCGATGGTCGCGCCCCAATAGCCACCCAGCGTCGCAGTCGTCAGCATGGTAATCGTATGCGGCCAGCTCACGGCACCAGCGATGACGAAAGTCAGGACGGTGACGCTGTAAATCACCGCTGACAGCAAGTTCTTGATCGCATTGATCTCATGCACATCATCATGGCCCGACATGGCTAGGCTTGCGAGCATCAGTATGCCCATGCCGGCGCCGAAGAAGCCGCCATAAACCGACACGACCGCATGACCGGCAAGTGATGTCGCCGTATTCCCGGGCTGATGCGTCTTCGCGCGGCGCAATAGCGTCGACAGCTGGCCGGAAAAGGCAAACAGCACCGTCGCAAACAACAGCAGCCACGGAATTAGCTTGGAAAATGTGTTGTCCTTCGTCGCTAGCAACAGCAAGCCACCGGCAATGCCGCCAAGAAAGGAAACAATTCCCAGCGGGATGAGATAACGCTTGTATCGCGCAAGCTCCTGGCGATATGCCCACGCACCGGACAGGCTGGCCGGCCAAAGCGCAACCGAATTGCTGGCGTTGGCGGCCACCGGCGGCACCCCGACCGCCAACAGCGCCGGGAAGGACAGGAATGTGCCGCCCCCCGCCACCGAATTCATGGCGCCGGCGCAAAATGCCGCGATGCCCACCAGCGCGATTTCAAAGATGCTCATTTCCCCTCCCGATCCTGTTCTGCTTTTTGTTTTGTACGTAGTGAAGCAACGCGCTCATGTCGTCTCCTTGAGTCGACGCTGGTGAGGTGCTTGTCTGCCAGCGCGCCAAGCGAGTACACATCACATCGAAAAGCGTTTCACAAGCATCAAAGGCAATGGCTTGAATCGTCATGTCATGATGGAGCGTTGCTGTTGAAGGTGAGTATATTTCAATATAAATACGCACAATTTAAACGTTTAATCATTTTATTATTGCGTTTAAGTATCAGCTGAATTACCATTCCAGCAATGGACCACTTCAAACAGATTTCCACTTTTGTCGATGTCGCCGCCAAGGGAAGCCTGTCCGCCGCAGCGCGAGCGGAAGGCATCGCACCGGCAATGATTGGCAGACGGCTCGATGCGCTGGAAGAACGTCTTGGCGTAAAGCTGCTGCAAAGAACCACACGAAAGATTGCACTGACCAATGAGGGCATCGCCTTCCTCGAAGACTGCCAGCGGATCCTGACGGAACTCGAAAATGCCGAGGCGGCGGTGTCGGAGCGAAGTGCCCGTGCCAGCGGCCATCTGCTGATCTCGGCACCGGCCGGATTCGGTCGCCAGCATGTCGCACCATTGATTCCGTCTTTCCTGGCGCAACACCGCGATGTCACGATCACGCTCAACCTGAACGACCGGGTCGTGGATCTGATCGGCGAAGGCATCGACGTCGCGATCCGCATCGCAGCATTGTCGGACTCGAGCCTGATTGGCGTGAAGCTCGCCGATAACAAGCGCGTAGTGGTCGCATCGCCCGACTACATCAAGCGCCACGGCGCACCCACAACGCTCGACGAGCTGGCCAAGCATAACTGCCTTGCCATCAGCAGCGCCGGTAGCCAGCGCGGATGGACATTCCGGCAGCATGGCAAGAACGTCACCCTGCGAGTTACCGGCAACATGGTCTGCAACGACGGCGCCGTACTGCACGACTGGGCGCTTGCTGGCAAAGGCCTGGCATGGCGGTCGATGTGGGAGGTCGCCACCGAGATCGAGTCCGGAAAACTGGTGACAGTGCTGGACGAATTCGCCGCTCCCGGCAACGATATTTATGCCGTATTTGCACAGCGCCGCCATCTTCCTTTGCGCATCCGCGCCTTCGTTGATTTTCTACGCCATGCTTATGCCCAACCGGATTACTGGCGCAGCAGATAACAAAAAATAAGCTGGGTCAACGAATGAAAATTATTCACGAAAAAAAGGATGCGGCACGCCAAATCTCCCGCAACAACCGACTAGAATCCATGATGCCGTATGGCAATTAAATGCTCGGGCCACAGGCTTCGCGCAGAATCCACCTTATTGCATCAAGACCGAAGGAGACATCATGAATTCCGTGCTAAAAGGACTAACTTTTTCTTTGTTTGCCGCCTTCATTAGCACCGCTGCGTGCGCTGCCGAGCGCGGCACTGCCGATGAGGCAAGCGCGCTGGTGAAAAAAGCCGTTGCCTACTTGAAGGCGAATGGCAAGGAGAAAGCGTTTGCGGCCTTTAACGATCCGAAAGGACAGTTCGTCGATCGTGACTTGTACATCTTCGTGTACGACGTGCAGGGTGTGAATCAATCGATAGGCAATGGCAATGCTTCCAGAATGGTTGGCAAGAATCTTCTCGAAATGCGAGACGCTGACGGCAAGTACATCATCAAGAGCATTATTGAAGTTGCCAACAGCAAAGGCAAAGGCTGGGTCGATTACAAATGGCCGAACCCGGTAACCAAGGCCGTGGAATCGAAATCCAGCTACATCGAAAAGGTCGATGACGTTATCGTCGGCTCCGGCATCTACAAGCAGTAAGCAACAATAGATCAACAATAGATCGAATAAAAAGCGGCCTTTACGGCCGCTTTTTATTTACTCAACGGTTACGGACTAAAACTGATAGCCGACGCGCAGCGCCCCCCCCAGTGCCAGCCCTTCACCCAGATCGGAACGGACAGGTCCTTCATCACCACGTGGTTTCCGCCACCCATATCGCGCCGGTAGGTCTGCAACAGGAACTTGCGCTCGTTCTTTACGGCCGCGCTCTCGGTCCGCCCGCGGAAGAAGCGACCGTTGCGGCAATTGGCCTGATTCCATACCGGGTCTGGTCCCTGCGGCTTTGAGCATTTGCGGTTGTGTGTCGGGATATAGCAATGCAAATCCGTCACGATGCCGTAGGCAATTTTTGGCGACCACGTCAGGATATCTTCCAGAATCGGCGGCAGCACCCGGTCAGTGAATTCTGTGAAGCGCGTCATGAATTGTTCCGGATTCGTGCCGGGGATCGGCTGATAATTGCCGTCGAACAGATCCTCGATGCTGATTGCGCCGCTCTGCACAGCCTCCTCAAATAGCCGTCCGACCTTCGTCGCCGCTTCAACAGCCGCGTCAATGAATGGCGTGTCTTCGGTACGGACACCGCTTTCTGCCACCATTTCAATCAGTGCCTCGGACAAGGAAAGGAAGCTGTCCGTCCGCTTGCTCGCCTGCTGCAATGCATTTGCCGTTTCCGCCACCTGGCCCGACAGGCCTCGCACTGACTCCAACACGCCGGTGCAACCCGCCAGATTCTGCTGTGCCGTTACTGCAATGCCGCTCACACCACGTTCCACCTCCGACACTGCCGCGTCGAAGGTGCTCTTTTTCTCCGAGCCCTTGTGGTCGCTTTCCCTGGAGTAAATATCGTCCGCCAGCAGCTTGATGCGTGCATCGAGCTGGGTGACGGTGCTCATGATTTGTTTCGAGGATTGTTCGACCTTGGCGGCCAGCTCTCTCACCGCGTCGGCCACCACACCGAAACCGCGCCCGGCTTCGCCAGCACGTTTCGCTTCCACCGAGGCATTGAATGCGACGAGCCGCGTCTGCGGCGCGATTCTCGTAATCTCGCTAGCGGCATCGGCCACCTCAGCCAGATTGTCAGTCACGCCGATGACGCCTTGCCCGATCTGTTCAACTGCCTGACGGGCACGCAGCACCGACTCGCTGCTTGCTTTCGTGGCTTCTTCAATCGCCTGATTGGCGCGGATCATCGCATCGATTTCACTAGCCAGCGCATTGAAGGTTTCCGCCTGCCTGCTGCTCATGACTGCCAGGTCGTCGATCAAGCCATTCAGCGTTGCCGATTCCTTCCCCAGTCCTGGTGCCTGGTGCGCGACCCGGCCGACGACATCTTCTATATCGGTTCCGGCCGCGGACACTGCCGGCACTATTCGCGGCTCTTCCCGGCTCTTGCCAAACTTGAAAAACATTGCTGTTGTATCCTGTAAATTTTTTTCGCCATCGTATAGCCGCGCTAGGGCCTGTTCACACTATCGCAGCGCTTCAGCGATGAGCGCTGAGGTGATGAACGCGGCGAACATCAGATCCAGCTTGTCATAGCGAGTGAACACACGGCGCCACGCCTTCAGGCGTCGAAACAGCCGCTCGATTTGATTGCGTTTGCGATAGAGTTGCCGATCGTATGGCCAAGGCTGACGCCGCTGAGGATTGGGCGGCACCACCGGCATCCAACCCAGGCGCAGTGCCGTTTCACGGGTGGCATCGTCCTGATAGGCACTATCCATGAGCAGCGCCACTAGTTGGGGCAACGGACCCAAGGCCTGGATCAGCCGGCGTCCCTCCGGCGCGTCGCCCGCTTGACTCAGGGTAAGGCTCCAAGTCACGCTATGGCGGTCATCCGCGGCAACCAGATGCAGTTTGGTGCTCCAGCCACCGCGATTGCGTCCAAGTGCTTGTGGCCCGTTTTTTTGGGTGCACCAGTACCATCGGGATGCACTTTGACGATGCTCGAATCCAGGCATACTGCTTCGATACGCACCTGCATGAGCCGTCGGCGCTGCAATTGCTCGAACACCCGATCGAGCACGCCGGCTCTGCTCCAGCGCAGCATGCGGGTATACACGGTATGCCACTTGCCGTAGTGCTCCGGTAGCGCCCGCCATTTGCAGCCGTTGGCCGCCACAAACAGGATGGCATTGATCACTTGCAAGTTGCTCACCTTGACGTTGCCGCGCTGGCGCGGCAGCAAATCCTCGATCTGCTGAAATTGTGTGGCACTCAGTTGCATGACTACTCCTTGCGTGCAGGAGTGCCTACAGTTTCGGTTCCGCCACAACAATTAACAAGTAGTGTGAACAGACCCTAGGACGAGGTCAATCGGATGCCTGCCCCCGGGTTGCAGGAGTATCATGAACTGCATTGCAACGATTCACGAGGGAGAACGCGCATGCAGAAACAACCCCTCTCTTCACCGGCACGCGGGAACATGCGCGCCATGCTGCTCGATGCTCCGCGCCTGCCGTTGCGCCTCGCATCGATCACCATACCTCGCCCGTCAGCCCACGAGATCCTGATCCGAGTTACAGCATGCGGCGTATGCCGAACCGACTTGCATATCGCAGACGGAGAACTGACGCCGCGTAAGACGCCATTGATCATGGGGCATGAAGTCGTCGGCGTTGTCGCGGACAAGGGAGAGCTGGTCCAAGGGCTATTGGTCGGCGACCGCGTCGGCGTGCCTTGGCTCGGGGGAAGCTGCCGCCATTGCGGATTCTGCGAAGTACAGCAGGAGAACCTGTGCGACGACGCGCTGTTTACTGGATATGATCGCGACGGCGGGTACGCGGAATATACGGTTGCCGACGCACGCTACTGTTTCCTGCTGCCGGAGCGTTACGATGACTTGCACGCAGCACCTTTGCTATGCGCAGGACTGATCGGCTACAGGGCCTATGCGATGACAGGCGATGCTCAAAGACTGGGATTGTATGGTTTCGGCGCGGCGGCCCACATCATTGCGCAGGTCGCGCGGCAACAAGGCCGTGAGATCTACGCGTTTACACGTCCCGGCGATACCCGCTCGCAGGAATTCGCACGTTCACTGGGTGCATCCTGGGCTGGAGGATCCGATACCACGCCGCCAGCGCCGCTCGATGCGGCAATCATCTTTGCCCCACTCGGCGCACTCGTGCCGCAGGCGCTTTCAGTTACACGGAAAGGGGCAACCGTCGTCTGTGCCGGTATCCATATGAGCGACATACCCCGGTTTCCATACGCCTTGCTGTGGGGAGAACGCTGCGTGCGCTCGGTTGCCAATCTTACGCGGGCCGATGGCGACGCGTTCTTCCAGCTGGCCGGTCAAATGGAGATCCGAACATCTCCAGTTGCGTTCCCGCTGGAACAGGCCAACCAGGCATTGGCTGCCCTGCGTGCCGGAGAATTCGATGGTGCTGCTGTGCTTGTACCGGGAACGGCTGCCTGACGTCGTGCCACAAATTTACACGTACGCGATGTAAATAATTGCCAATTGAAAGATCCCGACCGACTAAAAAAGCCTGACGTAGGATAAAAAAATCCCCGGCAAGCCGGGGATTTTTATGTTTCTTGATTCAGCGGACTGAATTACAGAGGCTGAATTGCGGAAGCCTGTTTGCCCTTCGGGCCGGTCGTGACTTCGAAAGAAACGCGCTGGTTTTCCTTCAGCGACTTGAAGCCGTTGGATTGAATTGCGGAGAAGTGCGCGAACAAATCTTCGCCGCCTTCGTCCGGGGTAATAAAGCCAAAACCTTTAGCGTCGTTGAACCACTTGACAGTACCTGTTGCCATTACATTTCCTATTACAGTTAAATGGGCTTTCGCCCGATGGATCCTTTGAAGCAAGAAAGAATGACAGACGAATACTGCACTGCTAGCTCGAACTTCAATCGGTGGCCGATTATAACGCATAACTTTAAGAAGTTGGCAAACGATTCTCATCCTAACGTTTTTATCCGTGGCACGGGTAAAACAGGGATATATCCGGGATCAACAACGACCTGATCCTTGGCATGGTTGGTGCATAAAGGTATTTCATTTTTCTTTTACCTCCATGCCCGACCATGCAAACAATGTTTACAAGCATTAAAACGCCAAGTCGCAAATCTGTCGGTACGGCACGTTCTGGTACGTCCCCAGCACACAGCCCCGCTGTGCCGGCAAACAGCCTTCAGAAAACGATGCGTGAAACGTTCGGGATTACGCATCTGCGGCCTGGGCAGCGTGAAGTGATCGAGCATGTATTAAGGGGACATGACACGCTGGCCATCATGCCGACCGGTGCCGGAAAGTCGCTCTGCTATCAATTGCCTTCGCTGAAGATCCCCGGCGTGACGGTCGTCGTTTCGCCGTTGATTTCGCTAATGAAAGACCAGGCAGGGAAACTGGAAACTGCGGGCGTTGCAGCGGCTGAAGTCAATAGTACGCTGACCAGCCGCGAGGAAGCGTCGGTATTGGAAAGCATCAAGCAATCCGGTAACGAATTCGTGTTCGCCACACCGGAACGGATGTCCGATCCGGAATTTCTCGTAACGCTAAAACAGAGCAAGATCAGCCTTTTTGTCATCGACGAAGCTCACTGCATCTCGCAGTGGGGACATGATTTCCGCCCTGCCTATCTTGAGCTGGGCAATGCCATCAAAGCGCTCGGCAGTCCCGCCGTACTCGCATTGACGGCCACTGCAACGAATGAAGTCATTGAGGACATCGGCAAGCAACTTGGGCTCCCCGATCTGCGCGTCATCAATACCGGCATTTATCGGCCGAACCTGCACTACCGGGTCGAACCGGCAACAGATGAAAGTGAAAAGCTGCTGCAGGTGACGCGCATTGCGCGCGAGACAGCCGGCCCCGGCATCATCTATGTGGCGACAGTGAAGGCGGTGGATGAGGTCTACAGGGCGTTGCATCAGGCCGGTGAAAGTGTGACGTTCTATCACGGCCAGTTGTCCGCAAGGATACGCACGCAAAACCAGGACGCCTTCATGAGTGGAGCAAGTCGCCTCATGGTAGCAACCAATGCATTCGGCATGGGGATCGACAAGCCTGACATACGCTTCGTCGTCCATTACCAGTTACCCGCCAATCTCGAGGCGTATTACCAGGAATCGGGACGCGCCGGCCGCGACGGAATTGCAGCGGAGTGCGTACTGATCTACTACCCGAAGGACAAGCAAGTCCAGCAGTTCTTTCTTGCACGACGTTATCCGGGCGTTGACGACCTCGGGGATATTTATGGTGCGCTGCAGACGCTTGCGATGGAAAGCCCGCGCGTATCCTCCGACCGTCTGCGTGCCGCATTGGAACAAATCTCCGATACTCGCTTGCAGGTAGCAATCAAGCTGCTGAAGGACGGCGGGATAGTGAAGCAGGAAGAGGACCTCGGCTACCAGCTCCTGCGCGAGAAGGTCAAGGCCAGTGAACTGGCTCGTCTGGTGGAGGTTTATCGCGAAAAGAACGCGCGGGACCACGAAGCGCTGGAGCGCATGGTGTTCTACGCGCAGACCGGTTTTTGCCGCTGGAAGATTTTGCTGGAGTATTTCGGTGAGCACGTTGACTGGTCACATTGCGACGTCTGCGACAATTGCCGCCAGCCGCCTGAACAGGCACTCAGCCCGGAACACATCCGGGATCACGTACCGCCGGCAAGCCGTGCCGCCAAACCGCGCTTGCCGGATGTCGGCAGCCCGGTCAAAGTCGCGAAATACGGCGAAGGACGTGTCGTTTCTTCTGCCGGCGACAAGATCACAATCAGCTTCCCCGACAGCCAGACGAGAACCTTCCTGCGCGACTACGTCCAGCCTGCGTAAGTCCAGCCGTCGGTTTTCAGCCAGCCGCCCCGCTCCATGTCCATTTTGGGCGCGGAGCGGGGCTACCATTTTTATCTCGCTTGCGCCACTATTGACTTAGAGCAACCTTTCTAGGATAGTGATTATTGGTTAACACAATAAGAATCAAGACCGATAAGAACTAGACGGCGGATCGAAGTTATCGCCCCTGTTGCCGAGGCATCCCGTTTTTCGCAGTCCAGCGGCACTGGGTATCAATTACATGTAAAGACGGACATGACAGAAAAGCTGCTGCCACGCCTGCCGCACGACAAAGGCTATCCTGCCGCTCCCCGCTTTACTATCAGTAAGAAAATTGGACTGGTATTCCTGCTGCTCCTGCTGCTCGGCGTTGCCAATGTCATTGTCGTGCGCAGCATCCTGCAGGAATTCAACGGCGTTGCTGCCACTGTCAATATCGCAGGCAAACTCCGCTTCCTCAGCCAGAAAATCGCACTTAATACCAGCAATACCCTCAATGGCTGGGCTCCCGGCAAGAACGCCGCGGAGGCCGATATCCATGACTACGAAACCGCACTGCATGCTCTCGCAGTTGGCGGAATTGCCTTCGGCTACGAACTGCGGCCGCTGTCCCCTCACCAGCAGGTGGAACTGGAGGCACTACGCCAAAACTGGCTCCGCTACCGTGCGTATATTGAATCGACGCTTCAGAACACCAGTGCTACTACCGTAGAGGCAGTCCAATTCGGCGAAATCACCGAAGGCTCGGCGCGCATGCTCAAGGGCGCCGAAGAACTGATGCAATCACTGACGATGGATGCACAACGCGGACAGCAACGCGCATTGCATACCACCTACCTGCTGTTGCTGGTCGACGTGCTGGTGCTCATTGCCATGTTTATCCTGGTCCGCCTGCGTATCGTGCAACCGCTGCGTGGCCTCGTCCGCCACAGCCGAGACCTCGCCGAAGGAAATTACCATGTCCGCATCGGCTACCGCTCCAATGACGAAATGGGCCAACTGGCAGATGCCTTCAATTACTCCGCACGCCGCATCGGCAACCTGATCACCCGTCTTGAGGAGGAGCGCAAGGCCCTGTCGCAGGCGGAGTCGATGTTCCGTGGCGTCGCAGAAAACTCCGTGGTCGGCGTCTATGTCGCGCAGGATGGCAAGTTCAGGTTTGTGAACGAAAAAATGGCAAGCATGTTCAACTACGAACCTGCCGCCATGATCGAGTCCGTCGGCGTCTACGATCTCGTTCCGGAAGGCGACCGCGACCTGGTCGAAACCAATGTGCAGAAGCGTTTGCGTGGCGATTTGCTCGGCGTGCATTACGAGCGCCGGGCGCGCAAGAAAGACGGTACGCTGTTCGATGTCGAAGTGTTCGGTTCCAGCATGAGCCTGGATGGGCACCCGGCGACGATCGGCATCATGCTCGACATTACCGAGCGCAAGCAGGCGGAATCGACGATGCGCATGGCGACCATGGTGTATGAGAGCAGCAGCGAAGCCATGACCATCACCGACGCCGACGGCATCGTCATCGAAACCAACCCCGCCTTCACCAAGATTACCGGGTACAAGCGGGAGGAAGTAATTGGCCGCCACATCAAGATGCTGCGCTCCGGACGGCAAGACCACTCTTTCTATGACGCCATGTGGCAAGCACTGAATACCTGTGGTCACTGGCAAGGCGAGATCTGGAACCGCCGGAAGAACGGCGAGGTGTATGCGGAATGGCTGACCATTAACACTTCCTACAATTCGGACGGCTCAGTCAACTGCAGGATCGCGCTGTTCTCGGACATCACGCACAAGAAGAAGACGGACGATCTCGTGTGGCGGCAGGCGAACTTCGACTCGCTGACCGGCCTGCCCAATCGCCTGATGTTCCGCGACCGGCTGGAACAGGAAATCCGCAAGTCGCACCGTGCCGGCTTGCCGATGGCGCTGATGTTCATCGACCTCGACCGCTTCAAGGAAATCAACGACACCCTTGGCCATGCCGTCGGCGACTCGCTGCTCAAGCAGGCCGCGCAGCGCCTGAGCAGCTGCGTGCGGGAATCCGACACGGTCGCGCGGCTGGGCGGCGACGAGTTCACCATCATTCTGGGCGAACTGACGGCAGCGACCAATGTCGAGCGCATCGTGCAGGAAGTGCTGAAGAACATGGCCGAGCCCTTCATCCTCGGCGATGAAGTCGCGTATGTCTCGGCCAGTATCGGCATCACCTTCTATCCCGACGATGCAACCGAAGTTGAGGACCTGCTGAAGAATGCGGACCAGGCGATGTACGCGGCGAAGAACCTGGGGCGCAATCGCTTCCATTACTTCACCCCCTGCATGCAGGAACAGGCGCAGGCAAGGCGCCGCCTGGTTGCCGATATGCGGCTGGCACTGTCCCAGAACCAGTTCCGCGTGCATTACCAGCCGATTGTGGACATGGCCAGCGGGCGAATCTGCAAGGCAGAGGCTCTGATCCGCTGGCAGCATCCGAAGCGCGGCCTTGTGAGCCCGGCAGAATTCATTCCGGTTGCAGAAGACACCGGCTTGATCGTGGAGATCGGAGACTGGGTGTTCCGTGAGGCGACACGGCAGGTCGCTCGGTGGCGTGAATTCCACCCCGATTTCGAGATCAGCGTGAACACTTCGCCCGTGCAGTACCGCAGCGGAGGGATCGGGCATGACAGCTGGTTCGAACATCTGGATGAACTGGGCGTGCCAGGGGACGGCATCACGGTGGAGATCACTGAAGGATTACTGCTCGATACCAACTCGGCAATTACGACGCAGTTGCTGAAGTTCAGGGAAGCCGGCATCAAGGTGTCGCTGGATGACTTTGGCACCGGTTATTCCTCCATGTCGTACCTGAACCGGCTCGATATCGACTACCTGAAGATCGACCGCTCCTTCATCGTCGACCTTGCTCCGGGCTCTGAGAATGTCGCGCTTTATGAGGCAATGATCGTGATGGCGCACAAGCTCGGCATCAAGGTCGTGGCCGAAGGCGTGGAGACGCCTGAACAATACGCAATCCTTGCGGCCGCGGGCTGCGATTTCGCCCAAGGTTTTCTGTTCTCGAAGCCGGTGCCGCCGGAACAGTTTGAAGCGCTCTTCACGCAGGAGTGCATCTTCCCCCACCAATCACTTCATTGAATCTGCGCCAACCGGCGCGCTCGGTTGCCTGCCTCGGTTGCCGACACTTCTGCGACTGTGCTCGCCCCTTTCAAGAATGCGATAAGCCCATCGTCGCCATAGCAGGCCACGACGTTACAGATCCACACCGATTGCTTCATGCGCACTGCCACGGTCGCCAGCATCTTGTTGCCGGCAGTGTCTGTATGCGCAGACACCGGCCTGCAAGCCCGGCATTGCTTTCACACGTCGCTTCTATAAAACCGCATGTTTCTAAGTGGAAGAACTGCTTCGCCACAACATTCGGCGGTTAATGAGATCGTGGCCCCATCCCCCTCCCCTGCCGTCATTGAATCTTTATTGTTTTCATTGAAAAAAATATATGGCATATGACATTTATCAAAGTTTCAGCAGGCACTTAACACGAACCGTTTTTCTCAAATAAGCCGAGCACTCATTTACAACTATATTTCTGAGAGGAACTTATATGAAATACTCAGTATTGCTCGCGGCCTTGGTCGCCACTCTTGCTTTAGGCGCGTGTGACAAGAAAGAACCTGGCACCTCCGACGCTGGCACCGGCAGCACCAGCAGCTCGGGCGCAACGGGAAGCACCGGCGGCACCACAAGCGGCACTGCCGGCACCACAGGCACTGCGGGCGGCACCAGCAGCAGTAGCAGCACTGAAAGCCCAGGCGCAACCCCAAGCACTGGTGGCACCACACCACCGGCAGGTGGAGCAGGCGGCAGCACTGACAGCAGCACCGGCGGCGCAGCAGGCAGCACGACAACGCCTCCGGGTGGCGCAGGCGGTACCAGTGGCAGCACCACTCCGCCTTCAGGCGGCGCGGGCGGCACCAGCGGCAGTACTTCTACACCATCGGGCGGCGCAGGCGGCACCAGTGGCAGCACTTCTACACCATCGGGTGGTGCCGGGGGAACCAGTGGCAGCAGCTCCACGCCATCTGACAGCTCGAGCGGAACCAGCGGCAGCAGCTCTACACCGTCGGGCGGCGCAGGCGGCACCAGCGGCAGCAGCTCCAGCTCGCCGTCGGGCACTTCGAGCGGCAGCACGGGAAGCACTGGTGGCACTGGCAGCACCCCGACCACGCCTGGTAGCAGCAGCTCGTCAGGCACGCAGAAATAAATCTTCTTTTCTCGACGTGCAGAGCCGTACCGTTGGTGTCGCCAGCGGTACGGCTTTATTGTTCCGGCAATATGCCCAGGCTACGTTTGATAAGCGTAGCGAGCAGGCTGTAGCGGTGCCAAAAAGTGCGCACGTACGAGTAATACGCCTAGCCCGTAGACACCGATACGGGCCGTGCAGTAGCTTGTCCAACAGTGACTAGCGCGTGGCCTTACGCTTATCCTTGCCTACCGGTTCGATCCGCAGCTCGCCGCGCAGCATCGGCTTGACCAGAATCTTGTAGGTATCGACGTCGAATGTGCGCCGTGCCGGATAGCAGACGGGTGGCGCCCCGGACATGCGGTCGATGGAACCGACATAGAACCAGTGGTCGATGACATGCGTCTGCCTCCAGCCATCGCATTCCTCGACGATGCCCATCGGTCCTGCATAAGGCCACACCACGATGCGCATTTCCTGCAGCGCAGCCTGCAAGCGCCGGTGATGCGCTTCGGCAGGCTCTTCGCCGATGCAGGCACCGAGGCAGCGCGCGATCTGCCGCGCAAAACAGGCGCGTCCGCGCATGGGACTCTCCAGTCCGGTCAACGCCGGACATAGCCTCTCCGTATCCACGATCTCCCGCAATTTTTCCAGCGCCGCCCTGCGCGTTGCAAACAGTCCGTACAGATCCTCTGTCTTCGCGAAATCATGGTCGCGCGCGTACACGATCTCCGGGACGGATCGGGCACCGGGCAACAGGCGCAGCGTGCACATCTCGCGCGTGCGGCGCAGCTTCTTGTTATGCAGCGGCTGCATTTCCTTGATCAGGCGGGACTCCAGCAGCAGCGCACCGATCTCGCCGGCGGTGCGCCGGAATTCGACATGGCGGCTCTGCTGCAGCATGCGCGCCTCTTCCGGCGTGCGCAGATGGGACAGCACCCGGCTGCGGATGTTGACGCTCTTGCCAATGTAGAGCGGCTGGTCCTGCTCACCGCGAAAGATGTAGATGCCCGGCTTGGACGGCAGGGCATCGAGGCTGGCGCGGTCGATGTGATGCGGGTATTCGAAGGTCTCTGCGGGCTCGGGTCGGATCACCAATCCGACCGAGATGATGCGGGCTTGCATGGAAGGCAAAACAGCTTTTAAAAAATATAAGGACGGCGCAAATCCATAACCAATCTGACTAAACGGCCTTGTCTGTTTACTGTATATTTATACAGTATAAATTGATCATCGGCATTGCAGCCGAAAAGCATAAGAGGTTTGGATGTCCGCATTAGTTTCCACCATATCGTCACTGCCCCATACCGTCTGGCGTGCGGACCAGATGGGATCGCACCATGCTGCGGTGGTACCGACCGGCCATGGCGCACTCGACCGGGAGTTGCCCAATGGCGGCTGGCCAAGCGCCGCGCTGATCGAACTGCTGCTGCAGCAGGCCGGCATCGGAGAGATGCGCCTGCTGCGCCCTGCCCTGAACATGATTGCCAGCCTGCACCGCATCGCACTGATCCAGCCGCCCCACCTGCCGCAGATCGCCGCCTGGACGGCATGGGGCCTTCCGGCCGAGCGTGTCCTGTGGATCAATACGCAACACAGCGCCGATGCGCTGTGGGCAGCGGAGCAGGTGCTGCGCAATGGCAGCTGCGGCGCGTTATTGCTATGGCAATCCCATATCCGTACCGAATCGCTGCGCCGCCTGCACTTGGCGGCGCAAAGCGCACAGACCCTGTTCTGGATGATGCGGCCGCTGGCCAGCGCACAGGATGCTTCGCCTGCGCCTTTGCGGCTGGCACTGCGCCCTGTCAGCGGCGGCATCGGGCTCGACATCATCAAGCGCCGCGGGCCGCAGCGGGATGAAATGCTTTTCCTGCCGCTGCATGATGCGCCTGCGGCACCCTCCCTTGCACCCACACTCACACTCACAGCATCCCATGCGCACCTGGATCGGCGTTTACCTGCCACACCTGCCGCTCGAAGCCTTTCGGCCGAACTGGTCTGAAGCGGGCCGGCATGTTGTCGTCGACCGCACGCAAGTGCTGGCGCTTAGCGAACAGGCTGCCCAAGCAGGTGTGCGCATCGGCATGCGCCGCGGCGGCGTGCAGGCCTTGTGTCCCGACGCCGTTCTGCACGAGCGCGATGCCGCACGCGAGCAGGAAGCATTGGACAGCGTCGCCCTCACCTTGCTGCAGTACACGCCGGAAGTCGCTTATGCGGAAGAAGCGAGTCTGCTGCTCGACGTCAGCGCCAGCCTGCGCGCATTCCGCGGGCGGCTTGCCTTGAGCCGGCTGGTGCGAGCCAGCGTCTTCGCGCTCGGCTTCACGCCGCAGATCGGCATGGCGCCCACTGCACAAGGGGCATGGCTGCTTGCGCGCTGCCAGCCGCGCCATGGCCGGGCGGCAGTACGCCGCGTGATCCGCATGGAGAGCATGATGCGCCGGCTGGATGCGTTGCCCTGCATGCTGCTGCCCGCTGCACGCCCCTACGAGGAATGGCTGACCGGCATCGGCTGTCATTCCCTGCGCGACCTGCGCCGCCTGCCGCGTGCAGGTCTGCAGCGACGCAGCGACAAGCACCTGCTGGATGCGCTTGACCGTGCCTACGGACAGGCGCCGGAACTGTTCGAATGGGTACAGGCACCCAAGGCCTTTTCCGCGCGCCTGGAACTGCCGGACCGGATCGAGCATGCGGAAGCCATACTGTTTGGCGCGCGCCGCCTGCTGCTGCAAATGACAGGCTGGCTGGTGGCGCAGCAACTGGCCGTCAGGCGCTTTTCGCTGCTGCTCGACCACGAACGCGGGCGCCATGCGATCGCGCCGACGCCTGTGGAGATCGCACTGGCCGATCCAACCTGGCAGGAGGAGCACCTGACCCGATTGCTCAAGGAGCGCCTCGGCCGGCTCGAGCTGGCTGCCCCGGTGATCGCAGTGCGACTGGAAGCCCAGCAGCTAGAGGCGATGCAACCACCCTCCGAGTCGCTGTTCCCGGAACCCGGCGGCACGCCGGCCGACTATCACCGCCTGCTGGAGCTGCTGACCGCGCGCCTTGGCAACCAGAGTGTGCTGGCGCCCTCGCCACGTGCCGACTACCGGCCAGAGGTGTGTAATGCCTGGGTGCCTGCCGCGACTGTCAGCCGCCCCACACCGGCGGCGTTGCATCAGGTCGAGCGGCCGTTCTGGATACTGGAAAAGCCGGTGGCATTGATCATGCGTGAAAACCGGCCGTTCTACGGATCGCCGTTAAGACTGGTGAAAGGACCGGAACGGATTGAGTGCGGCTGGTGGGATGGCGGGCTGGTGGTGCGGGATTATTTTATCGCCCAAGGGGAAGCCTCGACGTGCTACTGGATTTATCGGGAACGTAGCGGGGATCAGATTTCCTGGTACCTGCATGGTCTGTTCGCATGACAACCCTCTTCCGTGCATCGATACCGCTTCAGGAAATTCGGCAGCACGGCCAGAGCGGTTGATGTAATTGCATCACAGCAAGAAATGTCCCTTTATCAACCCTTTTCTTGACTTAGCTCATTTATTAACAGAATGACTGGGGAATATCATGGGTTAAACCTTCAATGCGGGCGATTGCCGCTCGCCAAGGTTGTTTTTAATTTGAATATTTGGAGTCCATTGCATGAACCTGATGATCACCGGCCACCACCTCGAGATTACCCCTGCCATCCGCGAGTATGTGGAGAGCAAACTGGAACGGGTTGTCCGCCATTTCGACCAGATCATCGACATCGCGGTCATTCTCGGCGTCGAAAAACTGTCCGAGAAGAACAAATCGCAACACGCCGAAGTCAACCTCCGCCTGAAGGGAAATGTGATCCACGTCGACAACGTCGCCGACGACCTCTATGCCGCCATCGACGGCCTGGTCGACAAACTGGATCGCCAAGTCCTCAAGCACAAAGAAAAAATCCGGGAACATCAGCACGAAGGCATCAAGCACGTCAGCGAAGATCTCTGACGTTCTACCCGGCGGCAGCACAATCACCATCGCTGCTGCCGGAGTCCTGCCTTAGTTTTGCTCAAAAGGAAGGCCGGCACCTGCCGCCTTCCTCCTCCCGACGCCACGCCGATTGCGGCTTGCGAACAGCACCCTGCTTCGCCATAATGCAACGGCATGATGGTTTCCCCCCGCGCCATCGCAGCTTGGCCATCCTCATCCTCCCTCTTTTCCGCGCACCCGACGCGCAACATTGCAGATGCTGCAGCCGCATAGGCGCTGCCGCGCGCATTACCGCATTGACGCCGCATTAACGCCGCATTAACGAATTACCAAGATGATCAGGACGCTCGAAAACCGCTTTTACTATCTCGATAATTTCCATCGGGTGGTCGAGTGGATCCGCGAGCGTTACAGCGACCTGCTGACCGCCGAGGAACTGGCATTCATCGACCGCTTCGGTGCGCTGCCGCAGCCATCCCGGGCACTGCTGGTGCGCATGGTGATGCGCAAGGGCGAACTGTTCCGTTCCAGCAAACTGAGTTATGAAGAAATCGGCTGCACGCAAGAAGCGGCGCGCCCACTCGCAGAACTTGGCTGGATCGACGACCGCCCCCTGTTGACGCTGGAGCAACTATTCGGTCTGCTGACGAAAACCGAAATCGTGTCCCTCTTCCGCGCGTCCTTGCCCAGCACACAAGCAAAAAAGGAAGACCTGCTGGAATCGCTTCTGCCTGAATTTGCCGATGCGCGCCATTTCCACATATGGCATCCGGAGGCGGCGGAGTGCGTCTACCAGGTACACATCAATCCCTTGTGCGACCGGCTGCAGCTGCTTTTCTTCGGCAACTGCCGTCAGGACTGGTCGGAGTTCGTTCTATCGGACCTTGGCATCTACAAATACGAGAAGGTCGAGTTTTCCGCCTCTTCGCGCGGCTTCCGCACGCGCGAGGACGTCGACAGCTACCTGCACCTGCATCAATGCCGGGAGCGCTTCGAGCAAGGCGAACTGCTCGACGAGATCATGAAGGACATCCCGACCACGCCGCTGGCGAACGACTGGCTGGAGGGCCGCCGCGCCAAGCTGCTGTTCCAGGTGGCGCAGCAATACGAGCGCTGCGGCGAGTTCGACACTGCGCTCGGCATTTACACCGCGTGCACCTACCCGGAGGCCCGCGTACGTGCGATCCGCGTGATGGAACGCAGCGAACAATTCGAGCCTGCCTTCGCACTCGCCCAAGCCGCATTGGAAGCGCCCGAAAACGAAACCGAACGACAGCAGCTCTTGCGCATCCTGCCGCGCCTGCACCGCAAGCTGGGGCTGCCCAAAATTCCGGCGCAAGCTGAGACACCGGTGCCGCGCCTCGACCTGCTGCTGCCACAACCGGATACCGACTATTACGTCGAAGAAGTGGCAGCACGCCATCTGGCGCAGTCCGATGCACCGGTGTACTACGTCGAAAACACACTCATCACTTCGCTGTTCGGGCTGCTGTGCTGGAAGGCGATCTTTGCCGCCGTGCCGGGCGCGTTCTTCCATCCGTTCCACATCGGCCCGGCCGACCTGCACAGCCCGGATTTCCAGCGCCGGCGCGAACAGGAGTTTGCGGATTGCCTGTCCCAGCTCGATACCGGGCAATACATCGACACCATCAACCGCAACTTCACCGACAAGATGGGCACGCAATCGCCCTTCGTCGCGTGGCAGGTGCTGGACGAAGAGCTGAAGGACCTTGCGCTGCAATGCATCCCGGCTGCGCACCTGAAGAAATGGTTTGCGCGCATCCTGCAGGACATCGCCGCCAACCGCGCCGGCCTGCCGGACCTGATCCAGTTCTGGCCCGCCGAGAGGCGTTACCGCATGATCGAGGTGAAAGGCCCGGGCGATCGCTTGCAGGACAATCAGATCCGCTGGCTCGACTACTGCATCGCGCACGGCATGCCAGTGTCCGTCTGCCATGTGCAATGGGCGGAGGCCAGCGCGTGACATCCAGCGCGAAATATCTCGTTGCCGTGCGCGCGCTGGCCGAGTTCACCGCCAAGGAAGGCGACCTCGACCTGCGCTTTACGCCGTCGCCATCCGCACAGGAAGGCATTGCCGGCCATGCGGTCGTCACCGCGCGCCGCGGCGCCGGATACCAGGCCGAAGTCACCTTGTCGGGCGAATACAAGCACCTGCAGGTGCGTGGCCGTGCCGATGGTTATGACCCGGTGCGCAACCGCCTCGAGGAAATCAAGACCTTTCGCGGCGACATCGACGCGATACCGGACAACCATCGGAAGCTGCACTGGGCGCAGGCCAAGATGTACGGCTGGCTGCTATGCGAAAAACTCGGCCTGCAGGAAGTCGAGCTGGCGCTGGTGTATTTCGACATCGTGCGCCAGAAGGAAACGGTGCTGCATGAATCCCATTCCGCCGAGTCCCTGCATGCCTACTTCGACCAACAGTGCGAACGCTTTCTCGCATGGGCGGAGCAGGAACTTGCACATCGCGCCGCGCGCGACACGGCATTGACGGCATTGCGCTTTCCACATGCGGATTTCCGTCCGGGCCAGCGGCAACTGGCGGAAGCGGTATACCGCGCGGCAACCACCGGCCGCTGCCTGATGGCGGAGGCGCCGACCGGCATCGGCAAGACGGTCGGCAACCTGTTCCCGTTGCTCAAGGCCTGCCCCGGCCAGGAACTCGACAAGGTGTTTTTTCTCGCAGCGAAAACGCCGGGCCGTGGACTGGCGCTGCACGCACTTTCACTGATCAAGCACAGCGAACCGGCACTGCCGCTGCGCGTGCTGGAACTTGTCGCGCGCGACAAGGCTTGCGAGCATCCGGACAAAGCCTGCCATGGCGAGTCCTGCCCGTTGGCACAAGGCTTCTACGACCGGCTGCCACAGGCGCGACAGGCTGCAGTCGCCAGCACTCAGCTGGACAAAACCGCATTGCGCGAGATCGCCCTTGCGCACAATATCTGCCCCTACTACCTCAGCCAGGACCTCGTGCGCTGGAGCGACGTGGTGGTGGGCGACTACAACTACTATTTCGATACGAGCGCGCTGCTGCATGGCCTGACCATATCTAGCCAGTGGCGTGTCGGCGTGCTGGTGGATGAGGCGCACAACCTGATCGAACGTGCGCGGAAGATGTACACCGCAGAACTGGACCAGACTGCATTCCACTTCCTGCGGCAATCGGCGCCTGCCGCGCTGAAGAAAGACCTGGATCGGCTCAACCGCAGCTGGAATGCGTTGAACAAGGAGCAGGAAGAGCCTTATCGCGTCCACGCCGAGATCCCCGACAGCTTTTCCGGTGCGTTGCTAAAGGCGATCGCCGCCATCACCGACTTCATGGCGGAAAACCCGACCTATGTCGACAACGACCTGCAGCGCTTTTACTTCGACGCACTGCACTTCTCGCGGCTGATGGAGGTCTTCGGTACGCACTCGCTGTTCGATGTGACGAAGACCGCATGGCAAGGGAAAACCCGTTCGGTGCTATGCATCCGCAATATCATTCCTGCCCCCTTCCTTGCGCCGCGTTTTGCCGATGCACGTACCGCCACGCTGTTCTCCGCCACATTGAGTCCATGGCACTTTTACAGCGACACGCTCGGCATGCCGGAAGACATGGTGTGCGTGCAGGTGGAGTCGCCGTTCAAGGCGGAGCAGTTGTCGGTACGCGTGGTCGGCGATATCTCCACCCGCTACCAGCACCGCGAGGAGTCGCTTTTGCCAATCGTCGACCTGATGGCGCGGCAGTATGCGGAGAGGCCCGGTAACTACCTCGCATTCTTCAGCAGCTACGACTACCTGCAGAAGATCACGGCGCTGTTTGCCGCGCGCTATCCGGACATACCGATGTGGGAACAGTCGCGCCGCATGGAAGAAGCCGAGCGCGAGCAGTTCCTCGCGCGATTTACGCCGGACGGCAAAGGCATCGGTTTTGCCGTGCTGGGCGGCCCCTTCGCGGAAGGCATCGACCTGCCGGGCGAGCGGCTGGTCGGCGCGTTTATTGCCACGCTTGGACTACCGCAGCTCAATCCGGTCAATGAACAGATCAGGGAACGCATGGATACCGAGTTCGGTGCGGGCTACGACTACACCTACCTCTTCCCCGGCATACAGAAAGTGGTGCAGGCCGCCGGGCGGGTCATTCGTACGCAGCTCGATCGCGGCGTGGTATATCTGATTGACGACCGCTTTGCGCGGCAGAACGTGCTGCGGCTGTTGCCGACATGGTGGAAGGTCAATGTGCAATCAGGCAGGCAGCGATAGCCGCTGTTAGCAAATCGAAGATTTTCATCGCATGCGCGGGTCGTACAGCCACTTGCGGAGTTTGGTTGCGGTGATTTTTGCCGAATCCGGATGCAGCGGATTGACCAGGATGTTGCACTCTTCCGGCACGATGGCCGAGGGAACGATCATCAGTGCCGATGCACGGCTTGCGGCCCACTGTTCGCCGAGATCGAGGCTGACTTTTCCGTGTGGCATTGCATCCCAGCCCACGTGATTGCGCGAAAGGATGTCCGGCCTTGTAGCCGCCTGCCATAGCGTGTCGGGAATCGCGATCTGCACCAGATAGCGGTTCAGCGGCAGTCCGCCGGAATTTAGGTGGACGAAAGTTTCGAGACAGGCAAGCGCGACGTTTTCCGCGCAGTAGAGCATCGGGGTGCCGATGCGATTCCAGCGCCCGCCGGTGAGCTTGGCACCGGTACCGGACAGGTCGTCCGCAGTGTAATCCGGCGTGTCGGTGGCAATTCGCCACACCAACCGGCTCAAGCGTAGGCTCCGCTCTGCATCATGGCCAGCAGGTTGGAAATCATCCTCTGCCCCTCGATCGTGTCCAGATATTCGGCCGGACGCTGTCCGTTCAAGGCCGGCAACGGCGATTCCAGCCATTGCGCGACCCATTTGGCAGCATCGAAACCCTCCGGATTGCCGGACTGCGCCACCATGGTTTCCACTTGCCCGATCAGCTGCGACATGCCGACCACGCGTTCGCTGTCGTCGGTGGACAGTCGCCCTTTTGCCTGCACCTTGCGATTGACCGTCGCCGGCGACAGGCGCAGGAAACGGTAAATCTTGTCCTGCGACACATCCATCTTCCTGACCAGGTCCCTGACCTCGGCGGCATTGACACCGCGCTTGATGATCTGCACCCGGACGTCGGGCGTAGAGGCATACAAGGCGCGGGAATCGGTGACAGTCACTTCAGCCGGGCGGCTCTGGCTGGCTGCCCGGGAAACGGGCTTCTCTGGCTTCGGGGCTTTTTCCTTGCGAGGTGCTTTGGCGATGGCGGCTGTCATAATACGCTCCTTTGATAAAAAATCTTATATCAAATGAGCGGATATATCCAGTTATTCAGGATTTGACATTGTCAGTCAGGAACAATTGGGACTCCAATGTCGGTCGTCACCCACCAAAGGTCGCAGTCGAATGAAAAATCAGGCGGCTAGAGGATACGCGTGCATCAGCGTACGCTTGCAGCACAGCCAAGGCTGAACTCGTCCGCCAATTTTTCGCGAGATCGGCCGGCGCCCTATCAAAGCACGCGGTCGTATTTTCGGAAAGCGGACGCTCATAGGGATTGTGACATTGGTCGGGGGATTCTCTGGAACACTACTAGGCAATTCCTTCATCCACGACAACCTGATTCCGTCCCTGGACCTTGGCTTTATAAAGGGCCCGGTCAGCGCGGCGGAAGGTGTCATCAGCCGTCTCCCCGGCACGGAATTCTGCAACGCCGGCTGATGTAGTCAAGCTCATGCCGGGCAGGTACTGCGCCCAGGGATAGGCAGACACAGCCTGCCTGATGCGTGAAACCGGTGCGACTGCCGCCTCTGCCGTCGTGTTCGTCAGCAGGAGCACGAATTCGTCGCCACCGTAGCGCGCCACATAGTCAACGTCGCGTATTTCGTGTTGGATGATATGTGCAAAGCGCCGAATGAGGTCATCCCCCGCAGCATGTCCGTGCCGGTCGTTGATAGTCTTGAAGTGGTCGATGTCGAATACCACCAGGCTAACCGGGCTTCCGAAGCGTTTGAAGGAGCGGTATTCCTGCTCAAGTCGCCAGTTCAAATCGCGCCGATTCCCTACCCCTGTCAATTCGTCGTGCGCAGCCAGTTCGCTCAACTTCTGCATCGCCAGCTCCAGCTGTGCTGTGCGTTGTGCAACCTGCTCCTCTAGCTTCGTCTGGTATTGTTCCAGCTCTTGTTCCTGCCGCTTTCTGGCAGTGATGTCACGTACAACCGCAACCAACAGCTCTTCCCCTCCCATTCTGAAGACTGCAAGCGAGCAATCGACATCGAGGATATCGCCATAACGCGTACGGAACTGAGTTTCTATGGAAAAAGCATCAACAGACTGTAGTTTCTCTACAGCCAATACTCGATGCTCGGCATGCACCCACAGGTCAATGCTCGCCGAGCTTCTTCCGATCACCTCCTCTCGTCGGTAACCAGTCATTCTCTCGAATCCTGGATTCACATCGAGAAACACTCCCGTACGCAGGTTAGAGAAGGTCGAGTAGTCGGGCATCGCGTGGAAAACGCGGCGGTACTTCTCGAGCTCAACGCTGTTTTTTTGTTCCTGCTCCTTGCTCACTTTCCATCTCGCTTTCTGGCGTGTCTACCTATTAGAAAACTCCTACATTTCGATGGATCATTCTTCAACGCACCAACTGCCCATAGCGGTTGATGATTGTTAGTTCCACGAACTTGCCACCGACACGATTGCTCGCCGAGTAACGCAACGGCAAGCCACCGGGATTGTAGTAATCCATTGACGCGAGCGCCGCGAGCACTTTTTGCGGCGTCGGGCTCTTCCCTGCACGCCGAATGCCTTCGACCAGCACCTTGGCCGCGATAAATTCTTCGAGGGAGGTATAGGTGAATTCCGTTTCGGGAGGCGCATACTTTTTCATCGCCGCCTGGTATTCCCTGACGACTGGAATACTAATGGAATGAGGACTCGGCATGACTTGAGCGATGCCGATGCCTTTTGCATACTCCGCACCGACCAGCCTGACAATCTCCCGCGGGTTCACGACCGAGATACTGAATAGCTGCGCGACATTGGAAATTTGGCGCACTTCCTTGCTGAAGCTCGCAACTGCCTTGTTCACTCCGATCATGATGACCGCTTCCGGATTGACGGCGCCAATCTTTCTGGCGGCATCAGCCGTGTCAGCGGAGTTCTTCTCATAGGTTGCCATCACTACCGGTTCGAGCTTGTGCCTCTTCAGCGCCGCAATGACACCGTCACGCGCGGACTCACCGAACGGGTCGTTCTGGTACATGATCCCGATCCGTTTTATTGTAAGTGTGACTAACTGATCGACCATGGCTTCAGCCTCGTCCCAGTAACTGGCCCGGATATGGAAGATGTTGCGGTTATCGGACCCGCGCAGGCTTGGCGCGCCCGTATACGGCCCAACCATGGCGATGCCGGCTTGTTCGAGCAGCTTCTGCTTCATGAGCTCGCCTATATTGCCGGTACCGGCGAAACCGATCAGCGCAACAGGCCGGTCGTTCTCGATCATTTCTCGGGTTTGCTTGACAGTCTCGGCAACCGTGTACCCATCATCCCTGACTACATGGCGGATCTTCGCCCCGTTAATACCGCCTTCAGCATTTACGGAGGCAAAGTAGACTTTCGCCCCAAGCACCATTTCGTTGCCGGTACTGGCCAAGACCCCAGACAGCGGTGCAACCTGACCAATGACAATTTCTTCCGCATGGGAGTGACCGGTGACGATGAGACCAACGGATACTACGAGGATGGCAGCACATCGGCGCCAAAAGCTAATGCAGTTCATTTTGTCTCCTCCAGTTTTTTGGAATTAAATTTCTACTCTGCCGGCGTTACTTGAAAAAACCGCAAGCCACTATCAGCCCCCCGACCTTCTCGAAGTATGCGGACTTGACCAGCATTTTCTTTGTGACCGGGTGTGCCCACTTGTAATCAACCCATCCAGAACCTTTTTCGTTGGCTTCGTCGACAATTTGTTTTACGAACAGTTTTCCGTCCGCATCCTTGAAATTGGCGCCATCCACGCCAATCAACCTCGGATTTGCGCCGTGTGCGAGCACATTAGCGTTATCCGCATAAACACTGAGATACAAGTCCCGATCGATGAAGCAGCTTCGGCCTAGCTTGTTCACCTCTGCAACGAGGTTTTTACGGCCATGCGACTTCACATAATCGACCGCGCGTCGCACCATTCCGACCGCTTCATCCGCGTTGCCGAACTCCCGAGCCCCGAGGGTGAAACCGGCGACCGCGTGCGTCAATGCCACGGCCTGTTCATGCAGGTGCACCGTGGCCCGCGCTGCATCCTCTACAAGCGCCGCATTCTGCTGGGTCGTCGCGTCGAACTGCGTAATCGAACGATTGATCTCCTCAATGCCGATGCTTTGCTCCTGGCTTGCCAATGCAATCTCATTCATGATCGCGGTGGCTCGTTCAACGGCGCGAATGATCTCGGCCATCGTCGCGCCAGCGTGGTCCACCAGGCGGCTGCCTGTCTCAACGCGTTCGACCGAATCGCTGATCAGTTGCTTGATTTCCTTCGCCGCTGCTGCCGACCGTTGGGCAAGGGTGCGCACCTCGGCCGCGACAACGGCAAAGCCACGCCCCTGCTCGCCTGCGCGAGCCGCTTCCACCGCTGCATTGAGCGCGAGAATGTTAGTCTGGAACGCTATGCCGTCGATCACGCCGATGATGTCAACGATCTTGCGGGAGCTGTCGCGTATCGCACCCATCGTGCGCACTACATCTTCCACCACCTGCCCGCCTTTAACGGCGGTTTGCGACGCCGACGCCACGAACCTGTTCGCATCTTCGGCATTGGACGCATTCTGCTTAACTGCCGACGTCAGCTCTTCCATGGTGGATGCGGTCTCCTCGAGCGAGCTTGCCTGGCTTTCAGTACGAGACGACAGTGCCGCATTGTCGTTGGTAAGTGTGGCCGACATGGTTGCTACGACAGTAGTGCCCGTCCGTACACCGGTAACAACAGAAAACATTCGTTCACCGATCCGGTGCAAGGCGTCAAGTAGCATGCCGAACTCGCCTGGGGCATCAATAGCTACCGGTTGCGCCAGGTTTCCGTCAGCAAGACGCAGTGCAGCCGCAACTGATTGATCCAACCTTCGCGAGATGTCGCGAATAGTCCAAATGGCAGCAGCAAAGCCGAGCACCAGACCAACTAACCCAATGCTTGTGATTAAGCGCTGTGGTGCCGCTGCCCACGCAAGTACGAGAACTGATGCAAGCGCCAGCAGCAAGACGCCGAAAGAAATGCAAAGCCTGAGTCGAACTGTACTGTGATGGATGTGCATATGACCTTCTTCATGTAAGGCTCTTTTAAATGCGCACACTTGTTCTTGTTTTGAGGCGCCTCCCCTTAACTCTCCGGCCCTTACCTGTGAAGACGCAGATAGGCCGCCACTTAATTTATTGCATTATGGAAATTATTGCTAGGCGTGGTCTGGCGATATTACGGAAGGAGGTATCGCAGATAAGCAGGGAATGGGGGCTCGCAGCCTATAGGCGGAAAAGGAAGTGGGAACGCCGAGTCAAAAACCGAGCACATCCTCTAAAAAGACGATCCCCCATGAATATGGGATGAGCAGCCATCCCCAAAATGGCGAATGTGTATCCATACAGAGTACTTCTTGTACTTTTGCCCGCTTTGGATGCGGCGTAATCAAAACGGAAAAGAATAGGTCGGAGCGTACGTTTTGGCACAACTTGATGCCCGCTCTTTGCCTATGCTGCTCTTACAAATCTTTGAGACGATGCGAGATCGTCATAAGCTTGCGTGCCAGCGGCACGGCAATGTCGCCGACATGATCACCGAGTGCATTGAGTTCCTTGGCAATCTCGCTTGCTCGTTCGGCCAGCACTGCAGTCGCAGCATGCGGTTGCGGCAATGCGAGCGTGGACCGAGGAAGATGAAAATTCATCCCTGCACATATTCCGCTTTCATTCGCTGGCAAGGTCGTCAGCAAGGTGCCCAGAGACTTTACTACGGACATGATGGCGATCGCACTTTCGATTTCTATTTTCCGGCTAGCAGGACTTCCTGCGTTCATGCCAAAACCACTTGCAAGAAAACGTAGCATTAAACCGTAAGCTGCATTGGCAAGATCCAGAACGGAATTGGCGAGGTGCGCCTCAACATGCACAACTTGCCGCTCTGCGATCGGACGAAACATGACCGGGTCGCTGGCTACCGGACGATAAGGCTGGAATCCTGGATTCTGGTTTAGAAAGGAATCGTATTCGTCACGTATCGCTCGAAACTTCGCGTAATGCGAATCTTCGGCATCACGGCGTCCTCCCTCTCCCTGCTCGATGATGATCGCCACTGCGGCCAATGCGCTGTCAAGGTCGTTTACCGCCATTACGCCATCGAGCGGAAGAACACTCTTATCCAGCTGTGCCCTCAGATCCCCTAGAAATAGTGCATCTTCGCCCAGCGTTCGCGCGAGTCTGCGGAAACCGTCTTCAATGCCGCGGTATAGATGGCTAACGGTATCGTATTCTTCTGCCGTTGGTGTGAGTCTTGGCGGGCCGCTGTAGCGCCGATATTGAACACTGCTTTCAAATCCTTTTGCCCGTGGCAGATCCATTCCTTCTGGCCGCTCAAGATAGACAAAGTGATCCGCGGTATCGCGGTTAAACGGCGTTAGCCGTGCAACGATGCTGGATGGGTGATAACCGGGTGCCACCGGGAAGTTGGGACGTGAAAAATGCGGCGGCGATCCAATGCTGATCAACAAATTGTTCACCAGTGCCAGATGGAGCATTTCCTCCATCGCGACGCTTTGGATGCTTGCTCGCCAGCCATCGACCGCCGTGGATTGTGCGTCGCTCAGCCCTTCGTCCGGGCCTTGCTTGAGACTCCAGGCGGCGTAAAGATAGGAACACATCAAGCCATGTTCAATTTCCGCCGCTTCAGTTAGCAAATAAATGAGCTGCTCGCGATCATTGACGAAAGCTTGCTGTTGATCCACTGTTTGCGCTGATGGCATTGTGTGATCCTTGCCGCTACTACATGACGAGAAAGATGAGGGCGAGTCCACCAAGCATGACTGCCGTGGTTAACGAAATTCCGTACGAATTTCGTGGCGCATCCTGTTTCAATAACGCCGCAATAAGTGTAGATCCGAAGGCGCGTTCGGAATTCCAACCGTTTCACGCGAAGCGCACCTATGCACTCGAGCAAGAGCGATCTCCATCCAAAATGCGCTAACTGAAGACACGACAGATAACCTTATCCAGCGCTCTCCCGCCTGCATGGCTGCGTGAACAGTTCCGTGTAGTCGGTGGGCCAAGCGACAAGGATGAAAAGGACGATGGCTATAGTGTGTGTTCCAGACGTTCAAGCCGGAAGGGAAAGGTTGCGCGTCCGGTGCACCAAGCGTCCCTTGGGCTCGCTGGGCACCGAACACCGCGGATACACTGGCAAGGGAATGTGCGCAAAGCAATACCGACTAGAGCCCGTTGTCGTAAGGCCGGGACTGGAAGTCGTGCGACACCGCTAAGCACCTCCTATTGCCCTCTATTGTCCTATTGGCAATATCGCCAGTACGGCCGCCTAGGTATAGCCGGCCGCTCTTCGTCAGGTTTCTGACACCTACCTTCGGATGTTGAGGCAACTCAGCACATGCTGACTGCAAGAACCGATCCCCTTCACGTAACCCCGGCAACAACGCGATTGTCCCTACGCCCGTGAAATTGTTGCATCTCTTGCCGAGGACGATGAGCGCAGAAGCATTTTGCAGATGGATGTGGTCAGACACGCTCAAGCATCAAGCCGAGTCAAACCCATTCATCCCAAGATCGCGAAGGACGCACCGCTTTGGATTCCACCACTGAAAGCCTCGAAGCATTGCTTCGCTACGGCGAGCAACTCCTGAAAGCCGGCAGTACGGCATACCGGACACGTCGGGCCATCGACATACTGGCGTGCAAGATGGGGATTGAAGCCTTGTCACTGGAAATTGGATTCAGAAGCATCGCTGCCACGGCAAAGCGGCGCGGTGAAACCGTCACGCTTATCCGGGAGATTGTGTATCCCAGCGTAAACAGCACCAAGCTCATGGAATTACACTTGCTCGCCAGTGCCGCACCAGACGGCGTGCATGCCAGCGACTTGATTGCGGGGTTGAAACGGATTGAAGGTGCCGTGCACCGGCATTCGATTGCGGTGACGAGTGTTGCGGTCGGATTGGCCTGCGGCGCTTTTGCCTTCCTGAATGGCGGAGCGCTGACCGAGATTGTCACGGCGAGTATTGCCGGCGGTCTCGGGCAAAGCCTGCGTGCCCGCCTGATGCACCGCCATCTCAGTCCTTATGGGACCTACGCCATTTGCGGGTTGGTTGCGTCTACGATTTACGTTGCGCTGGCGAACCTCCTCGTCCATCTGGGGCTGGATACGGAAACCAGGCATGCCGCCGGCTTTGTTTCTTCCGTGTTGTTCCTGGTGCCTGGCTTCCCGATGATCTCGGCGGTGCTCGACCTCTTGCAGCATGAAACGACCGTCGGCCTGTCCCGGCTTGCGTATGTGCTGATGCTGATGTTGATGGCTGCGCTCGGCCTTTCCGTGGTCATCGATCTCGCGGACATTTCCATCGATGCTGCTGTTGCGCCGACGATGGACTTGTGGACGTTAACGGGCGCTCGCTTGCTTGCAAGCTTTGTCGGTGCCTGCGGATTTGCGATCCTGTTCAATGGCTCGTTGCGCAATGCCATTTGCGTGGGGATGCTTGCCATTCTCGGCAATGGGCTGCGCCTCGCATTGGCCCGTGATTATGGCTTGAGCTTGCCGTTCTCGACATTTGCGGGAGCGCTGGTGATTGGTTTTTTTGCTTCGTTCATCCGCCGTCGGATCAATGAACCGCGGATGTCGTTGACGGTTGCAGGCTCGGTCATGATGGTCCCTGGCGTCTATACCTTCGAAACACTGGTGCACTTCAGCAAGGGGGATATCCTTGCCGGGCTGGAGACCGGATTCCTGACGGCGTTTGTCGTCGGCGCGATGGCGCTCGGGCTTGCCGTTTCACGCTTTCTCAGCGAACCGGCTTCATTCAGGCGACCGAATCCTTAGTGCGTTCAGAGAAGAAAAAGGTGCGCTTCCTGCAATCCACCATATGAGCATATTCCGGTGCTCATAAGCAACCTGTCCTGAAAGCCTGTTTGAAAACCGAATTTTGAACTGGAATTCGACCAAGTTTTGCCATGAAATCGGCTCAGTGGGCAATCGTCGTGCCGAAATGCGGCGTGTAACAGCAGGCGATGCCCCCAGATACTAGTTTTCAAACAGGCTCTGAGCGGTAAATAGTAGTTGGAACGGTGCTTAGGATCACCGACAGGAAGGAGCGAGAAGCCGGACATTGGCGAAATCTGATTGGCAGGCCGCAATCGACCGGCAGTGCGCATTGCATAAAGCTTCTGAAACGTCTGGAATAGATTTGTCCCGCCCAACCTGCAGTGGCGGCAACATACCCTTAGCGCCCCCAAGCGGAAATGGCGCTTTCGTGAACGCTGACGGCACATTTCAAGACTAGAAGCAACGTCAACCCAAGGTAGGCGCATTCTGGAACGGCCTACAATCAACGGGGATATCAATTGAGAATGTGGTTCCCCTCTCCTGAGAGCTATCCACATCAATGCTGCCGCCATGGCTTTCTGCCACACTGCGAACGTAAGGCAATCCAATTCCCCATCCTTGCTGGTCACCTTCTTTCGCCGCCTTTGCTCTTCGGAAGACCTGAAACACGGATTCCACCTGGTCTGGGGGAATTGGTTCGCCGTGGTTATGCACCGACAGCAGCATCCGCTCATGCCACGCCTGAAACGTGATACGAACAGGTGTATCAGGAGCTCCATACTTGACCGCGTTGCTGACCAAATTCTCCAACGCCCGCTTGATCGCGTCTCGCCCCCACCATCCCTTGATTGCATCCCCACTCATCTCGAAACGCGGACCATGGACGGCAGTCGCCACGTCGCACACTTCTCTGACCACTTCTGCAATGTCGAAGTGGGTTGGGTGAAGCACCAGACGTTGGCCACGCTGGAACACTACGGTATCGAGCAAGTCCCGAATCATCTGGTCGATGCGACTGAGGCTGTTGATAATTTTGTGTGCAGCCTGGTCTATTTTTTCCAGGTCTCTTATGTGGGTGATCAGCTGCGCGGACATGGTGGCGGCCGCTAATGGATTTCGCAGGTCGTGGGCAAGAGTCGCAACAAACTGTTCGCGAAAAGCGGACTGTGCGAGTGTGAATGCAGTGACGGCTTCCCTGATCGACGCGTCGATGGAAGAGCCGATGATTTGCGTCTCCTCGTCGCTGATCGGCACATTATTCTGTTTAAGCACCTCGATCAGAGTCGACCTGAGGATTTGGTATTCGCAGATGACTGCATGCACATCATGTCCCGTCAAGCGAGCACGTTCATTACCGTGCTCCAACGCAACGGAAGGAGTGGCAACTGCAGCGCTTGTCCTCGGATGATGCGGAGTAAGTGCCTCTGCAATATTGTCGTACAAGGTAGGAAGTGTGTTAATGAGAATGGGAGGGGAAAGTTCGTCGGCACCTTTAATGGATTCACGCACTCTCTTTTCCCACTCGGCAAACACCGCCTCCCGCAGCTCAAGCATCCTTTGGCTGGTTGGCGACAGATCCCCCGGGTCGATGTTCTGGTCACTCGCTAAAGTCATGTTGCTCTCCACTACGTCGAATGGCGCCAACGAGTTAGACAAGCTTTGCAGACCGTTATTCGTACGCGTGAATCAGGACACGTTTGAACTGGGTGCGTACCAATGCATAACATTCACAAGGCAATTCTTTCGGCCTTCCCGCCCCCATTATCTTCATATGTCTTCGAGCGCACTGTATCAAGCCTTCTTTCGAGATTTCGCTGCGATGAGCTTGCTCGGGCATTGGCAAAGTTTGATTGACGGGCTGCAACTGCACCAAACCTGACGGTCGCCCTTCTCGGAAGCGGACGCTTAAGGCATCGGTCATCTACTCGCTCGCACGGCAGCGTGTAGCGCTGACTTAAGAAAATGCTGTTTTCGTGTAGGTTTCACGCTCGATCTCCAGAATCTCCACACACAGTTGGACATGGAGCTGGCCCTGTGCCACGCAGAGTAGACGCAATCTTTCAAGTAACGCAGCCGATATTTGACGTTTCACTTCTGTGGACCTGCCATTGAGAAGCGACAGCTTCGCATGGAGAAATGCTCGGTGATCAGGGCTGACGCCAACAGCATAGTCATCAAACTTAAGTGCTCGGCTCTTTATGTCAATTTCGTCGAACTGGTTAGTCGAAACCAGTACTTTGTTCAGCTCCAATAAGCACTGCTTCACATCGAGATTTACAAGGTTGCTGGTGTATTCCAAAGTAAGGTGAGGCATTTTTTCTCGTTTAAGATGATTGGCCCGTAGCGACCGCGTCAAATGATAAGTTAAGGGTGTCCGCGTTAAAAAGATCGATACAAGCTTGGGCAATCAAAGCACCTGCCTTGAGTCCCTGCACAAGTGTACCAACATAGGTGCACTGATCATCAGACTTCACCTAATGCTCCGATGATGCCCAGTTGCCGCGCTTAAAAGGTTCACTTCGGTCGGATAAATACACGCCGACATTCTTGAGCCATACCTTTGTCGGAGCAGGATCTAGTAGCGTCAGACTGCACAACATCAGTACGCTAAGCCCCGCCAGTGAACTGCTGATGCCAATTTGCGCCTGGGTCGATGCCAGGCGGATGAAGCTGGCACTTGCCGCACAGCCCAAGGTGAAACCGATCACAGCCTCTGATTCTGAATGTGCACCGATAGCAATACGAGAGAAAGCCACGAGCGCGCTTGCCGCGTAAGCTGCCGATATCGCCCAGTGGCGAATTGGCGTGCGCCACTTCTGACAGCGCAAATAAACGAGAACAGGGATTACAGCCGCTGCTCGTGAAGCATGTCCGCTGACGCCCGTAAAATCGAGCGATTCGATACCGAGGCCCCACCCTATGAACGCCAGTTTGGTGGCGCCGACGAGGATGAGAAGCCCACCAAATATCAGGCACCACCATAGGGCCAAACGCTGCCTCTGCGATGCGACGAGCCATAGTGCGATCACGATAGCGGCGGGCAGCGTGAAGTTGACATCACCGGCGGCCGTAATGTTTTCCCAGTAATTCATTCAAACCAAGCAGTCATGTGGAGTCATATAAAACCTTTCTGCGGCATAGGGCAGCCTCGCAGATCCTGTGACAGTACGTGCTATTGAGCCATTGCCAACAAGATCAGCCTGTGTGTTCGCTATTGCCTGAACGGCTTGCAGACCATGATGTATTGAGTAGTCAAGGTACAGGCATTCAACGCGGCGCGTATTTGTTTGCATCAACCACCGAGCGCATCCCCGACAGTCCAAACGTTACAAGGACGATCGCGATCAACAATCCCCCGCTGATGGCAAACAACTGCTGCAAGCTTATGCTACGCATCAGCCAGCCAGTGGCTGAGGAGGACATTGGTGCTATTCCCATGAAAATGAACATGAAGAGTGCCATGCTACGACCGAGCATCGCCGGCACAACATGATGCTGCAACCAGGTAAAGATATTGACCTGTAAAAAGCCACCGAGCACGCCGATTGCAAGCAGGAGCGCAATGCCTTGCGACGTCGCTTCAATGAACCCAAGCGGTATAAATAGCAGGCCCACCGCAGCATCGAGTATCAGGATAGTCATGCCGAAGCTGCCGATACGGAACCCCGGTCGCATACTGGAAAATATGATACCCACCAGAGTGCCCGCGCCATAGGCACCGGTGAGCAAGCCATAGACGGACGCGCTACCACCTACATGATCGGCAAGCACAGGCATCGCCACCTGAATTGGTCCGGTGATAAAAAACGCTACCGCGCCCCAATAGCAAAAACATATTCGCAAGCTGCGGTCATTCCAGCAGTACCGCAATCCATCCGCCACTGATCTCCACACCGATTGCGGCTGTTGCGTTACAGCTGGCGCCGGATTTTTTTGCGTTCTAACCTTTGTCAGCGTCCAGGCGGAGAGTGCGAAACTTGCGGCATCAAAGCCGAAAGCAATACCAGTTCCAATGAGCTCCTCGTTTCTTCCTGTTCCTTCACCAAATAATGCAATCAGTATGCCGGCAAGCAAAGGACCGATGAAGGTAGACATCTGCCGCACCCCCATCATCACTCCATTGGCCTGCGCCAGCAGTTCTCCAGGTATGACGGTAGGCAGGATGGACGTGCCTGAAGGCAGGCTGAATGCGGTCGCAATACCAATGGCAAGTGCCAGCATGTACACGAGCCGCAAGTCCGGCTGGCCGTTCAAGGTCAGTACGGCGAGTAAGCCGAGCAACAAGGTGCAGGCGTACTTTGAAAGCAGTAACACGACCTTGGGCGAGTATCGGTCGACTACGGCACCCCCGAGCAAAATGAATACTGCACGCGGCACACTCATCGTGGCCAGCACCGTACCCAATGCCAGCGTGTCTCCAGTCATTCGTAATACCAGCCAAGGCAGCGCGATCAGTGTGAATTGGTCGCCGAGTTGAGAAATCAGTGATCCGGCAAATAGCCAGCGGAAGTTACGGTTGCGGAACAATGCGCCGCGCGGATGAGGTAAAGCCTGGTTCATGTGTTATTCGTCTTCTTGCGAGTTTTTAAATGTTCGATGCTGCGGCGAACCATCTGCATGGCTGCGTCTTGCATGCCGAGGCCGCCGAACAAATCAGGTTCTAATTGATTGGCCTTGAGAACCTGTTCGTGCAGTCGCGTATCCTTCCCCCAAACCGCAGCGAATAGCGTTATCCAACGCGCGGCCAGATCGAGTGCCGCCGGTGCGAGCGGATCGGTACCGCGTTCCTGAAGCTCACGCGCTTCTGCAAAGAGTGGCGGCCATTTCAGGTAGTGCTCAATAAATCTTTCCCGCGCCTCTGCCAGGTAAGCCGGATCGAGATGACGTGCATACAGGCTCAGACGATATTCGGCGGTCGCCCGCGTGATGTAATCGAGCAGGGCGGCATCGATGCCCGTGATCAAAGGTACATTCGGTTCAGTACGGTGCAGTACATCCGCCTTGTGAATCAGGCGCGCGTCGCCGGCCATATGGCCCAGCGAGAGTTCGATCCACCGCTTTGTTAATGACAAAGTCTGCACATGATCGGGTGGCACGCCAGTTTCCATCAGTTGGCGCAACTGCTCCTTTAATTGATGGAACTCGCCGTCGTCGACGCTGCCTTTCCGGCGCAACTGGTCATGCTCCTCTGGCGTGAAGTAGCGGTCGTAAAAGTTCATCATCGCCAGCGTGGACAGCCAGTCATCAAGCGCCGGTTCTTCTTTCGCTCGAATATGTTCTTGCAGCGCTGCCAACCGATCGCGCAACTCAACGGCACGCGCTACCTGGTGGTCAAGGGCGACGATTTGTTGCTCAATGACCGTCTCCAGATCAGCGCTATCGCCTTCGAGCAAAGCAGCAATATCAGCTAGCGATATCTCGAGCCGCCGTAACGCCTGAATACGGTGCAGACGCTCGATGTCGCTCCTGTTGTATAGCCGGTAGCCCGACGCGGAGCGGCCGGATGGGCATAACAACTTGATCGCATCGTAGTGATGCAAGGTGCGCACCGTAAGCCCGGTGCGTTTAGCCAGTTCGCCAATTTTGAGCAGCATATGCAATCTCCTATTGAGAGAAGCATAAAGCCTGACGTTACGTCAGAGTCAAGCAGCGACCTTCGGTATCGCTTGCTGTTGTCAAGTTATCTCTTTGGATCAATAACAGGAGTGCACTATCAGGTTAATGTGCCCTCCAAATTGAAACAGTAGAATTGCGACCATGACAAAACACTTTTTCCTCATCTGGCTTGCCGGCATACCCGGCGTCGTGGCCATTTCTTGGCTCGTCCTGCCGCTCATGCTTGAAGGGCGGCCCCTACCCGCTCCGCAATCTGTCATCAGCATGACCAGCGCCGTGCAAAGTGCGCTCCTGCTGGCGTTAGCGGCCTGGACGGGAGCAAAACTGGCTTCCCAAGTGGGGCTACGCGCGCCCGTCTTGATGGCGGCGGCTGATGGAAGGCTTGATCTCGATGGGCTGCGTTCTCAATTACTGCCAGGCTTGATCGGCGGTATTTTCGGTATTGCTGTGCTGGTGGCTTTCGCTCGCTTTGCGCCTGAACCATTGGCTCAGCTTCAAGATCGTTTTTCTTTTCCGCTGATTGCGCGTATGCTGTACGGGGGCATTACTGAGGAAATCCTCGTCCGGTGGGGACTGATGACCGTCATGGTCTGGACATGCTGGCGCATTTTTCAAGGAGGTGTCGGCGCACCTTCCGCGTTGGCTGTCTGGCTGCCGATCCTGCTCAGCGGGCTGGCTTTTGGCGCGTTGCATCTGCCTATGGTGGTGGCTATGCTCGGGCCTCTACCAGCATCCCTGTCTACCTATATCGTGCTTGCCAACGCCGCTTTTGGGATTGTTGCCGGTTTCCTGTTTTGGCGGTACGGGTTGGAGGCAGCCATGCTCGCCCATGTCATTGCCCATCTGGGAGCGTTTGCCTTCACGCGCTGAGACGGGATTAACGCTGGTTGTTGATGCTTCGATAGGGAGAATGGTGGAGGTATGACCGTCCACTTTTTGGCTGCACTTCGGCAGTCACTGCAATTCCTCTATGGCTGGTCAAGTCCAACCAGCGTATTCGCTGTCAATCGGTGAGTGATGAAAATTGCCCCGAAGCGGCCGGCCGCATCTCTCAAAAGAAGGCGTTTAACGCAAGGCTCTCCGTCCCAAGGGCACCTGCTTATGGAACATTGCCTATCCAATTTTTCCCATGATTCGATGAGGGCAAGGAAACGCCTTGATAGTCGAGCATTTTGCTGGAGCCAAGCTGCGTGCTCGGGCTTGATTGTGAGGCGCTCCAGTACTCGCCATTCATCGCGGTGTAACGCGTCCTTTAAAGCGCGACGCTCATGCCGCAAAAGGATAGGGATCAGTCGCTGCATCGCGTTACCTCATTTGTCGAATGCACTTGAAAGGAAGAAGCGTACAAGGACAAAACGGATCGGGAAGTGCACCTCACTTCCCTTGCAGTGCCGGGCTCAGGACGCGGTCAGTTTTTTGCAGTCAGGCGTTGCACTACCTTTCGGGTAAGCGGTGCGACCAGCAGGACGACCGGAAACGCAACCAGCCAGGCGGCCAGCCACGCACCGAGCCAGATGTGCAAGAAGCTGGTTGCCGGACCGATTGTGCGCAACGTCGAGATGCCAGAAACCAGCAGGGACATTAGCCCGGAGAGAATCGCTCCGAACAGTACGGGAACATACTTCTCGGGGATCATGCGAAGACCTCCCGGGGCTTGTCAGTGATCGCGCGGCCAACTCGATGCAGCGTTTCCGCGAAATTCTTTCCGAACATCCGCGCCGTCTTGATGTCGCCCGCCACGAAGGAGTCGGCAGAAGCGCCGTGTCCCGCCTGCGCCATCAGGCCCGACCACGATCCAAGCCGGTTGGCGGCCTCTTCGTACGGAACGCCGGCATGCTGCTCCGGGAGGATGGGGTTGCCCACCCAGAGCATGCCATGCTGCATGCAAAACACGAACATCGATAACAGCGTCGACTGTTTATCTCCAGCTGGCAAAGATGACACGGTAAAGCCGGCGGCGAGCTTGCCCTTGAGCTGCTGCGTGCGCCACAAGCGCCCGGTGGCGTCCATGAAAGCCTTGAATTGGCTCGATACGCCGCCCAGGTAGGTGGGCGATCCCAATAGGAATCCGTCGAAGTTGAGCAGCGTATCGGGCGACTTTGCCAGCTCCTCGGCCTTCAGCAGATGCACTTCGGTGTTCGGGACGCTCCTTGCCCCCTCGAGGACATGCGTAGCAATATGTTCAGTGTGCCCGTGGGCGCTATGGTAGATGACGGCGAGTTTTTTCATTGTTCCAGTTCCATTCAAGGTTACGATTTCCGTTAAAGGGGCCAGTATCATCATCGGGAAATCCATTCGATGACGACCGCGGACAGGTAGAGGCCCGAGCCAAAGACCGTGTGATTGGTGATGCTGCGCATGCGGTTCTTCCAAGGGGATGGCGTCTTCGAGGCAGCAAAGCCCAAGCCCATGGCCGGCTGCATGACGAACAAAGGGACGGTAACCGTACACAAACCCACTGCAAGGGCCGGCAGAACCGACGGATCCTGTATCCAGGCAATTCCCTGCAAGCCGACGAGCAGGCCTGCGAACGCAATGCCGACCGCGTAATGGGTGAACCAGCCCAAAGCGAGTTCACCGGGAATGGACGGCGCCTTGCCGATGGAAGGATGGGCGAACGTGCCGCGAAAGAGGTGCCCTACCCATCGCCCGATGAACGCGAAGTTGAGCGTTTGGATGCCCATTCGCTTCAATAACGTGAGCCAGGCATCCATGACAGCGGTGGCTCCAACCCCAACGAGAACGATTTGTGCAATGGCTTCAACAATTGTCATGACAACACTCCTTTTGGTTGACTGATGAACTGCATGAGCCCACTATAGAAGTTGAAGTCAACTTCAAGTCAAGGGGTGATTACTGCCATGGATATCGCTGAAGTCGCCAAGCGCACTGGCGTTCCTGCGTCGGCACTGCGCTACTACGAAAAAAAAGGATTGATTGCGTCGGTCGGCCGGCAAGGCGCGCGGCGCCGTTTTGCCCCGGGTGTGCTGGATCAATTGGCATTGATTGCCTTGGGGCAGGCCGCCGGATTGTCGCTGGATGAGATCGGCTCCATGCTGTCACCGAACGGCAGGCCGGCAATCAATAGACAACTGCTCGCAGCCAAGGCCGATGAGATCGACCAGACCATCAAGCAGCTGCGAGCGGTGAGTCGAGGACTACGGCATGCCGCAGCATGCGGAGCGCCGAGCCACGCAGAGTGCCCGACCTTTCAGCGGCTGCTCAAGGCAGCCGCATCGGGCGCCCTGGATAATCGTCGGAAGAGTAACGACATCCAGCGCACCAGCAAATAGACACCTGCCTGCTCAGCGGAAGAGATACGCAAACGTTCTTGCAGGTGTACTTCTGCTGCGGCACGATGCAGTGATCGATTGAAGTCAGCCAGGTTATTTTCGCCAATGTCTTCTCTTGGCCGGACTGGGTTATTCCGCCAGCTGCATCTGCTCACCATATACCTGGCTTTTGACAGTAGCCAGGCTAGCGCGACGGGGCACGCCACCCTGACGGCGACTCCTGGCGCACAAGCATGCGCAACACGATCTCTTCATCCCATTGCACACCAGATGCCTTTGCCAAGGCTGCCAATGCAACGTACATGACTGGCGCGGCCGAGCAATGCTGCAGCACGATTGGCGCGCAAGCTACCTCCCTTATTCAATCATCTCCCCAATCTTGATTGACGAAAAAGCTTTGGGGGCGCTACCTCAAGTGATAATCTTTTTGCCAATGATATTTGGGAAAGCAATCGTGAGCGATCTTGATACAGCGGAGCCGGTCAGGACCCGGCTATTGAAGGCGGCACTCGACTGTTTTCTGGCCGATGACTATCACGAGGTCACGACCCGGATGATTGCGGAAAAGGCAGGCGCCAACGTGTCGATGATCCGCTACTACTTCGGCAACAAGGAAGGACTCTACGAAGAGATGATCCGGGAGACCTTGAATCCTCTTTTGGACGTGCTCGATAGCCCAACCTTGTCTGCCGTTTCCGGACTGGCGGACTTCCTGCGGCTCTATTACGACACCATGATCGAGCGGCCTGAATTTCCGAAGCTGATTCTCAAAGTGCTTGCGCTCAACCAAGGGCCGGGACGGCGCTTTATCCTCCAGTTGCTTGAGCGTGGTCGCACGCGGGGTGCTCACCGGGTCGCCGAACTGAAAGCTGATGGCCAGATTGCCGGTGGCATCGATCCTGACATCCTGCGAATTTCCTTTATCAGCCTGGCGATGACGCCGATGCTGCTCAAGAGTGTTTTCGAGGAGCAGATCGGACGCCCAATGGACAATGCTTTCCTGGCCGAGCTGGCTGCATTCAACGGCCGCCTGTTGTCGACGGCGGTGGCACCGACCGTGTGCGAAGAGTAAAAGGCCTGCTATGCCCTTTCAGATGAATGCATGCGCAGTGCGCTGCCTCGACAAAGCGATGAAGTTTGCTGCGTGGTTTCAAGCTCTGGCTCACCGACTGCCCTTCGCCGATTCTCGCTCCGCAATCGGATCGCATGCCAAGAAGTTAGAGGCATGCAGCGATGCATGCGGTCATTCACGATGTGCTTCGTTACGCTCCGCCGGCATTCACCGCGCTTCTGCTCCGAGGTAGCGAATTCTCTGGCGCTACCTGGTACAACCGCTTTTTCGTCATGCACCCTCACCTCTAATGATCCCATGAGAAATCTCCTGCTCCTGTTTCATCTGGTCTTTGCCGGGCTCTGGCTTGGTTGCGTCCTGACCGAAGTGCTGTTCGAGCGAGCATTGCTCGGACGGGGGAAGGACTACGAAGTCATTTTGGCCGGGCTTCACAGACGTGTTGATCTGTTCGTCGAAATCCCCGCGTTCCTCGCCGTCCTCGTCACCGGAGCACTCATGGTGGCAAACGTCAATCCCGGCCCGGTCCTTCACACGAAGATCGCTTTTGGGGTTCTCGCCATCGCTGCGAACATTTACTGCGTCTCATTGGTGCTTCGTCGGGCCAAGGCTGCAACCGAAGGACATTGGGAAGAATTCGCTCGTCTCGATCACTTGCAGCATAAGTTCGGAGCCGTCGTGCTGCTGGGCATATTGGCTGCACTTGGAATTGGTGGCTATCTCTTTTCCTATGCCTGACGCTCTGTTCCGCGGAACTCGGCGAGCCTTCTTGGACCAACCAGGTCGACTTCCGGATTGCTCTTTGCACTCGATCCCGGCGCGATAGAGATATTGGATACGGTGGTGGATCCGCTGGCATGGGATGTTCGGCCCGCCGGAGCGGTCGGATGAATTACCGCTCCTCCTCCGACCGCTCCGGCGGCAAGGGGCAAAAATAGCCGAGCCCAAGGAAGCCCAGTCCCACCAGCAGGAACACGGTGACTTTTGCAGTCAGCGTCAACGCCGACAGGTCGACGAGCAGCATTTTCGCCACCAGCACGGCAAGAGCAATTCCGCCGCCCATCCACATCTCACGCATATGGCGCTTTGACGCAACCACGACCACAGCCACGCCGCCAGCCGCCCACATCACCGAGATCCACGGTTGCATCACCCGCTCAAACAGGAGGACCAACGCTCCCTCCTCCAATCCGTAGCGGCTGCCGATTGCGCGCAGCAGCGTCCCGGTCAGCACCGCGCCTGCCAGCCCCCATAACAGGCGCCCCGGAATCCGCTTTGTTTCAGGGCTCTTCCAGCTGACCACTGCCAGCAAGACAACGCTACCCCATTGCGACAACTCGGTGAGCAGTTCCGGCGGCGCCACAACGATCCCGCACGCCGTCAACAGGGATGCGAACATGCCCGCCGGGCCCCACTGCCAGTCGAATCGTGTGATGTAGGCAATCGTGCGCGCCACCGCACACCATCCTGCCCACAACAGGATGCTGGCAGCAAGCGTCGTCTGGTCGCGGAACGCCATCGCATCGAACGCGCGCGCCAGTTCGATGTTTGCCAGCACCGGCACCAGCAAGGTTGCCAGTCCCAGCATTTCCTGGTTGAGGCGATACGGTGTTTCGGGGTCGCGGTTGTACAGGCGCATCAGTATCGCGCTGCCGACCAGCCAGCCGATCAACAACATCTCCCGCAGGTTCCAACCAGCCATATTCGTATCGCCGAACGGCGCGACAAACAGCAACAGGCCTGCCGGCAACAACCACAATGCACTCGTGCGCAATTGCAGCCAGCGCAACTGTCGACCTGCCAGTGTTGCGCTGATCGCCCATGCGAGGAACCACGCCAGCACGCTGGTCGGCTCATCGGCATCATGGCGAAGAATCGCCACGCAGAGGACGATCGGTGCCGTCGCAGCATAGAACCAGCCAATTCTGCGCGGCCTGTTCACAAAGCCGGCGCCAAGCGCGACCAGTGCCGCGACCGCGAGCGGCAAGGTGCCTGCCTGGCCGCTGTCCCACGCACCGTACGCGGCAAGCACCGACACGAGCCAGTACAGCGCCGCGCCGATATCGGCACGCTCCTTGTCGAGCGCATGCGCTGTCAGGATGAAGCCCAGCGCGGAGGCTGACAAGGCCATCGCACGGCTGGCACCGTCCAGTCCGACGCCGATGGCAATCAGACTCAGGCCACCGCCAATGCCGAGCAGCCAGCCCTTCCACTCCGGCAGCGCCGAGCGCATTGCGAGCAACTGCGCAAGCGCGGTCAAGCCCAGCATGGCCGCACACCAATCCGACGACACATTCGCCTTCGTGTACATGAAGCCTGCCATCACGAGTGACGCGGCGGCGAGCACCGAGACGATGGATGCCCTCTGCAGGCCGGCAAGATGCTCCTGACGATGCGCCCACAAGATGGCGGCGGCATTGTAGGCGAGCGCCATGCCGATGGCAGCAACGATCGTGTAGAAGTGCGTCCCGGCCGGAAGATCAAGTGCGGCACCGAGCAAGACCGAGGTGCCGGCCAGCGCGGCACTGGCGAGCGAAGGCGCATGCAGGCGCACGCCGACACCCGCGCTCAGCAGGCTGACCCAGGTCGCGTACAGCGTTAATGCGGCAAAGCTGCCCTCGTTCGTCGAGGCGACGACGGGTGTGAGCAAGGCGCCGGCGAGGCCGATGAACGCAAACAGCACGCGCTCGGTGCGTAGCGACCAGCCGAATGCAAGCGTCGACAAGCCGGCGAGCAGGATGAATGCCTCTGTCGTGCCGATGAGCTGGTATCCCTGGTATGCCCAGAGCGTGCACAGGTACTCGAGCGCTAACGCGCCACCCTGCAGGTTCAAGCCGAGGAAGGTCCGGGAAGGCGCTTGCCGCAATCCGATGACAAACACTGCGACACCAACCGCCGCAACAGACAGCACGCGTACGGCCGGCGGCAGGATGTTGTTCGCCGCAAGCAGCGCAAACAGGAAGCCTGCACCGATCAGCATCATCAATACGCCGGCAGTCGCAAACGGATTCTTCTTGATGAGCTCGAACACCGACGCGGTGGTCTGTTCCCATGTGCTGAGGGCGGTGTTCGCTTCGATTTCCGAAGAAATCGGTTCGGCTCGCACGCGACGCGTCTCGTTAATCGACTTCGAGGCCTCCTGCTTGCGCAGAATCTCATCGGCATCCGGTTCCGGGGCAGGCGTTGCGGACCTGCTGTCCTGCGACTCTGCAGTTGCGCCGGCAACCACTTCGGCAGCCGCTTCCCGCGTCGCTGGCGATGCGCCAGCCTTCGCACCTTTGCGCGCATCGCCAACAACGACGACCTGTTGCTGCCACTCCAGTTTCTCTTCCAGCCGGGCTACCCGTTTCTGCAAGCGGTTGATTTTGCCGACGAGCACGAAGTAAATCACAGCGGCGATGAGGAAGAAAAGAAGGGCCATGGTAGCGACGCAGAGCCTGTCCGTTGAGTGGAATTAACAGAATGCTACATTACCAGCCGGAAAAAACATCCTATGCGAGATCAACCGATTGGCAGCCGGCCTTTGCCTTGGGAAAGAAGGCGCTCCGAAGGGCTGGCATTCTGCTTTCGCGTACGCGCCGCACCAGTCGTCCGACCAACACTCCCGCCGCAAGCGTTGCCAACAGATGCTTCAATGTATGGCCGCTGGCGACACCGAGCGCTGCAAGCAGCTGGTGGTCGTGCAGCTCTGCTGCTTTCGCAACAATGTAAAGCAGGAGCGCGATACCGAACGCGATGCGGTCACGGCGCGCCGAACTTGCAGCCAACTGCCAGAGCGGGATCAGTACGATCGGCAGGAACTGCAGCAGCAGGTAAGGACGCAGGTCATTCGTCACGACCCACCATGCGACGCTTGCGATGGCGAACAGGCCGAACCAGACCGCTTCGGCTTCGGCATTCTTCGCACGCTTCGTCTCGGCACGTACCGCAACAAGCAGCCCTGCGCATGCCAATGCAATCGGCAGCCGATCCCATATCAGCCGCCAGTTGTCCGGAGCGAGATGATAGAAACCAGAGCCGGCCGCCGTAAGCATCAGTCCAACGAGAAACAGACGGTATCCGGGCCAGCCTTGCACGATCGCCGCGTGGCCGGAATACGGATGCAGGCGCACCCATCCCCATAGCGCAACCAACGCGAAACCGATATTGGAAATGACGTCCGCGGCGTGCGGCATCCCCAGCAGCAGGGACTGGTCGGCAAATTCATGGTATTGCAGTGGCTGTGTGATCGGCCCGTGCAGCAGCAGTCCTGCGCAGGCAGCCAGCGTCAGCAGAATGGGAAAAATGGCGAGCAAGCGGTTCATGGAGATCCTCCTTTTTGGAACGTCTCACACCATGCCGTTTGCTGCATTGCGCGGGGTGGCCATTCGCGGGGCAGCCGTCCGCGTCCTTGCCGTACACCATGTACTGACTGTGCCGGCGCGCTTGCCATCGGTATGTTGCTTGACGCTCTTATTGATTTAAGAGTCTCCAGATTGCCAAAGCGGCGCCCAATGCGAAGCGAATGCCGCCGATGTACCGCCAGGTGGCATTCGAGGGAGCGGATTCCGATACTTTTCCCAGCCGGTGACTAGCCCGCACCAACGCCGGCGCCGTCTTTAAAAAACGAATATGATCACCACCTCGAACATAGGCCAACGTCCCGACCAGTACCAATCAATGCTATTTACAGCCATGCCTGACGTAATGACTGATAACGACCCCGCCCCTATTCCACCAATCGCGCCGGGCGACAATGAGTGCTGCAACAGTGGCTGCGATCCCTGCGTGTTGGACCTGTACGCGGCAGAACTCGAGCGCTATCGCGCTGCACTACGCGCTTGGGAGGAACGCCAGGCCGCAAAGGGCACGGGCGAAAAAACTGCGTCTTCCTGACACCGTCGGATCAAGCAAGCGCCCCGGTTCATGCAATCAGTAAAAAGCCGGCGAAAAAAAATGAGGCCCCTTCCGGGGCCTCATTCGTTACTGCTTCGTTACTGCTTCAGTCGTCGTGACTCTTGCGACGTCTATCAGACCTTGACGGTATCCGCTACTTCGCGGAACTCTTCGATCTGGTCGAAGTTCATGTAACGGTAGATGTCGGACGCGTTCTTGTCGATCACGCCGATATTTGCCATGTACTCTTCCTTCGTCGGGATCTTGCCGAGCATCGCGCAGACAGCCGCGAGTTCAGCAGAGCCCAGGTAGACGCGCGTATCCAGACCGAGGCGGTTCGGGAAGTTACGGGTCGAGGTCGACATCGCGGTCGAGCCCTTGCGGATCTGCGCCTGGTTACCCATGCACAGCGAGCAGCCCGGCATTTCCATGCGAGCACCGCTGCGGCCCAGATTGCCGTAGTGGCCTTCTGCCGTCAGGACTTGCTGGTCCATCTTGGTCGGCGGAGCGATCCACAGGCGGACCGGGATGTCGGACTTGCCTTCGAGCAGCTTGGACGCCGCGCGGAAGTGGCCGATGTTGGTCATGCAGGAACCGACGAACACTTCGTCGATCTTGTCGCCGGCGACTTCGGACAGCATCTTCACATCGTCCGGATCGTTCGGGCACGCAACGATCGGCTCCTTGATGTCAGCCAGGTCGATCTCGATGACAGCTGCGTACTCGGCGTCGGCGTCGGCCTTCATCAGTTCCGGCTTGGCGATCCATGCTTCCATCGCCTTGATGCGGCGCTCCAGCGTGCGCTTGTCTTCGTAGCCGTTCGCGATCATCCACTTCATCAGCGTGATGTTCGAGGTCATGTACTCGATGATCGGCGCCTTGTCGAGGTGCACCGTGCAGCCTGCAGCGGAACGCTCTGCGGATGCGTCGGACAGTTCGAATGCCTGCTCGACCTTCAGATCCGGCAAACCTTCGATTTCGAGGATGCGGCCGGAGAAGATGTTCTTCTTGCCTTGCTTCTCGACGGTCAGCATGCCCTGGCGGATCGCATACAGCGGGATCGCGTTGACCAGGTCACGCAGTGTGACGCCAGGCTGCATCTTGCCCTTGAAGCGGACCAGAACCGATTCCGGCATGTCCAGCGGCATGACGCCGGTTGCAGCGGCAAATGCCACCAGGCCGGAACCTGCCGGGAACGAAATACCGATCGGGAAACGGGTGTGCGAGTCGCCACCGGTACCGACGGTATCCGGCAACAGCAGGCGGTTCAGCCAGGAGTGGATGACGCCGTCGCCCGGACGCAGCGCAACGCCGCCACGGGTGGAGATAAACTTCGGCAGCGACTGGTGCATGCGTACGTCGACCAGCTTCGGATAAGCAGCCGTGTGGCAGAAAGACTGCATCACCAGGTCAGCGGAGAAGCCGAGGCAAGCCAAATCCTTCAGCTCGTCGCGGGTCATCGGGCCGGTAGTGTCCTGCGAGCCGACGGTGGTCATCTTCGGTTCGCAGTAGGTGCCCGGGCGGATGCCCTGGCCAGCCGGCAGGCCGCATGCCTTGCCGACCATCTTCTGCGCCAGCGAGAAGCCCTTGCCGGAGTTGGACGGGTTTTGCGGCAGGCGGAACAGCGTGGACGGTGCCAGGCCGAGCGCCTCGCGTGCCTTGGCGGTCAGGCCACGGCCAATGATCAGCGGAATACGGCCGCCAGCACGGACTTCGTCGAAAATCACGTCGGACTTGACCTTGAATTCGGCGATGACTGCGCCGTTCTTCAGGGCCTTGCCTTCATACGGACGCAGTTCGATGACGTCGCCCATGTCCATCTTGGACACGTCGAGTTCGATCGGCAGCGCGCCGGCGTCTTCCATCGTGTTGTAGAAAATCGGTGCAATCTTGCTGCCGAGGCAGACGCCGCCGAAGCGCTTGTTCGGGATGAACGGAATGTCTTCGCCGGTGAACCAGAGAACGGAGTTGGTTGCCGACTTGCGGGAAGAACCGGTACCGACCACGTCACCAACGTAGGCGACCAGGTTGCCCTTGGCTTTCAGCGCTTCCAGTTGCTTGATCGGGCCGACCTTGCCCGGCTCGTCCGGGTTGATGCCCGGGCGCGGGTTCTTCAGCATCGCCAGAGCGTGCATCGGGATGTCAGGACGAGTGGTCGCATCCGGTGCTGGCGACAGGTCGTCGGTGTTGGTTTCGCCGGAGACCTTGAACACGGTCAGGGTCATGCTTGCCGGGACTTCCGGACGGGACGTGAACCACTCGGCGTCAGCCCACGATTGCAGGACGGCCTTGGCGTTGGCATTGCCCTTGTCGGCCAGTTCCTTGACGTCGTGGAAGTAATCGAACATCAGCAGGGTCTTCTTCAGGCCCTCTGCGGCAACGGCGCCCACAGTCGCGTCGCCTAGCAGGTCGATCATCGGCTTGATGTTGAAACCGCCCAGCATGGTGCCCAGCAGCTTGGTCGCGGTCTCGCGGGAGATCAGTGCGCAGGTCTCTTCGCCCTTCGCAACTTTCTCCAGGAATGCGGCCTTGACCTTGGCAGCGTCGTCCACGCCGGCCGGAACACGGTTGGTGATCAGGTCAACAAGGAACTGCTCCTCGCCCTTCGGCGGGTTCTTCAGCAGGCCGATCAGCTCTTCAGTCTGCTTGGCGGACAGCGGCAGCGGAGGAATACCGAGCGCGGCGCGTTCGGCGACGTGTTGGCGATATGCTTGTAGCATGGGTCGTTCTCACATGTTGGTGGGTTTAAGATTCGGTGCGCACTCGCATGAGCTGGCCGGTACTCCACGGCCAATGCGGTAATCGGCAAGCGATTATACCATTGCATCGCATCAAGTCTTCTATATGATATAAGACCAACATTGCATGGAACTTACGAATTTCGGTTCCGTGGGCTTCTTCCCCGCTCTTTCTCTGGCGCCGTAGCACATACTCCCACGGCGCAACACAAATGTTCGGGATTTCAGCGCTTTTTCAATGATTGGCCAGCGTCGCGCCCGGAGCCTGCCAGGTGCGCAAATAGGCAATGACTGCGTTCGCCGCCTGCTCCCTGATCCCCTTCGAGATCCTGTTTTCCCGGTAGTACCCGTGTTTCATGCAGGCGAACGAAATTTCCACGATTAGCGTAGCGACGTCCGGGTCCTGCGGCAACAGGAGTGGCAGCTCCTGCTGCCGCAAGAAAAGCCGGATGGCTTGTGCAATACGGCCGATCGTCGCCTCCTGCGCAAGATAGGAAGTGCGGCTGAACGGTCCGCCGAGTATCAGGATGCCGGCCACTGGCGTCGCATCGTAATAGTCGGACACCGCATCGATCAGCTGGCGGACCAGCTCTTCCCAATCGCGTGACGTTGTTTTAAGAAAAGATTCTGCAATGAGCCTTTCCACGCGTGACAGGTGTATCTGCGCAAGATGCGCGAAAAGCACGTATTTGTTCGGATAGTACTGGTACAGGCTGGCGCGCGGCACGCCGGATTCCTTCGCGATCTCCGGAATCGACGTTTCTTCCGGCCCGACGCGTATCAGCAGGCGCTCTGCCGCCTCCAAGGCCAGTGCCACCCGCTGTCGGGAGCGGTCCTGCGCAGGTGGGCGTGCCGCCGCCCCAAGGTTTATTTCATCAGTTGTGAGAAATCCGATTGCAAGCGAAGCCGACATAAGTTATGTTTTTTACAAAACCTGACATATGTTGGATTTTAATCGGCAGATCGAGTTTAACAAAAGATAAAAAATAAGAGTGTTCAGGAAAAACCAGGAGGCAGATGCACGCCGACCGGGATGTCCTCAGGCGCTCACACAATAAGGAGACGACAATGAAGGCAAACCAGCGTGTCTGCGTCATCGGCGCAGGCCCGAGCGGCATTACGGCCGCAAAGAACTGCGTCGCGTCCGGGCTGGACGTCGTCGTCTTTGAAAAGAACGACAAGGTCGGCGGCAACTGGGTGTTCAACTCAAAGACGGGCCACTCCAGCGTCTACGAGAACACCCACATCATCAGCTCCAAAGTCTGGTCGGAGTATGAAGACTTCCCGATGCCGGACGATTATCCCGACTATCCGAACCACCGCCAGCTGCAGGCCTATTTCGAGTCCTATGCGAAGCATTTCGGCGTGATGGAGCACATCCGCTTCAACCACACGATCCGGCATGTGACGCGACTGCCTTCCGGCGACTGGAAGGTGGACTACCTCGATGCCGGCGGCAAGGAATGCGAGGAAACCTTCCCCATCCTCATGGTCGCCAACGGCCATCACTGGGATCCGAAATATCCGGAGTTCAAGGGCAAGTTCAGCGGAAAGCTGATGCACTCACACGACTTCAAGGGTGTGAATGAAGAATGGCGCGGCAAGAACGTGCTGGTCATCGGCGCCGGGAACTCCGCCTGCGACGTTGCGGTAGAAGCAGCACGGATTGCCGGCAAGGTCTGCATGTCGATGCGCAGACCGCAATGGTTCGTCCCCAAGTTCATCTTCGGCCAGCCGTCGGATGTATTTGCCGCAAAGAGCGCATGGCTCCCGAAAAAAGTCCGCCAGGTGGCGATGGGCAAACTGCTCCGGCTGCTGCAGGGACCCTACAGCCAGTACGGTTTGCCGACGAATGTGCATCCACCGCTCAGCCATCACCCCACCCTGAATTCCGACCTGCTCGATTTCATCCGCCACGGGCGCATCTATCCGCGCCCGGGCATCCGGCGCCTCGACGGTGCAATGGTGGAATTCATCGACGGCACGCGCGAAGCCTTCGACATCATCTGCGCCTGCACCGGTTTCTGGACGACCTTCCCGTTCTTCGACAAGAGCTTCATCGATTTCAAGCATGCGGAAAAGGTGCCGTTGTACCGGAAGATGATGCATGCCGACTACCGCAACCTGTACTTCATCGGCCTGTTCCAGCCGATCGGCTGCATCTGGCCGCTTGCCGACTACCAGGCGCGGCTGGCCTGCATGGAAATCCTCGGCAAGTACCAGCGCCCCGTCGACATGAAGGCCGCCATCCAGCATGAGATCGAGCATCCGCACTTTGATTTCGAAGGCGGCCAGCGGCATGCGGTCGAGGTGGATTACCACCTCTTCCGCAAGGAACTCGCCAGCGACCTGCGCCAGGCCGGCATCGACATCGGCAAGCCGCCGGTCGGCATCAAGTCGCGCTACAAGAAGGCGCCACCGATCCATTTGCGAAAGCAGGTACAGGCGGCGTGAACATGGATGCGGACATCCTGTTCGTGCATGGCATGTGGAGCCAGCCGTGGGTATGGGACAACTGGAAAAAGCGCTTTGAATCCCGAGGCCATCACTGCGTAGCGCTTACCCTTCCCGGGCATCGACCACGCGATCCCGATACGGCGCTGGAGCGGCTCGGCATCGAGGACTACGTATCTGCCGTGGAGCAGCAGGCACGGCAGTATCCTGCGCCGGTGTTGATCGGTCACTCGCTGGGCGGGCTGATCGTGCAACAGGTCGCAACCCGCATGCGTCTTTCCGCTGCGGTCCTGGTGAATACGGCCGTGCCCGCCCCGCTCTTTCCGCTGCGACCGATCATGCTGCCCGGGCTCGCTCGCCATTTCATGCGCTGGGGATTGTGGCGGTCGTCCTTTCGGCTGGCAGAGTGGGAGGCAAGCCATTTGCTGTTTAACGCACTGCCAAAACCTGAGCGTCGCGCATGTCATCGGCGGCTGATCGCGGAATCCGGACGTGTCGCCTATCAGGTTGGATTCGGCCCGCTCAATCTTGCCGGGTCCAACTGTGTCGACCGGGCTGCGATCCTTTGTCCCATGCTGGCGTTGTGCGGCGCAAAGGACCACATCATCCCAGCCGGTGTAAGCCGCCGCATGGCAGCCTGGTACGGCGCCCGCCTCGAGTACCGCGAATACGCGGAGCATGCGCACTGGATGCTGGGCGAGCCGGGTTGGGTACAGCGAGCAGACGAGGTAATGGCCTGGTTGGCGTTATGCCGCGCCCGGAGCATTGTGGAAGAACGACAACGGGCACTTGCCAGGAAAACCGGATAACAACGCCATCGACGACGCTGCTCCCCGTACAGAAGTTTTGCAGCCTGCCGTACGGCATGGCAAAGGAAGAAGGCAATGGACAGAAAAACCATTTTCATCACGGGCGCAGCGTCCGGCATTGGGCGCGCAACAGCACAACTATTTGCGCGCCGCGGCTGGTATGTCGGCATCGTGGACGTCAACGAGCAGGCCCTTGCAACGCTCGCGCGGGAAATCGGCGCCGACAATTGCTTCGTCCGCACGATGGACGTCACCGATCCGGATAGCTACGGCGCAGCCATTGAAGCTTTTGCACGTAGCACACGAGGCCGCATCGATGTGCTGTTCAACAATGCCGGCATCCTGTACATGGGCCCGTGTACAGAGATCAGCCTCGAGCAACAGTTCCGGCTGGTCGACATCAATATCAAGGGCGTCCTCGTCGGCATTCATGTCGCGCTTCCTTACCTCAAGCGTACGCCCGGCGCGCATATCCTCACGATGTGTTCAGCCTCCGCTTTCTACGGCACGCCGGAGCTCGCCGTCTATTCCGCGACCAAGCATGCGGTGCGCGCCATCACGGAGGCGCTGAACATCGAACTCGAGCGCGACGGCATTATCGTCAGCGACATCTTCGCGCCCTATGTGAATACGCCGATGGTGACTGGCGCTGCGCGACAGGCGCACAGCATTTCCGTCATCGGCGTCAACGTGACGGCCGAAGATGTAGCTGAGACAGCGTGGCGTGCAGCGCATGGCAACCGGGTGCATTGGCGCATTCATTACCTCACGCATGCCACCGCACTGTTTTTCTGGCTATTCCCTTTCCTGAAGCGCCCGCTCATGAAATTCCTTTGCCTGTCGCGCAAACCGCAGCAGGAAGAGTTGCGCGCGGAGGGTTAAGAGCCTACCGAATGCCTGCTGCACTTCCCGGATTTGGCGTTCAGGCCAAATTCGGATCAGTCGTTGCAGCTTTCACGCAGGGCTGTCAGGTTCATTCAACGGACCGCAAAATCAAAGTTAGTTGTTGCTTCAGTGCAAGCAGGTTTAATAAAATCAAATACTGTGCTTTTATACAGTATATGCTTGCCTCATGCCTGCCGACTTCCCCCCTCCTGCGCTCCCCGCTTACGCAGAGCTCCAGTGCGTCAGCAATTTCACCTTCCTGCGCGGCGCTTCCCATGCGGAGGAACTGACGATGCGTGCCGCCAGACTTGGGTATTCGGCGCTGGCAATTACCGACGAATGCTCGCTGGCCGGCGTCGTGCGCGCCCATGTAGAGGCGAAGCAGCTCGGTCTGCACCTCATTATTGGCAGCCAGTTCCAGTTAGTTAATAGCGACGGTAGTCCGGCCTTTTCCCTGATCCTGCTGGCGAAAAACCGCGAAGGTTACGGCAACCTGTCGGAGCTGATCACGCTGGCGCGCACCCGCGCGGATAAAGGCTTTTACCGTCTATCTCCGGAGGACTTTAGCGAACCGCAAACCGGCTACGCCCACCTGCGCGGAATGCCGGACTGCCTGGCGATCCTGACGCCGCGACATGGCATTGCCGCCGATACGCTCGTCGCGCAGGCGGCGTGGATGCGCAACACCTTCCCCGGACGGGCATGGATCGCAATGACGCTGCTGCACCGTGCCGGTGACGAACAGCATCGCGCGGTGGTCGAACAGGTTGCGCAGGAATCCGGCCTGCCCATCGTGGCAACCGGCGATGTCTGCATGCATGTGCGCTCGCGCAAGCCGATGCAGGACACGCTGACTGCCATCCGGTTGCGCAAGCCGATTGCAGAATGCGGTTATGACCTCGCGCCAAATGCGGAACAGCACCTGCGCTCGCGACTACGGCTAGGCAACATCTATTCGGCAGAGGCGCTGGCGGAAACAGTGCGCATCGCGCAGCTCTGCACCTTTTCCCTCGATGAATTGCGCTACGAATATCCGGACGAGCTGGTGCCGCCGGGCGAGACGCCCGCCAGTTACCTGCGCAAGGAAACCTATATCGGCGCGCAGTGGCGCTACCCGGCCGGTATTCCCGCCAAGGTGCAGGAACAGCTCGAGCATGAACTGGCGCTGATCACCGACATGTCCTACGAGCCTTACTTTCTGACCGTGTACGACATCGTGCGCTTTGCGCGCAGCCAGCACATTCTCTGCCAGGGGCGCGGCTCGGCGGCCAACTCGGCGGTCTGCTATTGCCTCGGCATTACCGAAGTGGATCCGTCGCGCAGCCATTCGCTGTTCGAGCGCTTCATTTCGAAGGAGCGCAACGAGCCGCCGGACATCGACGTCGACTTCGAGCATCAGCGACGCGAGGAAGTGATCCAGTACGTGTACAACAAGTACGGCCGGCTGCGCGCCGCGCTGACCGCCGTCGTAATCAGCTACAAGCCGCGCAGCGTGCTGCGCGATGTCGGCAAGGCACTCGGCGTGGATTTGGCCATCGTCGACAAGATCGCGAAGTCGCACCGCTGGTGGGACGGCAAGGCGGGGCTGTCGGAACGCTTTACCGAATGCGGCATGGATCCCGGCTCGCCGATTGCGCAGCTGTGGGCGGACATTGCGGAGAAGATGATGCGCTTTCCGCGCCACCTGTCGCAGCATCCCGGCGGTTTCGTGATTGCGCGCGGCAAGCTGTCGCGGCTGGTGCCGATCGAGAATGCATCGATGAAAGACCGCAGCGTCGTGCAGTGGGACAAGGACGACCTCGATGCACTCGGCCTGCTGAAGGTGGACATCCTCGCACTCGGCATGCTGTCGATGATCCGTCGTGCGCTTGACATGATCAGCGAACAGCGCGGCGAGCCCTTCTCCCTGCAGGACATTCCAGCGGAAGATCCGGCGACTTACGCGATGATCAGCCGCGCGGATACGGTTGGCGTGTTCCAGATCGAAAGCCGTGCGCAGATGACGATGCTGCCGCGCCTCAAGCCCAACAAGTTCTACGACCTCGTAATCCAGGTGGCGATCGTGCGTCCGGGACCGATACAGGGCGGCATGGTCCATCCCTACCTGCGCCGCCGGCAGGGGCTGGAACCGATCATCTATCCGCGGGAAGAACTGCGCACCGCACTGGAACGCACCTGTGGCGTGCCGTTGTTCCAGGAACAGGTGATGCAGATCGCGATGGTGGCCGCTGACTTCACTGCCGGCGAGGCGGATCAGCTGCGGCGCTCGATGGCCGCATGGCGACGCAAGGGCGACCTTGGCCGCTTCCAGGAAAAGCTGAAGAACGGCATGCGCAAAAAAGGCTATGAGGACGCGTTCATCGACGCCATCGTGCGCCAGATCGAAGGTTTTGCCGAATATGGCTTTCCCGAGAGCCACGCCGCCAGTTTCGCGCTGCTTGCGTATGCCAGTTCCTGGCTGAAATGCCATGAACCGGAAGCCTTCCTCGCCGCGCTGCTCAACAGCCAGCCGATGGGTTTTTATTCGCCCTCGCAACTGGTGCAGGATGCGCGGCGCCATCGCGTCGAAGTGCGCCCGGTGGACATCCTCAGCAGCGCGTGGGATGCAATGCTGGAACCCGGCACGGGAAGCCGACCGGCAGTGCGCCTGGGTTTCAACATGGTGCGCGGGCTGTCATCCGATGCGGCGTACCGGATTGAAGAAGCCCGTGCAGTGCGCGCGTTTTCCGACCTGTCGGACCTCGCATTGCGCGCGCAGCTTACGCGCCACGACCTGCAGATGCTGGCCAATGCCAATGCGCTGGCGGCACTCGCAGGCAACCGGCGCGAGGCACTGTGGCAGGCGATTGCCGGCCAGCCGGACAAGGGCTTGCTGAAGAAGTCAGTGATACAGGAAGACGCCGTGCAACTCGATGCGCCTTCCGAAGGCGAAGAGATCGTGGCCGATTACCATGCGCTTGGCCTGACGCTGGGCCGCCATCCGCTGGCGCTGCTGCGCTCCTTGCTGCTGAAGAAACGCTTCCTGCCGGCCGAGGTACTCAATACCTTCGGCGACCGCGCAATTGCTCGTGCCTGCGGCATCGTTACCGTGCGCCAGCGCCCGTCCACCGCCAGCGGCACCATGTTCGTCACCATCGAAGACGAGACCGGCCTGGTCAATGTCATTGTGTGGCCGGCACTCGTCGACAAGTACAGGAAGGAATTGCTCGGCAGCCGCCTGCTCGGCGTGTTCGGCATCTGGCAATGCGAAAGCGGCGTGCGCCATCTGGTCGCAAAAAGGCTGGTGGACATGACGCCATTGCTGGGCAGCCTCAATACGCACAGCAGGGATTTTGCTTGAATCAATGAAAAGCCGTTCTGATAACACCGGTACCGTTATGGCCACGACCTCACTCCCTGTTTTGGCATGCCGCCGAAAAATGGATAAATTAATGTAATGAAACCGACTCTCGACACCGCCATTCACCTTCTGCATGCTGCATCATCCGGCACGCTCGCCACGCATTCCCTGCAACTGCCGGGTTATCCGTTTGCCACGACCCTGCCCTTCGTGCCGGATGAGCGCCACTGCCCGATTTTCCTGGTCAGCCGGCTTGCCGAACATACGAAAAACCTTGCCGCAGACGGCCGTGCGAGCCTTCTGCTCAGCAGCCCGAACGGCGCCAATGTGCTGACCGGTGCCCGCATGACACTCGTCGGCGACGTGGAGCGCATCGAAGCGTCGCAGGAACTGGTGACGCGCTACCTGCGCTACCAGCCGGATGCGGAGCAATACCTTAACCTGGGCGATTTTGCCTTTTTCCGCATCACACCGAAGCGCGTGCGCTACATTGGCGGCTTCGGTCAGATGGGCTGGATTGAAAGTGCCGACTGGACACAGGCCGCAGTGCTTCCGCTGATGGACGAAGCCGCCTGCCTGCGCGAATTGACCGGCAGCCATGCCACGGGCGTGCGCCTGCTCGGACTTGACTGTTATGGCGCAGATATCGAGCATCATGGCAAGCGTGATCGCCTGCGATTAGCACAACCCGTCGAATCCGTGGCCAAGATTGTGGGGAGCATGCAGCGATTGCTTGCGACGCTGTAACAACACTCCACCGCATGAGCAGCTTCTAAAAAATCCGGCGAAATTCCGTCTCAACCAGATAACTCTTCCTTGCCCGCGTGTCTAACTCAGACTGAAAAACCGGGGAGTAAGGACCTGACCATGCTGCATATCGGCGAAGAGTCGATCCGGCGACTGGCGGACGCCAATATCATCGGCATGTTCTGCTGGGATATGCGGGGCAACATCCTCGATGCAAACGAGGCATTCTGCGAGATCACAGGCTATTCGCGGCAGGTGCTGCTGTCCGGCGCCATCAAGAGCACTGCCCTCACGCCTCCTGAAAACCGGCCAGCAGATTTGCAGCTACTTGACGAACTGAAACGCACCGGCAGCGTGATGCCGTATGAGAAAGAAATCATGCGCGCAGACGGCACGCGTGCCACCGTCATGATGGGCGGTACCTTTTTCGATGGCTCGCAAGAGCGCGGCATTGCCTTCGTCCTGGACCATCGCAAGCGCTTGGGTAGCCTGCCGGAGAATGAAGAGCATTATCGCAAGGCAGCGGAAGCAGCACTGGATGCAATTTTCATCCTCGACGCACAAGGTGTCATTACCTATGCCAATCCTTCCGTCGAAAAGACATTCGGTTATGCGCCTGCCGAACTTGTCGGCAAGGACCTGACGGCATTGATGCCGCGCGGCCTGAGCGAAAACGGCAAAGCAACCATCAAGAAGCACCTCAGCAGCGACCTCACCTCGGCCGCCTGGGATCGTATCGAGACGAACGCACTGCACAAGAGCGGTCGTGAAATATTGGTGGAAATCTCGCTTGGCAAATTCCAGCATTCCGGGAAGGAGCTGTTCGCCGGCATCGTGCGCGACATTACCGAACGCAAGAAAACCCAGCTCATGTGCACCGGTCAAAACCGGCTACTGGAAATGATCGCGCTCGGCGCACCGCTGGAAGAAGTGCTGGAAAAACTCATTCTCCTGATCGAGTCGCAGACTCCCGGGATGCTCGGTTCCGTGTTGTTGCTCGAAGAAGACGGCATCCATGTGCGGCACGGTGCAGCGCCAAATCTGCCGCCTGAATTCACCTTTGCCGTCAATGGCGAACCGATCGGGCCATGCGCCGGGTCATGCGGCACCGCCATGTATACCGGCAAGCCGGTGATCGTAACCGACATCCTCACCGATCCGCTCTGGGCGTGCTACCGCGAAGTCGCGATGCAACACAAATTGCGTGCCTGCTGGTCGACGCCCATTTTTTCTTCTGCGGGAAAGATGCTCGGTTCTTTCGCAATGTATTACCTGGAGCCGCACCATCCGCGTCCAGACGACTTGCGCTTGGCAGAACTCGCTTCCCATATCGCCGGCATTGCCATTGAGCGCAAGGAAACCGAGGACCGCATCCGCCATATGGCACATCACGATGCGCTGACCGGCCTGCCCAACCGCGCACTGCTGGAAGAAAACCTGAGCCAAGCCATCGCCCACGCGGCGCGCCACAAGGAGCTGACCGCCGTACTGTTCATTGACCTCGACAATTTCAAGCGCATCAATGACTCACTGGGCCATCATATCGGCGACCTGCTGCTTCAGGGCGTGACGCGGCGGCTGCACGGTTGCCTGCGACAGGATGACATCCTTGCGCGATTGGGCGGTGACGAATTTGTGATTGTCCTTTCTTCCCTGCACCATAGCGAGGAGGCAGCCCTGGTCGCCGGCAAGGCGCTGAAGGCGCTGGAAGCCCCCTTTGAAGCGGAGGGACATGTGCTGCACGCCAGCGGCAGCATCGGCATCAGCATCTATCCACATGACGGCAAGAGTGTCGGCATACTGATGCGGGCAGCAGACACTGCGATGTACCACGCCAAAGAAAGCGGTCGCGGCAATTATCGGTTCTTCACACAGGAACTGAATGTCGCGATCCAGCATCGTCTCTCTCTGGAAAACCAGTTGCGCAAGGCCGTAGCGGCGGGCGACCTGAAGCTGTACTACCAGCCGCAGGTCGACATGCACAGCAGGCGGATCTTCTCTGCCGAAGCGCTACTGCGTTGGGACCACGCCGAGCGCGGCATGGTGCCGCCGGAGCAGTTCATTTCGATTGCGGAGGAAAGCGGCCTCATCCTGCAGATCGGCGAGTGGGTGCTGCGCGAAGCCTGCGTACAGCTCGCCCGGTGGCGCGAGAACGATCACGAAGACATGCACGTGTCGGTCAACCTGTCGGCACGCCAGATTTTCCAGCCGGGCTTCGCCGAATTGATCGCGCGAACTTTGCGCGAATTCAACGTACCGGCAAATGCACTGGACCTCGAAATCACTGAAACCATCCTGATGCAGCCCAGCGAAGAGAACATGAACGCGCTGATGCAACTGAGCGAGATGGGCGTACAGCTGTCGGTCGACGATTTCGGCATCGGGTACTCCAGTCTGTCCTACCTGAAGCGCTTCCCCATCCATGCGCTGAAAATCGACCGCTCCTTTGTCAGCGGCATCGGACATGACCAGAACGACATGGCAATCACCAGCGCCATCATGGGCATGGCGCAAGGCCTGCATCTGAATGTCGTTGCCGAAGGCGTGGAAACCGCGGAACAGGTGGCCTTCCTGAAATCCATCGGCTGCACGTCCGCACAAGGTTTTTATTTCGGCAAACCATTGGCGTCCGACGCATTTTCAGAGCTGCTGGCCAGCTAATGCGGCCCCCGCCTTAAAAGGAAGAACCCGGCTGCAAGAGGAAGAAAACCTCCTCCGGCGTGGACTCCCGCCCGAGAATCCGGTTGCGATGAGGGAAACGGCCAAAACGCTTGATCACCTCGCGATGCCGCCGCGCGTAATCCAGGAATCCCTCGAACGCCGGCCGGCGTTCCGGGTCAAGCCCGCCGACCAGCTTCTTAAAGCGCGCACTTGCCTCATCCTGGTCGGCAAGCGATTCCGAGTGTTCCAGAGGCAGATAGAAAAACACGCGCTCGATAGGACGCAGCTGCGCATCCACATTTTGCTGCAATCCCTTCTTGCACCACGCCAGCGCGAGCGGGTCGGACGCAAATGCGCGCGGCGTGTCGCGGTACATGTTTCTCGAAAACTGGTCGGTAAGCAGTATCAGCGCAAGTCGGCCGGTTGGCGTCCCTTCCCAAGCATCCAGTTCATGGTTGACGGCCTTTGCCAACCAGGGCTCGAAGCGCTCCCGTATCAGCGCATCGGTTTCGGGATGCTTTGTCCACCATAGCCGTGCCTGTTCGCGCGCGACGAGCACATCGTCGGTACTTGTGCAAAACCAGAATTCGCGGATGGTGTCGTGTGTTTCCATTCTTTGCCGCTCGCTGACGTTGAAAGCGTCCACTCTAACGTGCAGGGCTCGAAGCCGCGTTTAACGAAAACAAGTTACCTGCAGCGGGATCCGAAGACTGACTCTCAAGTATGGGAAAGCATGCGTGCGCAATTCTCGAAATTACGTAAACACCGCAAAGCCGAGACGGCCCGAATACATTGTGAAAATCCGCGCCGGTTCAGCAAAACGGCGGGAATATAATCGAATCAAGGAGCTTTTTGCATGCTGCAAGGGTGAAAACATGCGTACGCCAACATGGCGGATGCCTGCAATAGCGGTTCGATATGCAGTGTTGCCTGACAGGCACAGAGCTTGCGTAAGTTTTCTGACAGGAACTGTTTTATACCTGAGGGAACAGACCAGGACATTGTTTAAGTTGCAAATTCCTGCTTCATGACAAGACTTTTCGTTATCGTTCGCGACACTTCTTGACATCCTGCTCTCGAAAAAAGATTCTTCCGCCTTTCGTTTTTTCCAAGGACCGAAAACGCAATGACCACCCCGCGCATTGAAGTCGACCAGCAGGTCCGTGCTGTCGTTGACCGCGTCGTCGACCGTTACGGCGCCGATCCCACCTACATGCTGCAAATCCTGCGCGAAGTGCAGGAGCAGACGACGTGGCTCTCGCCTGACGTGATCAGCAGCGTGGAAGCCGCGCTGAAAACGCCCCGCACCAAGATCGAGGCAGTCGCCGGCTTCTACTCCTTCCTGTATACCGAGCCCTGCGGCAAATACCGTGTCCTGTTCAGCGACAACATCACCGACCGCATGCTCGGCAACATGGAGTTACTGGATTACATGTGCAAAAACCTCGGCGTCGAGCGCGGCAAGACCTCCGCCGACGGGCTGGTCAGCGTGGACACTACTTCCTGCACCGGCATGTGCGACCAGGGTCCGGCAATGCTGGTCAACACCCGTGCTATCACCCGCCTGACGACTGCGCGTATCGACCAGATCTGCGACCTGATCCGCAAGGAAGTGCCGGTGTCCGACTGGCCGGCAGGCTTCTTCCAGGTGACGGACAACATCCAGCGCGCCGACATTCTGCTCAAGGACGGCTTCAAGCCGGGCGAGGCGATTGCCGCCGCGCTCGAGCGCGGTCCGGACGGCATGCTGGAACAGATCAAGATCGCCAACCTGCGCGGCCGCGGGGGCGCGGGCTTCCATACCGGGCTCAAATGGGAACTCTGCCGCAAGGCACCGGGCGATGCACACTACGTCGTCTGCAATGCGGACGAAGGCGAACCGGGCACCTTCAAGGACCGCGTGCTGCTGACATCCTATGCGGACCAGGTGTTCGAAGGCATGACGATTTGCGCCAGCGTGATCGGTGCGAAGCGCGGCTTCCTCTACCTGCGTGGTGAATACCGCTACATGCTGGAACCGCTGACCACCGTGCTGCGGCGCCGCCGTGCGCAAGGATTGCTCGGCAAGGACATCCTCGGCCGGCAGGGATTCGATTTCGACATCGAGATCCATCTCGGCGCGGGCGCCTACATCTGCGGCGAGGAGTCGGCACTGATCGAATCGCTCGAAGGCAAGCGCGGCACGCCGCGCAACCGTCCGCCCTTCCCCGTCACCAGCGGCTATCTCAACCAGCCCACGGTCGTGAACAACGTCGAGACGCTGCTCAAGACCTGCATGATCGCGCGCAAGGGCGGCGAGTGGTACACGATGATCGGCACGCCTCAGTCCACCGGCACCAAGCTGCTGAGCATTTCCGGCGACTGCGCGCGGCCAGGCGTCTATGAATACCCGTTCGGCGTGACCGTCGCTCAGGTCCTTGCGGACTGTGGCGCGCATGACGTGCAGGCGGTACAGATCAGCGGTGCTGCAGGCGTATGCATCCCACCCGATGAATTCGACCGAAAGATTGCGTTCGAGGATATACCGACTGCCGGTTCCTTCATGGTGTTCAATCGCCACCGCGACATGTTCGAAGTGGCGCGCAACTTTACGCACTTCTTTGCGCATGAAAGCTGCGGCTTCTGCACGCCGTGCCGCGTCGGCACCTCGCTGCTGGTGAAGATGATGGACAAGCTCGATGCCGGCAAGGGGTCGGTATACGACTTCGAGGAAATCAAGGACCTGAACAAGCACCTGTTCAAGCTCAGCCACTGCGGCCTTGGTCACTCGGCATGCAACCCGGTGCTGGAGACGATCGCCAAGTTCCGCCCGGCGTACGAGCGCCGCCTGGTACAGAAGCATTTCGTGCCAGCCTTCGACCTCGACGGCTCTCTGGCCGAAGCGCGCCGCCTGACGCAGCGCGACGATGCCGCCGCCCATCTCACCCAGGACCTCGGTGAAGAACATGAGTGAACATACATTTACCCTCGACGGAAAAACCATTCCGTTCAAACCCGGGCAAACCATTATCCAGGCAGCCAACGAGGCCGGCCACTACCTGCCCTATCTCTGTTATCACCCGGACCTGAAGCCGCACGGCTCCTGCAAGGTGTGCTCGGTGAAGATCGGAGAGCGCGTGATCGCCTCCTGCACCACGCTCGCACAGGACGGCCTCGTGGTGGAAAGCGACACGGCGATGCTGCATGAGGAGCGGATGTCGCTGATCCAAATGCTGTTTGTCGAAGGCAACCATTTCTGCCCCTCCTGCGAAAAGAGCGGCAACTGCCAGCTGCAGGCAACGGCCTACGACATGAAGATGATGTCGCAGCACTATCCGCAGTTCTTCCCGAACCGGGAGGTCGACGCTTCGCATCCAGACTTTTTGCTCGATACCAACCGCTGCATCCTGTGCTCGCTGTGCGTGCGCGCGAGCCGCGACATCGACGGCAAGAATGTGTTTGGCCTGTCTGGCCGCGGCATCCATACGCGGCTGGTCGTGAATGCCGCATCAGGCAAGCTGGGCGACACCAATTTTTCAGCAGAAGACAAGGCGGCGCACGTGTGCCCGGTCGGCGCGATCCTGCCCAAGCGAAAGGGTTTCGCGGTACCGATCGGCGAACGCGTCTATGACGACAAGCCGATCAGCTGTTTCACCGCGATTGAACGAAAGGACAAGTCGTGACTGTTTTCGCACCCGAGAAGGTCCAGAAGATACGTGTTGCGACCACGTCGCTGGCCGGCTGCTTCGGCTGCCACATGTCGTTCCTCGATATCGACGAACGCCTGCTGCAACTGATTGACCTCGTTGAATTCAACCGCTCGCCGCTGACCGACATCAAGCATTGCGGACCGTGTGATATCGGCATCATCGAAGGCGGCATCTGCAACGCGGAGAACGTGCATGTGTTGCGCGAATTCCGAGCCAACTGCAAGACGTTGATCGCAATCGGTGCCTGCGCGATCAATGGCGGCCTGCCGGCGCAACGCAATGCGCTGCCGCTGGAAACCGTGCTGTCCGCCGTGTACGTCGACCGGCGCAACCTAGCCAAAGACGGCATCCCAAACGATCCGGAACTGCCGCTGTTGCTCGACAAGGTCTACCCGCTGCACGAGATCGTGCACATCGACTATTCGATTCCCGGCTGCCCGCCGTCCGGCGACACCATCTGGAAGGTCCTGACCGACCTGCTGTCCGGCCGCGAGCCCAACCTGGATTACCCGCTGATCCATTTCGATTGAGACTATTCTTATGATTTCCAGCCTCGAAACAGCGGCACAGCCCGACAACCTGCGCCGCGTCGCCATCGAACCGGTGTCGCGCGTGGAAGGCCACGGCAAGGTCACGATCCTGCTCGACGATAACAACGAAGTGCATCAGGTGCGCCTGCACATCGTCGAATTCCGTGGATTCGAAAAATTCATCGAAGGCCGTCCGTACTGGGAAGTACCGGTCATGGTGCAGCGCCTGTGCGGCATCTGCCCGGTCAGCCACAACCTGGCGGCCTCCAAGGCACTCGACCTGATCGTCGGTGCCAAGCAGATCACGCCCGCAGCCGAGAAGTTGCGCCGCCTGATGCACTATGGCCAGATGCTGCAGTCACATGCGCTGCACCTGTATCACCTGTGCTCGCCGGACCTGTTGTTCGGCTTCGACAGCGATGTCACGCTGCGCAACATCGTCGCCGTCGCGCGCCAGTATCCGGATGCGGCCAAGCGCGGCATCCTGCTGCGCAAATACGGGCAGGAAGTGATCCGCATTACGTCCGGCAAGCGTGTGCATGGTACGGGCTCCATCCCCGGTGGTATGAACAAGTCGCTCAGCATCGAGGAACGCAATGCGCTGAAGAAGGATATCGACGACATCGTCGCGTGGGGCGTGGAATCGGTGAAGATGGTGAAGGACCTGCACCGCCAGAATCCGGGCCTGTATGACCATTTCGGCACTTTCCGCTCCGGCATGATGTCGCTTTCCGGCAAGGACGGCGCGCTCGATTTCTATGACGGCACGCTGCGGGTACGCGACGACAAGGGCGCGATCCTGTTCGACAACGTCAATTACCAGCAGTACGAGACGCTGATCGAGGAAGAGGTCAAGCCGTGGAGCTACATGAAGTTCCCGTATCTCAAGTCCATCGGCCCGGAAAACGGCTGGTACCGCGTCGGCCCGCTGTCGCGCATCCAGAACTGCGACTTCATCCCGACGCCGCTGGCCGAAGCGGAACGCAAGGAATTCGTCGCCTATTCGGAAGGACCGATCCACGCGCCGCTCGCCTACCACTGGACGCGCATGATCGAACTGCTGCATGCGGCCGAGGTGATCCGCGAGCTGCTCGACGATCCGGACCTGCTGAGCCAGGATTTGGTCGTCAAGGGCCAGCGCGCGCACGAAGGCGTCGGTGTCATCGAGGCGCCGCGCGGCACGCTGTTCCATCACTACCAGGTCGACGACAATGACCTGGTCACGATGTGCAACCTGATCGTGTCGACCACCAACAACAACCAGGCAATGAACGAGTCGATCCGCACGGTCGCGCGCCAGTACCTGAACGGCAAGCAGATCACGGAAGGCCTGCTCAACCATATCGAAGTCGCGATCCGCGCCTTCGATCCCTGCCTGTCCTGCGCCACGCATGCGCTGGGCAAGATGCCGCTGACGGCAGAACTGGTCGACGTCGAAGGCAAGCTGGTGCACAGCCTGACGCGCGAATAAGGGTTGGCGGTGGAAAACGATACGCGCTCTGCTCCCACGCTCGTCATCGGCTACGGCAACCCCAGCCGTGGCGATGATGCGCTCGGCCCGATGGCCATTGAGGCTGTCGAACGTCTTGCGGCAGCGCATCCCGAATGGGGCGAGGTTGAAGTCCTGACCGACTTCCAGCTGCAGGTCGAATTCGTCACGGACCTCGTGGGGCGCAAGCGCATCGTGTTCATCGATGCGGCTGCAAGCGGCCCTGAGCCGTGTTCCATCGAACCGCTGCAGGCCGAGCGTGACGCCTCGTTCACGTCCCATGCGGTATCCCCGGCCAGCCTGCTGGCGGCCTTCCGCAGTTTCCAGGGCGAGGATGCGCCGCCAAGTTACCTGCTTGGCATCCGAGGCTACGCCTTCGATCTTGGCGCGCCGCTGTCGGCAGGCGCGCAACGCAACCTTGACGCTGCACTCGCGATGCTGGAACAATGGCTGGCCGCACAATGTGCAGCGCCCTGCGATGCCTGAATGACAACAGTTGATGCAGCGTGCCGCGCGGCGATTTAGTGCCCCCACCTCCACGCAGCTGCTGTCCGACTACGATGATCAAAGAGCAGTCCCCCGCCGATACCGCAATGCGCTTGCGCGTGCATGTGCGCGGCCAGGTGCAGGGTGTCGGCTTTCGGCCTTTCGTGTACCGACTTGCGGCCGCCATGTCATTGAGCGGCTGGGTGCGCAACGTCGGCGCCGGCGTTGAAATCGAGATCGAAGGCACACGCGACGATGTCGATGCATTCGTGCAACGACTACGCAGCGAGGCACCGCGTGCGGCACAGATTGAACACCTTTCCACGACCCCGATCGATCCGGAAGGCAGCGGCGAACCGTTCCGCATCGTCCTCAGCACCGACGACGCGACCAGCACTTCGATCGCGCCGGACAGCGCGCTGTGCGACGACTGCATTGCGGAGATCTGCGATCCGGCGAATCGCCGCTACCGCCATCCTTTCACCCATTGCATCCAGTGCGGCCCGCGCTACACCATCACGGCGCGCCTTCCCTACGACCGCGCCAACACCAGCATGGCGGCCTTCGAGGAATGCCCTGCCTGTCGCGAAGAACGGGAATTGCCGAATGAGCGCCGCTTCCATGCGCAGACCAATGCCTGCCGCGACTGCGGGCCGCGCCTATGGCTCGCCGACAGCAGTGGCACTGAGTTGAACGAAGACGATGTGATCGGCGCAACAGTCACGCGCCTGCTGCGAGGCGATATTCTCGCGATCAAGGGTTTGGGCGGCTACCACCTCGTCTGCGACGCGCGAAATGCCGATGCGGTCCGCAGGCTGCGGGAACGCAAGGCGCGTGAGGAAAAACCCTTCGCCGTCATGCTGGCGGGCGTTGCCTCGCTGGACGAATTCGTTATCTGCAACGACGAGGATGCAGTCCTGCTCAACTCGCCGCAGCGCCCGATCGTGCTGTTGCCGAAGCGCGCCGGATGCGACGAAAAGCTGGCCGGCATCGCACCCGGCCTTGCTTCACTGGGCGTCATGCTGCCCTGTACGCCGATCCAGTATCTGCTGTTCCACGAAGCCGCCGGCTGCCCGCATGGCAGCGACTGGCTCGAATGCCCGCAGCCATTGGCGCTGGTAATGACGAGCGCCAATCCGCATGGCGAGCCGCTGGTCACCGGCAATGCACAGGCACTGGAAGAACTGGCCGATATCGCGGATGCCTTCCTGATGCATGACCGCGACATCCTGATCCGCTGCGACGACAGCGTGATCCGCCCCACTGCGCCAGAGCGCGTGCCGCAATTCGTGCGGCGTGCGCGCGGTTATGTGCCTACGCCGATTGCACTGGGTATCGAAGGCGCTCCCGGTCTTGCCGTCGGCCCTTACCTGAACAACACGATCTGCGTCGCACGCGCTGGCGAGGCTTTCGTGTCGCAGCACATCGGCGACCTTGACACGCGCGCCACCTGCGAGAGCTTTGATGCGACCGTGGCCCATCTGCTTAACATCCTGCAGGTTGAACCGCAATGGGTGGCGGCTGACCTGCATGAGGATTTTTACAGCACGCGCTTTGCCCGCGCGTTCGCGGCGAAGCGGGGATTGCCGGTGATTGAAGTGCAACATCATCACGCCCATATCGGCGCGGTGATGGCGGAACACCGCCTGTCCGGACCTGTGCTCGGCATCGCCCTCGACGGTTTTGGCCTTGGCGGCGATGGTGCGGCGTGGGGTGGCGAACTGCTGCTGGTCGATGGCGCTCGCTCGCAACGCGTTGGCCATCTGCATCCGCTGCGGCTTCCCGGCGGTGACCGCGCCGCACGCGAGCCGTGGCGCATGGCGGCTGCCGCTCTGTTCGACCTCGGTCGCCGCAACGAAATCGTCCACCGCTTCGGCGCTTCTGCTGCGATGATCGGCACCATGCTGGAGAAAGGCTTGAACACGCCGGCGACCAGCAGCGCCGGCCGCCTGTTCGATGCGGCAGCCGGCCTGCTCGGCATCAAACCGGTGACGAGCTTCGAAGGACAGGCCGCAACCATGCTCGAAGGACTGGCCACCGCTTACGGTTCGGTCGAACCAATGCCGTCCGGCTACCGCATCGAAGGCATGTCGCTCAACATGCTGCCCTTGCTCGGGCAACTGGCCGATATGCAGGCCGGCATGCACGATATCGGCCATGCCGCCGCCCTGTTCCATGCGACTGTTGTCGAAGCGATCGCGGATTGGACACAACGCGCCGCCGCTGCGCACAACGCCAATACGGTGGCGTTTGGCGGAGGCTGCTTCCTCAACCGCATCCTCAGTAATACGCTGCGCGCTAAACTCGAGGCACGCGGCATCCGCGTCTACGAGTCTGCATTGGTGCCGCCGGGCGATGGCGGCCTCAGCCTTGGGCAGGCGTGGGTCGCGCTGCATTCGAACTAGCAAAGCCACTCTCCACATCCGCAGCGATCCGCACCACAATCTTTCTGGCCGGCTCGATGCCGTGAGCTTTATCGCCGGTAGCCATTAGAGCAAGATCAATAATGCGTTCTGTTGGCGCGTAAAGTTTCAATCAACCGATTGCTTTATCAGCTCCCGCGCGTAGCATCTTTTCAAAACGATCACATAACGAAAAGGTGTGCGATGGAGACAAGCAAACCATGGCTGAAGGACTATCCGGCCGGCGTGCCCGCAGAGATCAGCACCGGCATTTATCGTACAGTGAATCAGCTGTTCGAGACGGCGTGCCGCAAGTTCAAGGAGCGGCCGGCCTTTACCAACATGGGCCAGTCGCTCAGCTATGCGGAGCTTGACCAACAGTCCGCGCATTTCGCCACCCTCCTTCGTTCGCTTCCCGGCATGAGCCCTGGAGAACGGGTCGCCATCATGCTGCCCAACCTGCTGCAATACCCGATCGCCCTCTTCGGCGTGCTGCGTGCGGGGCTGGTGGTGGTCAGCGTCAATCCGCTCTATACCGAACGCGAACTCCAGCACCAGCTGAAGGACTCCGGCGCGCGAGCAATCCTCGTGCTGGAGAACTTTGCATCAAAGGTGCAGAACGTGATGGCAAGCACCGACCTGCGCCATGTAATCGTCACACAGGTCGGCGACATGTTCGACATGCCCAAGCGCCTGCTGATGAACATGGCAGTGCGCCATGTGAAGAAAATGGTGCCACCGTGGAAGATCGATGGTGCGATGCAGTTCCGGCAGTCACTGCTGCTTGGCCAGAAGATGCGACGGCCGGACATCAAGGTAAAGTCTTCCGACATCGCCTTCCTGCAGTACACCGGCGGCACCACCGGCGTGTCGAAAGGCGTGATGCTCACGCATGCCAATGTCGTCGCCAATGTGCTCCAGTGCAGCGCATGGATCGGCAAGACGCTGCGCGAACGGGAGGAAGTGGTACTGACGCCGCTGCCGCTGTATCACGTCTTTTCACTGGTCGCCAATTGCCTGACTTTCATGCCGCTCGGCGGACTGAATGTGCTGATCACCAATCCGAAGGATCTACCGGCTTTCGTGAAGACGATGCGGACCTATCCGTGGACCGTCATGACAGGAGTCAATACGCTCTATAACGCGCTGTCCAATACGCCCGGCTTCGACCGTGAATGCTCGCGTTCGGCAAAACTCGCCATCGGCGCAGGGGCGGCAATGCTGCGTCCGGTGATGGAGCGCTGGACCAACATGACCGGTGTGCCGATGGTGGAAGGCTACGGGCTTAGCGAGGCCACGGCGGGCGTGTGCATCAATCCGCTTGACCGCACGCGCATCGGCACGGTCGGCATCCCGCTGCCATCGACGGAAGTGCGGATATGCCGCGACGACGGCAGCCAGTGTCCTCCCGGCGAGCCGGGCGAAATCGTGGTGCGCGGCCCGCAGGTGATGAAAGGTTACTGGCGCCGCCCGGAAGAAACGGCCGAAGTACTGTCCCATGATGGCTGGCTGAAGACGGGTGACATCGGCACCATGGACGAGAACGGCTGGGTCACGATCACCGACCGCAAGAAGGACATGATCATCGTGTCCGGCTTCAACGTCTATCCCGCAGAAATCGAGGCGGTCGTTTCCACTCATCCTGGCGTGCTGGAAGCCGCGGCCATCGGCATCGCCGATTCTCATTCCGGTGAAGCAGTAAAGCTCTTCGTTGTGCCGCGCGACCCGAAACTGACGGCAGAAGACCTGCTCGCGCACTGCGGCAGCAATCTCACGCGTTACAAGATCCCGAAGCACATCGAGTTCCGCAGCGAGCTGCCAAAGACACCGATTGGCAAGATACTGCGCCGTGCGCTGCGTGACGTGGCGCCGCATTAACGCTGCTCGCTGTCCACAACGGAAGATTCCTGCTGCGCGGACGCCCTTTACGCGCGCGACAATGGCTGAAGCAAAGGGCATTTCCTTTCTGGAGCACACATGTCCGTCAACGAGCTGATCAAGAAAATGCCCTCGGTAATTAACCCGGCGGCCACCGCCAACATGCAGTCCACGATCCAGTACAAGATCACGCAGCCGATGTACCTCGTCATCAACAATGGTCAATGCACTGCGCACGAAGGCATCGCCCCCTCGCCCGACCTCGCGCTCACCATCAGCGACGACAACCTGATGGCAATGCTCAAGGGAGAGCTGAACGGCATTTCTGCCTTCATGAGCGGCAAGCTGAAGGTCGAAGGCGACATGATGCTGGCGCAGCGCTTGCCGAATATTTTCGACACGAGCAGGCTGGCATAGGCTCGCAACGCTGTCACAAGACGCATGCCGATCAGCCAGCACTTGAGGACTACGTAGCCCCTCTCTCCGGATGTCGCGTGGAGCATCAATTCCTGCCTTTTTGTCGCTTCACTTCATTACCGCCGCTCAGCATGTCATCCACCTATTGCCCATATCAAGGGCAATAGGTACTGCTTCCCTCGCCTTCTCGCGGACTGGTATCACTATCAGCGACGATTCTGCAACTTAACGCCACTACAAATAGCGCTCGACCCAGCAGGCTTTAAACGTTCTCTCAGTCTTGGGCGCAACATCCGTATGTCGTTGTCTTCGACGCTTCAAAGAACCGTCATATGCGGTCATTTTGATACACCGATATTGGTTATTGGTTGGCAAATAATATTTCCCAATGGTAACTTTCTGCTTTTGCGAGCCCTCGTGATGGCGGAATAGATTCCGCAGCGGAGCTGTACTCAGATGTGCGAAATGAGATCAAGGCTCCTATCAAACGGGCTGTAGATTATTTCTTGATTGCTGAAGGGGACGGTAGTATGGCTTTACAGCTTAAAGGGACGTTCATTGCCTTGCGCAGTACCGCATTATTTTTGCTCACCATCACATTGATTGGCTGCGTGGCCACACCTCAGACACGTGACGAGTTCAAACAGCAGATAAAGGAGCATCCAAAGCTGGGATTGCACGAAATGTACACTGCCAATCGCCGCTTCGAAGATGTTGTCCGTACCATAGAAACCAAGTGGCAAGAGTGCTACAACGTCTCACGGACAACAACGAGAAGCCAAGGCGGCATGACAACGATGAGATATCGGGACACCTATCATCCTAAATCGGAAAAGAAAAATAATTCGCTTGTTGAAATGACGCTTCAAGAAACATCGGAAGGCATCGTGATGCTCAACAAGATTCCACCGGGTGGTCTATATATGGCAGCGCTCGATCTCGAACGTCTGCCAGCAAACAAGACCAGATTGACGTGGTATTCGCCCGCTTGGGGCTGGGGTGATAGCTGGGAGAAAAACAAGCAGTGGAGCGATGGGAAGAATATCGCCTGCGACGCTGAGTAAATGCTGTGTGGCGCAACATCCAAATGGAAGTAACCGGACAAGTCAAAGCCACACTTCAGTACTTTGAACACAAGTCGGACCGCACGCTCTAGTCCGCCGCTCGTGGTTTGGCAATAACGGGGAAAAATTTTGGACCGCTACGTCTACGAAGGCTTGATCGGCCGGTTGGAAGCGCAGGCAGAACACAGCCCGGCGCTCTTCCGCACCAGGGTCCTGATGATCAGCGCCGTCGCTTATCTCGCACTTTTTGCTTCACTGGCCGGGATCGCGGCGTTCGTCTATTTTGCCTTCGACTGGGCACGCGAAGGGCGTCGTGGGAGCATGTTTACGATCGCACTGTTCGGGCTCTCGATGATTCCGATATTCTTCGCCGTGCTGCGGATGTTCTTCATGCGGCTTCCGCCACCGGAGGGCCGGACGATCACGCGCGAGGAAGCACCCAGGCTGTTCGCGGTGCTCGACAAGATGCGCAGGAAGCTCAACGGGCCGCCAGTGCATCATGTGCTGATTGACGACCGTTACAACGCAGCGGTTTCGCAATTGCCGCGCTGGGGCATCTTCGGCGGCCACACCAATTACCTGATGCTCGGCCTGCCCTATATGCTCGGCGTGCCGGCCAATGAGATGCTCGCCACCGTCGCGCACGAGTACGGACACATCTGCGGCAGCCACGGCAAGCTGGGTGCATGGGTGTATCGCCAACGGCGCACGTTTGGTGCGTTGTACCAGCAGGTTGCTGACGATCGTGACAACAGTTTTGCGCATGGCCTTTTCGCCTCGGCGCTCGACTGGTTCATGCCCTACTACAACGCCTATACCTTCGTGCTGTCGCGGCAGAATGAATACGAGGCCGACCGGACTGCCACGCAGCTTGTCGGCGCAGAAGCGAACGCGACCGGTCTGATCCGCGACGCACTGCTGGGGCGCTGGTTTCACGAATCATTCTGGTCCGCGATCTACAAGCAGGTCGAGAACGCCGCACGCCCCGCAATGCTGCCTTATGCATCGATGCGCACAGCGTTCCGCGCCTCCTACCCGGAATGGGCACCCAAGGAACGTCTGGCAGAAGCATGGCGGGAGCAGTCCGGCCTGCTCGATACGCATCCCGCCTTGCGCGACCGGGTGGAAGCGACCGGCCAATCCCTGAAGATGCCGGATCCAACCAGCGTCACCGCCGCAGAGGCACTGCTCGGCGCCAGTACGGCCAAGCGGCTGATCGAAGAATTCGACCGGGCATGGTGGGCGAGGGAGAACAAGGAATGGGAACGGCGCCATCGCCATGCGGTGCGGTCGAAACAAAGGCTGCGTGAGCTGTTCACACCGCAGTGGCAATCCCTCGCACCGCACGACCTGCAGGAACTCGCTTTGCTGAAAGCAGAATTCGATGCGCCACAGGCGGCCAAGCCGGTGCTGGAATATCTGCTGAAGCAGCCCGGCGGACCTTTCCCGAAGGCTGCCTACGTTTATGGCCGCATCCTTCTCGACGAGGATGACGAGCGCGGACTGGATTACCTCAAGATGGCAGCTGAAAACGACCACAGTCTCCTGGAGAGCGCGGCGAACGCCGGTTACGGCTATCTCTATGAAAAGCGTGGAGAATCGGCGGCGCAATACTGGTGGGAGAAACTGGTGCCGCAGGAGCAGGAAGCCGCCTGAGTGAGGCTAGAATACGGTCTTCGCATCGCTTGAAAGAAGGGCCGCGTCCTTCCACACATAATTTTAAGATTCATTTAAAATGCATCTTATGGTAGAGTTTCCCTTACCGAAATCAGTTCCCCATCCAGGAAGGATCAATATGAAATCTGAAACCTTAGAATTGACGCACGCTTTGGACGAAGCCGCCGCGATGGTTATCGCGCGTGTCCTGAAATCGGTGAACGGCGTAAGCAAGGTTGCCATTTCCACGACCAACGCCAGCGTCGCCGTCGATTTCGACGACGATCTCACCTCCACCCAGGAAATCCGGACCGTCCTGAAGCAAGCCGGCGTTGGCCTGAAAAAAGCGGCCGGCGAAGCGGGGATGTGCTGCGGAAGCTGCGGCAGCTAATCACCTTTTTTACAGTGTTCGTCATGAAGCACTGATCGTCATGACGAACATGTAATCATGCTCGCCCCACCGGCAGATCTGGATTAAGGGCGAGCAAGTTTTCACCCTTGTTTTCTCGATATCGAAAGTCCGTACAACGCCCGTTCCGCGTTGCGAAACTCGAGGATGGAGCTCGTCCAAAAGACCTCCATCCGATCGCAGCAAGGAACAATTCTCTCGGGAGTAAGAAATGAAACGTCTGGAAGGCAAAATTGCCGTAGTCACCGGTGCAAGCAGCGGTATTGGCCGCACCATTGTTGAGCGCTTCGTCGCAGAAGGCGCAAAGGTTGTCGCGTTTGCACGTACCGCCGAAGGCCTGCAATCACTGGTGGCCGCCAACCCTGACAATGTGGTCGCCGTCACTGGCGACGTCACGCGGCAGGAAGACCTCGAGCGCCTGCTCAAGGCCACCGTCGATAAATTCGGTGCAATTGACATCCTCGTGCCGAATGCGGGGATCGCACGCGTGGTGTCGTTTGAGGACAGCACCGCCAAGGCTTTCATGGAGCAGTTCTCGGTGAACCTGTTCGCCGCTGCGGAGACCGCACGCCTGTTCGTTCCCCATCTCCGCAAAGGCGGCTCGATCCAGTTCATTACTACCTTCCTGACGCAGGTCGGCTTTCCGGGTCTGGCGATCTACAGCGCCAGCAAGGCGGCGCTCAAGTCACTGTCGCAAACACTGGCGGCCGAGCTCGCTCCGAAAGGCATTCGTGTGAATTCCATCGCGCCGGGACCGATCGCCACGCCGTTGTGGGGAACGGTTGGCCTGCCGCCCGATACGCTCTCGGCTGTCGCGGAAACGATCAATGCCCGCCTGCTACCGGGTGCCTTCGGTCAACCGGAGGACATTGCCGAGACCTCGGTATTCCTGGCGTCGAATGCGGCGAAAAATATTTACGGGCAAGAAATCGTCGTCGATGGCGGCTACACCGTCGGATAAGTGAGCAAGGCGGACTCGCCTGATCGCTGAATCGTTGAATCGTTGAACGGAGCACGCCGGAGGCGCAGCCCTCAGGATTGCTCCGTTCTTCCCGTCATCCTGCCCTGTCAGGACAGCGGTCAGGGAAGCATCTCGACCGCATCACATGCAGAGATATCGATAAGCAGCCGCCCCGGCGAGACCTGGTCCCCAACGCCAACGAGCAGTTGTTTTACCTGGCCGTCAACCTGCACGATAACCCCGTGCTCCATCTTCATCGCTTCAATCACCATCAGCACCTGCCCGCTCTTTACCTTGGCACCCTCCTCCACATGTACAGCCACTACCTGGCCGTTCATCGGAGCGGTGATTCGTCCGCTGCCCGCACCACGCCTGTCGGCTTTGCTGCGAAGGTAAGTCGTATCGATGACGGAATGCTCTGCACCGTCGAGGCAAAAATGCAGGACAGAACCATCGCATGCATAAACGAGCCTGCGGTTGCATCCATTCACAACGAATGTCAGCTCGTGCGGGCTACCGCCGACGATATTCATGCGGACAGTTTCGCCTTCAATGTCAACCTGCCACGTGTTGGCCGGCAAGGTCGTCACTTGTGGCGAGACAGTCTCCCCATCCAGCTCGAAGGAGCAGTATTGCGAATACGGGACGCTGCTTGACCAGCCACGGAGTTCCGCTGGATAGCGCGGTGTTTCCTGCTGCAGACAATGAAATGCCAGCAAACCGGCGGCAATAGCGCGCGTCAGGACATCTGTCTTCCCGGCCGTGCGCTCTGACTGCGGGAAGTAGGTGTCGATGAATGCCGTCGTGCCCTGTCCCGCTTCAAATGCCGGATGCTTTACGCAACGCGCCAGGAATTGCCGATTGCTTTTCACGCCGAGCAGCACGCACTCCTCCAGGCCTTGCGCGAGCCTGCGCAAGGCTTCCCCCCTGTCGCGGCCGTGGGCAATGAGCTTTGCCACCATCGAATCGTAGTATGGCGGAACAGCAAGTCCATCCTCCAATGCATGGTCGCAGCGCAATGCGGCCGGCGGCCGCCAGTGTGCAACGACTCCGCTTTGCGGCAGGAAGCCTTGCAGTGGATCTTCTGCGCACAGCCTCACTTCGACTGCATGGCCGCCGCCGGCAAGCCGGGAGTCGATTTCTGCCTGAGTGAGCGGGAGGCCTCCGCCTTGCGCCACAAGCAGCTGCCACTCGACCAGGTCGACACCGGCGACCGCTTCAGTGACGGCATGCTCTACTTGCAGTCGGGTATTCATCTCCATGAAATAGAAATTGCCGTCGCGATCAAGGAGGAATTCCAGCGTGCCCGCTCCGACATAAGCAATCGCCTTTGCCGCCGTGACGGCAACCTCGCCCATGCGCGCACGCAGGGACGGCGTGACTGCCGGCGATGGCGACTCCTCGATCAGTTTCTGATGGCGCCGCTGCACCGAACAATCCCGCTCGCCGACATGCACGGCATTTCCCTGCATGTCTGCGAATACCTGGATCTCGATATGACGCGGCTCGATGATGGCCTTTTCGAGGATCACTTCGGCGCTGCCGAACGCGCTTTCCGCCTCGGACCGCGCAGAGCGGAGCGCAGCGGAAAAATCTTCCTCCCGATCCACCCTGCGCATACCGCGCCCGCCGCCGCCTGCAGCGGCCTTGATCATGACCGGGTAGCCGATGACCGCCGCCTCTTCCAGCACGCGTGCCTCCGATTGGTCTGCCCCTTGGTATCCGGGCACACAGGGCACGCCGGCGTCCATCATCAGGCGTTTCGCGCCGGCCTTGTTACCCATCGCATGAATTGCGTCTGCGGGCGGGCCGATGAATGCAAGTCCAGCCTCCATGCAGGCGCGGGCAAAATCCGCATTCTCCGCGAGAAAGCCATAGCCCGGATGAACCGCATCCGCCCCGGCGCGGCGCGCAGCGTCAATCAATGCGGGAATATTCAGATAAGACGCCGAAGGCTGCGATCCACCGATATGCACGGCGGCATGCGCGGCGCGGACATGCAATGCGTCCTTGTCGGCATCCGAATACACCGCCACGGTGCGAAAACCGAGCCGATGCGCGGTGCGCATGATGCGCAGCGCGATCTCCCCCCGGTTGGCAATCAGTATCGTTTGAAAGCGCCGGCCGCTCATTTCTTTTTACCCGGCAGGATGTTCATGTACTTGCAGATGATGCCGAGCATGACTTCATCTGCGCCGCCGCCAATCGATGTCAGACGGCCATCACGGAAAAAGCGCGACACCGGGTTCTCCCAGGTGTAGCCCATGCCGCCCCAGAACTGCAGGCAGGAATCCGGCACAAGGCGCGCAAGCCGGCCGGCCTTGAGCTTGGCCATCGAAGCGAGCTCGGTTACGTCCTGTCCCTCGATATACATTTCGCATGCACGGTGCACGAGTGCGCGCAAGCATTCCACCTCGGTCTTGAGTTCGGCCAGCTTGAAGTGGATCCACTGGTTGTCAATCAGGCGCATGTCGAATGCCTTGCGTTCTTTTGCGTATTCGATGGTGAGGTCGATGCAGTTCATCATCGCCTGCGTCGCATTCGCCGCGCCCCACATGCGCTCCTCCTGGAACTGCAGCATCTGGTAGATGAAGCCCTGCCCCTCTTCGCCGATGCGGTTGCGCTGCGGCACCCGCACGTCGTCGAAGAAAATCAGGCCGGTATCGGAGGAATTCATGCCGATCTTCTTTATCTTCTTCGCCACCGACACGCCGCGCGTCTTCATCGGCACGATGATCAGCGACTTGTTGCTGTAGCGTCCGTCGTCGGATGTATTGGCAAGCAGGCAGATCCAGTCGGCCTGCAGGCTGTTGGTAATCCACATCTTGCTGCCGTTGATGATGTAGTCATCACCATCCTTGCGTGCCGTGGTCTTGATCGACGCCACATCGGATCCCGCCCCGGGCTCGGATACGCCGACGCAGGCAACCGCCTCGCCGCTGATTGCCGGCGTCAGGAATTCACGCCGCAGCGCATCGGAACCGAAGCGCGCCAATGCCGGTGTTGCCATGTCCGTCTGCACGCCGATTGCCATCGGCACGCCACCGCAGCGGATATGCCCGAGCGACTCGGCCATCGCAACCGAGTAGGAATAGTCGAGCCCCATGCCGCCGAACGCCGCCGGTTTCGACACGCCAAGAAAACCCTGCTCACCCATCTTCCGGAACAATTCCTTCGCCGGGAAGATCTCCGCCGCCTCCCATTCATCGACGAAAGGATTGATCTCGTTGTCGATGAAGCGCTTCACATTGCGTTGCAGCTCCTGGTGTTCATGGGTGAATTGCATGGTTGTCTCCTGTGTTTTGTTCTTGGCTTGAGAAGTACTCAGGGCCTTGCGATGGCAAACTGGATGGGATTGACGGTACGCCTGCGCGCCTCGTCGCACACCGACAGCACAAAGGCGAGCAGCGTGCGCGTGTCGCGCGGGTCGATCACCCCGTCGTCGAGCAGGCGCGCGGAAATATGCGATGCACTGGTCTGCTTTTCGAAGGTATCGATCACCATCAGGCGCATCGCCTCGATGGAGTTGCGGTCGACTTCCAGTCCTTTGCGCCGCATGCTGCCTTCCATCACGATGGCCATCGTGTTGGCCGCCTGCTCCGGCCCCATTACGGCGGTGCGGGCGTTCGGCCAGGTGAAGCAGAAGTCCGGAAAAAACCCGCGGCCGGACATGCCGTAATTGCCGGCGCCAAAGGATGCGCCGCAATGAATGGTGATGCGCGGCACGGTCGCATTCGACATCGCCTGGATCATCTTTGAGCCGTGCTTGATCATGCCGGCCTGCTCCGACGCCTTGCCGACGATGAAGCCGGTGGTGTTCTGCAGGTACAGCAGCGGCGTGCTGGACTGGCAGCAGGCCTGGATGAAATGCGTTGCCTTGGTTGCGCCCGCCGGATCGAGCGGACCGTTATTGGTGATGATCCCGACCGGTATGCCGCAGATGGCAGCGTGCCCCGTCAGCGTGGCAGGTCCGTAGTCAGGCTTGAATTCAAGAAAATCCGAGCCGTCGACGATTCGCGCGATGACTTCGCGCATGTCGAGCGGTTTCTTGTGGTCCATCGATGCAATGCCGAGCAGCTCTTGCGCTTCATACAGCGGTGGACTGAATTCGCGCTGCAAAGGGGGCGTGTCGCGGTTCCATCCGAGTGCGGCAACCAGTTCGCGCGCGATGCGCAGCGCATCGGCATCGTCTTCGGCGAGGTATTCGGCAAGGCCGGATGTCGTTGCATGCATTTCCGCCCCGCCCAGTTCCTCCTCCGTCGCCACTTCACCGGTTGCCGCCATCAGCAACGGCGGCCCGGCAAGGAAGGCCTTGGCGTGCTGGCGCACCATTACCACGTAGTCGGACAGGCCGGGCATGTAGGCGCCGCCCGCGGTGCTCGGCCCGTGCACCACGCTGATGACCGGCAGGCCCGCCGCAGACAGGCGCGCCAGCCAGTAAAAGCCGCTGCCGCCGTAGATGAAGGTTTCCACCTTGTAGTTCAGCAGGTTCGCGCCGGCGCTTTCGACAAGGTGAATGAACGGCAGCTTCTGCGCCAGCGCGATCATCTGCGCGCGCTGGAACTTCTCGATGCTCATCGCCTGCACCGCGCCGGCGTCGATGCCAGCGTCGTCCACAACAATCATCGCGCGCACACCGCTGACATAGCCGATGCCCGCGACCATGCCGCCGCCGGGAATCGATTTTGCCGGGTCGGGTTTGTCGAGGCAATAGCCGGCTAGCGTGGAAAGCTCCAGGAATGGCGCTCCTGCATCGAGCAGACGTCCAAGCCGGTCGCGCGGCAGCAGTTTTCCCTTGCGCTCGAAACGTTCGCGCGAGGCTGCGGACTTGTCGCGCGTGCGGCGCTCCAGTGCGCGCAACTCTTCCACCTGCGCCAGCAAGGCATCGCGGTTCGCCTGGAAGGCAGCACTTTGCGGCACGATGCGGGATTCGATGACCGGCATTATCTGTCCTCCCGTTCCTGCAGCACCTTTGGAAGGCGGGCCAGGTGGAAGCCGTTGTACGGCGTCGTCTCGCGTTGCACCTCCATCGGGAAACCACTGCGCACATTGGGCCGCCCGCCGTCCACACGCAGCACCGTGCCGGTGATGAAGGAAGCGGCCTTTGACAGCAGGAAGACAATCGCTGTGGACACCTCGGCTTCCGTCGCCATGCGCTGCAGCGCCGTCTGCTTCCCGGCCTGCATGATCAACTCACGCATTTCCGGCGGATAGGCATCGAGGCCGGATGACGCGACATAGCCCGGCGCAACCGCATTCACGCGCACGCCGTAGGTTGCCCATTCGAATGCGGCGGTTTCAGTGAAATTGACCATGCCTGCACGCGCCGCGCCGGAGTGCCCCATGCCCGGCATGCCGCCCCACATGTCGGCGACGATGTTGACAATCGCACCGCCGTTGTGTTGCATCGCTTGTACCAGGCATTCGCGCGCCATCAGGAAGCCGCCTGTCAGGTTGGTCTGCACCACGGCTTCCCAGCCTTTTTTCGACATATCTTTGAGCAGCGACGGGAACTGTCCACCGGCATTATTCACAAGCGCATCAATACGCCCGTGCGCCGTGAGGATGTGCGTCACCGTTGTCTTTACCGCTTCCTCGTCGCGAATGTTGCAAGGATAAACAGATGCGCGCCCGCCGCAGTCTGCGATCTCCCGGGCCACTGTTTCGAGCTTTTCCGGAGTGCGGCCGACAAGTGCAACAGTGGCGCCTAGGGCGGCCAGTTCATGCGCGGTGCAGCGTCCGATGCCACTGCCACCACCGGTGATGACTGCCACTTGCCCGTCGAATGTACCGGGAGCGAATATTGAGCGATACATGCTGTCTCCGTTTATGGTTATGCCCAGCCGAGCTGGCGTGCAGCCAGTTCCTTCAGTACTTCCTCGGCGCCTCCACCGATCATGTTTACCTTCACTTCACGGTAAATGCGCTCGGATTTCGTGCCGCGCATGAATCCCATGCCGCCAAGCAGTTGCACTGCACCGTCAGCACAGAACTGCATCGTTTGCGCGGCGAAATTCTTCAGCATGCAGATCTGCGCAACCGGCGATTCGCCGCGCTGCAGCCGGCCCGTCAGGTCCTCGATCATGGCGCGCGTGGCTTCGACGCGCGTCGCCATGTCGACCAGTTTGTGCCGCACCACCTGATGGCCGACGAGCGGCTTGCCGAAGGTGGTGCGTGCCTTTGCCCATTCCGAGGCTTCATCAAGGCAGACACGCGCGAAACCGTAGGCCTGCATCGCTAGTGCCAGCCGCTCTCGGTTGAAATTAAGCATGAAGATCGGGAAAGCGCAGTTCTCCGGCCCGAGCAGATTTACCACCGGCACGCGGCATTTATCGAAATGCAGATGTGCGGTGTCGGAACACCACCAGCCCATCTTCTTCAGCGGCGTGCGCGTCAATCCTGGCGTGTCGCCTTCCACCAGCAGTGCCGAAACACCCGCCGCTCCAGGCCCGCCGGTACGCGCCGCCACGGTGATGTAATCGGCCCGCATGCCGGACGTGATGAAGGTCTTTTCGCCATTCAATACGTAATGGTCGCCATCGCGCTCCGCGCGCAATCGCAAATTCGCCACGTCGGACCCGCCAGACGGTTCGGTCACGGCCAGCGCACAGATCTTTTGTCCATTCAGTATCTGCGGGAGCACGCGCGCTTTCAGTTCCGGCGATCCACCAGCAACAATCGGAGGCGCACCGATCGTGTGGCTGAACAGCGAGGCAAGCAAACCGCCGCTTGCGGTGCGTGCAAGTTCCTCGACCATCACCATGCCGTGATAGAGGTCGCCCGGCGTGCCGCCGTATTCCTCCGGGAAGCCGAGCCCGAGCAGTCCCAGTTCCGCCGCGTGGCGATAAATGACACGCGGGAATTCGCCCGCTTCATCCCACGCGTCGACATGGGGCAGCAGCTCCTTGTCGACGAAGCGGCGCACGGCCTCACGGAATGCATGGTGATCTTCGTTGCAGTATTGCGGCGATGGCAACAGTGCCTGGTACATGACTCGTCCTTAAGGTGAGGTGGCGCGCACCTTAGCGCCCAGTCCAGTTGGGCTTGCGCTTCTGCAGGAAGGAGGACAGTCCCTCCTGAAAATCCTCGGTCAATGCAAACAGGCCAATCTGGCTTTCGGTAAATGCCATCGACGCCTCGAACGGCATGGCCTCGATTTGCTTCAACGTGTACAGGCCGCGTCGAATGGCTGATGGTGACTTGTCGAGCAATCGACCGAGCAGCCAGTTGAGCTTGGCATCGAGGTCGCCTTCCGCAAGATGATTCACCAGCCCGCATGCAAGTGCCTGCCGAGCATCGAGCGGCTCGCCGGTAATGCACATCTCAGTGAGCAAGCGGCGCGGCACCTGGTGCTGCAGCACCGAAAGCACCTGTGCAGGAAACACGCCGACCTTCACTTCCGGCAGCCCGAACACGGCTTCCTGGCTAGCCACCGCCAGGTCGCACATCGCGAGCAGGCCCATGCCGCCTGCAAGGCAGGCTCCGTTGACGCGCGCAATCAGCGGCACCGTCGAACGTCGGGCCTGCCGCAGCAGGTCGGCGAGCCACTGGTATGGCTGCGAATAGTCAAAGCGAAAAGATGGCTCCTGCAAATCCGCGCCGGAGCAGAATGCGCGGTCGCCCGCACCGGTAAGGACCACGGCGCGCATGCCTTCTTCCCGATTGGCACGCTCCAGCGATTCGCGTATTCCGTTGAGGACATTGGCGTTGATCGCATTGCGTCGCTCAGGCCGGTTGATCGTCAGCCACATCACACGGTCCCGCACTTCCACCAGCAGATCGCCACGTAGATCGTCGCGTAGGTCGCTACGTAAATCGTTATGCAGATCGTTGCTCATCCGGCCTCCATTGCACTGTCGTCATGAAGCGATCACATCATCAACACCGTTGCACGTCACATACCGGAAGTGCTGCAGGGTCGAATCGATACTAAGTCAATCGCTTGCTTTACTCCATACGACGCAAGCACCGTTTGCCATGCGTTTGACCGACTTATGATGTGCATCAATCGACCGCGCAGACACGCCCATTCCTGCCAGGAGCCTGTGCCACAAGCACTTTGAGCGAACACAAGCATCCCGTCGATTTCCTTTTTTGCGGCAACTTCCAATCAATCGGTTGCTTTACTATCGGACGCATCACGAAACACACCGCGCCACTCCACAAGCCGACAGGAAGGATCAACCATGTCTGACAAAGCCATCATTACCTGTGCGCTCACGGGCGTATTGACGGACCCGGCGCAGCACCCTGTGCCAGTCACGCCGGAAGAAATGGCGCGTGAAGCGAAGGCGGCATTCGATGCGGGCGCGACCGTCATGCATGTGCACTTCCGCAACCAGGAACCTGGCATGGGCCGCTTTCCGTCATGGGAACCGCAAGTGGCGCGCGATATTTCACAGGCGATCCGCGAAGCGTGTCCTGGTGTGATCTTCAACCAGTCCACCGGCGTGGTTGGCCCGGACATCGGTGGCCCCATCGCCTGCATGAATGCGATTCGGCCCGAGATCGCGGCCTGCAATGCGGGTTCGCTCAATTACCTGAAGGCCACTTCTTCGGGCAAGTGGGCATGGCCGCCGATGCTGTTCGATAACAAGGTGGACAAGATCGAAGCCTTCCTCGTCGCCATGCGCGAAGCCGGCGCGATGCCGGAGTTCGAATGTTTCGATGTCGGCATCGTGCGTTGCGTCGACATGTATGTAAAAACCGGGATGTATGCGGGCAAGCCACATTACAACTTCGTGATGGGCGTGGAATCCGGCATGCCGGCCGAGCCTGCGCTACTACCAATCCTGACTGGTCTGATTCCTCCGGATTGCGACTGGCAGGTGACTGCGATTGGCCGGGCCGAGATCTGGCCGCTGCATCAACGTACCGCAGACCTCGGTGGCCATCTGCGCACCGGACTGGAGGACACGTTCTATCTGCCGGACGGCAGTCGCGCCACCTCCAATGCACAACTCATCGAGGCGATTGCTGCCTGCGCGCGCAAAGCAGGCCGCGACATCGCCGACGTACATGAGGCACGTCAGATGATGGGTCTCGCTGCATTTGCAGCGTGAGTAAAGAGTTAGTAAGTCAGGAGATGATATGAAAGCCGCGAAAGATACAGCCGCCACCGCGAAGGCGGCTCGGATGCGTCGTAACAATAATGCCGAGCTTGCACGCGCGAGCAACGCCAATGGATCTACGCAGCTGGAGGAAGACAGCCGTCGCAACGAGCTGATTGCCAAATCAGCGAAGCTGTTTCGTGAGCAAGGTTATGACAGGACCACCGTGCGTGACATTGCCGCCGCGGTCGGCATGCAGGCCGGCAGCTGGTTCTATCACTTCAAGTCCAAGCAGGAAATTCTCGTTGCGGTGATGGAACAGGGCATGGCACGGTCGCTGAAGGAGATCGAGGATATCTCCGCACAGTCGCTGCCGCCCCGCGACGCTTTCCGTGCGCTGGTGCTGACGCACCTGAAGACGCTGCTTGCCCCGCACAATGATTTCATTCCGGTGCTGCTGTATGAGGCGCGCTCCCTCGATGACGAATCACGCGCGAAGATCGTCGCGATGACCGACCGCTACGAAGCTGTGTGGGACGAGGTGATCGAAGCGCTGCAGCAGTCCGGTGGCTGGGCCGCGCCCACCGGGCTGGACCGGCTGTTCCTGTTTGGCGCATTGAACTGGACTGCCCAATGGTTCCGGCCCGGTGCCGGCATTACGCTGGAAGACCTGGCGGATCAGGCGGTGCAGTTCCTGTTGCGAACGCCGGAAACTGCGCGCGGTTCGAAAACGGCGAAGAAGAAGCCTGCAGTTGCCGCAAAGCGGCACTGATCCGCGCTCAGCAACCAAGCTGCACGGCGAGGTCGATGATGTTTTTCGCGTGCAGAGAATTCGCAGGATCGGGCGACACATCCTTGGGCCGGGTAGTGCCGAATTCCGCCGGGCGTTCGATATATGCGGTCTTCAATCCGCAGGCGCGCGCGCCGGCCAGATCATCCTGGTGTGCCGCAGCCAGCATCACCTGCCCGGATGCGACGTCGAACACATCCGCCACGCCCAGATAGGTCGCCGGATCCGGCTTGTATGCCCGGAACACTTCCGCCGACAGGATGCAGTCCCATGGCAAGCCGGCATGCTTGGCCATAGCGGCCAGCAAACCGATATTGCCGTTGGAGAGCGTGCACACCATGTAACGCGATTTCAGCCGGGCCAGGCCTTCGACGGCATCAGGCCACGCATCGAGCCGGTGCCAGACCTTATTCAGTTGCCGTTTCTGTTCTTCCGTCAGCGACGTGATTCCGAACCGCAGGAGGATGTCGTCAAGGATCATGCGGTGCAGTTCATCGATTTTTGTCCAGCCCAGCTCGCCCGACATCACGCGCTGCATCGCCGGCTTGTATCCGTCCCGCCATGCCAGCGCGAAGCTATTGCCGTCAACCGGCAGCCCCATCGCGTCAAGCTCACGGGCAATCGTGCCGTGCCAGTCGACGACAGTGCCAAACACGTCGAATGCGATCACCTTGATGGATGAAGCCAGTTCGCCGGTCATATGTCGCCTCCTTTGTTTGAATGGATTGAACGACGATTCTAGGCGAACAGCGTGGTGTGCGTTGAGACCTGGAGCCGAAAGAGAAACGGGCATCTTCCTTTGCGGAAGAAGCCCGTCTTAGGCAACCTGTAAGCAGTGAGCGAGGTATCGCGCTGCGCCGTTCAGTGGCCGCGGCCGTTGCCTTTGTCCTTGCCTTTACCGCCGCCGTCCTTGCCCTTGTCCTTATCCTTGCCTTTGCCTTTGTTGTCGTCCGGAGCAAATCCCTTCTTGCCGTTCTTCGACGGGGCTGCATGTGAACCGGGCATGTAGCCGGGCTCGTACTCTGCGGACTTCACGAAATACACCGGACGGCCGCAGGCGTTGTACTTGGCACAGTGCTTTGCCCAGTTCTTCGCATGGCCGGGAGGCACGTGCATGTAAACCGGCTGGAGTGGTCGGACTGGTTTCGCGATGACGACTGGCTGCGAATACACCAGCGGCGGCGGGACATTGCCGATATCGACACGGCCGTAGACACCCGGCGCAACTTCACCGGCGACCGTGACGCCCACCGCGACATCAGCCGCATGGGCCATCCCCTGCATGAACAAGAAAGCTGCGGTTGCAGCGAAAAGGCTGCGCATGATTCCTCCCGAAGTAATGTGCGATTCGCTCCAATGCTGCACGTGGCAAAGCGACTGCGTTTCTTTTTGACAATTTGATGCGACGACTATCAATCCCGTGCCGGAAGCCGCATCTTTACCCAACGCAAGCTTCTCAAAAAAGAAAAGCAGTGGCAAACGCGAAGCCCGTTTTAGTAGTATCAGAGTCAAGTGTGTGCAGAAAAAAGACAAACTGAGTCGACACTGTTTCGCATTGCGGAAACGCGCCGGTCAGGGGTTCCGCCTGGCGCCGCGTCCGATCATGGACGGAAGAGAAGTCCTTGTCCGCTAGGTTGCCTCACTGTCAACAAGCAGTAGTGGCCGGCGATCGCCGCATTTAAAGATGCATTGTTTCTGCATGTTATGCCACAATGTTGCTCGCCGAGCCACCCTCGCAATGGCATCGCAGCCCGCACGGCTGCACAAAGCGACGTGGCCACGCTAATCAAGTAGAAGCTTTTTGTGTTTGGAACCAGCGACAAGGAAGAATGATGCAATCCGAAACTTTTCAATTCATAGCAGCCACCACCCCGGATTCGATGGCGGAAGCAGTGCGGGTTCTCACTGGAGTCAACGGCGTCAGCTCCGTGACGCCATCGATCCTGCGCAATGAACTGAGCGTGCAGTTCGACGCGAATCTGGCATCGAAGCAAAGCCTGCAGGGCGTGCTGGCCAATGCCGGTTATGCGGTCCAGACCGGGCCTCGCAAGGGCGGCGGCGGATGCGGCGGTGGCGGTGGTTGTACCTGCGGTTGAATACGCTGCACCAGCGCTTTTACCTTGAGCGTAAAGCGGTAGACGGAGGGTGCGCCTTGCGCGCCATCCCTCCGTGACAGATCAGGGCAGTCCGGCAGGCGTCCATATCGCCATAACCTGCAGCGCACTTGCCGCAAACGCTACAGCAATCACCATATCCGCCTCCCCATCCCTCCGGGAGGCGCGCCCCACCCTTCTTTCTGCCTTGCTTTCCTACATGCCGGAGCTTAAATGCTTGATTGGCTCGCTCCTGTGGTCCTGCAGTTTGTCCTTGTACCGAATGACCTGCCGGTCCAGTTTGTCGAACAGGAGGTCGATGGCCGCGTAGAGATCTTCAGCGTATTGGTCCATATGAAAAACCTGCCCCTTCACCCGAAGGTTGACCTCCGCCCTCTGGCGCTTGTCCTTCTGCGCAGGTTGCTCGACCCCGAGAATGACTGCAATGTCGATGATCTGATCGAAGTGACGAATGACCCGGTCAGCCTTTTTCTCCACATAGTCCCGGAGTGCGGGGCTGATATCAACATGATGTCCGCTAAGCAAAAGATTCATCTACCTACCTCCTTCATACGACGTTGCGCCCGGTCTGCAGCAATGTAAATTGCGCAGAGAAGTGAATGTCGGGCTGGTTAAGATCTGACGCACATACATACATTCGGTTCGCTTTGCGCCGGCCTGGGATCGCCGGGACACTTGTTCAGGAAAGCCGCTGTCCGTGAAGGTCAATACCTGCAGGCGCAGTCCGCTGCGTACTTCACCGTGGACGTCACCATCGAAGCACGCATTAAACTCCGTACGATCCACATGAGCTTCAGTGGAGGTGGCCGTGCCGCATCGCATCGAAGCTCATGTCGAACCAATCGATTTCATCGCCGTTCTCGAAGAACACTGTGCCGAAAGTTTCTTCATGAATATAGGGGATCACGATGTCATACACGGTGTTTGCCACGGTATAGTCGGGTGCATAAATGGCCAGTGAACCGATGATCCAAGGGGGATGATTGCTTTCACCTGACATGTTCATTACCTCGCGTAAGTCAAAACACAGGCATCTCATGATGGAATCGAGAAGCAAGGACTGGGCAAGGTAGCGCACAGCTATGGCAGGTCACGGCCGACAAGCTTGGACACGGCGCCTGCGGCCGCCAAATTCGGAAATGCGAGCAGGAAAAAACCGTCACGTCCGTCAGCCTTTATCAGCCTCTATCAGCCTCTATCAGCCTTTGTCAGAGTTCCTTTGTGGAACCTGTTTCGGAGGATGCATGTCCTTCGGGCCGGTGTAGATCTTGTTTGGCGGATGTTTGCCGTGATGCTCTTCGTAAGCAGGTCCGCGCGCTTCCTTTACATTGCTTCCGGAATCGTTCCCGGTTTTACCGGTGGTGTTTCCAGTGTCCTTGTCGCTGCTTGACGTCTTCGCGCCCATGTGACACCTCATGAATGTTTCCGTCTGGCTTAGATGGAAGCGGCTCCGGATGGTTTCGCCGCCATTCATGCGCGCGCCGGGGTTGTGCAGTGTGAATAGTTTCCGGAAGCAAAGAGGCCAGCCATTTGCAGGCTGGCCTCTCTCTTCCGCACCGGACATCGCTCCTTCCCGACTCACCCGAACGGAATACCAGGAGAGATCAGGAAGGGATGGTGTTGCGGCCTTCTTGCCTAGAACGACGTGGCGACAGTCAACATTGCCGTACGCGGAGCACCCGGGCTGATGTTGTTGTCCGAATGTGCGGTCGGATAGTACTTCTTGTCGAACAGGTTCTCGATGTTGAGCGCGACGCGCGTCTTCTTGTCGTTGAACGTGTAATAGACCGCGCCATCCGTACGCACGAACGAAGGCAGTTTCACTGTATTCGTCAGCGAGGTGTACATCTCCGACTGGTAGACGACGCCCAGCCCGAGTCCCCAGCCGCCCGCCAGGTCGAACTTGTTCCATAGCGAGAAGGAACGCTTGGGTACGAGGCCGACACGGCGTCCTGCAGGCGTCGCTGCGGCGGTGCTGCTGCCGCCGACCGGCTTCTCGGTGCGTGCATCGAGATAGGCCGCGCCGGCATACACCTGCCAGTTCTTCATCACGTCGCCCTGCAGGCTCAGTTCCACACCTTCGGTGCGTTGCAGGCCGGACAATTGCAGACGTGTCGCGTCGAGCGGATCCCGAGTCTTCACCTTGTCACGGTCGGTACGGAAAATGGCCGCAGACAGGGTCAGCGCAGGCCCCAGGTCCCAACGCGCTCCGATCTCGTAGTTCAGTGCCTCTTCCGGTTCGAGTTCGGCGTTATTCGTCGCGAGCGAGAGGTTCTCGCCCGACGGCAGGAAGGAATAGCTGTAGCTGGCGTAGTAGGTCTGCGCCGTGCTCGGCTGCCACACGACGCCAAGGCGCGGGCTGACTTCCTTGTCCGTGCGTTCAAGGTCCTGGTTGGCCGGGCGGAGGTCGTCGAGTTCGACCTTGAACTGGTCGTAGCGCAGGCCGGCGGTGATCTTCCATTCCTTGTTCAGCGTAACCTGGTCTTGCACATATGCGGCAACGAGGTCGCCGGTGGAGCGGTTGTTGCTGTTGACTGTCGTGAAAGCGCCCGCATCGCGCCGTGCATTCGTCGCCGGCACATTCGTCATGTTGGCAGCGGCAAAACCGAATCCCCTGTTCTTCTGGTGGCCGATTTCCACGCCGGTCAGCAGCGTATGTTCGAAGCCGAGCGCATTGAACTTCGAGATGAGGTCGGTCTGGTTGAAGTAATTGGTGCGCTCGACGTCATGGTTGTAGGCCGAGAGCGTCAGGGTGCCGCCAGTGCTGACGGGGCTGCCGGGATAGACATTCTGGTAGAACTTGTCGTACTTCGTCGCGCGGAACGTATTCTTCAGTTGCAGGCCATTGCCAAAGTCGTGGTCCAGCACGGCATAGAAGCCGTTGAGGGTGCTCTTCGCCTCGTTCTGGTCTGGGCTGCCGAAGAACTGGCTGCGAGAAGTTTCGTACGGGCGGCCGTTCTGCGACGGGATGCCGCGGTCGGCCAAGCGTTCATCGTCGAGGTATTCATAACCGAGCGTGATCGCCGTGTTCGCGCCGGGAGCGAGCGTCAGCGTCGGGTTGACCGCGTGCCGCTTGAGGTAGAACACGTCGCGGAAGCTGTCGGAATCCTCCACCATCGCATTCAGGCGCCAGGAGGCGACGTCGTTGATCTTGTTGCCGATGTCTACGGTACCGCGACGCAGACCCTCTGTGCCCGCACTGAGGCTCACCTCGCTGTGCGGCTTGAAGTCGGCACGCTTGGTGACGCGGTTGATGACGCCGCCGGCGCCGCCGCGGCCAAACGCCATGCCGCCCGGGCCCCTGAGCACTTCGACACGCTCGAGGTTATAGAGGTCGCGGAAGTACTGCGCATCATCGCGCACGCCATCGACAAAGAAGTCCGAGGTGGTGTTAATACCGCGCAAGACTGGCTGGTCACGGTTACCTTCGCCCTGCCCCATCGTCGCGCCGGGAACATAACGCAGCACGTCGGCCATGCTGGTCATGCCCTGGTCTTCCATCAACTGCGCTGGAACGACCTGCACCGAAGCGGGCACATCCTTGAGCGATGTATCTGTTTTCGTGAAAGTTGCCGAGCGTTCGGCGCGATAGCCGGTGACCGGGCCATCCGCGCGTTCGCCCTGCGCATGGACGGTAATGGCTGGTAGTGTTTCTTCGCCGGCGGCATAGGCCATGCCGGAAACGGCAAGTTGTGCCAGGGCAGCAAGTGTGAATGCTGCAATAGGCCGCAGCTTCGGAAGGGACGGCAATTCGCCGGACGTGTTCATCGGTTGGCGCAAAACGCGCATGGTCGCCATTGTTGGCATGTTCACTTCTCCTGAGCAGTGAATTGGCTGGCTGGCGGACGTGCCGATGGCTGGCTGGTTTGTCGTATGAAAATTTTGGACGGGAAATGCCGCGATGAAGCATTCCCCCATGGTGCTGTAGTGCCGACGCGATCAGAAGCTGCGCGAGTAGCTGACGGTCACCGTGCGGCCACGGCCCGCGAAGTAGGTGTCCTGCGTCGTCTGCGACTGTGCGTAGTACGCGATGTACTGGCGGTCGAACAGGTTCTCGATGCCGAGGCCAAGGTCGCCCCACGAAGTCTTGTAGGAGACCGCCAGGTCGGCAACGGTGTAACTGTCGAAGTGTTCCTCCAGGTTCGTGGTGCCGACAGTCCGGCCCTCGTTGATGTCGCGCGACATGAAGCGTGCGGCCTGCAGGCGTGCAGCGCCACGATCCGAGAATGCCCAGTTCACACCGGCGACCAGCTTGTCCGGCCCCTGCGAACGTGCGCCCAGCGAGACATCCATCGGCGCACCGGCTGCAGTCGCCGTCTTGCCATCCACCTGCGAGTAGGTAGTGAACGCACTCCACTGCTTGTTGAATTTCATGTCGGCGGTCAGTTCCCAGCCCTTGACCACAACCGGCACGCGATCGACATGGCCGATACCTGTGTTACGGTCGACGCGGATCTGGCTGCCGAGGTCGGAGCGGGAGTCATAGTAGGAAACCGCCACGCTGCCGCGTGCACCACGCCATGCAAATCCGACTTCCTTGTTCTCGGTAATGATTGGCTTCAGGTCGAGCAGCCGTTCCACCGACTGGCCGGAAGTATTGACTGCACGCAGCACAAGGCCGACGTCCGGCAGGCCAAAGCCTTCGTTGTAGGAGGCAAATACCGACCAGCCCGCAGGCAGGCGCCAGATTGCGCCGAGGTTCTTCACGGTCTCGGAGAAGCGCAGCGTGCCACCTTCGACGCTGCGGCGGCCATAGACGGCCAGCGTGGTGTAGGTATCGACGTCGAGGCGAGCCCTTTCATGACGCAGGCCGCCTCGCACGGTGACCGGGCCAAGTTCATACTCGAGCTGAGCAAACGGCGCGGTGCTGGTGAAATCCAGCGGCGGCACCCAGGTACGGCCGGTGCCTGCGAGGTGCTGGCGCGAGTTGTCGTTCAGCCAGTCAAGGCCGGTGGTCAGCTCCAGTCCCTGCACGAACAGGTCGGGACGTAGCCAGGTCAGTCGCATGCCCTTCTTGTCGGCCACGATCTCGGACTGGTCGACAAGCGTGTTCATCGGGGCGATGGCCGTGTCCTGGAAGTTGGCGAAAATCCCGGCGCCGTAGAGCGCGGAGAAATCCTGCTTGTACACCTGCGCGGACAGCAGGCCGCCGGCGATGTCCGAATGACGCCAGTCGACGCTGGCAGTCTCCACCTTGTTGCGCGGTGGTTGACCGGGTGGCGTACCGCGCTCCGATGTCGTGGTGAGGCCGGCGGCGCGGTTGCCGATGACCGTGCGGTAGTCACCGTCGCCTTCCAGCTCGAAGCGGTTGTACGAGAACTGCACGCGCTGCTGGCCGAAATCGGTGCCCATCTTGAGGAACACGTCGTCCGCCTTGGAATCCATCGTGTCGCCTTGCGCCGCGTCCATGCCGATCAGGCGGCCGTCCGCGTCATAGGCCATGCCGCGCTTGGTCCGGCCGACATAGGCCAGCGCATCGAATTTCTCGTTCTTGTGCTCCAGCGTGTAGCCGGTCTTCCAGGTCAGGCTGTCGTCCTTGAACTGCGTGGTCAGCTTGCCGTCGATGGTGTGCCGAGTGCCGAGTTTCTTCGGCGTTTTCGAAATGTAGTTGATGATGCCGCCGGTTGCGCCCAAACCCTGGATGGCGGACGCGCCACTGATGACTTCGATACGCTCGATGACGGCCGGGTCGGCGAAGTAACCTTCGCGCGCACCGTTGCGCAGCGGGTTGGATTGCGGGATGCCGTCAAACAAAATCAGCGCTGTACGGCCACGCAGGCTTTCGCCAAACTGCGTCAGCTTCTGGCGGGACGGCGCATAGCCGGGAACGAAGGTTGCCAGTGCCTGCGACGGATCTTCCGCAATCAACAGTTGCGGTCCCAGGTCCTTCTGCGACACGATGCTGACGGCACCGGGGATCTTTTCAACGGCCTTTTCACTGCGGGTGGCGGTAACGGCAACTTCCTGCATCGTCGCTTCCTGCGCGTCGGAAGATTCTGCCGTCTGTGCATTGCTTTCTGCTGCAGCGGTTGGGAATGCGTATGCCAGCGCCAGTGCGGCCACTATCGTTTTGTAGGGAGTTTTTATTTGCAACAGTGATGTCATGATGTCGAGCGTGCTGAATGGTTGTTGGCTGGCGACGCATCTGCGCGTTGGCTGGCTCTGAATTGAAATTTTTCGTTTCGGTGATTTCGGATTGCTTTATAAGTAACTTCCCGCCACAAATAGGCCGGGTGCAGCCACGGCCGCGATTCGCGACAACGGTTCTATCCACGCGCGGTAGTAAGGCAGGCTGCAAATCATCGCCACTCCCACCAGGCCCACCTGGCAGATCCACAGGACGATGCCGAAGGAAACACCCTGCCCAATGATCGCGCTCCCCAACGAGAGCGCAAGCAGCGCAACGCCGACCGACATGAACTGCAGGCGCACACCCGGTGACTGCTCCGGAAGCCGGCTTCGATGGCGCTGGTTCGGCGACTGGAAGCAGAGCAATGCCATGCCGCCAAGGGCGCCGAGCAGCGATGCGCTGGCCAGCAGGAACGATGTCATACCGCTGCCCTCCTGGTTGCGAGCGACGAGGACATCGCGCTGCCCTTGCGCGTTCCGAGGCGCATTGCGGCTACGGAGGACAGTCCGGCGATGATGAGCAAGACAAAGTCAGTGCCCGCGACTCCAAGCTGACCGCGTGACAACAATGACAGCAAATGGTCTCCTGTCATCACAAAATTGAGCACCACCGCAAGCAGTGCGAGTACTGCCGACAGCCACGCCTGTTCCCGCCACGCGGTACGCAAATCGATTGTTGCGCCGTCGCGATGGCGGACATGGAATGCATGCAGCAGCGGATGCACGAGGCAGGCGGCCCATGCGAGGAAGAACACGTATTGCTCAGCGCTCGCCCGATTGGGCAGCGTGGCGGGCAATAGCTTGTTGGCGACCAGCATGGCCAGCGTGGAGACGAGCACGCCGGTAGTTGACGCCACAGCAATGGCATTGACGACGCGATAACTGCTGCGGCCGTCCTTTATCTGCCTTGCACGGCGCTTCTCCACCCACAGCAGCAAGCCGGTCGCGATCATCACGCAGGAGACGAGGCCCATCAGGAAATACATCCAGCGCAATCCCCAATGGTCAAACGGGATCATGTGCAGGCCGGACAAGAAGCGTTGCACCTTGACGGCGGGCGATGGCGTCTGCCTGCCGAGCACCTCGCCGGTCGCGCCGTCAAAGGACACGGTGAGCGTCTCGTAGCCGATCTGGTCGTGCGGACGGCGCAGCACATCGACGACGGCGTTGCGGTCCTGCGGATTGCGGATATTGACATTGCGTACGCGACCGCCGCCCCAGAGCTCCTGTGCGTGCACGACCATGGTGTCCACCGGTGCCAGCACTCCAGGCTCCTTTGCCGGCTTGCGCATAACTTGACCGAGTGCTTCCTGCTGGACTTTTGCACCTTCGGCTCCGTAGAGCAGGAGCACTCCCGGCTTCATGTAGATGAACACGAAGATGATCAGGCCGGACAAGGTGATGATGAAATGGAACGGCAGTAGCAGCACCGACGACACGTTATGCAGGTCGAGCGTCGCGCGCTGCATAGATTTGCCGGGGCGGAAGGTGAAGAAGTCGGCGAATATCTTCTTGTGGATGATCACCCCGGACACCAGCAGGACGAGCATCGTGATCGATACCACCGCCAGTACCCAGTAGCCGACGTCGTTCGCTTTCAGGTGAAAGGAATAGTGGAACGGGAAGAAGAAACCGGTGCCGCCCTTGGTGCCCACTTCGGGCAGCAGTTCGCCGGTATTAACGTCGACATGGCGCGTCTTCAGTTCCGTTCCTTCTCGCCAGCCAATGCGCATCGTCGGCTGGCGGTCGAACGGGTATTCGGCAGTCCACTGCGTCGCCTTAGGCGCGAGTCTTTCAAGGTGCGGGCGCGCGACGGCATCGAACGACACGGTTGACGGTTGGGCGACGCGGGTTGCCGGCATCATCCAGCGGTCGATCTCGCGGTCGAAAACCGACAGCGTGCCCATGAAGAAGACAAGGAACAGCACCGTCGAAAAAAGCGCGCCTGCCCAGGTGTGCAGGTAATCCATGGCATGGCGAAGTCCGTGTTTCATCGTCGTTCCTATGCCGCGCGCGCCGATTGCGTCATGGTCCAGCCCAGCAGCGCAAACCCTGCTCCACTGCCTAACACCCACAGTGCCGCGCGGCGCACCGAGGCAGCGGCGAATGCGAACAGCACTGCCGCAGCCCACAAGACAAAGGCCAGCATGCCCGACATGACAACCGCATCTGCGCGCGTGGCCCAACGCATCGCAACCAGGCTTGCCGTCGTTCCGGCCATGAAGGACAGCGCGAGCGCAAATCCGCCGATAGAGCCGATGGCGGCGCGCATCAGTGCGGACGACAGAGAAAAGCGTGGTTGCGACATGAGTGCCTCACCCCTATCGAGCCACAGCCGACATCGGCGGCATGGATACCGGGCGATGTGCCGGATGGGAACAGTGAGTAACGGCGGCAGGGAACCGGGGGTATTTCAAGATAGCCTCGCAAACGAACGCCTCGCGTTCGAACAAATGTTTGCTGGCTATCTACCCTGGTCGGGACGATTGGCTGGCTCGATCAAATGGGTGCCTGCTGCCTCGGCCGGGGTGAGGGAGAGAGGGAGGTCTGAGTCCGAAGCATCAGGCACGCTTGCATTGTAATGAGAATTATTCGCATTAACAATAGAGATGTGTAACTTTTCCACTTCTCAACTAGTACAAGCCGGAATTTGTTGTTTAAAGCATCGACGCGCGGCAATGCGTCGCCGTCTTAAATAGTTAAAGCCTGCGTGAAGAACGTAGCGAGCGGTTTGCGTCCAGTTCAGTTGCGAACACCGATTCCGGAAAGCGCAGTCACGCGGAACAACAAACACCGTAGGCCTGGGCACCCCGCTCCAGTCCAAGCCGCGCAGCAGGTTTTCAAACAGGTTCTCTGCTTTCTGTCCGCATTTGTATGGCTCTGCTCCACGCGCGAGTTTCCCGGCTGATCTCCTTCGTACTTGGCCATTGGCCCCCACTTGTTCACTCCCTTCCGCAAAAAGAAGGCTTGCAACTTCAGCCTTCCTTCGACAATAATGCGAATGATATCGATTCTCATTTAGAAATCAAAGAAACATGAGCAGCCTCTCCCCAGCCATGGCAAGCCCGTTTCCCAATGCATTCCGGCACACCGCCCAACGTGTCGGCCCGCTCGGCCTCATCATCCTCCTGCACATCGGCTTCTTCTATGCGTTGCAGAGCGGACTGCTACGCGATGCAGCCCAAGTCGTCATTCCGAAAACCGTGATGGTGAGCTTCATCACCCCGGAACAGCCGAAGCCACAAGTGGACACACCGGCACCGACACCGCCGAAAACCGTTCCGGAAGTGAAAAAGGCGCTCAAACCGCCACCTGCTCCACCCAAGCTCAACGACACACCCTCTGAAAAGGCAATTTCGACGCCCCCCGCTCCTCCGGCACCGCCGGCGCCATCCGAGCCTGTTGCCGCTGCCCCGGCACCGACGGCGTCCACCCAAGCAGCACCCGCAGTACCGGCCCAGCCGAAGACCGTTTCTTCTGGCATCGAATATGTAGAGCCGCCACAGCCGGCCTATCCACCTGCGGCGCGCCGCATGGGCGAGGAAGGCAAGGTGATGCTGCGCGTGCTGGTCAATGAAAAAGGCCGGCCGGAGCGCGTGGAAGTGCAAAAAACATCCGGCTCGCCCCGGCTCGACGAGGCCGCAAAACAGGCCGCGATGCGTGCCGTGTTCAAGCCACATATCGAAGACGGCCGCGCCGTGGCGGTCTTCGCCATCATCCCGATCAGGTTTCAGTTAGATAGCTAATAGGAGTCAACATGGAAGCAAGTCCGTATGGATTGTCAAACCTCTGGACGCAAGGTGACATGGTCACCAAGGGCGTCGCATTCTTGCTGGTCGCAATGTCGATCGCCTCGTGGTACGTGATCGTCACGAAAGCGCTGCAGCTGTGGCGCTATGGGCGCGCAGCGCGTGCCGCCGGCCATGAATTCTGGGACACGACCAACATCAACGACGGCTTGTCGGCGCTAGGCCATGGCAATCCTTTTTCCGAAATTGCGCATGCCGGCGTCGGTGCAATGCGCCACCACAATGCGCACAAGGGCCACCTGCATGACCAGCTGACCGTCAGCGACTGGGTCACGCTGTCGCTGCGCCAGGCGATCGACGAGGCCTCCGGCAAGCTGCAGACCGGCATGGCGGTTCTCGCCTCGGTCGGCTCCAGCGCGCCGTTCGTCGGGCTGTTCGGCACCGTATGGGGCATTTATCACGCACTCGTGGCGATCGGCACCGCCGGCCAGGCCAGCATCGACAAGGTTGCAGGACCGGTGGGCGAAGCGCTGATCATGACGGCACTGGGCCTTGCGGTCGCCATTCCCGCCACCTTCGGCTACAACGCGCTCGTGCGCGGCAACAAGGCCGTGATCGCCAAGCTCAACAAGTTCGGCTTTGACCTGCACGCCTTGTTCGTCACCGGCGCCCGCGCGGGCCTTTCCGGCGATGACACTGCCAACGGCGCGCGCCTCGTCGCGGTCCAGGGCAAGTAAGGAGCTGACCATGGCAATGGGTTCCCTGTCCGAATCGGAAGACGATTTCAACCCCGAGATCAACACCACGCCGCTGGTCGACGTGATGCTGGTGTTGTTGATCATCTTCATCATCACCATCCCGGTGATGAACCACAGCGTGAAAATCGACCTGCCGCGCGCTACCAACCAGCCGAATGAAAGCAAGCCGGACAACATCAACCTGTCCATCGATGCCGACGGCAAGGTCTACTGGAACACCGAGATCGTCGATGCTGGCCAGATGCAGGCGCGCATCGCGGAAGCGGCCAAGCTGTCGCCGCAGCCGGAACTGCACATCCGCGCCGAGCGCACCACGCACTATGAAAAGGTCGCGCAGGTGATGGCCGCAGCTCAATCGGGCGGCCTCGGCAAGATCGGCTTCGTGACGGATCCGCAGGGGAAATAAGCCCCCTCTTCCGCCTGGCGCGTTAATTCGCTTCTTAATCCTCCTCCCGGGACAAGCCCACGGCATTGCCGGCCGCAATGGCTTGTTCCGGTTCTTTCCCCTCTCCGCCTTCCATCCTGCTCTGCGAATCACGGCAGCACAGTTTTTTTCCCTGAAAATTCTGTCTGCGACGGAATTGACCTGGATTCAGGTTTACAATGGAGGCACTTACCTAAAGGCAACATCAACGTGTTACCTTGGGTAACGCTTGGACAGACGACGGCATTATCTGCGTATGGACAAGCAGCGGCAGTGAAAAACAAGAATACCGGACGGCCGAGTCGGGGCTAGACGGTTTTCCGGAGTTGGCCGGAATGCCGTTTCCTCGTCGACAATTGCCGTCCTCAGAAAAGGATAGCGTCGTGCGCCTCGCCAATTTGAAAATCTGGGTCCAGCTGCTCATTACCATCGGACTCGCCCTTCTCGTCGTTTGGACCGCGGTGATCATCTGGCAAAACCATGCTTACCGGCAGACCGCCATTGATCAGGCACGCGGCTTTTCCCTCAGCATGCACGATGCCACCATGGCGGGCCTGACCGGCATGATGGTGACCGGCACCATCCAGCAACGCGAGGTATTCCTTGACCAGATCAAGCAGCTCAATGTGATCCGCGATGTGCGGGTGATCCGGGGCGAAGGCGTCACCAAGACCTTCGGCGCCGGCAACGCCAAATCGGACGCCCTGCCGGACGAGCTTGAGAAGCAGGTACTGGCCACCGGCAAGGAGGTGGTCCAGGTCGAGTCCGATGCCAAGGGTGAATACCTGCGTTCTGTGCGGCCAGCACTCGCACAGAAGAACTACCTTGGCAAGGATTGCACTGTCTGCCACCAGGTCCCGGAAAACACCGTGCTTGGGGTGGTAAGCATGAAAATCTCGCTGGACCAGGCCAATGCCGCAGTCGCCGAGCAACGCCTCAAATCCATTCTTGCCGCCCTCCTCACCTGCATTCCGGTATTGCTCGTGATTTACCCCTTCATCCGCAAGGTCGTCACGCAGCCGCTGGAACGGGGCGTCGCCGTTGCGCGCGGCATCGCGGGCGGAGATCTGACGCAGAAGATCGAGGTCGACTCCACCAATGAAACCGGCAGGCTGCTGCAGGCGCTGAAGGACATGAACGAGGGACTCGTACGTATTGTCGCTCAGGTACGCGAGGGGACGGATGCCATTTACAGTGCGTCGAACGAGATCGCAGAAGGAAACCATGATCTGTCCGCACGCACGGAATCGCAGGCAAGCGCACTGGAGGAGACCGCCTCGTCGATGGAAGAGCTGACCTCGACCGTCAAGCAGAACGCCGCCAATGCCAGCCAGGCTAACGCACGCGCCTTGTCGGCATCGGAGGTTGCAGCAAAAGGCGGTGCCGTGGTGTCGGAAGTGGTCGAGACAATGGAATCAATCAACGCCTCATCGAAGAAGATTGCCGACATCATTGGTGTCATCGATGGCATCGCCTTCCAGACCAATATCCTGGCCCTGAACGCGGCGGTCGAAGCGGCACGCGCCGGTGAACAGGGGCGCGGCTTTGCCGTCGTCGCTTCCGAGGTGCGCAGCCTGGCGCAACGCTCCGCTAATGCTGCCAAGGAGATCAAGGCCTTGATCAGCGGCTCCGTCGAAAAAATCGAAGCCGGCACCCGCCTCGCCCATGAGGCCGGCGCTACGATGAGCGCCGTCGTCGACAGCATCCGCCACGTCACCGAAGTCATGGGAGAAATCACGCAAGCCAGCACGGAACAGAGCGCGGGCATCGAGCAGGTCAACGTCGCCATTACGCAAATGGACGCCGTCACGCAACAGAATGCAGCACTGGTGGAGAAGGCAAGCGCTGCTGCCGAGTCGCTGCAAGAGCAGGCCGGTCATCTGGAACAGGTGGTCAGGGCATTCAGGCTCAACCAGGACGAACGCGGCGGCGCATAGGCGGCAAAGCCTGGGCGGCAGGCGTTCAGGCCGCAGCGTCTGCTGATGCAGCGGCACCGCCTTTCCGGCGCAGTCGGGCCTTGCCAGGCGCCGACTATGTGCTGGGCAAATTACCGCCTAAGATGCGCAACCGCGCAGCCGCGTCGCTCACACCGGTCAGAACTCCTCCCAGTCGGTAGCTGACGCTGATACCGGCGCTCCATTCGCCACACGTTTCATCTGGCGAGCGACGACCTTGCGCGGAGCGGGAGCCTGCGATGGAAGGGTCGTTACCGGCGCCTTCCTCATACCTGACGGCATGGCGTTGGCAACCAGTTTCGGGGCGCTTCCCGCCGCACCTGCAGGCGAACCATCTCCGGTACTGAATACGCTCACCGCCTGCTCGAGGAGACGGGCCTGCTCCTTCATGGCATCCGAGGCGACAGCAGCCTGCTCGACCAGCGCCGCATTCTGCTGGGTTGTCTGGTCTAGCTCGGAGATTGCCTGGTTGATCTGCTCGATGCCAGCAGTCTGTTCGTGGCTGGCAGAAGCGATCTCGCCGATGATGTCATTGACGCGCTTGATGCTGGCGACGATTTCGTCCATGGTTGCGCCTGCCTCTGCCACCATGCCGCTGCCTGCATTGACGTTTTCGACGGCGTCGCCAATCAGCCCCTTTATCTCCTTGGCCGCCGTCGCACTGCGTTGTGCCAGTGCACGCACCTCCGAAGCAACGACCGCAAAGCCGCGCCCCTGCTCGCCCGCGCGCGCCGCTTCGACCGCCGCGTTCAGGGCGAGGATATTGGTCTGGAAGGCGATGCCATCGATGACGCCGATGATGTCCACGATCTTGCGCGCGGACGAATCGATCGCCCCCATCCTTTCCACCGCGCGTCCGACAATCTCGCCCCCCTTCGTCGCGACATCGGTCGCAACCACGGCGAACTCATTGGCCTGCTGTGCATTCTCCGCGGTCTGCCTGACAGTGGCCGTCAATTCTTCCATGGAGGACGCAGTTTCCTCCAGTGCCCCCGCCTGCTGCTCGGTGCGGTTCGACAGGTCAGCGTTGCCTGACGCAATCTCGCCGGAAGCGCGCGCAATCATTTCAGTGCCTTGACGTACGTGCCCGACAATCCGCAGCAACTGCGCGTCCATTTCCTTCATTGCCCTCAGCAGGCGGCCTGGTTCGCTGTCATCGTCCGCATCGACATGGATGCCTGCGGCGAGCTTACCCTGCGAAATGCGCGTCGCAACCGAAATCGCCTCGTCCAGGCGACGCGAGATCGACCGTGAAATGAAATAGCCGAGCGACAGCAGCACCAGTACGGACAGGGTACAAATGACGAATAGCTCCGTTCGCGCACGGACCACTGCGCGGTCGCCAGCCTCCCGTCTTTCATTCGAACTGGCTTCGATCAGGTTGCTTAATTCGGCCATCTCATGCTCAAGCGCACGGAATGCAAGCATGAAGTCGCCATATTTCGCCCGGGCCGCCGTGAGGTCGCTAAACGCCAGCGAGGTGATCGATTCGGTCGAAGCGAGGTACGCCGTCAGTGCCGGCTGAAGCTTTTCCAGCTCAGTCTTGATGCCGCTGTTGAGCTCTGCGGCATCGAGTGCCGCGATGGAATCACGGAAATCGGCGGCATGTCTTGCAACCGCCTTATTGATTTCATCCTGTTCTTTTGCGTCCTTTCTCTCGCTTGCCAGAAATGCAGCCAGCACGTCGGATCGCAGCGCGTCATGTGCCATGTCCGCCTGCATTTGGTTCTTCAATGCCGCACCATTCACGCTGATCTCATCCATCGCGGAATCGAGATGCGTGATTGCGAGATAACCGCTTGCGGCAAGCAAGCCGGAAAAAGCCAGCGCAATTGCGTTGGAAATGAACAGTTTTTTTCTAATCGTCAAATGCATGGTAGTCATATTTTTGAGAGTTGCGGAAACCAAGAACTCGTTTCGTGGACGTGCCAGCACACAGTGCTCACCCCGCATTCGGATGACGGATTCCTTCGCCACCCCATAACGAAATGCATTGCAGGATCCGTACCGCGCTCCGCGTTCCGCCGTATCTGCACACGGCATAAATAAAGGGAGCAAGACAACGCTAATGCAAGTTGAGTGCCACGTTATTCGCGCTTGGCCATCCGCATTTCCTGTTCCAGATCATTTTTAGGACAGCACAATTCTCAGAAAGCGAAAACGGCTCCTGATTATGGAAACCTTTGCTTGAATAGCGATCAGGTGACGAAGCGCATGGGAAGCAGCGGCGCGCACTGTCGCTCGGATGCAAACAGCCTGGCCTGGCATGCTGACTGTGAAGGATTGGCCCTTATGGACGCACTGTGCACCGCCGTCGCACCGTTATGAAGCCGGAGGAGAAGACGGCTTATTTCTGACCGGCCGCCGTACGTGCTGTGCGCCGCAACGCATCGGGAGTAATGGAGGATTGTTCGGACTTGTTAGCGTTGGTATCCGTACGCGGAGCAGGGCCGCAGCCGCCGCAACTTCCGCAACCGGACGAGCAGTCCGTGTCGTCCTTGCTGCCGATGCGCCCGGCCAACCCCTGCATTCCCATTCCGTCAAGTGCCCGTGCCGCAAGATTACGTACACGGCGCCGCATTGCTTTTGGCGTGTAACGCACGAGCAGCGACCATACCGCGTACACGACGATCAGACCGACCAGAAATTCCTGCATGTCATCCTCCCAACAACACCCGGCTAACTTGATACGTGATGAACGAAGCGAGATACGCAAGCGCGAACATGTAGCCGGTCATGACAAGCACCGGCGTCCAGGAATTGGTCTCGCGGCGCACGATCGACAGCGTGGAGATGCACTGCGGCGCGAAGACGTACCATGCCAGCAAGGCCAGCGCTGTCGGCAGGCTCCATGTGGCGGCAATCATCGGCGTGAGTGCGGTAGCAAGGTCGTCACCGGTCGTGGAGAGCGCATAGACCGTGCCGAGCGCGCCAACGGCAACTTCCCGTGCGGCCAGACCGGGAATCAGCGCAATCACGATCTGCCAGTTGAAACCGATCGGTTCGAACAAGGGCTGCAACAGGTGTCCCAACTGGCCTGCGAGACTGTACTGGATCGCCGGTCCGGTTGCGCCTTCCGGTGCGGACGGGAAGCTGGACAGGAACCAGATCACGATCATCATCGTCAGGATGATGGTCCCAACGCGGGTGACGAAGGTCTTGGCGCGTTCCCACAGGCCGATGAACAGGTTGCGCATGTTCGGCCAATGGTAGTTCGGCAGTTCCAGCATCAGTGGCTGGTAGCGTCCCTTGGCGGTCGTCAGCTTCAGTACATAGGCCACCACCATCGCCGATACGATGCCCGCCACGTAGAGGCCGAAGAGCACCAGCCCCTGCAGGTTGAAGATGCCAACCGCACGATCCGGAATGAATGCGCCGATCACCAGCGCATAAACCGGCAGGCGCGCGGAACAGGTCATCAGCGGCGCGATCATGATGGTGGCGAGGCGATCACGCGGATTCTGGATCGTGCGCGTGGCCATGATGCCGGGCACGGCACAGGCAAAGCTTGACAGCAGCGGGATGAAAGCGCGACCGGACAGGCCGACGCTTCCCATCAGGCGGTCGAGCAGGAAAGCTGCGCGCGGCAGGTAGCCGGAGTCTTCCAGCACCAGGATGAAGAAGAACAGGATCAGGATCTGCGGCAGGAAGACCAGCACGCTGCCCGCACCGGAGACGATGCCGTCCACCAGCAGGCTGCGCAGCACGCCTTCCGGCATCGCGGCATTGATCGCTTCGCCAACGGCGGTGACACCGTTCTCGATCAGTTCCATCGGCGCTTCCGACCAGCTGAACACTGCCTGGAAGATCAGGAAGAGTACCGCGGCGAGAATCGGATAACCCAGCACCGGATGCAGTACGACGGCATCGATGCGGTCGCCTGCGACATGCGCATTCCCCTCGTCGGTCACGACCGCGTTCAGGATGCGGCGCACTTCGCGCTGCGTGTCTTCCAGCGTATCGTTGTTTCCCTCGTTGAAGGACTCGGTGTTGCCGGCGCTGGCGCGTTGCGGCAATGCCTCCAGGGTATCGAGATGGGCGACCAGTGCTTCGCTGCCGCCGGGCTTGACTGCGATTGTTTCGATGACCGGGATGCCGAGCTCTGCCTGCAGCCTTGCCGTATCGACCGTGATGCCGCGCTTCTTCGCGACATCCATCATGTTCAGTGCCAGTACTGTGGGGCGCTTCAGGCGCAGCACTTCGAGGACCAGGCGCAGGTTGAGGCGCAGGTTGCTGGCGTCTGCGACCAGCACGATCACGTCCGGCAGCGCCTCGTCCTGCTGCTTGCCGAACAACACGTCGCGGGTGACGGCTTCGTCCGGCGTCATGGCATTCAAGCTGTAGGCGCCTGGCAGATCCACTACCTGGTAAGAGCGGCCGGCTACAGAAGTGAATTGCCCTTCCTTGCGCTCTACCGTGACGCCGGCGTAGTTGGCCACTTTCTGGCGGGCGCCTGTAAGGCGGTTGAACAATGCGGTCTTTCCGCAATTGGGATTGCCCACCAGGGCAAGGTGCAGCGGCCTGGCTGTACTCATGGTCGTTGGATAAAAGGGTTAGAGGGTGTCATGAACTGGAGCAGGGGTCGCGCAACCCCGCGAAGCGGCTGCATACCAGGCGCAGCGACGCGTCGTAGCGGGGCTACGGCAAGGAGCTGGAACAACATAGGCGGCCACTTCCCGGGGGTGCCCGAAGGGTTCCGTCGAGAACGGCGCATCGCGGTGTCGCCGGCCGCTTGCAGTACTCGTACTGCGCCGCGTCCTGCTTCGTGCGCTGCATCCGTTCTCGACGGAACGCGACCCCTGCTCCAGCTCATAACCCCCTCTAGGCGCGCTCTACATGCGCTACGTGCTCTACGTGGATGAGCGCGGCTTCATGGCGCCGCAGCGCGAAGGTTGTGTTGCCGATGCGAACGGCAATCGGGTCACGACGAGGGAAAGATTCGGCAACGATGCGGATCGTCTCGCCTTCCACGAATCCCAGTTCCAGCAAGCGCCGACGGGTGGCGACATGTTCTTCGGCGTCGCCGTGCGCGAGGCCGATCACGTTCGCGTGGTCGCCTTTCCTGAGGTGGCTGAGGGACAGTTTGTCCTGCTGTGGATGCTGGTGGTGCTTAGCGTGCTTGCGGGAGGTAGGGGACATCGCTAATTCTCCAAAAGAAATCCGGTCGACCGCTTATCGTGAACCTGTTCGCGAACTTATTGCTTCACGACCAGTATACACCTTAATGATAATAATTCTCAATATCGTTCTTATCTTGCCAAAATCAGTTCTTTTACGCAACATCCGGCGCTCCTCTGATACCGGGTCATTCATGAGGCGGAAGGAAGAAGCTTGCCGGCGCATCTACCCGTATCGCAGGCTCGTCCTGCGCAACGAGCTCGAAACGGATCGGGTTTGCGCCCGGCTGGCCCGTGCCCTCCCCGGCCTGGACCCGCACCGGAACCGATTGCGTCGAGGCAGCCGCCACTTCCACCAGTCCTTCCGAAGCCAGCGCGATGCCGGCCACGCCGGAGATGGCAATACGGTAGGCATGGGGCTTTTCATCGGTATTCATGACCTGCAGGCGGTAGACGTTTTCCACGCTGCCATCCTCGGTAATGCGCGCCATGACACCGCGGTCGGCGATGACATCAAGCTTGAGAGGAACGCGCATTGCCAGCGAGCCGACGTACAGCGCAAGGCCTGCGGCAAGCAGGCCGGAATAGATGAGCACGCGCAGGCGCAATAGCCGCAGGCGCAGTTGCTGGGCCGACAGCCCCTGTCTCATGCCGTTTTCTGACGTATAGCGGATCAGGCCGCGCGGCTTGCCAATTTTGTCCATCACCGCATCGCAGGCGTCAACGCATGCCGCACAATCGATGCATTCGTACTGCAGGCCGTTGCGGATATCAATGCCTGACGGACAGACCTGCACGCAGACCGAACAGTCAATGCAATCCCCGAGTACCGGCCCTGCCCCGCGCCGCCACGTGCGGCGCACTCCACGTGGTTCGCCGCGCACAGGATCGTAGGTAATCAGCAACGTATCGCGGTCGAACATCACGCTCTGGAAGCGCGCGTAGGCGCAGATGTGCTTGCAAAACTGTTCGCGCATCCAGCCAGCATTGAGGTAAGCCAGCCCGCCGTAGCACAGTATCCAGAACAGTTGCCAGGGGCCGAGCGACAGCGCGGCGATCTCCTGCAGCAGTGTCTGCATTGGCGTGAAGTAGGCGACCAGCGTGATGCCGATCCATAGCGCCACGAGGATCCATGCCGCATGCTTGCCGGCTTTCTTTAGCGCCTTTGCCAACGATGGTGGCTGCTTGTCGAGGCGGATGCGCGCGCTGCGGTTGCCCTCGATGCGATGCTCGATCCACATGAAGATGCCGGTATATACCGTGTGCGGGCAGGCAAAACCGCACCATACGCGTCCGGCGAGCGCGCTGAGCAGGAACAGCAGGCCGGCGCACAGCATCAGCAAACCGGCAAGGTAGATGAAGTCCTGCGGCCACAGCACGAGGCCGAACAGGTAGAACTTGCGCGCCGCAAGATCGAACAGCACCGCAGGCCGTCCGTTCCAGCTCAGCCACGGCAGGCCGAAATACACCAGTTGCGTCAGCCAGACCGCTGCCCAGCGCCAGTTCGTATAACGGCCGCTGGCTTCGCGCGCATAAATCTTCACGCTGCGCGCAGGTATTAACGATACCGGCGTGGAAGATGCTGAGCCGTTGTTTGACATTGCCTGATGCTGCTTTTCCTGTTCGAAGCCGGCATGTTAACCGATGGTCTTTCTGCCCGGTGATCTGAATTGACCACAATTAATTTTCCTGATGGGTAACGCCTGCCGCAGTATCCGGCCTGTCCATCAATTCCTTGACGCGGCTCATTTAGTTGCACTTCATGGCCGTCCTATCGTCAAAGTGGATGCATATCGAGCACTAATGCATTGCAAGCACTGGAACCGGCCGGCCAGCCGCAAGACCATCAGCATGCAGTCAGCCCGTCGATCCTTTCCGCGCGCCATGCATTTGCGCTTGCTCTGCCGCCATCCTCCGGCGGTTTTCCTCTTAACCAGCAGACGAAGCGAAAGGATTTCGCGATGCGAACAATGACACTTGGGGTAACCCTTCTTTCCGGCGTCCTGGCTCTTTCCGGCTGCGCCAATCCCCCCTCCCAGGAGCAGACAGGCATGGTAATCGGCGGCGTCCTCGGCGGCGCGCTCGGCTCGCAGGTCGGCGGCGGCCGCGGCCGTACTGCAGCGACCGTGCTGGGTACGATTGCCGGCGCCTCTGTCGGCGGCGCTGTCGGCCGCTCCATGGACGAAACGGACCGCATGAAGGTCGCACATTCCCTGGAAACGGTCCGAACCGGCGTACCTTCGACATGGCGCAATCCGGATTCAGGCAACCAGTACACCGTCACCCCGACAAAAACGTACGAAACGTCCGGCGCACCTTGCCGCGAGTACGCAGTCAATGGCATGGTCGGGGGAAAAAGGGAAAAGATCTACGGCACTGCATGCCGCCAGCCGGACGGAAGCTGGCGAACGACCAACCAGTAGCGGCTTGCGCACATAAGCGCGCTTAACCGCACCTAACCGCGCATGACAGCGCTCAAGCGCTCCGAACGGGGCCTTAGTTGCCAGGCAATGGTCATTCGCCCAGCGGTTGATTGCCCCGGGCCTCGATTATCTTCAGGTGAGCAGCCGCGGCCGCCCTCTCCTCATCCGAATCCGGCAAGCGGTCCGGAAGATTACGCACCGAATAGCGGATCCGCCGCAGGCGCAACGACTCCGTCCGCTGCCAGCGCAATGCCTGGTCCAGCACCGCATGCAGGCGCTTCACACCTGCCTTCGGGAGCAGGTCCAGGCGTTGGGCCGCGAGCATGATTTTGTCCAGCCCGTCCACGATCTTGTGCACATACACGGCCCAGATGCGGTCGGCGATGATCAGCGCACTCAGGTTAACCACACCGGTCGCAATCAGGACCTTGGCGCCCTCGATGATGAAACGGCTCAGCATCTCGTTTTCATCGGACTGATGGATGCGGTACAGGTTGTCGTCCACGATGTCGCCCAGCACCCCGTACAAGCCCCAGATTGCATATCCGGTCAGCAGCGTCTCGAGAATGACCATCGCCACCAGTAACCACTTCTGGAGGGTGTGGTCGACATAGTGGATCTGTCGCCGGTCTTGCGGAAAGTTCGGGTTCATAAATCGTGACACTCGTAACAGAGTTTGGATTGCGCCGTGGTGACAACCAGCTTGCCATGGTCCTTCAGATAGCCATGATGGCAGGACACGCAGCTGACCAACCCATCGGGCAGGAACAGTTTCTTCTCCACGATGCGGCGCGGATGATATCCACCAAACTCCGCAGCTTTCTGGTAATTGGCGCCAACAGGATGGTTGACGTTGCTGCCGGCATGGCGTGCCACGCCATTGCGGTCGATGCTGGTTGCCAGCTTTGGATCGCCGCTGTTGCCGTGGCATTCCATGCATTGACGGGAATACACATCCAGTGTCGGCGCGCCAACGTCGATCCCGCGCTTCAGGTGCCCGACCATTAGCGACGCGCCACCATCGCGCATCTTCTTGAAGAAATCTGCCTCATGGCACGCCACGCACAGCGCCTTGCCAGTCTTGGTACCGCGCATCAGCCCCACGCTGATGCCGTGTACGTCGTGGCAGGTACTGCAAGTCAGGTCCCCCTTCCAGTCCAGCGGATAGCCGTCAGCCGGCTTGGTCTTCGGCTGGAAGCCGCTCGGATGGCTGAGACGGATCGCGGCCTGGTGGCACTTGCCGCACAGTGCTTCCTGGCTGCCGACGAGCAGGCCTGCCTGCTGCGGCGTCACGTCCTTGCCACCCAAATGGCAACTTGCGCAATCTTCCTTCTGCAGGTGCGTGTGGCCGCTGCCGGGACGCATGGCATTCAGCAGCGTGGCTGCCGCAGCCAGTGCCAGCAGCACGAGCACCGCGAGGCTTCTAAACGCAGACTTTTTCATCGAGCGCCTTGAGGCGGGCTATTGCTTCGGCATACGCCTCTGCGTCACCATTGGCCAACGCAGAAGACCCGTCCGCCGCCGCCCGCTCCACCTGCGCATAGTGATTGCGCAGTGTGGATACGGCGTTCTTGATGTGCTCGGCCTGCTCGGTCAGGGAATCGCCCTCGCGCAGGTTGACCAGAGGAGCATAGTTGCTCGAGCTGGCAAGTTTCAGGTTCTTTGAAAAACGGTACAGCGGACCGGCGACGCGAAAGCTGCTGTAGAGCGCGATCAGCCAGGTGATGACACCGGCAATCGCCACCAGCATCAGGCCGATCATCAGCATGACCGAGGCGAGATGCGCACGCGTGATGCTGTTATTGCGGATGATTTCGGTATAGGAGTCGCCGTTTTCGCCGGAAACCAGCGCCAGCGAAAACAGGAGCGACAGCACGGCAACCGTGCCGACACCGAGGCTGATCTTGCCGACCAGCTTCAAGTGAAAGAAGATCAGTGGCTCGTTGCGCATGTGGACGCCTCCCTCGATGTCCAGTTGGAGCCGTTTTAGTGGCTCTGTGTGGCCCTGTGTGGCTCTATGTAGGTCTGCGTGGCACGCCTCCCGCCTTGTGGGCGGAAGGAGCCCGCGCTTTACTGCCTGTTGTTCTTTGTTGCTATTGCTTTGCGCTCGGCCATGGCCCGTACCGCGTCAAGCGCCGCGCATCTTCCGGCTCACCTCATGCACGGTATCGACCAGCACCGACACCGATTCCGGCGGCGTGAACTGCGAAATGCCATGCCCGAGGTTGAATACATGGCCGCTGCCGTCGGCGTGTGCAGACGGCTTGCCGAACGACTCCAGCAGCTTGGTCGCTTCCGCGCGGATCTGCTCCGGTCCGGCAAACAGCACGTTCGGATCGAGGTTGCCCTGCAGCGCCACCTTGTGGCCGACGCGCTTGCGAGCCTCGCCCAGGTTTACGGTCCAGTCCAGACCCACCGCATCGGCGCCGATGTCGGCAATCTGTTCCAGCCACAGGCCGCCGCCCTTGGTAAACACGATGGCCGGGATCTTCACGCCGTTGTGCTCGCGCTTCAACTGGCTGACCACGTCGCGCATGTACGCCAGCGAAAACTGCTGGTAGATGCCGTCGGCCAGCACGCCGCCCCAGGTATCGAAGATCATCACGGCCTGCGCGCCGGCATCGATCTGCGCATTCAGGTATTGCGCGACGGCGGTGGCATTGGTCTTGAGGATGTGGTGCATCAGGTCGGGACGCGCATACAACATCGACTTGACGTGACGGAAATCTTTGGAACCGCCGCCTTCGACCATGTAGCAGGCGAGCGTCCACGGGCTACCGGAGAAGCCGATCAGCGGCACGCGGCCGTTGAGCTCGGTGCGGATCTGCGTGACGGCGTCGAACACGTACTGCAGCGAGCCCGGTTGCGGCAATTGCAGCGCCATCACTGCCTTTTCATCGCGAAGCGGATGGGCAAATTTCGGCCCCTCGCCCTCCACAAATGAAAGTCCCAGTCCCATCGCATCCGGCACGGTCAGGATGTCGGAGAACAGGATCGCCGCGTCCAGCGCATAGCGGTCCAGCGGCTGCAGCGTGACTTCGGTGGCGAAGTCCGGGCTCTTGGCCAGTCCCATGAAGGAACCGGCGCGCTTGCGGGTGGCGCAGTATTCGGGCAGGTAGCGGCCGGCCTGGCGCATCAGCCACAACGGCGTGTAGTCGGTCGGCTGGCGCAGCAGCGCGCGCAGGAAGGTGTCGTTCTTCAGGGGAGCAAATTGGGTGGACATGAAATGCTTTCTTCTTTATAGGGTGCGAATGGCTCGCAGTGTCCGGTCATGTCCGCATGGTGGTACGTATCGGGGTACGCATGATGGTAAGACCCGGTGCGCGATGCGCACCCTACTTAAAAAAACTGCATGGCGCAGACTGTCGCCTGCGCCATGTGTTGCTGGTGTTGCTGGTGTTGAACGAATTGCGCTTTCGTGCGGCGTGGTATTACATGCCGCCTTTGAGGCGCGATACACCACCGAAGCTGCCAACCCACAGGTTGCCGTCTTCACCGGTGGCCATCGAGAACACGGTGTTCGAGAACAGGCCGTCGGCGGTGGTCAGCACCTTGAACTTGTCGCCATCACGACGTGCGAGGCCTTCGTTCGTGCCGATCCACATCTGGCCCTTCCGGTCGATGTGCAGCATGAACACGTGGTTGCCCGGCAGGCCGTCAGTCACAGTGTAGTGCTTCCAGTTCTTGCCGTCGAAGCGCGACAGGCCGCCGCCCCAGGTGCCGGCCCAGACGATGCCTTCGGCATCCACTACCATCGACACGATGTAGTTCGGGTTGTAGGCGACGCTGATGCCCTGCAGGCCCATTTCTTCCTTCTGCTTGGCGTGGTGCACGGACTGCTGCGCCGGGTCGGTGTTGAACTTGATGTCGTTCTTCACCAGGTCATACGGGGCGCCCAGGCCCTTGGCATGGTTCCAGTTGTCCCACTTGCCGTTATGGAAGCGCGCGAGACCGCCTTCGGTCGCCAGCCAGATTTCGCCGTTCTTGCCTTCCGCCAGGCCGTAGACCCAGTCGTTCGGCAGGCCGCCCTTGGTGTTCTCCACGGTGTAGAGGTCCCACTTGTCGCGGTTTTTCAGGTTGCCGCTGCCGCCACGGATACGGTTGGCACCCGACCAGGTCGCCACCCAGACGTCGCCGTTGGATGCCTGCATGACGCGATAGACGAATGCATCGCCCAGGCCGTCAGGAATGTTGAAGTTGTCCCACTTGTCCTGCTTCTCGTCGTACCAGGACATGCCGCCGCCGTAGGTACCGACCATGATCCGGCCGTCGATTTCATCGATGCTGAAGATGCCGTTGGACAGCAGGCCGTTGCGGACATCGAACAGGCGGTATTCGTCGGTCTTGGAGTCGTAACGCACCACGCCGCCGGAAGTGCCGACCCATGCGACGTCGCCCTTCAACAGCATCGCCTTGACGTTGCGGTTGCCGACGCGGAAATGGGTGAACTTGGCATTCGGATCGGTCTGCACCTTGCCCTGCTGCTCCGGACCGCCCTGGCCAGGAACCGGGGGATGGTTGGCAGGCGCTTGGGCGCCCGGCTTCAACGGACCGGCGGACAGTTGGCCGACAGTCGGCTGTGCCTGTTCCGCACGCTTGGTTCCCAAGTAATAGGCAGTACCCAACAGGGCTGCCACGCTGATGCCGAGAATTGCCGATTTCATTTTGTTCGACTGCACGTATTTCTCCTATTTCCCTTTGAGATGCGCAACACCGCGCTTGGTACCGGCCCAAATGTCGCCATTCGGAGCAACCGCCAGTGCATACACGTTGTTGTCAAGCAGACCGGTCCTTGTATCGACCGTATTCCAGTTCTTTCCGTCATAGCGCGAAATGCCGGCATTGGTGCCGAACCAGAACACGCCATTCTTGTCCTGGACGATGCTGTAGACGATGTCGCCCGCCAGCCCATCCTTCACGGTGTAATTGGTCCACTTCTTGCCGTCGAAGCGCGAGACGCCGCCGCCCCAGGTGCCGGCCCAGACCGTCTGGTCCTTCGCGACAGCGATGGAAAACACGTAGTTCGGGTTGTAGGTCGCCGCACCGTCTTCCGCACGGAAGCCGAGGTCATGGCGCTTGCGTGTGCCGAGGCCGGTGTTCGGGCTGGTCTGCAATTTCTTTTCGTTCACTGCGCCAAGGCCGTCCTTGTGCGACCAGGACTTCCAGGTCTTGCCGTCAAACATGGATACGCCACCTTCGGTGCCGAACCACACGCGGTCCTGCGCATCGACGTCAATGCCATACACCCACTCGTTGATAAGCTCCTTCACGTAGGTGCGCATCTTCAGCGTCTTCAGGTCGACCACGTTGACGCCGGCCCAGGTACCGATCCACAGGTCGCCGTTCTTCTGGTTGGCGAAGGAATAGATCCAGTAGTCCGCCAGGCCGTGCATCGGGAAGAAGGTCTTCCACTTGCCGTCCTTGTAGCGCGATGCGCCGCCGGCATTGGTGCCGAACCACTTGTAGCCTTCCTTGTCGATGCCGATTGCGAACACGTATTCGTTCGCAAGCCCGCTTTGCCGGGTAAAGGTATTGCGCGGCTTGCTGGTCGCAATATCGATTTCATGCACGCCGCCCGAAGTGCCGACCCACAGCGTCCCGGTCTTCGGCTCCATCGTCAATGCACGCACATAGACGTTATCACCAACTGAAAAGGTCTCGATGACTTGAGGCTGCGTGGCGGGATTGTTCGTGTTTTTTGTTTGCGCTGTGGACGTGCCGACAAATGCGAAAAACAGTGCAGGCAGCAACAGCGATTTTGGGAAACGCATCAGTTCAAGGTCCTTATAAAAGCAATCACATCCATGATGTCGCGATCCGACAGTACGCCCTGGAATGCCGGCATCGCGTTCCGGCCCGAGCGTATGGTCGCCAGCAAGGTCATATCCGGTTTCAATATGCCTTCCTGATACGCGAAGTTCGGTGCTCCGGGCAGCACACTGCGTCCATTCTGGCCATGACATATCGCACAATTGGATGCGTAGATCTGCCGCCCCTTGAACATGTCTGCGGCGTGAACGCTGCCGGCAAAGCTGGCCGCCAGGATCGCCACCAGCAGTGTGGCCAGCACTTTTGACAGGCGCACAAGCGAGACAAGCACACCCTTGGGAATTCCCATTTTTGAGATCATGACAACCTGCTCCGTTGATTCCGTTACCGGCGCTTCTTCTTGCCGGAGGCGTTGTCCTCGGCAACGGGCTTCAGCGACGGGTGATCCGGCCCCAGGATTTCCTTGACCTTGGCATCCCATTTTTCGCTCTGCGCACGATCTGCCGCCACGCCGTAGCTGCCGTTCTTGTAGATATCCCTCATGGCGATTGCAGCGCTCAGATGGTTCTTCTCGGCTGCACGCAGAATATGAGCGCGCGCTTTTTCGTTATCCTGCTTGACGCCCTCGCCTTTCGCGTACATCTGGCCGAGGCCGAATTCACCGCCAGCATCGCCCTGTTCGGCGGCCTTGCGGTACCAAGCGACAGCCTGTTCGTCTTCCTCGGATTTATCGAGGATTTCACCCAGCCAGACCTGGGCAGGCGCATGGCCCGCTTCCGCCGCCTTCTTCCACAATTCCATGGCGACGACCAGATTGCCCCTCTCGAATTCCTTCACCGCCTGCTCGGTGTCTTCCTGCGGGCCGGCTGCCGCCGGCTGCGCAATACCGACCACCAGCGCAAGCGCCCCCCATCCCATCCATTTACGCACTGTCACACCCTTTGTTTTTACGCGATTAGCTGGTCCGTCACTGCCCGAAGGTCATCCGCGCAGCACTTGCCGGGTTTCCCCGCTGTCCTGCAACAGGCCGAGCGCTTCGTATTCTTCCAGCTTGCGATACAGGCTCGACAAGCCGATACCCAGCTTCTGCGCAGCCGCCCGGCGGTCACCACCGGCCTCCGAAATTGCCTTGCAAATCACTGCGCTCTCAAAGCGGCGCACCTGCTCACGCAGGCTGTCGCCGGATTCAGCCGGCGCAGCACCGTTCTTTCCTGCAGGCGCAATGCGCGCGATCTGCGGCGGCAGGTCGGCGCGCGTAATGCGCCCTTCGTCCGCCAGAATCAAAGCACGATCCACCACGTTTTCCATCTCCCGCACGTTACCCGGCCAGTCATAGGCACTCAAAATTTCCTCGACATCGGGGTCGATGGAAATGCCACCGACGTTGCCGAGTCGCTTTGCGCCTTTTTGTAGCAAGAATCGCACCAGCCCCGGGATATCCTGGCGGCGTTCGCGAACGGGCGGCGAATGGACGTGGAACACCGAAAGCCGGAAATACAGGTCCTCGCGGAACTTGCCTTCGGCAACCATCTGCGGGAGGTCGCGGTTGGTTGCGGCGACGATGCGCACGTCGGCGCGCTTGGCCTGCTCGCCACCCACCGGACGCACGGTCTTTTCCTCGATCACGTGCAGCAGCTTGACCTGCAGCGCCAGCGGCAGCTCGCCGATCTCGTCGAGGAAGATGGTGCCCTTATCCGCTTCCAGGAACAGGCCCTTGCGCGCCTTGTCGGCACCGGTAAACGAACCCTTGATGTGACCGAACAGTTCGCTCTCCATCAGGTTCTCGGGAATAGCGCCGCAGTTGACCGGAATGAACGGCCCATCCGCACGCGTGCTGTTCTGGTGAATCTGGCGCGCGATCACACCCTTGCCGGTGCCGCTCTCGCCGGTCACGAGCACGGTGCTGTCGGTCGGCGCGACCTTGGCGATCATGCGCTCGAGGTCCTTCATCGCCGGTGAGGTGAAGGTGAACATCTCCTCTCGTGAGCCGAGCACGAGGTTGCGCAGCACGCGGTTCTCGGAACTGAGCTTGCGCAGGTCGCGCACCTTCATCAGGCGGTGCAGCACCTCCTCGTTGCGCACGGGCTTGATCATGTAGTCCGACGCGCCTGCCTTGATCGCCTCGATCGCGGTGTCGACCGACGCAAACGCGGTCATCATGATGAAGCTCGTATCGATGCCGGCAGCGCGCGCACGGCGCACCAGCTCGATGCCGGTGAAGTCGGGCATCTTGATGTCGCTGATCGCGACGTCAATGTCGCCCTTCGACAGGCGTTCCAGCGCCTCGGTCCCGTTGGATGCCTGGCAGACGCTGCAGCCTGACTTGCTCAAGTGGGCGGACAGGATCTGCCGGATGGCCGGCTCGTCATCGACCACCAGGACTTCGAGTGATTTCATGAGGATGTCGTTAGGATGTTTCATTTATCGGAAAGTAGACACGTACACGCGTTCCCGCGCCGGGAGCGGAATCGATTTCGATGCTGCCCCCATGGTTATTCATAATCGAGTAGCACAAGGATAAACCGAGGCCGGTTCCTTTGCCTGCCGGCTTGGTCGTGTAGAACGCCTCGAAGGCACGCTCCCGCACTTCCGGCTCCATGCCGGGGCCGTTGTCTTCGACCACCATGCAGACGCGGTCGCCGTCACTCCGGGTCGAAATGACGATCTGCGGCTGCCTGTCTTTCACCGGCTCCAGCGCATCCATCGCGTTGATCAGCAGGTTCATGATGACTTGTGTGTACTGGTCTGCAACACCGTAAATTGCCGGCAAGGCGGGATCCAGCTCCAGCTTCAGGTCGACGCCGCGCAGACGCTTGTCGTAACGGATCAGGCTGGCCGTGCTGCGCAGGTGCGAATTCAGGTCCAGCAACTGCGGCTCCGCCATCTGCGGCGATGCAAATTCGGAAATCTCCCGCGTGATCGCCGCCAAGCGCTCGGTCTGGGCCTGGATCAGGTCAGGACGGCACTGCGCGCAATGGTCTTCGGCGCAGAATCCCAGGCCGGCATCGCGGCGCTCCTTCATTTCCTGCGCAATACCGGAAATAGCCGCGATCGGATTGCCGATTTCGTGCGCTACACCTGCCGCCAGCGCGCCGATAGCCGCCATCTTCTCCTGATGGAAGTATTTCTGACGCTCCACGATCAGTTCCTTCTCGCGCTTATCGAGGATGGTCGCCATGCCGTTGACCGCGCCCATCAGCTGGCCGACTTCGTCATGCCGCTTGATCTCGATCGGGGCACCGCGGTAACCGTTGACGATGTCCAGCGCACGCGTCTGCAGCATCTGCAGATCCTTCACCAGTTCCTTGAAGAACAGCATCATGATCGTGCCCAGCAGCGTCAGCCCCATCATGCCGAGGAACAAGGTTGTCATTGCGACCGAATCGGTCTGCATGCGATAGCGTTCCGACATGCGCTTGCGCGCCTGCTGCGACTGTTCCGCAAGGTTGGTGAATTCGTTCTTGGTCTTGACCAGTTCGACGATCAACTGACTCATGGTCGCGCGCGACGGGTCGCGACTGGCCTCGTCCAGCGCCGCATCGACGCCAGCGAGGCTGAGGTCGAAAGCCGGCAGCTGCTCATGCAGCTCCGCATGCTTGGTCTTGAGGATCTGGTAATGCATCTGGATGCGCTGCATGCCGGCAACATCCACCGCATCCACGTTGGCGAATACGCCCATCACCGCGTGGAAGGCAGCGGTGTCGGCCTGCTTCAGCATGCTGTCGATTTCGAGCGATTTCTGGATCTGCTCAAAGTCGCGCAGCAGCAGGTTCTTCTGATGCACCACGAACAGGGCGATCATGATTCCATAGACAATGAGAGCGCCGAGCACCAGCCAGCCCTTGGTCCTGACGGAGAAGACATAACCGCCCGGGCTCTTGTCATTAGCCTGCGGCTTGCCTTGTGGCGACGATTGCTGCGATTCCGTTGAAGCATTTCCGGGAGCAGCTGCAACGGCTTGCATCAGCGCAGTCTCCTCGAAATTTTCCATTTTCATAACGACTCTCTATTGGATCGCCGAGCGCTGGTCGCGTTCAGCAATTCTCGCATGTGGCACATCGCTGCGCCGTGATAACCCTACCGGACGAAATATTTTTCGACATTCAACTTGCCCTGGTATGCCGACTCCAAGCGCGCGATCATTTCCGGACTATCCCATTCACGCATGCCTGGGATACGCTCGACAAGCGTGCCGTCCGGCCCGATCAGGAAGGTCTCCGGATACACCTTGAGGCCGAGGTCTCTCGCGATCTTGCCGTTCTGATCAAAGAAGTTGGCAAATGTGATCCCGTTCTGCAAAAGGAATTCGGACGCCAGGTTGGCATCCGCGTCCGTAGACAGGCCGATCACCGTAAAACGATTCGGGTCGAGCGTGCGGCTCAGCCGTTCGAGGCTGGGCATTTCACGACGGCATGGAGGGCACCACGTGGCCCAGACGTTCAGCACCAGCAGTTTTCCCCGGAAAGACTGCGTAGAGAGCGCCTTTCCCTCGGAATAGTTCAGCATCAGCGGCGGAAAAGGAAAACCTTCTGCCAGCTGCGGCTTCGCGGCCGGCGCTTTGTCGCAGCCCGCAAGCAGAGCGACGAGCAAAAAGCACAAAACCCCCGCGCAGAGGCGAGGCCAGATGCCGCGCAATGACGGCGACAGTGAACTGATGCGAATGCTATGCGTTGTCATGCGGTGAAATGCCGCCCTTTCCACTGTTATGGATATGAATGCAAGCCCGGCCAGAGTGCGCTCGCGCCGAGAAAACAGAAGATCGTCAGCTGAAAGCCACCGATCGCCCACCATGCCATGCGCCGTCCGCTCCACTGCTTCACGTAACGCACAATGAAGTACGAGGCGTACGTCACCCACACGATCAGCGCCCAGGTTTCCTTCGGATCCCACGCCCAGTACCTGCCCCAAGCCTGGTAGGCCCACATCGAGCCGAGGATGGTCGCCAGCGTAAACACCGGGAAGCCGAGCATCACCGCCTTGTCCATCGATGCCTCGATGCGATGCAATTCCGGCAACGACCGTACAGCAATACCCGTGCCGCGCCCGTGATGCTCCGCATGATGCCGGACCAGGTAAGCCGCCCCCATCGCCGCAGCGACGGCAAACGCGCCATAGCCGATGAAGTTGCCCAGCACATGCGCATACATCCAGTAGCTCCGCAGCACGCGGATGCGGCTACCGGGGATCGCCTCTTCATGGGCCGCCAGCCAGATCTGGAACAGCACCGAGCCAAGCACGATCAGCATCACGAAGGCGCCGGCAGACCGTGTCTGGTAGACGCGCTCCATGATCAAATAGATCACCACCGTAATGGCGGAGAACAGCGCCATCACCTCATACAGGTGATTGAGCGGAATATGCCCTCCGCGCTGCAGCAGGTAAGTCTCCAGCCAGCGCGTCAACAGTGCCAGCACCGCCGCCAGCGCCCCGAGCGTCGCCAGTCTCGAAGCCCAGCGCCCCACTGCCTCCGACGTGAGCCAAAGATGGCACACGTACAGGACGGTAGATGCAATCAGCAACAGGTTCGCATAGCCGTTGAGTTCAAACACGAACAACTGCTCGAACGGGGTATGCGTGGTAAGGCGGTCCGTTTCCCGGTACTCGATCAACCCGACCAGGGCGAAGCCAACGACAACCGCAACAGCGAGATACCAGCGCCCCAGCCATTCGCAGAAGCGGCTGCCCGAATCCGGTGTTTGCCCATCCATGAGTCGCTTTCCTCCAATTCTGGCCAGAAGCCGACAAGCCGCCCTCGATGCTTCGATGGCGAGCGCAGCAGCCTCTGCGTGGTTATCGACCTCTTGTTCGTCGAACGCACGTGCCACGAGCAGCGGATGGCAAGAACAGACAGGTAGTCAGCCAAGCCACCGCGCGTATCGAACATGCGCAATGCTTACGTTAAGCAAGTTTGGTTCCATGCAAGAACGATCACTTCGCTGCAGCGCACTAACGATAGCCCCGGAATAAATTGACACAAGGCAAGATTAGTTCAGTCTTTTCTCGGGAATGGGATATCGAATCACCCCATTCCTGCTTTCGGGAATGGAGGCGGTTTTCTGGTTCTTCGTTTTTCTCGTTTCCGCCAAAACGGATTCCCATTCCCAGATCGCAGCATTGGCCTTGCGAACGAACGGGTCTTCCGGATTGCTGCGATGGACATAAGTGCGCATCGCCCCAAGCGCGCCTTCGAGATCTCCGGTTTTCTCCAACGCAACAGCCAACCCGTAGTAGGCGTTCATCTGCGCGGTGCGCAGGTTGATTGCCACTTCGAAGAAATCCCGCGCCATCTCGTACTTCTTCAGCCCGATCATGGCAAAACCCATATTCACATGCGCTTCCGGCATCTGAGGTTCCAGCTCCAGCACGCGGTGCAGCGCGCTCGCCGCGGCGTTATAGTCACGCGCGTTCAGCATGGCCACGCCCTCGGCAAACTGCCGCGCGATCTCTTCCTTGCGCTTTTGCACGACATGGGCCGCCGCACCAGCAATCTTGTCCTTCGGTACAGCGCTCTTGCCCGTCGGAGCAGCGACCTGCTGCCCGAACTCGCTCGGCCACCAGGCGATCAGCACACCGATCACCACGGTAAGCGCGGCAGTCACTAGTATTGCCTGCATGCGTACGTCGCGCGGGCCAATCCGGCCTTCTGCCCTGCGCCCAGCCCTATGCACAGCGCGCAGCCCCGCGACGACATTCACGACGAACAACACCGCCCCGCTAATGGCAAGCAGGCCACCCAGCCCCGCCAGTCCCATCGCGGCATAATAGGCCGGGAACTGCACTATCTGCGCGATCACATCCACATGCAGGGTCTTGCGCGGAACACCCAGCCAGCCCGACCATGCGAGCGCCAGCGCAAGAATCGCGAGCCCGGCACCATACAGCACCGGCTGGCGCCGCACCCAGGCGCTATTGCCCGCATCCCAGCCAAAGGCCGGCAGCAAGCGATAACCGAATGCCATATACGCCAACGTCACGGCGCCAACCGTGCCGTGGTAATGCGCAGGCACCATGGTCGAATCGCCGCGAATCAATGCGCCGAGGACACAGCCAAGCAGGAACAGCAGGATCGACAACAGCAACGCCGGCGCCTGCGGCACAGCGAGGATCGCACGGCCGGCACGCGTCAATTGCAGCAGGATGCGCAGCGCCAGCAACGCAGCTGCAGGCCAGACACCCCAAGCCATCAACAGGGTAAAACCGCGGCGGAAACTTGCGCTGTCTACCGGATGGTTAATGTAAATGAAAGGAACGGCCAGCAAAGGCAGCGCCGCCAGCAGCAGCAATCCCTGCACCCAGTGCCGCGGTGCCACCGCCTGCCCCAGCACACGCTCCCCGAGCACGATCCAAACACTCATCAGGAGCAGCACATGCACGAACTGCAGTGCATGGCCCGGTGCCCATGCCAATACCTCGAAAGCGACCGGGCCGGCCGGGATGCCGGTCCGAATGAACGAAGCAATGAATGCTGCCAGTGCAGCCGCTGCTGCAAATGTCGACAACAGCACGCCGAGGCGCCATACCGCAGCAGGCTCGGCCCTCAGCTTGCGAAACACACCATACGCCGCCGACGCCCCGGCGAGCACCACGCCGGCAAGGAACAATACGAGGCCGGCGAGGAAAACCGGATGCTCAAGTACCGGCACGTAATTGGCGAGGACGGGCTGCGCGCTCTGCGAGAACAGCGGCAGGAGCATGGCCGCCACGCCGGCGCCGGCAAGCGACAGCGCCGCCCAGCGCACCACACCGGCTGCGCCGCCTGCGATCATCCAGATCCCTGCGGCGCAGGCAAGGAACCAGACCACGACCGCCAGGCTGACATGCAGGACCAGTGCGCGGCCGAACAGGTCGCCCGCACCGGCGAACACACCGGGCAGCGGCACCCGCGCGGCGACCAGCAGCACGGCGCACAGTGTTGAAAAAGCAAGCGCGGTCACGGCCAGTAGCAGCCAACCGCCAGCGAGGCGGCGTACGCCGGCTTCAGAATTTTGTAAGACGGAATCCATATTGATGTGCTGCAAAGCAATTAGCAGACCAGCCCGCAGGCTGCCCCCTGCAGACATAGCCCCGTCAGAAGGTGCCCTGGTGCGGCCGGTCGGTCAGAAACGGCACGCCGAAGAAGGTCAGGAAGGCAATCACGAAAACGACGAAAGCCATGCTGGACGACAGCCGTGGCGATGGCTTGAACGTGATCCGCACGTGCAGCGCAACCGCGAGCAGCAGCCAGGTGAGGAAGGCCCAGGTTTCGAGCGGGTCCCAGGCCCAGTAGCGCCCCCATGCATCCTGCGCCCAGATGGCGCCGGCCACCAGCATCAGGCCGTTGAAGATCAGCCCAAGCGCCATGCAGCGGTAGGTCAGGTCGTCGAGACGGCGATCCTCGGGCAGGCGCTGGAACCATGCGCGTCCGCGCTGGGTGCGTCGCAGCTGGATCACGCCCGCCAGCCCGACCGCGACCAGCATCGCGCCCAGGAATACCTTGCCCAGCCCGACATGGATGTAAAGCCAGGGCGTGCGGAAGGTGCGCGGGAAATGCACCTCGCCCGGGCTGGACAACACCAACCATCCCATCATCACGAACAGGATCGGCATCACCACAGCCGCCGACGCGCGGATCTGCGGGATGCGCCAGTACGCGATCAGGAATGCAAGCACCAGGCTCCAGACATTGCTGGACAGGATTTCAAACATGGTGACGAACGGCCCCTGCCCCAGACGCTCCCAGCGCACCGCCAGCGAGGCCGTGTGCAGCAGCCAGCCGAGCGCGATCAGGACAAGCACCGTACGTTCGGGACGCTTTTTCAGCACGACAGAGACGATGGCCAGCACGCCGCCCAGCACGTACAGGATGATGCCAGCCCACAATAACCTTATTTCAATTTCCATTCGCTAATCATCCTTATTCCATGGCTTGGAGGCAAACTTACGCCAGAAGTGCCATGCCATGCTGGCAATTGCAGCGATGCATGATGCCAGTATCCAGGGGATGGTCCAGTCGTAGAACACCTTGTATCCCATCCAGGTGCGCAGTTCGTGATACTCCAGCACGCCATCCGGCAGCATAATTTTTTCACCTGGCAACATCTCCCAGCGGGAGCCCTGATAGCGCACCACGATCTTTTGTTTTTCCGGCAAGCGGAAACGCGATGGCCGGTCGGCCGGGATCAGGCTTTCCTCGACCTCCAGCATCAACCAGATGTCGGCACCGGTTCCTCCCGGCTGCCAGGTGGCTGCCTGGTTGTCGGCGCTGGCCGGATACGGCGGAAGATGCAGCGCGCCGAGCACCGGCTCGCCCTTGGCCGGGCGCCACAGCAGCACTGGGGCGAAGCCCTTGTTGGAGGTCGGATAGAAGCGATATCCGAACAAGATCAGCGGCCGGTTGTGTTCGATCTCGGCAGTACGCTGCACGCCATTGCCGTCCAGCCAGCGCACTCGGTTCACCATACGGTCAAGGACCGGGCCGGCCATGTAAAAGATATCGAATCCTTCGTTGACGAAGCGCACCTTGTCCAGCCGTCCGTAATGCAGCGGACCGGCATCGCGCGACTTGAGCCCGTCAAATTCGAGCCCTTCGGTCACGGCCGCCGTGCCGTTCAGGTAAGTCAGCCGGCCGGCAGCGGCCAGCAACACCAGCGCGATCAGCGCCAGGTGAAACACCAGCAGCGGCATCTGGCGCCGGAACGTGGCGTTGGTCGCCACGGCCGCGATCAGGTTTACCGCCAGCAGCAGCAAGGGGCCCGCCAGCCACGGTGTGGCGCTGGGCCCGAACTGGTAGACGCCGAGGGACGCCACCCCCAGCAGCAGCAGGCCGACGGGAGTGAACTTGAGGGAAGCCAATGCCAAGACGATGCGCATCATGGTGCTACCGGTGCCATGCAAAACAGAATGCCGTTCGTCAGAGCGGCACCTCGCAATTGGTCTTCATGGTGGACTTGCTGCCGCCGTTGCAGTTTGCCTCTCGCCACTGGGAACCAGCTGCCGGGAAGGAAATGATGCGCAAGAACGCCTTTCGGTAATAAGGCCCGTTGCTATAGCCACGATTATTGGTGTAGCTCACGGCAGTACCTGCCGGCAGCCCAGCCTCGGGGCCCACGTCCAGCAGGTTGACGAGCAAGCTGCGATTCTTCCAGCCATGGGGCACCGCTACATGGCAGAAATTGCATTTCATCGCATTATCGATCCGGTCAGAATGTATCGAGTGCCCGTCCCCGCGGTCCGTCTGGAAGCCGGTGCCGCCGCTGGTGCCGCCGTAGTTGGCGGAATTGTGGCACTTGAAACACAGCGTATTGGCATCTCCCTCGCCGGAACCGATATCGTAAGTGCCCTTGAGAAGGAAATTGAGGGTGGATCCGTGCGGCCCCCACGGCGTGCCGTTCTCGCTCGTGTTGGTATTACCGACGGGCATCACCGTCGCCGTACCGGTCGCCGAGCCGTGGCAGTCCGAACAGAGCATGGTCTGATTGCCCAGCCTGCCCGCCGTGCCGGCGACATTGTTAGCGTCAGTGCTGTTGTTCCATGGGGAGAGGAAGGCGCCCGGGCGGCCGGTACGGCCGGTGGGCCGCATTACCGGATGCCAGGAGCGGTGGTTGTTGGCCCAGGCGTTGGTAGCGGGACTGGTAGTGCGATTGACGTTACCCGCCTCCTGGCCGAGGCTGACCGATCCGGTTGGAACCGCATGCGTGGACGGCGCCTGAAACTCTTTCGCCTGGTTGGTATAGCGGGTGAAGTCCACGTGCCCGTTGGCATTCTGTGCTGTCAGGCCTGTTCCGCCAAGCAGCGGGCGCTTTTCGCCGTTGGGATAGACATTGTCGTCCTCATAGCCGTAGTTGGAATGGCATTTGAGGCAGATCTGGTATTCGCGCGTCACATAAGTGGCGGTAACCGCGGTGTTGCTGTTGCTGCCGGGATCGCCGCGCTTGACCTCGTATTTTGTCGGCATGTAATGGAACGAGGGATTGTTCTGGTAGTCGGGTTCCACGCCCCAAGTGCCACGCAGCACTCCCGAGATCAGATTGTTATGCACATAACCAGACTGGTTCTCATGCTTGTGCGTGCCGGCCTTGTCCTTCGTATTGGTGGCGGTAAGTTGCCCCGGCAGCCCGTTCTGCGCCTTGATCACGCGGTGCGGATTATGACAGTCCGTACACTCGGCATGGCGCGTCGCAAGATTGGCGCGCGTCTCGATAAAATCGGCGCCACATTTCTTGTCCGTGCCACAGTTGACCGTTTCCGGGAACAACGGAGTGCCGACGGCATTGCTCGTAATGTCATGCTTGGCGTTTTCTCCGGCAAGGGCAATCGGCATCTTTATGCCGGCGAGATCGAATTCCGCCTTGATGTTCGGCACACCGCTGGCGTTGCCGGATGCATTGATGATCGCGCCACTGCCGTCATGACACTGGTAGCAAGTGTTCTCGATGGCGGATTTGGTGAAATCGTTCGCGCCGATGCTGCCGTCGGTAACGCCGGCCTGTATGGCGCCAGCGACGTTATTGACATACGGCGAAGTCCCCTCACGCAGTAGACGCCGGGCACCCTGCACGGTATGGGTGTCATGGCAGTTCAGGCAAGCCATTTCCCATACCTTCTTGCCATCAAAGCCGCGCTGCACTGCCGAACCCGTGGTCTGGTAGCTATGGGTCGCGACCTCGTTATGTGCATGCGCCGAGTAGGCCCACGAGCCATAGGCCTTGTTGTGACAAGCGAGGCAAATGATATCGACATCCTTGCGGAATCCCGTGCTGACCGGAGGCGCGCTCTGGAAGCGGTTCTGGCGCAGAAACTTTGCGTTCGCGTCGCTATCGTCGCGCAAATGCGGATCGTGGCAGGTACTGCACTGCAACTTGCCGCTTTCCAGCGGCAGCACTGGCTTTTCCTTGCCGGGCTTTCGGTTCATCACGATGCCGCCGACCGTATTTTCCGCTGCCGGCGAATTCAGTTCGCCGTCGTTGTCGACCAGAGTGCTGCTATAGGTGAAGGAGATCGGATGGTCATTGCTCAGGTTGGTACCCAGGCGGCGGGTGAAACCGGTATCTGCACCGCTACCGGCCGGCATCCTGGCAGGCGATGCAAGCGCACTGCCATTACCATCGACCATCGCAATCGTGGGATTGTTGGTCGAGCTGAACCCGGACTTGTCCATATTGACGCTGACCTTGTCGATGCCCATCGTGCCATCATGGCAGGACAGGCAAAGCTTGGAGCTGCCGCCGGGTCCGGCCGCCAGTTCGTTGGCATTGGCGTCCATCGAACTGGAGGTATAGGTATTGGCGGACGAATAAATCGTATTCGAGAGGCTGCGGTTCCACAGCGCCGTTGAATTGTTGCCCGGCGTGCCGTGCGGCGTATGGCAGAAAATGCAAATTTCAGTTTCGCTGCTGGCCTTGATATTGCGCGCAGGGACAGTGAGCGACGCGCCTTGCCTTACATAGGTGGTCGATGCCGAGAGGTTATGCTTGGTGCCGCGCACATCGGAGATTTTCGCGGCCTCGACCAAGCCCGTGCCCAGCAGCCCTAGACCGAGAGCGAGCGCGAGCGCCGTAAAGCGCTTATGCCACGATGTATGCCACGACATCAGTCACCGCCCAAAAACTGGAAAATGACGACTCGTCCGTTGAACATGTCGGCCACGTAGATTCGATCCTGGCGATCAGTCCAGACGCCCGAAGGCAAATAGAACTGGCCGATTTCCTTGCCGGTTCCGCCAATGGGCATGAGAAAGCGCCCTTCGCTGTTAAACACCAGCAGATTATCGTAGAAAGATTCCACGACGTAAATGTTGCCTGACGTATCGACCGCCACACCTTTCGGACGTGACATATCGCCCACATAGAGTCCACGCCGGCCGAATGCGCCAATCTGCTTGCCATGCGCATCGAATATGACGACACGCGCATTCATTCCGTCGGTAACGAACAGTTTGTCACCAGCAAACGCCAGGTGCGTCGGGAAGTTCATTTCGGCTTCGCCACTGCCTTCACCGCGCGCGCCGAGAATCTCGATCAATTGCCCATCGTCGTCGAATACCTTGACGTCATGGCCATGCGTATCCGCCACATAGATGCGGCCGCGCTGCGCATCGCGCGCCAGGCCGGTCGGCCGTTCCAGCACTTCGTTGCCAAAGAAACCAAGCGGCTTGCCGTCACGGTCGAGACGAATCACCGCGGCCAGGCCCGCATCTGCCACCAGTATTTCTCCCCGTGCGCCCTGCGCAATGCCGACCGGTGTGGCGAAGCCAACGTTTTCCAGCGCCCTGTCCCAGACTGACAACTTGCCAGCTGCCTGGTCGAACACGAATACCGCACGCTTGCTGACGTCGGTGACGTAGATCCGGCCCTCTTCATCGGTCATTCCGGTCTGCGGGCGCAGCAACTCCAGCTTCTCTTCCTCCATGCCGACCAGCCCGACCAGCCAATAGAACAGCTTCATGCCGGTATTGCGCGCAGTGGTATCTTCGGCGACGAAATTGTCTTCGCCGATCAGCTGCCCCACATAGCGGTAGCGCGCCTTTTCCGGCGGATCCGGCCAGACGTGCGAGGTGGAGCGGTTTGGATTCAAGGCAGGGTCAAGATGCATCGAGTACTTGACCTGGGCACAACCGGACAACAAGAAGATCAACAGGAGGATGTGCAAGCTACTCCGCACGGGAACTGCCTTTCGCGCCGGGCGGCGCAATCTTGAATGTCCGTATGCGGTTGTTCAGGCTGTCGGCCACATACAGCAGGTCGTGCTCGAGCCAAAGGCCGGTCACGCGATTGAAGAAAGGCGGGCTCGCTCCCTTTCCATTGATGGTTGCAATCATGTGGCCCTGCTCGTAAACCTTGATCGTGTTATCGAAACTGTCACTGACAAATACCCGGTTGAAGCGGTCCACCGCGATCGCGTTCGGATCATGCAGCGTCTCTTCGCCGAAGAAATAGCGATCCTCGCCTTGCCGATCTATCACGACGATCTGGCGGCCGAGGCGGTCGACCAGATACAGTCCATCGGGTCCGGCTGCCATTGCTTCGACGCTGCGGGTCTCATCCGATTTGAGCGCCCTCACCGTCTGCCCCAGGCTATTGAAGATCAGCACCTGATTGTACAGACTGTCGGCGACGAGGAGGCGGCCGGTAGGCTCATCAAACAACACTGCCACGGGAAGCCCGAGATTGAGATCGTCGGCGAAGCTGCGCAGCAGGCGGCCGTCGGGCGCGAAGTGTAGCACCTTGCGCGCATTGGCGTCGGCCACGTAAAGCGACAGGTCGGGCGCGACCGCCATCGCGCGCACGGCGCTTGCAGGATAATCGGCAAACGGTGTCATCACCTCGCGCATCGTGTCATAGCGGAAAATCTGCTGCCGTCCGCCGTCGAGCACATAGAAAAAACTGTTGCGCGCAGCGACCGCTGTCGGTGCTATCCATTGCAGATAGCCTGGCAGGGGAGCGCTCGGCGGCCGGGAGAAAACGGGATTGGGCTGGGTGGTCACGCGCGCGCCGGTCAGCGAGCTCCATGGCGTGACCAGGGATGCGGATGTGTCGGCGGCCGCCTGCGCCCATGCGCTGCCGCTGATGCAGCTGCCGATCAGGATGCCGCTCAGGATGCCGAACACGGCGACGATGCGCCTGGACCAGGCGCTACTGTATTGCTGACCAATCCCGATCATGTCTTATCCTTTCGTCGGCGCCGCGTCACCATCGACCGGGGCCGAGTGTATCGTGGCTGCCGTAAATCCCGCTGGGCAGGCCGCGTTTGCCCGAATGGCACAAATCGCAATTCGCGGCGCCCCAGGCGATCTGGTCGTTATGGCACATGCCGCAGAACTTGCCGTCGATGATGTCGGCCATCGTCACGTCGTTCGAACCGGCGCGCATCTTGAAGCCAAGTTCCGAATGGCAGACCTTGCAACGGAAACGGATGCGGTGGAACCAGTGCGGGAACACCACCGGACGCACGCCCTCCTTTTCCGCGCGCCGGTTCAGCACGACGTCCGCGTATTCCGCCTGTGCAGGAAAACAAAGCATGGTCAGCCACAGCGCAAGAACGCTGCCAAGCAAGCGCAGGAGGGTGCGCGACGAATTCGATTTCTTTTCGGCTGCTCCGTGCATGCTCATTTTCCTTGCGCGTTGCGCTGCACGCTGTGACAACGGTTGCATTCTGTGAGCGGAAACGCGACCGCGCCGTGGCAGCGTCCGCAAAACTCACCCTGCAGGATGGCGAACATGTTCAGCCCGGGCGTGGTGCCCGCCTTGGACTTGAACAGCGATTCATGGCAGTTGCTGCAGTCCAGCCATTCGGTGTGCTGCCGGTGCGGGAACAGCACCAGCGGCGCTTCGGCGGTGCGCGGCATGATCACATCCTGATCCAGCACCCGGATCGGGGTATCGGGCAGGATATTGGTGCGCGGCTCGATCAGTCCCTGTCGCAGCGCTTTCACCCACAGCACGCCGTTGCCGGTCGTATCGCGCGGCATATTGGCAAGCGCTTCGCGCGGTTCCTGCAGCAGCTTAATGGCGGGAGTGGCAGGATCGTGCAAGCCGTCCTTTGCCAGCGACGGATTGATTTGTTGCGCCCGAGCCAAACCGGCGACAGCGATCAACAGCGCGACACCTGCCAGCCACATGGCGCCGACCCTGAACCATTGCACTCTATGCATGAACCTGTACTTTCAAAATCACTACTCCCGGGATGATCGCAACCGCCAGTGCCACGCACTGGCGAAGCTGCTGCGCGGTGTTTGATGCTTATCCCGGAATATACACACCCGCGCCGCGGATCGCCCGCACCAATTCCTTGGTCGAATCTTCCATCAGCTTGACGGCACCCTCATAGTCGCGCTTGCCGGCTGCGGCTTCCGCATTGCTGCGCAAGGCTGCGGCCTGGTCGAGGTACTTCTGCACCATGCCTTCAAGGTTCGGGTTGGCTGCGCGCTTTTCGTCGAGCAGCACTTTCACCAGCATCTTGTGCGTTTCGTAACGGTCCACCTCGTAGTGGTATTCCTCTTCCTTGGTCGCGAAGTTCAGCGAGCGGACCAGCGTATCGCCATCGCGCATGCTTTCGATCGAGGTCTTGGTCGTCACATACACTTGGTCAAGCAGTGCACGGCCTTCGGTCATCTTTCCGGCGGCGGCGAGTGCTGCGGCTTCCTTGATCTGTGCTTCGATCTTGTTGCTGGTTTCCGCGCCCTTGGCACCGAGTTTTTTCTCGGTAGTGATGCGCTTTTGCGCGGCGAGCAGCGCCTTGACGCTTTCCATGCGGTTGTCGAAATCGCGCTTGGCCTTTTCCGCGGTGATCTGCTCCGGTGCGGCGATGCGCACGGCTTCGAACATCATCTTCGCAGCCTGGTCAAGGAGCGGCGTCGACTTGGCATAGTCGCCCGCGTTGTAGGCTGCCTCGGCCTGCTTGCGCAGTTCGCCGGCCTTCAGGCGCAACGCCTGTGCGTCGGCATTGCCGCTGGATTCGATTTGCTTGGCGGCGGACGAGGATTCGATCAGGGTTGCCACCGAACCGAGGCGGCGCTCGAGCTGCTCCTTGGTTTCTGGCGCGCGCACGGTGCGCGGCGCGTTGGGATCAAACGCCGGCGCATCGGCCGCGATCACCGGGCCTGCTTGCAGGGCAGCGCAACCGAGCAATGTGATCAGCGCGCTCTTGAGTGTGGTGTGGGTAGTCATGGTTTTCCCTCCTGGGATTGCGGCACGACGACGCCGGCGATCTGCAGCGAACGCTGCAACTGTCCGGTGGCGTCCTGGATGGTTTTCAATGCGGACGGATAGTCTCCCCCGCCCGCCTGCTTCTGCGCGAGGTCGCGCAGCTCCTTGCTGCGCTGAACATAACGTTCGCTCAGCATCGCGGTCTCCCGCGTCGGGTTAAGTTGCTTCAATGCCAGAGGAATCAGTTCTTCATAGCTGCGGTTGCGCGCCAGCTCGTGCTTGAACTCGTCCGCGGGCGTGTCGAACTTCAGGTCGTAGACGATCGTTTCGGCAAACAGCATCTTGCTGATCGCAGTCACGACGATCTTGTATGCCTCGTTAAGGACGCCATTGGCTTCCTTGTGATTTGCCGCGCCGGCAAGCCCTTCTGCCTTGGCCAGCATGCCGTCGATGCGGCCGGTGTCGAGCTCTGCGCCCTTCTTGATCGCCATGCGCTCCGCCAGGCTCTTGTGGAGACTGACGAAGGTGCGCACCGATTCACGCAGTCCGGTGTAACGGGTGCGTTCCTGTGAAGCCAGTTGCGCTGCATCGGGAACCAGCCTTGCGGCGGCAGTAATTTCCAGCAGCGCCTTGTCGAGCAGTTTGATGGCCGGCTCGACACGTCCTGCAGCGGCTTCGGCATCGGCCTTCGCAGTCAGCGACTGTGCCTCCGCCAGCTTCTTCTGCGCCTGCGCGTTATTGCTTTGCGGGATGCGCTGCACGGCCGGCGACTGCGACAGCAGCAGCTTGACCAGCCGTGTCTTGCTCTCCAGCGTCGCCTGTTGTGAGGCGGCGCCGGAGACGGTGTCAGCGGCACCGGCCGGAGTGGCGATGGACGCCATCCCGGCCAGCATCAGTGCGGACCAGGCGAGACCGGCTCGCTTGCCGCGCTGGGTCATGGCTTGGCAGCCACCGGAGCGGGTGCCGGCTTGCTCTTGGAGTGGCAGCGGCGGCATTCGGATACCGGGAACGCTACCTTGCCATGGCAAACACCGCAGGCCTGGCCGAGCAGGATCGAGGCCATGCTGATCTGGTTCGCGCCCTTTTGCGGCACGAAGATCGCCGGGTGGCAGTTCGAGCAGTCGAGCCATTCGGTGTGCTGCTTGTGCGGATAGACGACATCCGGCATCGAGCCCTTCACTTCACGCACGATGTTCAGGTCCATGACCATCGGCTTGGCGTTCGGGTCGTTGCGGTCGAAGCGCGGCGTAATCTTGGCGTCGTCGATTGCCTTCACCCAGTTGACGCGGTTGCCGTCATTGGACTTGGCCAATGGCTCGAACGCTGTCAGTGGCGGCTGCAGCGAGTGCGTGCCATCGTTCTCCGGATCGTGAATGCCGTCTTCGGACGGCGGCAAGTTGCGCTTTGCCGGCGGGCGCATCAGACGGTTGAAGTTGTTGACGGCACCTGTGGGGGCGGCAGCAGCGGGTGCTGCGGCGACCTGGGTAGCGGCCGGTGCGGCTGCGACCGGTGCAGGCGCAGGTGCTGCGGCAGCGGCAGGCGCCGGCTTGGCCGGTGCAGATGCGGTTGCTGGAGCGGCTGCTGGAGCGGCCTTGCCCTTGGCTCCCGGATCGGACTGGCCGATCATGTAGTTGACCGCCGCTTGCACTTCCGCATCCGACAGGCTGGGATTGCCGCCCTTGGCCGGCATTGCGTTCTTGCCCTTCAACGCGCTGGCATACAGCGTCGCGGGGCCGGCCTTGATGCGCGGCCCCCACGCGGCGGCATCACCGACCTTGGGTGCGCCGGCAACGCCAGTGCTGTGGCAGGCGCTGCAGCTCTTGTCGTAGACAGCTTTTCCGTTCGGCAGATCGGCTGCACCGGCGTGCAGCGACATCAATCCTGTTGCAAACAGCACGAGGCCTGCACGGAGCATGTGAGACTTTTTCATGATTGCTCCTTATTCCTTATTTCTTCGGTTTGGCGGCAGCAGCGGCTGGGGTGCCAGCGGTACTGGCAGCTGCAGTGGTGGCTGCATTAGCGGCTGCATTGGCGGGGGCGACCAGCGAGTTGATAGTGCTCTCGTGGACCTGTGTCGGCGTGCCCGGCTTGCCCGAGTGGCAGAGGTTGCAGTTCTCGACCGACCAGGCGATGTTGCCGTTGTGGCAGGCGCCGCAGTACTGGCCGTCGATGATCTTCACCATGTTGATGTCGTTGCCACCGGCCTTGAACTTGAACCCGAGGTCGGCATGGCACACCTTGCACCGGAAGCGGATGCGGTGGAACCAGTGCGGGAAGACCGCCGGCCGCATGCCTGCACCATCGGAATAATTGTTGATCACGACGTCGCCATACTCCGCACGCGCGTCACGCATGTCGGCGAACCCGACGACGAAGATCATTAAAGCCAGCAAGACCGTTCTGACGGTCCGGCTGTAATGCATCAGCCTAAGCATACCTTCCTACCTTTCAAGCATTTACACAAAAAATCAATAATTCCCGAACGTGCGCGTAGCGCTGAACATGATCGAGCTGTTTCTCCTGCCGGCCACGTTCGCGATCCTGGCGTCCGCGCGGAGCTGCAGGAGTCCGATGGTGTAGTCGAGGTGATTGGTCCACGAGGCGGTTTCGCTGTCCTGCGGGCCGCCGAGAACCGGCAGCAGCGCCTCGCTGTTCAGGCGCAGCTCCGAGCGGAAGCGCAGGCGCGGCACGCCAAACGCACGCTGGTGCTGGTAGTTGATCGAACCACTGGACGTGGTCACGAATCCCGTCTCCATTGCGGACTGCGAGCGCCCCGCGGAAAAATACGACTGCATTTCCTGGCGTATCGACTGGATCGTCAGGTTTCCCGTCAGCGAGCTGTAGCGGCCAGTGCTCAGGTTGCTCGACAACTGAAAATTAATCAGCTGGAACATCCCCTGTTCTTCGCCCAGCGACCTCGAATCGCTCGCGTTGATGCTGGCAAAGGCCATGCCGTCCTTGAACGACGTGTTCCACGAAACCGAGCCGGTATGCGTGAGCCACTGGTCAGGCTTATCCCCGCTACGCATCGTCGACGCCAGCGACTGGTTCGCAGACATGATGATGTTCGACGAGCGGCTCAACTGGATACTGCGGCTCAAGGAATGCGCGATCTGCAACGTCAAGCCGGAGCGCTGCCCGTCGTCGCCGGTGGCGTGCATGGCATTGGTGGCCGCCGACCAGTTGTAGCGGTAGTCGCCTAATTCCTTTGACGGTGGCTGATAAGTGAGGCCGACCGATTCACTTGTGGAGTTAGTGCTGCCGCCGGATCCGCCGGTCGCGTTGAGATTCATGGCGGCAGTGGCGCGCAGCGCTTCCGTAACCTCGTAGGAAGCGCCAACATTGATATTCGCACTATGGTTGCGCATGCTGAGATCGGAGGTGTCCGACGCATAGCTGTTCGTACTATTCTCCAGTGCGAGCAAGCGTGCGCCGCCGGTCATCGTCAACGGCCCTTCTTCCGGCCGCCAGGTACCGAAACTGCTCAACTGCACGATATCGCCGGTCGTCTGGCCATGCCTGAGCTTATAGGCAGAACGGCTGGCGTTGGCCAAGGTATCGAGATGAAACTCGTGTCCCGGCGTGAACCGATGCTGCGCATTCAGGCTGGTCTGAACTGCGCGCTCGCTGGTTGCGGCATGCCGGTTATCGGTACGCAAGGCGTTGATCTGTAAGCTCTGTGTTTGGGAAAGCGATTTGGACAGCGAAAGGCGCATGCTGTCCTGGCTCGTCTCGCTCGAGCCGGTCATCGTCTGCTCATTGCGCTCCCAGCCGAACGATCCTACGCCGACGTCGCTGCCGAACCCCTGTGTGAATCCGAAGCTCCTGCTGGCGTAATCGCTCAGCGAGGACAGGCTGCCCGAAATGCGGTTGTCCGATTTCCGGTAATGCGCCTGGAAGGGAAAACGGCTGCGCTGCAGGATGTCGAGCTGCAGCGCGCCGGTGGTCACCAGGTTCTTGCTTGTCAGGGTGCTGTTGTTGGCAAAGCCGAAGTCGCCGGTGGCAGATGCGTCGGTCGTATCGCTTGTCCGGCGCACCACATTGAGTCCCAGCTCGCCGTTGAGCTGCGCGAACCAAGGTTCCCAGATGTAGGTCGCGGTCTTGGCGCCGATGGTACTTGTCACGCCGTGCTGCACAGCTTTCTTTCCTTCGCTCGTTTCCCTGCGAATGTCATACGAAATCCTCCCGCCGATCTGGACAGGAGGAAGAGCAAAAACGCTTTCTGTTGCCGGTTTTCCGCTGGAAGACTGGGAGGAGCCTGCTGGCGCCGCGCTGCTTCCACTTTCGCGCGATTGCGACTCGGCCGAGGGAGGCGGAAGCGCACAGAGGGCTGCCCGGTGCCAGGAAAACGGCAGCAGCCCCGCAATGACGACGCACGAATGGATCAGGTGCTTTTTGCGCTGCTCAACCACGACACCCCTCGGCTACGCTGCAACCGCGCCCCCCACTCACTTGGCGGCTGCTTTTGCGCTCGCTTCCTCAGACAATGGCAAAAAGCGGGACTGATCGATCTGCGGCTGGTATTTCTGCTTCAGTCCGGCCACAAACGCCGTCCATGCCGCTTCGCTCTGCTCCCGCTTCAACAGTTCTTCCGCGCGCGCCTTGACCGCGTCGAAGCTGGCCAGCGTCGGGATCTTGCGATCGGTCAGGCGGAATATCGCAGCACCTTGCAGCGTCTTGATCGGCTCGCTCAGCTCACCCGGCTGCATCTTCTTCAGCGCAGCTTCCGCAACATCGGAGAGCATGCCGAGATGCAGATATCCCATGTCGCCACCGTTGGCGGCGGACTCGTCATTCGAATACTGGCGCGCGAGCTCCGCGAAATCGGCGCCCTCGCGAATACGCTTGACGAGATCGGCGGCATCCGCGCCCGTTTTTTCCCATACCGCCGAAGGCGATGAAGGATCGACCTTCAGCAGGATCACCGACACGCGAATCTGTTCGGGTTGGGTAAACTTCTCGGGATAGGCCTTGTAATAGGCACGCACTGCGTTCTCATCCGGTTTTTCGACCGTACGGGCGAGCTTTTCAATCTGCGCCAGCAGGTTGTCCTCTGCGTGGCGCGCCTTCAATCCGGGCAGCAGCTGTTCGCGGTTTTTCTTCCAGTGTTCGCTGTTTGCATAACGCTGCTCATAGGTCTGCAGCGTCTTCTGTATCTCGGCCTCATCGGGCTGCAGCCCGCGCCGCTTTGCTTCCTGCAGCAGCAGCACGCGCGTGATCATCTTGTCCGCGGTTTCGCGCTGCAACAGGGCGACCTCGTCGCCGCCTGCCTTGCTGTGATAGAACTTGTTGCGCGCAGCCAGTGCGAATGCCGCGTTGTATTCTTCGTGCGTAATAACGGTGCCGGCCACGTCGGCAAAAATGCTGCGCGGCTCGGCGGCATTACCTGCCGCGGACGGTGCGGCAATGGATGCGCCTGCGCCAATCATTGCCAGCGACAATACGATCGCCCGGCAACCGCCTCGTCCGACCATCCACCCTTGTATCGTGCCCATCCCCGTAATTCCCTTGAAAATAAATAAAGGGCAGACGGGTTACCCCGCCCGCCCGTGATGCCTAAATCAACATTTCCTTATTTGTCATGGCAAGCCAGACACACTGCGCTGTTCGTGTTCGGAACACGCAGGAAGGTCGCGTTGGAGCTGTGCGGATCGTGGCAGCTTGCGCACTCGACGAACGGCTGCGGCGCTGCCGCGTCAACGGTTCCCGACTTGGTCGTGTCAGCAAACGTCAGGGTGCCCGAACGGGTATACAGCGGCAGGTCCTTCTTGGTACGCACACCATCGGTGTCCGCCTCCACCCACCACACTTGCTTGCCGTTCATGGCCGTGCTCTTTGCGGTCTTGAAGTCCGCATCGTTGAAGTTCGTCTTCGTGTAGTCGCCCGGCGCTGCAGGAATGTTAGCGGCAACCTTCGGTCCACCCGCATACTGAATACTGACCGGGTGGTCGTTCTTCAGGCCCTCGGTATCTTTCGCAACCGCTGCCAGGCCGGTCATCTTGCCGTCGGCGCCAACGTTATCACCAGACCAACCACCCGTCTTCCAGGTGCTGTCGGCTGCCGCAGTCAGACCTGAACCCGGCGCGTTGTAGACCGTGTTCATCGCTTGCGTACCGTCGTGGCAGGACAGGCAGGCGGCAGAGGTCGAGCCGATCGCAAGGCTACCGCCGTCCAGGCTGAGCGTACCCAGGCTGCTGTACGTCGCGTAGGTAGGACTTGCAGTCGCCACGCGGTTCCACAGAGGCGCCTGTGCAGCGATATCCGCGGCGTGCGGCGTATGGCAGAACACGCAGATTTCCCCCGAGCCGTCGAACTTGTTAAACCCGGTTTTCGTTTGTTGCGAACCCAGGTTGTGCTTGGTGTCCGCAATGCCTGCCACAGCAGACTGGCCACCGAATATGCCAATTGCCGCTGCCGACAGCATTGACACGGCAGCCAGGCGCGACACAACTCGCTTCAATGGTGCTTTCATTCTTTTCACCCCTTCCTTGTTAAATTGAATAATCAAGGTTCCCCCTTGACACCGGCCGTACAAATACTTGCCTGTGATTCAAGTCAGCAAGTTTCGCGCCAGATACAGAATTGACCTTAATTAGCCTTTTCCGCCGTCGCGCTTCACAATCCGTCTCATGCTCAGGAAGCAATTCCCGATTGCGAGAAGGTCAAGCACAAGATCACCTCATTCAACAGCGCCGGCCCCGGCTATCTCTTCGCCCCCTTGGGCACGGTAAATCCCTCATCCGCCGGCAGCGCTGCCGGCCGGTAGATGTCGACCTTACGGAAGAACTGATCCACCATATAGATACGTCCGTCACCGTCGATCGCTATACCCGACGGCAGCATGTACTTGGCCGGTCCATCAAGCTCGGCACGCGTGCCGACTGCGAGCAGCAATCTGCCTTCGGCCGTGAAGATCTGGAAGTTTCCGAACGCGGTATCGACCACATAGACATTGCCATCACCGTCGGTCGCGATTTCCTTCGGCCTGGAGAAAGTGCCGCCCTGGCGGCCCACGCTGCCGAAGGTACGCACGAACTTGCCGTCCGGCTGGAACACCTGGACACGGAAGTTGCCGCCATCGACCACGTACAGGTTGCCGTCCTTGCCGATGGCAATGTCGCGCGCCAGGTTGAATTGCCCCGGCTCGCTGCCGCGCGTACCGATGTCGAGAAGATGATCACCGGTCTTGGCATCGAACACGCGGACGCGGTGATGCTCTTCGGTCGTCACGCCGCCGGTATCGACGACGTAGACGCGCGCGCCCTCCGCATCGACAGCAATTCCGGACGGCTTTGAAAACCATTTCGGTCCGCCCAAGGTACGCAAATACTTGCCGTTGCCGTCATACACCTGGACCAGCCTGGCGCGGTTGTCGACCACATACAGGTTGCCTTTGCCATCGACATCCAGACCGATCGGCATGACCAGAGCACCCTCCTCACCCTCACCGATCGTGGAGTAGCGCTGCTGAGGAATATCGAAAACGATCACACTCCTTTTCACCGTGTCCGTTACATAGACGCGGCCGTGATAGACGGCGACGCCGTAAGGCTTGGCGAGGAATTCCCCGGTTTGGGTAGCACCGGTCAGCGCCCGCTTCAACGCGGCATTCTTTTCCTGCTTCTCCACATCCGCACTGCTGTACAGCGTGCGTTCGAAATAGAAGCGAGGCTCGTCCGGTGGCGGCGGAAACACCGGTAGCTTCACCTCGGCGTTATCGGTCGACACCGTGGCACAGCCGGCAAACATCAGCGCGCCAACCACGGAGAGAATGCCGCCGATGGCTTTGGCAGAAGTGAGTTTGTTCATGATCATCATTGCAAGGTGTGGTCAATAAGCAAAAATGTGAATTCGGGGATTTGTTGCTGGTGGGAACTTCTTAAGCAAACAGCGTACCAATCGGAAACTTTTAGATGCCACAGTCCTTTCGGGTGCAACATGTATATAGGCATTGTTCTTGCTCTCCGACACGTACCTTTACTTTCGCCTGCTGCACTTGCACTGACGACAACATGACAACACATCGATTGCTTGCCACCATGCGCGCTCTCCTCCAACCCGGCGTCACCGCATTGCTGCTCGCCGGCACCTGCGCTTCCCACGCGCTTGCCGCACCGGCCACACAGCCATCCAAGAAGGAAATCCAGCCGGCAGCGCTTTATCACAACTACTGCTCGGTTTGCCATGGCGACAAGGGCGACGGCCGCAGCCGCGCGCAGACCAGCCTGGTACCGCCGCCGAAGGACTTCACCAACTTCGCCGTCGCCCAGCAGATGAGCCGCCAGTACATGGTCGATGTCGTGACCAACGGCCGTCCCGGCACGGCGATGACCGGCTGGAAGACGCAGCTGAGCAAGAAGGAGATCGAAGCGGTCGTCGATTACGTGCGCAACACTTTCATGCCGGCCGCCGCCAGCAACGACGCTGCCAGCCGCGGGCGCACTGTCTATTCCCGGAACTGCTCGGTCTGCCACGGCGAGAAAGGCGATGGCCGCAGCCGCGCAATGAACAGCATGGTGCCGCCGCCGCGCGACTTCACGTCCGCTGCAGCGCGGTCGGAACTGACTTATGACCGCATGATCAAATCCGTCAGCCATGGCCGTCCGGAGACCGCGATGGCCGGTTTCTCTACCCAATTAAGCAAGGAAGACATCAAGGCTGTGGTCGAATACATCCGCAGCGGCTTCATGGCTGCCAATGACAACACCGGCATCTCGGGCACACACGCAGGCGCGCGCCAGAGCGCCCCGGCGCACACCAGCGCACCGGCGCCCGCACAGGCTGCTACCAAGGTGAAGGTTGTCAACATGGCCGCCGCCATGCCGCAAGGCCTGAAAGGCGATGCCGTCAAGGGAGCCGCCTTCTACATGAGCAACTGCGCAACCTGCCACGGCACCACCGGTGACGGCCGCGGTCCGCGTGCCTACTTCATCAACCCGAAGCCGCGTAACTTCCTGCATCCGGCATCGCGTGCGGAGTTCAACCGCGTCGCGATCTTCAAGGCGACCAAGGAAGGCAAGCTCGGCACCGAAATGCCGGCTTGGGGCAAGGTCTTGAGCGACCAGGAAGTCGCCGACGTGTCCGAGTTCGTCTTCCAGCGCTTCATCCAACTGCCGAACGGAACACCCTCGCAAGCGAAGTCCGCCAAGTAAATGAAATATCTCGCAATACTCGGGCTGCTGCTGTCCCTGGCAGCCTGTTCCGATAAACCGGAAGGCGCTGCTTCAGGCGTCTCAAGCAGCGCCCCGGCTCCCAAGCAGGCCGCCGCGGCTGACACCTCCATGGCAGCCACGCCGCAATCCGAGCACCTTGAGCACGGCCGCCGCATTTATAACTTCCGCTGCTACTTCTGCCACGGCTATTCCGGCAATGCAGAGACGCTGGCCAGCACCTACCTGACGCCGCGCCCGCGCGACTTCACCAAGCTCTCGCCCGAGCAACTGAGCCGCGAGAGGATGATCGAGACCATCACACATGGCCGCTCCGGCACCGCGATGAAAGGCTTCGCCGACATCCTGCAGCCGAACGAAATTGCTGCCGTCGCCGACTTCGTGCGCCAGGAATTCATGGTCTCGAAGGCCCGCAACACGGCTTACCACACCAAGGAAAACGGCTGGCCCGACCATGAGCGCTATGCCGCCGCCTTCCCCTTCGCCACCGGCGCCATCAAGCTGGACAAGCCGGCCGAAGAACTGACGCCGGAGCAGCGCGCAGGCCGCCGCCTGTTCATGTCCACCTGCGTGAGTTGCCACGACCGCGCCAAGGTCGAGGATGAAGGCGTGCCGTGGGATTCGCGCGCGCTGTCCTATCCGCGCATGGGCTTCCAGCCGGGCGACTGGCCGCCGAAGCAGGTCGATGGCGTCACCAGTGCCACGCCCTACCACATCCACGACCGCGTACCGAAGATCGCCGGCCTCACGCCGCAGGAAAAGCGCGGCGAGAACCTGTACCAGCAGAACTGCGCGTTCTGCCATGCCGCCGACGGCACCGGCCGCAACTGGATCGGCACCTTCCTCGAGCCGCATCCGCGCGACCTGACTTCACCAGACTTCATGGCGCATGTGACGCGCGAACGGCTGGCCGGCGTCATCAAGGAAGGCCTGCCCGGCACCTCGATGCCGGCATGGAAATCCGTGATGAACGAGTCCGACATCCAGGCCGTGATTTCCTATATATCGCGCGCCTTTCATCCAGTCGGCAGCAACCAGAACGCGGCGAACGCGCCCAAGTAATTACCAATTACCAGCCCCGCACCTGCGGGGCTTTTCTTTTCCCGCTTCGCTGCCCGCCGCTTCCTGCACCGCACGCAGGTCCCTGTCCCTAGCTTTCCCGCCGCTGAAAAAAAGGCAAGGCGCTTTATCGCTTTCGGGAATCACTTGATCCAGTTAAAGATAAATTGCCGCAGAACCCTATGTTTCCACCAAGAAATTTCATTGGCACATTACTTGCTGCCTTACAAACGCAAAGCGACATCAGTGTCGTGCTTTGCAAGACTTATCAACCCAAGGAGAACATATGAAACGCAGTTTCGTCGGTACCGCCGTTGCAGCAGGCTTGTTGATGATGGCAGGACAGACTTTCGCAGCGGATGGCAAAGCCGTGTACGAAGCAACATGTGCGGCATGCCACAACACCGGCGCAGCCGGCGCACCGAAGCTCGGCGACAAGGCAGCCTGGGCACCTCGCCTGAAGGACATGGCTGCAGCCACCGCATCCTCCATCAAGGGCAAGGGCGTGATGCCGGCCAAGGGCGGCAATGCCAATCTGTCTGATGCAGACGTGATCGCAGCGGTCAACTACATCGCTGCACAGTCGAAGTAATTCGACCGGCAGTACCGGAGGGCGCAGCGAAGGCGCGCCTTCCGCCGGTAGTGAGAGAAGCGTGTTTTCCCAATCGATGTAAACGGCCCTCTTCCGAATCCCCATAGGCGCAACAGTCCATGGCGATCCTGAAGCGTCCCCGGCAAGCCCGGAGAGGATAACGACGACAACCATTTCGCGCAGCACGCACGCCACCGGCACAAATCGTCCGGCCGGCAAATAAACAAAAAGCAGGAAGTTCTGAATCAAAAGGGAGCGCACGATGCGCAAAAAGCTCATATCGAATCTGCTGCTGATCATGTTCCTGGTCGGCGCAGCATCCGGCTTTTTGGTGAGCAGCATCGGCTTGTGGGGCCTGTATCAGGGCGGACAAGACCTTGAACAGATGCACCGCCGCGGCGGCGAAGTCATCGGCAGTGTTTCGGAGGTCGAGATGCACCTGTTGCGCTCGCAGGCGCTCTTCCTCGACGCCTTGCGCAAGCAACAGCTGTCGCAGGCCGACAAGGACACGCTGGTCCGTGCGGACAACGAACTCCAGCAACTGATCGCTTCGCTGCAGGGCCAGACGACGCGACAGGTGGAATGGGACCGGGTCGCGCACCTGCATACGCGGGTGGCCGCCAGCCGCCAGCATGCGCTGAACCTCCTGGCAACCAACCCGGACGCGGTTTACCGCTTCCATACCGGCACGACGCTGCCACTGTTCAATGAACTGATGGTGGCGCTGCACCAATTCCTGCCGCATGTGGTGCAGGACACCCGCAATGCCTACGAACACGCTGCAGCCACCAATCGCGCAACCCGCAACACCTTGCTGGCAATGACGCTGCTGGCGTCGGTGTTCTTTTGCCTGACCGCCTGGCTGACCTACCGCGAAGCCATCGAGCGCCGCCGCAAGGCAGCGCAGCTCAACGAAGAGCACACGCTGTTCCGTACGCTGTTCGAAAGCAGCAATGACGGCGTGATCATGATGAACAAGGGCCGCATTACCGACCTCAACCGCGCCGCCCTCAAGCTGTTCGGCCTGTCCTCGCTGCACACGGTTGCCAACCTCGACATGGGCCGCCTGCAGCCGGAATACCAGCCGGACGGCCAGCCCTCGGTGATTGCACTGTGCGACCACATCAACAACAGTCTCAAGCGCGGCTCGCAGCGCTTCGAATGGCAGTTCCGCACCATGGACGGCAAGGAATTCCCAGCGGAACTGGCCATTGACGTCGCGCATCTCGACCAGTGCAGCGTGGTGCAGCTTACCATCCGCGATATCACCAGCAGGAAGCAGGCGGAAAACTCCATGCGCCTGGCTAACCAGGCTTTCGAGAATTCGCTGGAAGGCATGACGATCACCGATGCCAACTGCGACATCCTGACCGTCAACAGCGCCTTCACCACCATCACCGGCTACAGCGTGGATGAAGTGGTTGGACGCAATCCGCGCCTGCTTAGCTCTGGCCGCCAGAGCCGCGAGTTCTACGACGCAATGTGGGAGTCGATCGACATCACCGGCAAGTGGCAGGGCGAGATCTGGAATATCCGCAAGAACGGCGACATCTATCCGCAATGGCTCAATATCAGCTGCGTGAAGGATGAGCACGGCGTCGTCACCAATTATGTCGGCGTGTTTTCCGACATCTCGGAACGCAAGTCCGCCGAAGAGCGCATCCTGCACCAGGTGTACTACGATCAGCTGACCGACCTGCCCAACCGCGTCCTGTTTACCGACCGCGTGAACCAGGTGATGGGCATGGCCAAGCGCCGCCCGGGCTATCACTTCGCCGTGATGTTCCTCGACCTCGACCGTTTCAAGCTGATCAACGACAGCATGGGCCACGATGCCGGCGACCAGCTTCTGCAGCAGGTCGCACATCGCCTGCGCGGCTGCGTGCGCGAATCCGACACGGTGGCGCGCATGGGCGGCGACGAGTTCACCATCGTGCTGTCCGAGATCGCCAATCCCAAACATGCGGCCAACGTTGCGCAGAAGATCCTCGACGCCTTCCGCCCGCCTTTCCACCTGAACAACGAGGAAGTGTTCGTCTCCGCCAGCATCGGCATCAGCGTGTATCCGGAAGACGGCACCGCCATCGAGATCCTGCTGAAAAACGCCGACATGGCGATGTATCGCGCCAAGGGCGCCGGCGGCTCCTGGTACGAGCTGTATGACGAAGGACTCGGCACCGAAGCCAGCCAGCGCCTCGCCACCGAGACCGCGCTGCACAAGGCACTCGAGCGCAACGAAATGGTGCTGCATTACCAGCCGCAGTTCGATTGCGACAGCGGCAAGCTGCTCGGATTCGAAGCACTGCTGCGCTGGCAGCATCCGGAACGCGGCCTGCTCGGCCCGGAAGCCTTCCTGCCGATCGCGGAAGAAACCGGCCTCATCGTGCCGATCGGCGAATGGGTGCTGCGCACCGCCTGCATGCAGGCACAGGCATGGCGCCGCGAATACCCGGGTCACCGGCTGATGGCGGTGAACCTGTCCGGCCGCCAGTTCAACTCCGCCGACCTCTCGCACCAGGTCGCGGATGCGTTGCGCCAAAGCGGCCTGCCCCATTTCTGCCTCGAGCTGGAGATCACGGAAGGCGTGGTCATGCAGAACCTCGACAGCAGCATCACGATCATGCACCACCTCGCAGAGCTGGGCGTGCAATTCTCGATCGATGACTTCGGCACCGGACACTCCTCGCTGGCCTTCCTGAAGAAGCTGCCGATCCATGCGCTGAAGATCGACCAGAGTTTTGTGCGTGACATCGCCACCGACCAGGACGACGCCGCCATCGTCAGCGCCATCGTAGCCATGGCCAACAAGCTCGGCCTGCGCGTGGTGGCCGAAGGCGTGGAAGAGAAGCCGCAGCTTGCCTACTTCAAGACTTACAAGGGCATCGCCTCCCAGGGTTACCTGCTCGGCCGCCCGGTACCGGCGGAGGCAGCGACAAAACTGATCGCCGAAGGCAAACCGAAACTCGCATTTGCATGACACACGAGCCGAAAAGCAACTGAAAGGATCACTGATGCAAACGAAATCGCAAACACAGTCGCAAACACAATCGCAAACAGCAGGCGTCACCGTCATGTCGTCGTCCGAAAAACACGACTACCTCGTGTTCCAGGTCGGCGGGCGTGAATACGGCATCGCCCTGGAGAACGTGCAGGAACTGACCACGTACTGCGCCGTCCGGCCGATCGCCGGCGCACCGCAAGCCATCGCCGGCGCTGTCGTCTTGCGCAGCCACCAGCTACCGGTGCTCAACCTGCATGCGGTACTTACGCGGGAAGATACCGACAACAGCAAGCTGAGCGACGTGGTGGTCGTTCACCACGCTGGCCAGGTCGGCGGCATCGCGGTGGACTGCGTGCTCGATGTGTTGTCGGTCGCGCCCGATCAGGTCCGCACCAAGTTGCGCGCGGTCGATGCAGAGTCCGGTTTCCTCAACGGTGTTGCCACGCTCGGCCGCCGCGTGGTGCCGCTGCTTAACCCGGAAAAGCTGGTGGCCGATTTCCAACCAGGACCGGTTGCGAAGCTCGCTGCGTAGACCAGGCTGCCAAGCTCTGAAAACTGGTCAGCGTCTCCCGCTTGAACGATACGCCGGGCATGGCAAGCATCTTGCATGTGGCTGTGCGGAAAGACCAGATTCCGCAACGTGCTGGTGCATAGCGGATGACGCAGCCGCCCACAGGTGCTGCAGAGGCCGCCCTATCTTGACGCGGGACGCGCATGGTGTCCCCGTGCCGGCGTTTTCAGGAAAGCTCAGGACGTTTTAGGAACGACACCCCATGTTGGGCCGGTCGGGTGTCCGGAATCTGGACATGATGGCGATGCGCTCATGCATCGCCCGCAGGGGATGCCGCAGGCGTGCTGCACATCCCCTCACTCGGAGCTGTAAAGAATGAATGGAATGGTAACGGCTCTGATGAGCACCACGCATGACGAGGCGAAGCTGAACCTCCGGTTGCGTGTCTTTACCGCATTGTCCTTTGTGATTGCCCTGGCCATCGGCGGCGCTTTCGTTGCGCTGTACGCGCATACGCATGCGCTGCGGCAGCACAAGGATGCCGAGCTCATCGCCGCCAACCAGGGGTCGACGCTCGAGAACAACCTCGGCCATTGCCTGTCCGCGACCTACGCCCTCGCCTCCCTCGTACGCCAGGGCGGCGGCGACATTCTCAACTTCGAGACGCTAGCCACTGAAATGCTGCAGACGTACGGCGGCATGCGCAGCCTGCAGCTCGCCAAGGACGGCGTGGTGTCGCAAGTCGTACCCTTCGTTGGCAATTCCACGGCGATCGGGCACAACCTGCTGCAGGATCCTGCGCGCACAAAAGAAGCGTTCCTGGCCCTGGAATCCAAGAGGCTCACGCTCGCCGGTCCGTTCGAACTGATGCAAGGCGGCCAGGCCGTCATCGGCCGCCTGCCGGTTTTTCTCCCGGACCCGGACAGCAAGGAGCAGTTCTGGGGCTTTACGACAGCGGTGGTTGGCGTGTCCGACCTGCTGAAGAATAGCGGCCTCGACCGCATGCGTGAATTGGGGTATGAGTATGAGCTGGCGCACATTCACGCGGACACCGGCAAGCGGGTCGTGTTTGCCCGCTCCATCCCGACGGCTCTGGAGGACCCGGTGGTGCGCACGATCGAGGTGCCGAATGGGAAGTGGTACCTGAGTATCGCCCCCGCCCAGGGTTGGCTCGATCCTGTACTCTCCTGGTGGGCGCTCGCTGCAATCCTGATACTGGCCGTCATCGCGGCACTGCTTGCCCATTCCACCTTCAAGCAGCCCATCCTGTTGCGGCGCGAGGTGGCGCAGCGCACGCAGGAGCTGGCGGAATCCAACCGCAGCCTCAACGAGGAAATCAGCGAGCGTGAGCGTGTGCAGCAGGCGGTGAACCACCTCAACCGCCTGTACAGCGTGCTCAGCCACACCAATGCCGCGATCGTGCGCATCACCAACCGCGAGAAATTGCTCGAGGAAATCTGCCATGTCGCGGTCGAGCTGGGCGGTTTCCCGCTCGCCCGCATTGCCCTGCTGGACCAGCGTACGGGGACATGGGAATGGATTGCCAGATGCGGCCAGGACGCGAAGCTGCCGGATAGCGACGACAGCATCCAGGCCTGCTTCTCCAACAATTTCGGCATGCATGTCGGCCCGATCCTGAAGGTCTGCACCAGCGCCGTCCACGATACGCCGCAATGGTCGGCCATCTGCCCGCAGGCACTTGCTTCCGGCTTCGAATCGCACGTCTTCCTGCAGCTGCGCGTACAAGGCAAGCTTGCAGGCATCTTCAGCCTGTATGCGCGCGAGGCCGACTTCTTCGACGCGGCGCAGCTGCGCCTGCTGGAAGAAATGACCGAGGACGTATCCTTTGCCCTCGAAAACCTGGAGCGCGAGGAAAACCGGAAGCGCACCGAGAACAACCTGCGCAAGCTGTCCCGCGCGGTCGAGCAAAGCGCGAGTGCCGTTCTCATCACCGACCGCAACGGCATCATCGAATACGTGAACCCATGGTTCACCAAGATCACCGGCTACACCGCGGATGAAGTGATCGGCAAGACACCAAGCATCCTGAAGTCCGGCGACACCCATCCGGAAACCTACAAGCGCATGTGGGACACGCTATTGTCCGGCAAGGAATGGACCGGCGAGCTGCACAACACGAAGAAGAACGGCGACAGCTACTGGTGCCTCGAGGTGATCTCGCCGCTGAAGGATGATGCCGGCAACATCACGCATTTCGTCTCCGTTACCGAAGATATCAGCGAACGCAAGCAGACCGAGCAGACCATTCGCCATCTCGCCTTCCACGATCCGCTGACCGGCCTGCCCAACCGCCGCCTGTTCAACGACCGTCTGCACCAGGCCGCCGCGATGCGCCATCGCCGCGACAACTCCTTCGCGCTGATGCTGCTGGACCTCGACCGTTTCAAAACCGTCAACGACACGCTCGGCCACGACATCGGCGATGCGCTGCTGAAGGCGGTGGCGGCGCGCCTGCTGTCGAGCACCCGCCAGGGTGACACGCTGGCCCGCATGGGCGGCGACGAGTTCGCGCTGATTGCACTCGAAATCTCGCAGCCGGAAGACCTGGCGCGCATGGCGGAAAAACTGATCAGCATTCTGAAGGAGCCGTTCCTGCTCTACGGCCATGAGCTGTACATCACGACCAGTATCGGCGTCACGCTCTATCCGAACGATGCAGCCGACGCCGAGGCGCTGATCAAGAACGCCGACATTGCGCTGTACCGCGCCAAGGACCTCGGGCGGAACAATTTCCAGTTCTTCACCGGCGACATGAATGCGGCGATGATGCAGCGCCTGCGTCTGGAAAGCGCAATGCGCTGGGCGATCGAGCGCCGGGAGTTCACGCTGGTCTACCAGCCGCAAGTGGACATCATCAGCGGGCGCATCTACGGCACGGAAGCGCTGATTCGCTGGAAACATCCGGAGTTCGGCATGGTATCGCCGGCGCAGTTCATTCCGCTGGCGGAAGAAACCGGCATGATCGTGCAGATCGGCGAATGGATCCTGCGCACTGCATGCCAGCAGGCGAAGGCTTGGGAAGATGCCGGCATGCCAATGCGCGTCGCGGTCAACCTGTCGGCCCGCCAGTTCCATCATGGCGACCTTGACATCACCATCACCGAGATCCTCGAGGAAGTCGGCCTCTCTCCGGAACTTTTGGAGGTGGAAATGACCGAAGGAATCTTGATGGAAGACACGTCGCAGACCGCGGCGATCTTGGAAAAATTGCATGCCATGGGCGTGCAGATTTCGATCGACGACTTCGGCACGGGCTACTCGTCCCTGTCCTACCTGAAGCGCCTGCCCATCCAGGTGCTGAAGATCGACCAGTCCTTCGTGCGCGACATCCATACCGATGCCGACGACCGCGCCATTGTGACGGCCGTTATCGCGCTGGCGCACAGCATGAAGCTCAAGGTCGTGGCCGAAGGGGTCGAAACCCCTGAACAGCTCGCGTTCCTGCGCGAGCACCGTTGCGACATCATGCAGGGCTACCTGTTCAGCCGGCCCGTTTCCGGCGACGACGTCCTGGAGCTGTTGACGAAAGACAGCCGGCTTGAAGCGTGACGGCATTACAATGGAATGCATATGCAAGACCAAACCAGACCAGATGAACAGGAAGCTCCCTGCGTGCCCCAGTGGATCCATATGAACCACCTGTTTTCCTACTGCGCGAAATCGCTGGCATTTCCTTCCGCACCGCCATGCGACGGCACGAGCGACTGTTCAGACACCCCCCGCTGCCGGCGCGGCAGCTGCGTATTCAGTTTCCGCAAGCACTGACCCCGGAGGCGTGCATGGATGGGATGCCCTCCAAGGGCAAGCAACCGGGCGCTGCGCCGCGCCCCCCCCTCCTCCCGATCTCTTTCCCCATCCTCACCGCATTGCGCGCACACCGGATACAGCACCCACGCTTTCAGCGCTCCGCACGCGCCGTCCTTTCCCTACTAGAGCCGCACTGCCGGCGAACTCCTTAGCATCCTCGTCCCCCGCCACCAAGGCCTGACCACGCAGGAGGCCACAGCCCGCTGGTCCTGATCCCGGTATTCGGCGCCACCGTGTCGATCGGGCTGGGCGACTGGATGGATGCCGGCATCATTCCGTCGACTGTCACGGGCAGCCCCGGGAAGGCATGGCTATCGCCGGTTGCGCGGGCCTGCTCCGGCATTCCCTTGAGGTTGCTGAAGTCAAGCGGCTCTATGTCCGCCCGCCTTACCGGGGCCACGCCCTCGGCGCCCGGCTCATCAGCACCGTGATCGCCAAGGCGCGCTCGCTCGGTTTCTCCAGGCTCATACTTGATGCAGTGCCGCAAACCGCCGTCGTCCAGGAGCTGTATCGAGCGCTGGGCTTTGTGGAAACGGATCCCTATTACACCAACCCTGTACCAGGCGCACCAGGTTCTTCGCCCTGAACTTGGACAACACACCAAGGCATGAGACCGGACACGCGGTCGGATAGAAGATGCCGTCTGTCGGACGGGCTTGTACACGCTGGTCCGGAATTCGATAAAATTGCCGCTCGGCAACATAACGAATTGATACTTTTTGCGCGAACCGGCTTCTTCCTGCACGGACAGTCAAGGGAAATCGCGCTCTCCTGTCTGTGACAAGGACCGGTTGATGGAACTGGCAAACACGGCACTATGTATGGTTCGCGGGCTTCGCGCCAAGCAGGCACGGTGCCGCGCGCTGGTGTCTCTCTTATCGCCTCTATTCCTGCCTCTATTCCTGCCTCGGTTGCTGCCTCGTCTGCTGCCATTCCTGCTCACCGCCCTGCTCTTCCTGGGCTTGCCTGGCACAGCAGCCGCAGAGGCGCTTACGCTGCGGCACGATACGGACAAATATCCTCTCGGCCGCCATCTCAGCTATCTTGAAGACCGCACCGGCCACCTTCGCCTCACCGATGTGATGGACGAAAAAATGCAGTCCGCCTTTGTCCGCGCCAAAGACGAGCGTCCCAGCTTTGGGTTTACCGAATCCACCTACTGGTTCCGGCTGCACCTGCAGAATGAAGACGGCGTAGCTTCTGACTGGATGCTGGAGGCGCAATACCCGCTGCTGGACGAGATCGACGTCTACCTCGTGTATCCCGACAATCGCGTCGCGGTGTACAACGGTGGCGATACTGTCCCCTTCCGCCTGCGCGAGGTGAAGCACCACAACTTCACCTTTGGCGTCCCGCTGCCGAGAGGCGAGGAAGTCTTCGTGTATCTGCGGGTGAAGACGCAAAGCGCGATGCAGATTCCGCTGGTGCTGTGGAGCGAGAAGGCCTTCTTCGCGCAGGACCGGGAGGAACAGCTGTGGCTGGGTGCCTATTACGGCCTCCTCGCCGCGATGTTCTTCTACAACCTGATGATCTTCCTGTCGATCAGGGATGTCAGCTACCTGTACTACCTGCAGTACATCGGCGGCTGGATCCTGTTCCAGATGTCGCTTAACGGGCTCGCCTTCGAATACCTGTGGCCGGACAACCCGTGGTGGGGAAACCGCGCAACGCCGTTCTTCATCACTTTCGTCTCGCTCGGCGTGATCCAGTTTACCCGCGCATTCCTGCAACTGAAGATCTATCTCCCCCGGCTCGATTTCGTTTTCCGCATCTTCCTCCTGCTGACGATTGCCATGATGGCGGCGACCTTCATCCTGTCCTATGGCGTCGTCATCCGCACGGCGAACGTGCTGGCGCTGATCGGACTCGGGGCAATTTTTACGACTGGCATCGTCAGCCTGCGGATTGGCCAGGTACAGGCACGCTACTTCATGCTTGCGTGGGCCGTGCTGCTTGCTGGCAGCATGGCGTTCATCCTGAAGCTGGTTGGCATACTGCCCAGCAACTTCCTCACCGACTACGGCATGCAGATGGGCTCTGCGCTGGAAGTGACATTGCTGTCATTCGCACTGGCGCACCGGATGCGGATCCTGAAGGAAGAGAATGTGCGCATCCAGAAGGAAGCGACCGAAATGCTCGAAGCCCGCGTGCAGCAGAGGACGCAGGAGCTCGACACTGCGCTGCGCGACCTGTCGGTGGCCAGCGAAAAGCTGAAAGACCTGAGCCGTACCGATGGCCTCACCGGCTGCAAGAACCGCACGAGCTTCAGCGACATGCTGGAAACCGAATGGCAGCGCTCCGTACATTCGCGCAACAGCATCGGCCTGCTGATGCTGGATATCGACCACTTCAAACGCATCAACGATACCTATGGCCATCTCGCCGGGGATGCCTGCCTCAAGCAGGTGGCGCAGGAACTCCGCAGCCTGATCCGCCGTCCGGCCGACGAGGCGTTCCGCTATGGTGGCGAGGAATTTGCCATCCTGCTGCCGAATACCGATCTCGCCGGCGCTGTCCATATCGCCGAGACTATCCTGTCCCGCATCGAATCCCTGGCGATCGTTTATGAAGGCAAACCGATTCCTGTCACGGTCAGCATCGGCGTGGCTTGCACCGTTGCCGAGCCGGGCTTCAGCAACGAAGTCCTGATTTCAGGGGCCGACAAAGCCCTGTATGAAGCGAAGCGGCTTGGCAGGAACCAGGTCAGATTCCACGCGCCGGAAGCGACGCAGGAATGCGCCTAGATCTGGCGTTGCATGTCCGGCAGCACAGCCTCCGCACAACAAAGCGTTCGCGTCGCACCTTTCCCTCTGATACTTGAAGTCTTATGTCCATGTGAACTCCTGCAAGCTTTGCTTCCAGAAACAGATCCCGATCGAAGCTAACCATCCAAATAGATGGTGGTTGGATGGGAACCGGATGGTAAAACCGGAGTCTGAGCTTGTAGGAGGCACATCATGGCACAAGAACTGGCAACGCAAGACCGGCGGCTAAAACCGGCGGAAACGGAAAAGATCACCATCAACCTTGGTCCCGTAGACCTCGGACAAATCGACCTGCTGGTGCAGGAGGGTTTCTATTCCAACCGTACCGACCTGATCCGCACCGCAATCCGGAACCAGCTGCAGATGCATGGCGATGTCATCCGGCAAACCGTGGCGCGCAAGAGCCTCATTCTTGGCTTGCAGCATTACACCCGCGCCGACCTGGAAGCCGTGCGCGATGCAGGACAGATGTTGCAGATTCAAGTGTTGGGGCTGGCCAGCATCGGCACGGATGTTACGCCCGAACTGGCGTTGGCGACCATCGACTCGATCACCGTGCTGGGTGCCTTGCACGCACCTCCCGCCGTCAAGGCCGCCTTGGCCGGACGGATTCATTAACCACGACGAAAGACTTCCATGAAAATCAATGAAGGCTTCCTTGCGCAAATGCGCGAAGCAACCCGACTGCTGCAGTCCGAAGGCCCGATGGCCGCTACCGCAGCCATTCAGCGCGCGCTCCACGGTGCAGCGGCCACACCGGACGCGGCGCACCAGGCTGACTGGACCGCATATCTGCCCAAGATGCCGGAACTGCACGATATCAATACACCACATGTCCATGAAGATTTGCTCGCGCGCTTCTCCGATCCTGGACGCCGCAAGTGGGCCGGACCATCCGCACGCCAGCCTGTTGAGAATGTCGAAGTCATCGACATCCCGCATGCCGACGAAGATCTTGCCGGAAAGGGGCAGTTTGTTTCAGGCTCCTGTACCAACCGGGCCGGTACACGCGCGTATAAGTTGTACATACCGAGCGGATACAAGGAAGAGGCGCTACCGCTGGTCGTCATGCTGCATGGCTGCACCCAGAACCCGGATGACTTCGCGGCAGGCACCGGCATGAACAAGTTCGCCGAGGAAAACAACTGCTTCGTTGTTTATCCTGCACAGGCCAAAGATGCCAACGGTTCGCAGTGCTGGAACTGGTTCCAGACCGCCCATCAGCGACGCGATGAAGGCGAGCCGTCGATCATTGCCGATATCACGCGCGAGGTCATTCGGAAACATAAGGTCGACACCAGCCGCATCTACGTCGCCGGCTTGTCCGCCGGCGGTGCCATGGCGGCGGTCATGGCGGCGACCTATCCCGAACTGTACGCCGCTGCGGGCATCCACTCCGGCCTGCCGTATGGCATCGCACATGATATGCCGTCGGCATTTGCCGCCATGAAGCACCGCAAGCCGAAAGGCGGCCTGCCGAAAGTGCAGCCCAACATGCCGAAGCCATTCAACACGGTTGTGCCAACCATCGTCTTTCACGGCGACCGCGACACGACGGTTCATCCGCTGAATGGCGACCAGGTGCTATCGCAATGCGTACCAGTAGCCAGTGAAAAAAATGCGCGCATTGAAGTTCAGGAAGGCGTCACACCAACCGGGCGGACCTATACGAAGAGTGTTGTGCGGAATGAACAGGACAGCATTGTGGCGGAGAAATGGATTGTGCATGGCGCAGGACACGCATGGTCAGGCGGCAGCAATCGGGGATCCTATACAGATCCGAAAGGGCCGAACGCTTCGGCGGAAATGATGCGTTTCTTCCTCGCGCATCGCCGCACGACCTGACAAGCTGCAGGCCCTTAATAAAACTGCAGACCCATAATAAAGCAGCAGGCCCATAAATGAAGAAAGCCCGTCATTGACGGGCTTTCATTTTCCACAGTGGCTGATATCGAAACCCAGGCTATCTGCAAGGTGTCTCGAAAGCGGTGTCCACGATAACCCATGCTATCTGCATGGTGTCAGCGCGGGCAACCTCATATCAATCCTGACCACCCAAGGCTTGCGCACATGAAGGCGTGGAGAAAAACGGAACGATCTCAGAGGATGTGAATATTGACGGCCTTGGCACCCTTGGCGCTGGTACCGCGCTCAAAGGACACCCGCTGGTTTTCAGCCAGGCTCTTGAAACCATTGGATTGGATATCCCCGAAGTGAACGAAGAGGTCCTCGCCACCTTCATCCGGCTTGATAAAGCCGAAGCCCTTGGAGTCGTTGAACCATTTAACTGTACCGGTTTGCGTAACCATTGAAATTACCTTTCGAAGTGAAAATAAGGCTTGCGCCAAAAGGACACTTGGAACCAAGGTACGACTAAGGGGAATCAGACAGGAATGGCTCTGGAGAAAGAGCAAGACGGGAACGAGACCAACAAAGAGACAGCAACTTGATGCAAGTGCGAAGCGCCACTATACCCGCAATGCGTGGAATCACCTAACACTTTCGAAATATATATTGAATGCCGCATGGCATGTCACACCCGAGCCGGTCCTGATCCGGGGGCGTACGCTGTGTGCACACACGAGCAATGTCACCAAACCTAATGCTGGTGCCTGAACCCGCTACGGTTCATGTTTGGAAGCGGCCAGTTTTCACAAGCAGGGAAGAGATCCTCAAGCGGGACGGGCTCTTGGGACTCTTCAACACCTTGATGGTAGATCGCGCCTCCAATCTGAATCAACTCCGCCAGCTCTTCATCCCGCAGATGTTCAGAAATGGATTCAAGGCATGTGGCCAGCTTGGCGGCAAGCGTAAAGGCATCGCCTTCAAACTGGCATTCCTTACGCATGATCATCGCCATGATTTCGAACTTGGTCATGATGGCCTCGTAAAAGAGAAAGGCAATGCATCAGGCGTGCCAGCAACAGGAAAGGCAATTCGAAACACCAAAATTCGAAACCGATGCGTGGACAGTGAAGCTCGTACTGTGGAGTATTCCAAGATACTCAACGGGGAATGATAGATTGCTGCCGCGGTAAGTTACGCGCAACACTTTCTCCAAGCTGACCAAGCGATGGATGACATCTGTCGGCCTCAACGTGAGAACCGGTCCCTCTCCCGCGATGGACACGCCCGCTGCGAGCGGACAGAAAGGAAAGCGCAGAAAGGATCGATGCCAATCCGTTCGTTTTTTCCGTTCGCGCTGGTGCTGACCGATACTGACTGATACTGACTGATACTGGCCGATGCTGACTGATGCAAACTTGGACGCGAATGTCCAAAGGCCTTAATCCTGCTTTCGGTTCGAAGCAGATTTCTTCATGATTTCTGCAATATCCGAGCGCGCATCAAACTGGTCAAGCCCTTCCTTGTAAAGCACGCCGCCAATCCGCACCAAGGTTTCAAACGTCTCTTTGGACAAGCGGCCGCGTGATTCTGCGAGCAACTGCGCAAGTTCCAGGATGACGGAATTCGATCTGGGAAAAGCCTGCTCCATGCTGGCCGACTGCTGCCTGAACATAGCGAGAATGTCATCCTGCGTCATGCGCCCCCCAGATATCAATAATGTATCTGGCCAGTGTACTCGCCCTTCGGCATGACAGCCATTCATCATGTATCTGTATAAGCGCCCTGTTTTCCTTTACTACCCAACAGTGGACCGCTCGCTACGGTTTTCAAACAGTCTCTCAGAGATGAGAGGTCTTTGACTGTGGTGTCCACAAACCCGACTCGGTGGATGACCGGTACTGGTTCTTGCCGGCATCCTTTGCTGCATACATAAGCCGGTCGGCTGCGGCGACAATGGCATCCACCGTATCGCACGCCGGATCCGGTAATACCTGGATGCCGATGCTGCCGGTGATCCGCATGTCGGGATGCTCCGGAATGCGGATATCCTCAATGGCGCGCAATACCTTGTAGGCGAGCCATTCTGCATCCTCTTCATTGATCAGGTGCAGCACGAGGATGCCGAACTCGTCGCCGCCGAGACGGCCGATCCTGTCGGAGGCGCGCAGCCCCTTTTGCAGGCATCGCACAACCTCTTTCAGCACCGCATCGCCGATCGCGTGGCCGGCACTGTCGTTCACCTCCTTGAAACCATCCAGGTCGAGCATCATCACGCCGCTCATTTCGCCCGTCCTCGCGGTTCTCTGCAACACGGCATCCAGTTCCTTCTCGAATCCTGCGCGGTTCAGGGCGCCGGTGAGCGAATCCGTCTTCGACGCGATTTCGAAGGCGAGTGCGCGGCGCTGGATTTCCTTTTTGCTGCGGCCAATCTGCTCGGCCAGCATGGATCCATGCCACGGCACAATGAGGGTGGCGAGAACAATACCTGTCGACAACAACGGCACTTCAGACCAGTCCGGCGACCAGGCAAACGCCAATGCCATGAGGGCCGCGCCCAGCAACGCCGCAAACCGCGCGTAGAAACTGCCGCCGAGCAGGCCGTAACCGAGGGAAACGCTGGTCGGGGCCCACAGCACCGGAGCAAGAAGATCGCCTCCGAAGAAAAACGCCAGCGCGAACAATCCTTGGTCGAGCACGATGGAAGTCGAAAACCGCGTGCGCAGGCGCAGCATTCCGAAGTGCACGACCGCTGTCCACGCCAGTGCGAAGCTTGCGTACACAGCAACGAGCAGTGCGAGGCCGACACCTACCTGGCGCGCACCGGAGAGATGGAGGAAAACAAGATAGACGCCGAACAGGCAGGCGGTAGCGAGGCGGAAGATCACCTGCCCCATCTCAATGCCGCGAAGGGCCGCCGGGAATTGCTCGCGCATTGTTCGAAACAGGGAGGTCATCATCAACACCGTACAGGAATGCGGTGTCCCGCAATCGCGAAATTGTATGCAGCGGGACAATTTTGCGCTTCCCATAAACTTGGTATCTGCCGATGGGCACGTCGCGCTGTCATCGAAATACATGACAGTGGTCATTTCCCACTTGCGATATTGAGGAGAAAAAACATTCTCAAAAATGACAATGGGGCCGGCATGCCGACCCCACTATCCTGAGCACTCCTGAATTGCGTCGAACTGCGCAACTCAATCCTGCTCAGTGCTGCTCCACGCTTTGCGCCCGTATGGCGTCACATCCTTACTGGCGGGAGAGAACCCAGTCCGAAATCGCTTTCAGCTCGGCCTTGTCCTTGGTCTCGATCACTTTGTGGTCATCTTCCGTGCCGTCTTCCAGTTTCACCTTGCTGGCGGTGGTGAGATTCTTGATGACCTTCTCTTCGCCTTCAGCCTTGCCTTTGTACTTCTCGGCGATCTTCTTGTAGGAAGGACCCTTCTTGGTCTTGTTGATGGCGTGGCACTTCATGCAGCCCTGCTTTTTCAGGTACGGCTCGATGTCGGCTTCTGCCAATGCCGCAAATGCCGGAGTGGACAGGGAGAGAACAGCGGTAACAGCCAGTGCCTGGGACAGTTTGCTGATGATGGTGGTCGGTTTCATTTTCATCCTCAATTAAAACAGTATTGCTCCGGATTCTTTCGCGCTTTTCCACCTGCGGCCTGTCCGGAACTGACGGGCCGCAACGCAACTACTTAAACACTATCAATGTTCGTGCCAGCCGGTAATCATCATCTTGAACATCGATGTGGTCGTCTTGCCGGTCGTGCCAAGATAGACGTGCCCGATCAGGAACATCACGATCGCGGCACTGCTCACATAGTGCAAGAAAGCAATCGGCAACAACCCATCCATGCCGAACAGGCGGTCCGGCGCGACGCTCGGGAAGAAGAACACCAGCCCGCTGATGATCACGACCGGCAGTACCATGTACATGATGATCCAGTACAGCAATGCCTGCAGCGGGTTGAACTTGGTCTCCTTCGTTACTTCATAGGGATGCGGCTCGCCGCGGAAGATGCCCCACAGGTAGTAGCGCGTCTGGCGGATGCAGCCCTTGATCACCGGCGAGCGCGGGAAGTACTGCAATCCGTTGCCCGTCACGATGTTCATGACGAAGTAGAACAAATACGCCGTGGTCAGCGTCATGCCTGCGATGTCATGGATGCGCGCCGCCAGCGAGAACTCGACCAGGAAGCGATCGGGTGCCGCAAAGTGCAGACTGATCCCGGTGATCGCCAGCGTGATGATCATCAGGGCATTGGTCCAATGCCAGATGCGCAGCCATAACGGCAGCAGATATAAACGTTCACTCATTTCCATTCTTCCTTCTGGATCTTGCAGTCAGGTAACGCACGGCGCCATGCATCAGCACGCCGATCAGCATCAGCGCAGCCGCAGCCATGATCAGGCCATCGAGCAACGGATGACGGGTTGCGCCAATCACGTACGAATTCGCCAGGATGATGCTGTTGGCAAAACCGAACTTCTGTTCTTCTTCCTCGGCGAGGTGGCGGTACAGGCGTGTGGCCAGCGCGGAATCGCGCGTATGGCAGGTCACGCACTTGCGCTCGGCTTTCTTGTCGTTGAGGATCTCATGCGACTGTTCCTCGTCTGCGGCGGTATGGCAGTCCACGCAACGCACTGATTCCCAGTGTAGCTTGGTGTTCGGCAGCCATTTGTGGATTTCATCCAGGTTCGGGCGCGCCTCCTTCGCGGCGTTCTTGTCGCCTGGAGTTGCGCCCGCTTTCAGTGGCGCGAACTTCGCGAACGCCAGATCGGAGTTGTGGCAGGAGATGCACATCTTGTTGTCGAGCTTCACCTTCTCGCGCGTGTCGGGCAGCTTGGTCACCACTGCAGTGCCATGGCTGCCGTGGCAATCCGTGCAGCGGACAGTGTTGCCACCGGTCTTGGCCGCGATCTTGCCGTGCTCGGTACGCTCGTAGGAGTTGTACGCCTTGTCGTGGCAATCGCCGCAGGACTCAAGGATCGCCTGCTTGACGGTCACGGTGGAGGTATTGCCGACCGAGTGCGAGGTATGGCAGTCCGAGCACATCGCCGCGTCGGTATTACCCTCTTCAAGCAATTGCACGCCGTGGATGGACTCGGTGAACTCTTCCAGCTGGTCTTCATGGCAGCTCGCGCCACACAGCTGCGGATTGTTCACGCGCCACTGGGTCCGCGCATCCCCTTTCGGCGGGATGTTGAACTCATGCACTTCATGGCAATCGTTGCACGACGCGTTGGAGCGCGTTTCGTCGTCTGCATTCTCGCGCGCATGGAAGGATTTCTTGTATTCGGTAATGCTTTCCATCACCTCCTTCAAGCGCGGGATTTTCGCGATCTGCGGGTCCTTCTTCGCTTTCTCGAACAGGCTCTCATGGCAGTTGATGCAATCCGGCTTCGTTGCCTTGGTGTTGATGTTGTGAGGCGTCTTGGAATCGACGATTTCGGTATGGCAGGCGACGCACTGCATCTTCGCGTGCACGCTCTTGCCGAACTTGCCGTTGTCGATGGAATGCAGGTCGCGCGGTTCGCCTTCGGCGTCCTTGCCTTTTTGCTTGCCCTTCTGGCCGTCGTGGCAGCTCTGGCAACCGGCGTTATCGAGTTTTCCGCCATTCCCTTTGGATGGCGAGGCTTGGGCGGATGCCACTGCTTTCGCGTCGGCCTTCGGCTCAGCTTTGGAGTCGGCTGCAGCTGCCGGCAGCGTCGCAGTCAACCCTGCAATGCCGAGGGCCGCGGACAGCACCCATGTTCTTAATTTCCGTAAAGGCATGATGTTTTTCAGGTGTTCAGACAATGTTCAGGATGTCCTGACGAGGTCTTGCGAGCCCCGTTATTTCAACGAAGCAACTTTCAGGCCAGCGTGTAGGTGCTTTGCTGACGAGGACAAGCCTAGCGTCCATTGCGATTGGCTACGTGGGTAACCCCTCAAAGGAAAAAGCCCCGACGGGTGCCGGGGCCAATCTGCGTCTCGTTAGAACTTGTAGGCGACTGACACGCCGAGGAAGTGCACGTCGTAATCCGGGCTGGACTGGTACGTGCCAACGATGGAACTGATGGAGTTCACATTGGGCAGCGCATCTACAGCCCAGTCGTCGGAGCGATACCGCTCATACGCATAACGCACCTTCAAGGTCACGTCCTTCTTCAGTGCATAGTTGCTGAACAAGTCCACGCGGCTGAGACGTGATACCAGGTTGGGGAACGGCGTGGTCAGGGCAGCGTTGGCACTGCTCAACCTGCTATGCCCAACCGAATCCGAATGGGTCAGGTTTCCACCGACCTCATATCGTGCATTCGGCTTGTAACGCATCCCGAGTCCCAGCGTAACGGTGCGATCGGTAAGGGTCGTCACAGCTTGGCTTGTAGCCGGGATCGTGCCAGTTTCAGCCTGTTGAGCAATGAGTCCCACGCCAAGGTTGGCACCGTTCTGGTTAGTTTTCGACTGATCCACGGAGGCAAAGAAGCTACCGCTCAATGCATCCGTGGCCTGCAGATTAGCGTCGAAGCCGAGCATCCAACCAGTGGCCCGTGTCAGCCCCAAGCCATCAAAGGTGTCCGGATACTTGTCGCGGTTGAAGTTGCCCGTAAATTCCAGATCAAGCTGCTCGATCGGTGAGTAATTCACGAATGCCCCCACCTTCTCGCGCTTCCGGTCAGCAAGGAAGTACTTGCGCAGGCCCGGCGCTTCAAGCCATGGATAACTCTTGCCAGGGGCTGCGGTCGTCGCGCCACAGTCTACGGGGTTAAGTGAAGCAAGGCAGAGTGAGCGCAAATACGCATCAGTATAAGTTGTGGCCAGCGGATCGGCGCCGTTGTAGGTGCCAGCATTCCGGTCGGAGTATGCATAGCTCAGGCCCGAGGAAACAGTGTCGCCAAAGCGATGCCGCACCTCCGTCTTGACGGTATGCTCCTTATCACCGTCGGTCGGCTCATGCGTATGGTCGACTTGATGGTAGTCGTAACCGAACTTGAGCTTGGTAGCCGACGTCAGGTAATAGTCGAGGTCGGCGTAAAGAACCTGCTTCTTGATATCCAACGCGACGTTCCTGCGTGTATTGCTGGCGCTCAGCGCCGCAAGCGAATCTCCGCTCCGGTAAATGAACTCCACCCCCTCCGGCGTCTTGTTGTCACGGTCGTCATAACGGTAACCTGCCGTGAGGTGCAATGCCGAGGTGAGCTTCGAGTCCAGCCGCATGCTCGCGTGCAGGGTATTGACTTTGCCGTGGAGCGAACCGGTCGGACCGAGAGCCCCAGCGCCCTGCGTGCTATATGGCAAGAAGTCGTCATTCTGCGTCATACGGCCATAGCTCAGCGCGCCAGAGACCTTTGTCGCCGTCGTGAATCCATAGCTACCGGAGACATTCAGCTGATGGAATTCGTTATCCGGTGCGAGTCCGAAGCGACCTGTATTTGGGTGGCTAGTGCCCGTAAACAGGTTATCCCAGGTGAGCGACTGTTTGTCATTCTTGAATAGCGAGGCGTAATAACCAAACTGGAGCTGCGTCTTCTCGCCGCTGTAGCGCACCAGCGCTTCGTACTGATCCGTGGTGTAGTCGATCGGCTCAGGCACGATGGCAACCCGACGGTCGCCACCACCATTGCCTTGAATCATCGCCGCGGTCAGTTTGTCGCCTTGTTTGTCTTCACGCTTGTAATTCAGCTCGGCATCCCAGCCTTTTGCCAGCTCCTTCGTGAAACCAATTCCTACGCCCTTACGCGTGGTCTTGATATCGTAGGGCTTCATGTTTGCGTCCAGCCCTGCCCGCATTGCAGTGGTAGTCGACTGGCGAGTAATGCCCGGGTTCCGAAGCACATCGCTGCCCGCGCCGTTGAAAGGGGTGTAGTAGCTGTCGCTGCCGAACTTCGGGATCTGGTCATACTCAAGGCGCAGGCCGTAATTGCCCTGCTCCCCGACGCGCAAGCCAAGGCTGCGCGAGTCAAGACCGAGATTGCGGCCCTCAACTTCAACATAGCGGGCGTCATCCTCGCCACGCTTGTTGATCAGCACATTGCCGATCAGATGCGCACCGGAACTATGCAGGCCAGTGTACTCACCATATTTGAAGCTGTCCTGCGTGGTATATCCGAGGCCGATTTCGATTTCACTGTCAGGGCGAATCAGGCTTTCTACATCTTCCTCAGCCCATGCGGCCGGCGCGGAGAAGATGCCGGCGATCGCAGCCGCCAGAACCGTACGCGCAAAACGTGTTTCCATTGTCGTGTTCATGTTCAATTCTCCATTAGCGTACGAAGCGCGGACCAGACGGGTGGTTGCTGCCGTGTACTTGTGTATGGCAGTTCAAGCAAGCCTTGTAGCCAACCTGCGCAGCGGCGATGTCACTGCCGCTACGAACGCCACCCGATGCATGACCTTGCACGCCAGCGATATGGCATTGCGTGCACAGGAACGGGGCGCGTGATTTCAGTAGAGCCGGCTGGTTGGAACCATGCGAAACGTGGCACACTGCACAGTCATCGCTTGCCGGCGGATGCTCCCAAAGGAACGGACCGCGTTTCTCGGCGTGGCAGGTGTAGCAAGTTTCGTTCAGCGTGTTCTTGATCAGCTGTTTCGGACCAGTCGAGCCATGGGTGTTATGGCAGCTTGAGCAAGTGACCTTGCCTTCCTTGATCGAGTGGTGCGACAGCTTGTTCACATCCGAGCGCTGCTGCTTGTGGCAGGCAAAGCACACTTCCGTCTGCTGTACCTTGTCACGCACCTTGTCATGTTGGGTGTGCACCTTGTGGCAGTTCGCGCAGGTCACGTCGTTATTGGCGTGCGCGCTGCCAGCCCAATGCATCTGCTTGCCGCCCTTGTGGCAGGTCAGGCATGCCTCGTTGCGCTGTGCCGCAGGTGTCTTGGTGCCCTTCTGATAATTGATATCCGTCTTCGGTGGTTTGTCCTTGCCCTGATAGTCGGCGTGCGCATCGCTCTTGCCATGGCAGCTGGTACAGGTCGGCGTACGCTTGTCCGCCTTGACGCCGTGGCGGGTCTTGCCGATATGGAGCAGCTTCTCGTCATCCGCTTCGTCGTGACAGGATGTACAGCGCGCGTCCTCCCTGAGGACGATATCCTTGGGTTCGGGCTTAGCCTCGTCGGCCGCCCACACGGGCGCGGCGCCAGCCAGCCCGATCGTAAATGTCACCGCGGTGACTACCTTCTGCCAGAGCTTCATCTGCTTCTCCTTTTACACTTTGATTCCTGGGTTGCCATTCGCCGGCATCCCAGGTCGTATTACCTTGCTTCTTCCAGCGATGAACCCGCCAAACAGATAATTCACTGCCGTACAGCACTTTTCATGCCGGGCAATTCCTCACTGTGGCGTTGCAAAAAAAATGGAGCTGTCACCAGCTCCAATTCCCGTGCAACGATCGCTATGAAGTATTAAAGCCTTACAGTTCCTAGGGTATCCGTGGGGCAACATTCCAACAATGGACTTTGTCGCGTCTGTCGCAACAAAGCGAAGGAGTTTTTATTTTGGTTGACCGCACTCAAGCGTTATCAAAAGCGGGAATCAATTTACTCATTTTTGAGATGCCTCAAATTTAGGCAGCATCCATTTCGGCCTGTCACGCAAGGCCAAACCGCTCATACGACGCGCATGGATTCGTGCGCGTGATGCGCCGAATTTATTGGTTATTTAGGGAGAGGATCCACTGGATCAGGTTGCGCAGGGCCGCTTCATCCTTGGTCTTCGGGACCCTGTGCTGCTCTTCTTCGTCATTGACCATGACGAACCTGGCTGACTGGAGGTGCTTGAGCAGTCGCTCCTCTGCGTCTGCCTTGCCCGCATATTTTTTCGCGATCTGCGTATAGGATGGCGCGCTCTTCCTCTTGTCGATGCCGTGGCACTTCAGGCAGTTCTCCTGCCGTGCAAGCGCTTCAGCAGCCTCGGCGTCGACGGCAGTTGCCGTCACCGGCATCAAAAGCGCACAGGCCGCGAATGCGGCCAACATATTTCCGATGAATTTCATGTTGATTCTGCTTCTTTGATTACGGGTGCTTGTTAAACGAGGTCGGCACAATGCGAAAACGCCGCGCATGCCGACACGCTCGGGCTCGCCGGTTGCCGTATTGTTCATGCAAGAAAAATGCCGGAATGCATCACCTTGATTAATCCGAGATGAGTGGACACACGCCGGCGGCGTGCATGAAGGACGGCCGGCGAACCGAGTATTGCTTAGCGCGTGAGCACGACCTTCTGGTAAAGGCCGCCGAAGTAGGTCTGCTTCGAGATGCTTGAAAAGCTGGCATCGTCAGGAAGGAAGCTTTCGATTTCGTTCTGCCACAGGTCGTCCGCGTATGGCTCGAGGCGTTTGAGCAGCGCACGCAATGGATGGCGAAGAGGATTCCAGTTCGAAGGCCCGTGATAATCGACGATCACTACTTTGCCGCCCGGCTTGACCACACGGCAGGCCTCGTCCAGCGTGCGACGGCGGATATTTTCAGGTTGCTCATGCAGCAGGAAGAACACGAGCACCTGGTCGTAACTCGCATCGGCAAAACCAAGCGAAGTGGAATCGCGCTGGAACAAGTACACGCGCGGATCGAACGGCAGCTTGCGTTCCAGGTTGTCGAGCTGGACGGGAAGCACATCGATCACATGCAACCTGCCGTCATCCGCGATCCGTTCATAAAGCCGTGGTGTCAGGTCGCCATAGGCACACGCAACCTGCAGCGTCTGTCCATGGATGCAATCACCCAGTTCGTCGAGCGCCGCCCGGCACAGCCTGGTGTAATTACCGAACAGGATCAGGTTGACCAGCCAGTCGCGCTCGAATACACGCACGGCATTCGGATGCACGTAGGCCCACCAGTAGACCTTCTGCAGGTAAGCGGGCACGGCGACACGCTGCGGCGCCGTGCCGGATTCGACCTGCACGCCGAAATCGAGGGTGGAGACAGCGCCTGTTTCCGGATTTGTGTTGCTCATGTATCAGTTCCTCCTATTCAGGTGACTGGAGCAGTAAAACAGTGCTCGCAGGTTTTATCAGCCCAGAAGGCACAACAGCGGCAACGAAGGCGGAAATCCGCCCTCGTTGCCGCTGCCTTTACGTCAAACCGGGATCAATAGAACCGGTAGATGTAGGTGACGCCGACAAAATTGACGTTCTGCTTCGGCCGTTGCGTGACCTGCGTGCCGTCGCGATACGTCCAAGTCAGCGGATCGGTCAATGAGGTCCATGCCCAGTCGCTCGTATGGAAGCGGTCGTAGACATAGTCAAGACGGATGCTCGACATCTTCTGGATCGCATAGGTGCCGAACAGCTTCACGCTGGACTGCCGCGTGAAGTAGTCGCGCGGCGCGGTTGCGAGCACGGCACCTGTATTCAGAACACGCATACGGTACTCATCAACAACTTCGGCATGGCTAAGGTCGATACCGAGCTCCAGCCTGTCATACGGCTTGCCACGAAGACCGAGACCGAACGCGTTGCCTGTATTGCGCAGCGCTACAAGCCAGGCGTTGGGGCCCGGGTTCACACCGCCGGTCATCGGACCGCCCGCTTGGTCGGTCTTGTTCTCGTTGCGCGAGATCCAGGCCGTTGCCTGCCAGCTATCGGCGAATGCGTAGGACGCGTCGATCGCATAGTTGTTGGCCTTACCGGCTCTCACCCCCATCTGCGCCGCTGTCCGATGATCGTAGTTGTCATACGACTCGTCAGCGGAGAACTGCAGCGACAACGCTTCCACCGGTGTCCAGCTGACGGATAGCTTTACCTTCTCCCGGTCGCGATCCATGAGGTGGATCGGCATGATTGACTGGAGTGCAGGTGTAACAAGCGTGTTGGTCCCGAAGTTCCATTGCTGCGTTCCCAGATACTGAGAACCATGACGATCGCTCTTCACGAACTCGACCGAACCACTGACCGTCTCCGACATGGTGCGCTGGAGCATCAAACGCCAGGAAGCCTCTTCCGTCTTCTTACGGAAAGCTGTCGTGCGTACGTCATAGATGTCGTCTCGCTCCTTTTCGACATAGTCGAAACCACCCGTCAGGCGCATATCAAGCGGTAAACGGTAGCTTGCCTCGAGCTTGCCAGAACTTGTCTTGACCGAACGCGGCTCGTTGTAGCCGGTGTAGTACTGCGTTCCAGTGATATTGAAGCTTTGATTGACGTAACGTCTGATCGGTGTCTTGTCTTCGCGGTCGTCGATGCTGACGTTTGCCAGCAGCGCCAGCTTTGGCATGGGCCGCGATGTGATGCCCATCTGAAGCCGCGTTGTATCGACGCGCGCATCTAGGTCGTTGACGCCGGCCCCGGTCGGGGCGATAAAGGTGTCGTTCTGTGCAGCACGTGCGTAAGATACCTTGAAGGTTCCCTTGGTCGTCGCAGAGAACTTGTAGCCACCGCCGAAATGGAGTTGATGGCCTTCGTTATCAGGCGGCAACGCAATAAGGTTGTGAGCGCTCTGCAAGGTGGCTGTAGTACCGCCATCGATATTTAGCGCATCGTTGTTGTTGTCATAAAAAGATCCGTAGTAACCGCCGGTCAAATGCAGTCGCTCGCCGGTATAGCCGATCGTCGCATCGAGTTGCTGCGTCGTGGAGTTGATCGGTTCCGGCATGAATTCCATTGCGCCGCCCTCACCGCGCCCCCACAGTCGCGCCCCGTTCTTCTCTTCATTGCGCAAGCGCACGTTCACGTCGAAGCCGCTGCCCAGTTGCTTATTGAAGCCTAGAGTCGTTGCCTCACGCTTCATCTTAAGGCCGACCTCCTGCCCGTTGAGTTGCTGTGTATTCGGAATACCGAGTCTGGAGCTGCCAATGCCGGTAACCGTGGTTCGCACGGTACGCGGCTCAAAGCGTGGCGTTTCGCTGTAGTCGATGTAGTACGCCCAGTTGCCCTGCTGCTCGTGGCTGATACGCATGTCTCGGCCCTCGAGGCCGAGATTGCGCCCATTGAACTTGAGCCACGTTCCAGTCGAATCATCGCGCCTGTTCACGTCGACATTCAGCAGGCCGTATGCGCCTTCATCATCCATGCCGGAATAAATCCCGAAACGCGGTGCGTCTTGCGACACGTACCCGAGCCCCACCCCAATCGAGCTGGACGGCTTGGCCAGCTCCGCAATCTCGTCATCCACCTGAGCCCATGCGGAACCATAAGCTGCAAGCATGGCCGCTGCCATCGCGGCAAGGGGAAAATCCAAATGCTTAATCGTTTTCATGTTCGACTCCCTTATTTCTATCAGCGCCTATAAGCACGGCTGGATGCCGAGTTAAGCGTCGGGTTGTTGGAGCCATGAATATTCGTATGGCAGTTGATGCAACCGCGCGCCAAGGTATTCTGGGAAGAGCTGTATAGCCCCGCTGCCGGGTTCAATGTTGCGGCATTGCCCTGGTGTGTCGACGGCTCGTGGCACTGCTGGCACAGGAATGGCGGCCGGCTCTTGAGCAGGTTCGGAGTAGTCGTGCCATGCGGGTTGTGGCAGATCGTGCAGTCTTCCTGCACCGGCTGGTGGTTACGCACGAACGGGCCGCGCTTCTCCATGTGGCAGGTGTAGCAGGTGTCAGTCACGCTGTCGCGTTGAAGCAGGCGCGGGCCGGCGGAACCATGCGGATTGTGGCAATCCGAGCAGGCCATTTTCCCGTCGCTCATCAGGTGACGCGACGGACGGCTGTACTGCGCGCGCTGCTCCTTGTGGCAGGCGAAGCAGACTTCCGGCTGGGTCGCCTTGTTGCGGACCTTGTCCTGGTGCGTATGCATCTGATGACAGTTGGTGCAGAGAACGTCACGGCTCTCATGCGCGCTGCCCGCCCAATGCGAACGTGCGCCATTCTTGTGGCAACCGATGCAGGACTCGATGTCCTTCGCCGTGGCCTTGCCCTTTGCGCCAAGGAAGTCAACTGGCGGACGGACCGACGTGTTGGCCGTGTTCTTGACGTGCGCTTCGCTGGCACCGTGGCAGGCCTGGCAAGACGGTGTGCGGCTATCTGCCTTCACACCATGGCGGGTTTGATAAATCGACAGTACCGGATTCTTCTCGGACTGGTCGTGGCAACGTGTACAAACGGCGTCTTCTGCTCGCAGCTCGCGCATCATGTCGAGCTGCGAATGCTTGTGCTTCTGCGCTTCCTCGGCGTGGGCCGGTACGAAACCGGCCAAGCCGACGGCGAGCGCCAGCGATGTGGCGATCTTCTGCCAGATTTTCATTACTTTCTCCCTGAATATTTCCCGAACGGCGACCGGCTTATCCCCTTGCGGTCACGCGTCTAACGGCATTTCTCTTACAGCGACAAGATCCACTGGACCAGATTTGTGATTTGAGCTGCGTCCTTGGTCTTCGGAATCTTGTGATCTTCCTCGTGGCCGTCTTCAAACTTCACTTTGTGTCCGGTGCTAAGGTGCTTGATGAGGCGTGCCTCTGCATCAGCCTTGCCCTTGTTTTTCTCGGAGATGGACTTGTAGGAGGGTCCATCCTTGCCGCGGTCGATACCGTGACAACGCAGGCATCCCTCCTGCCGTGCGAGCTTTTCGGCGGCGGCACCGTCTGCCGCATGCGCCGGGCCGGCGGTAAAGAGTACGGCCGTTGCGGCGATGCTGACCATGATGGCGCCCGCCGTGAGTTTCGATTTCATTACTACCATTCCTTCCTGATTACATATACGAAAAAGCGTTACTGAAAAATGGTTCCCGGGGCAGGACTACTTCTTGTTCATTTGCGTGTGCACCTCGAACTGCGCGCGCACCTCGTGCCCCGTGTGACGTTTAAGCAAGTAGCATGCCGCAAGGAAATATCTAGGCCGACGGACGTTGTGAGATGAAGGTAAATCACGCCGGGAGCGGCGCGCGGGCAGGAAATGCAATGAGATCGCCGCATTAAGCACGCCGTAGACAGCGGTTAATGCTGGACGCATCTCTGCCCAAGAGTGCGGGACACGGCGCTTACGCCGAGTGAAAGCTAATGCGGATCACGCTTGATCTCAACAATGAGATTCGCGCAAATCGCAAATGGAAACGACATAAAAAAAGCGATGCAAAGACATCAAGCCTTTGCATCGCTTTGACAGGAACGTGCTTCGATCAGCCGTTGCGCTTGTTGATGCGGATCTTCAGGTTGGTCGCTCCAGGAGCAACCGGCTCGGTCACACCCTCAAGGTCGCCAGCTGCGGGAGTCGCGCTGCCCGTCTTGGAAACGCGCGCACCGACCACCACCATCGGCACGCTCGAGAGCTTGGCGTCCGGCGTCATGCTCATGCTGTCATCCAGCACGAATTCCACCGGCAGGTCCTTGACCTGCTTGCGCACCACGGCGAGGGGGAAACGCGGGCCTTGTGCGGCACGGGCGAAGATGAACACGGTATCGGTATCAGCGGCCTGGGCACGCAGCGCCGGGTCGATGTCGACGGTGCCGGTCACTTGCTTGCCGCCGGCTGCGGCCGGCTGTGCAGGTGCTTGCGGTGCTTGTGATACCTGGGCAACGGGCGCCTGACCCGACATGCTCTGGGCTTCCGCGATGTTGCTGGCAATCGAACGAGCAATGTCGGAATCCGGGGGCACCAGCGGCAGGATCTTCTGCCAGCGCTGTGCGGCGCTTGCGTAGTCCTTGCGCTCGAAGGCTGCGCTTGCATGCAGCGCCAGCGCCTTGATGTGCTGCGGGTTGATCGCCAGTGCGCGTTCGACCAGCTTCTCCGGTTCGCCCTGCAGGCTGCGGTTCTGCGCCATTGCCAGCGTATCGGCGTAGTCGGCATACAAGTCAGCGTCGTTCGGGATCAGCTTGGCCAGTTTGGCGTAGGCATCGCTCGCCTGCTGGAAGCGTCCGAGCGCATTGTAGGAGCGTGCGAGCATGGTCCAGCCTTCCACGTTGTCCGGCTCGTTCTGCAAGCGTTGCGCGAGCGCAGTAACCATGCCTTCAATCTGCTCCGGCGTGACCTCATGCGAGTTTTCCTCCGTCGCGACCTGCTGGGTCGGATCGAGGCCGGCCGGCGAACCAATGGCCATGTACACGCCAATGGCAAGTACAGGTACCAGCACGCCGACAGCGATCGCAGTCCAGCGGCCGCCGCTGGTGCCCTGCACCATCACTTCCGGCTTGACTTCTTCCGCCACGCGGCGCTCCAGCTCGTGCCGTGCGCTCTCATAAGCAAGCGGCTCGATGACGCCGGCTTCGAGGTCGGCATCCAGTTCGCGCAACTGGTCGCGCAGCACGGCGAGGTTCAACTCATCGCGCTTCAAGTGCTCGCTGCCTGCCTGCGCCTTACCCAGCAGCGGCGGCAACAGGAAAGCCAATGCCGTCACCACCAGCAGCGCGGCGCCAATCAAAAATAATGTCATGCTTTTTCCTTTGTTTCGGTCGCGCCGTCGAGCAGGGACGCTGCGCGCTGCAATTCGGTGTCAGGCAGCGCCTCTTCCGGTGCGCGGCGCTTCCTCAGCTTCAACACCAGTACGCCGATACCGACGACCAGCAGGAGGAACGGGCCGAACCACAACAGCCACGTGGCGCCCTTGACCGGCGGGCGATAGAGGACGAAGTCGCCGTAGCGCTCCACCATGTAGTCGATCACGTCTTGGTTGGACATGCCGCTGGCGAGCTTTTCGCGAACCTGGCTCTTCAGGTCCATCGCAAGCTCCGCATGGGAATCCGCGAGGGTCTGGTTCTGGCAGACCAGGCAGCGCAGCTCCTCCGACAGTTCCATCACGCGCTTTTCAAGCACGGGATCAGCGACAGCCGGCTCCGCTTCCTTGGCTTGTGCCGAAACGGCGGCCAGTGCCAGCATGAGGGTGAACAGCAGTTTACGCATTCTTCAACTCTTTAATCAAAGGCACGATCTTCTTGGAGATCGCATCCGGCGTCAGCGGGCCGATATGCTTCATGCGGATCACGCCTTTCTTGTCGATGATGAACGTCTCGGGCACGCCGTACACGCCGTAATCGATGCCGACACGGCCGTCGTTGTCCCATGCGGACATCATGTACGGGTTGCCGAAGTCGCGCAGCCATTTGATGCCGTCGTCACGGCCGTCCTTGTAGTTCAGGCCGACGACCGGGATCATGTTGGCCTTGGCGAAATCCATCAGGATCGGATGCTCGGCACGGCATGACACGCACCAGGACGCCCACACGTTGAGCATCCAGACCTGCCCCGCGAGGTCCTGCGGGGCAATGGTCTTGTCAGGCGCGTGCAACTGGGTCAGCTTGAACGTCGGCGCCGGCTTGCCGATGAAAGGCGACGGGATTTCACGCGGGTTCAACCGCAGCCCGATGCCGAGAAAAACCAGCAAGCCGAGGAAGATACCGAGAGGAAGTAGGAATCGTTTCATGGTCCTTGGCAGTGATTATGCGTTTGCGGTCTTGATCGTTGCCACTTGCTGCGCGGCCAGTTTCGCCTGGCGCGAAGCAACGCGATAGCGACGGTCCGTGGCAGCCAGCAGGCCACCAAGGGACATGATCAGGCAACCGCCCCAGATCCAGCCGACGAAAGGCTTGTGCTGCACGCGCACGATCCATGCGCCGTCCTGTGTTGCCTCGCCCAGCGAGACGTACAGGTCGCGCGTGAAGCCGCGGTCGATGCCGGCTTCGGTCATCGGCATCTGCTGGATCACATACATCCGCTTTTCAGGATGGAGCGTGGTCAGCTTCTTGCCGTCATAGGTGATGTCGAACGTACCGCGTGCGGCAACATAGTTCGGGCCCTTCACTTCCTCCAGGTTGGTGAACGTGAAGGTGTAGCCGTTGACCGATGTAGTATCACCAACGCGCATGTGGACGTCCTTCTGGTCATCGAAACCGTTGACCATTGTGACGCCGACCACAAACACGCCGATGCCGGCATGGGCGATCAGCATTGCCCAGTAGCTGCGAGGCTCACGTGACAAGCGCTTCGTCAGCGGCATGCCGGCAGGCGCATGGCGAGCGCGCTCGACCAGGTGCATGACGGAGGTAGCGATGACCCAGATCGCGAAGGCAATACCGACCGTCACCATCGGCGAAGCAGCCAGTACCAGCGCAATGGCGATGGCAAGGCCAACCGATGCCAGCGCTATCCAGCGCAGGTGACGCAGCAGATCTGAAAGGGACGATTCCTTCCAGCGCGCAAACGGGCCGACACCGATCAGCAGCAATACCGGAATCATCAGCGGCACGAATACCGCTTCAAAGTACGGTGGACCGACGGAAATCTTGCCCAGGCCGAGCGCATCGAGGAACAGCGGATACAGCGTACCCAGCAGCACGGTGCCGGACGCAACCAGCAGCAGCACGTTGTTCACCAACAGCAACGACTCACGCGAAATCAGCGCAAAGCGGCCACCAAGGCCGACGCTCGGAGCGCGCCATGCATACAGCAGCAGCGAACCGCCGATCACGATGGCGAGGAAGATCAGAATGAAGGTGCCGCGCTCAGGATCGGTAGCGAATGCGTGAACCGAGGTCAGCACGCCGGAACGCACCAGGAAGGTGCCGAGCAGCGACAGCGAGAAGGTCAGGATCGCGAGCAGTACGGTCCAGATCTTCAGCGCGTTGCGCTTTTCCATCACCACCGCCGAATGCAGCAGCGCGGTGCCGGCCAGCCACGGCATGAAGGAGGCGTTCTCGACCGGGTCCCAGAACCACCAGCCGCCCCAGCCGAGCTCGTAATAGGCCCAGTAGGAGCCCATGGCGATGCCGGCGGTGAGGAAGGCCCAGGCGGCCAGCGTCCACGGCCGCACCCAGCGGGCCCAGGCCGCATCGATCCGGCCCTCCAGCAGCGCGGCGATGGCGAAGGCGAAGGAGATCGAGAAGCCGACGTAGCCGAGGTAGAGCAGCGGCGGATGGATCGCGAGGCCGATGTCCTGCAGCACCGGGTTGAGGTCCTG